>JAEEQN010000031.1 GCA_016285345.1 Victivallales bacterium | reverse complement strand
GAAGTTGGGAGAAGCAATTCCACTTAAAAAGTATCTTCGTCTTGATTTCGAGCGTGACAGTCAGGGTGAAATCATATTGCAAGAACAAGGCCAAGGTAAATATAAAAAGCTTCTTCCCAAAACCTTTTACCTGCGTTTCGTTTCCTCCGATCCTGACGATGGGTTCATTCCTGCGGACACAACGGGGCCGGACAAGATGGATATAACCTGGCTCACCCAGGCGCCGGAAGGCAAATATGCCACAAAGGAGCTCAATTTCTCGTACAAAGACAGGATGAAGATACACTTTTTCTTTTATATTAAGTGTGGCAATCATTATGGAAAAGGGCTTATTTCAGAGATAGAAGCTTCTGACAATACGAAATACAAAAATGGTCTTTTGTTTGTAAAATTATATATCAACAAGAATCAAAATGATCTGAATGTTAACTCTAAATAATTCTTTTTTCAGGCCATTATATCTACCATGTCTAAAATCCTTTTCCTCTTTATTCTTTTCTTGAGCATTAGCGTTCAGGCGGCATTGCCGAAGGAACTTCCGTCTGCGCCGGCGAAGTTCCTGACGGGAGCCTGCCTGACACGTTCGGAGGACCTGTGGATCACAGCGGAGGCGGGCGGCGTCTACCGTCTGAGCGAACAATACTGGCTCTTCACCGACGCCCCGTCCCGAACAGAAGGACGCGGCGACTCCAACCGCCCCGTCCGCAACCCGATGACCGAGGCCCCGCCATGAACGCACACGCGGATTCCCCGAAAGAAAAAGATGAAGAAACCACGCGCGAACGGTTCACCGGAGTCGCGGAGCAGCTTTCGCATCTTCTCATGATCCTTCTGCTGGCACTGGCCATAGGGGGGATTCCGGTACTCTATTTCCACATGTACTACTGCCGCATCCCGGCGGGGACGAAAGTGATCGACAGCTCCGTGGCCAGGCCGTATTCGCCCCTCGGGGAATACATCGCCGGGCTCTCCCTGACCAAAAAGATCCCGTGGATCCTGCCGTATCTGCAATACCGGCACTACATCATCCCGGACGGCGCGACGGAGCTTCACGACGGTTTCCGGCAAAACAAGTATGTCCGCAGCATCAGCATCCCGGACAGCGTCACGGAGATATACGACAGAGCCTTCGAGGACTGCGAGAATCTGAGGAGTGTCCGGCTGCCCTCCGGCGCAAAGACGCTCCCGGGCGTCCTGTTCGCGGGTTGCACGGCGCTGGAAAGCATCCGCATCCCGGAGGGCGTGAAGGTGATTGATGTCTCGGCTTTCACCGGCTGTAAAAACCTGCGGAACGTCGTGCTCCCGGACAGTCTGGAAATGATCCAGGATCGCGCATTTTGCGGATGCTCCGCCCTGACTTCCATCCGCATCCCGGACAAAGTGAGGCTGATCGGCGAAGGCGCGTTCAGTTACTGCACCTCCCTGCGTAAAGTCGACATATCCGACAATCTGATGACGATTGAGACGGAGGCGTTTATGGACTGCACCAGTCTGGAGGAATTCCGGCTTCCCGCCGCGATGGCGAAACCGATGACAGGAGAGGAGCATAGCGAAGAAGCGAGACAGCGGAGGGTCCTCCAGGAGGGGCGGGGCTATGTCGATTTTCACACGCAGGCGATCTACCCCAGGGTGTTCGCCGGGTGTACCTCCCTGAAGAAAGTCGTGATCCCGGACGGGATCAAAATCATCGACGGCAGGGCGTTTGCCTGCTGCACCGGTCTCTCCGACATCAGGATCCCGGACAGCGTGACCTCGATCGGGATCAGCGCGTTCGTGGGATGCCGCAATCTGCCGCCCTTCACGATCGGAAAGCAGATCGAACGCATCGACTACGGCGCTTTCTCCGGGACGAACTGCCGCCTCACCGTGCCGGACGATCACCCGTTCATCCAATACGAGGGCGGCCTCCTCTACTACAAGAGGCCCTACGAGAAGAGACGCCTGCTCTCCTGCGTGACCGCGCCGGAGGACGGCCGCGTCGTCGTTCCGTCGGACGTGGGGGAATACTCGGTCGGCACGGAGGCGTTTGCCATGTGTACCGGACTGAAGGAGGTGCTGCTGCCGGATGAAATGAAAATCATTGCACCGAATCTGTTCTGGGGCTGTGCCGACCTGGAGCGCGTCGAATTGCCGGACTCCATCACGGAGATCCACGGTTCTTCGGACTGGATGACGGGCGGACGGGATAACTCGGGAGCCTTTGCCGGCTGCGCCAGCCTGAAAAGCATCACGATCCCGCCGAACGTGACGGCGATCCCCTACAACACGTTCCAGAACTGCACGAGTCTGGAGGAGGTCAGCATCCCCGACGGCGTGACAGTGATCGGAGAACGGGCGTTCCGCAACTGCGTGAGCCTGAAGCATGTGACGCTGCCCTCCTCGCTGAAGACACTCGGACGCACCGCGTTCGACGGATGCACCGCCCTGGAAAAGCCGGTCCTGCCGCCAGGTTACGGCAAGAAAAAAGAGGGAGACTGAAGCGTGGAGGACGTGGAGGACGACGAGGAGGAATGATCCGGTTCAAAACCGGTTATTCCGACGTATAATTCGAGGTGGCGGCGAGCGCGGCGCGGCAGTCCGTTTTCGGACAGTAGCCGCGGCAGGAGAGCTGGATCTCCTTCAGCACGAACCCCTCCGGCAGGCCGGGCACCGACGGCATCAGCGGTTCGTTTTCGGCGGGGAAAAGATCGTAGACTTCGCCGCAATGCAGGCACTTGAAATGGCCGTGTTCGCACATGTTGGCGTCGTAGCGCAGTTCGCCGCCCTCGATCGTGATCTCCCATACGGCGTGTTTTTCCGCGAGGAGTTTCAGCGTGTTGTACACAGTCGTGAGCGACAGCGTGGGCTGTTCCGCCCGGACGGCCTCGAAGATCGTCTCGGCGGTCGGATGGATCGCGTGGGTCCGCAGGAAATGGTAGATCGCGGTGCGCTGCGGCGACGGCGTCACGCCGATCTTCCGCAGGATCTCGATGCTGGATTCGCGTGTCATCACGGGCGGTAGAAAAGGAAAAAAAGGGTTGAATGAAGGGCCCGCACCCTGTTACGGATGCGGGCAAGACAAAAAACTAAGACCTACTTCAAAAGATCAGTCTTTGAAATAGCGTTTCAGGAGGCCGGCAAACGCCGCGCCGTGGCGCGCTTCGTCCTTGGCCATTTCGTGCACGGTGTCGTGGATGGCATCGAAACCGAGCTGTTTCGCCTTCTTGGCGATCTCGAACTTGCCGGCGCAGGCGCCCTGTTCGGCTTCCACGCGCTTGGTCAGGTTGGTCTTCGTGCAGGGAGCGACGACTTCGCCGAGGAGTTCGGCGAACTTGGCGGCGTGTTCGGCCTCTTCGAACGCGATGCGCTTGTAGGCTTCGGCGATCTCGGGATAGCCTTCGCGGTCCGCGACGCGGCTCATGGCGAGGTACATGCCGACTTCGGTGCATTCGCCGGTGAAGTTGGCGTGGAGACCGTCCATGATCTCCTTGTCGTCGACCTTGCCGTCGCCGATGCTGTGAACGGTGGCGAAGGTCATCGGGCCGTCGTTTTCGACCTTGGCGACGAATTTGGAGGCGGGAGCCTTGCACTGGGGGCAGAATTCGGGGGGATTGTCGCCTTCGTGGACATAGCCGCAGACCTGGCAAACGTACTTCATGATGGAGTTCCTTTCTTTCACGCGCCGGGCAGCGCATGAGGTGGGTTGGGGTTGGTTAGGGAAATGCTGTTCCGGTGAACGGGAAACACCGGTTTGTAATGATTACAGGATTACAATAACTCCAAATTCAGGAAAAATCAAACCCGAAATCCCGTTTTTTTGAAGAATAGTTGCAACCCGATGCGTCAGAGCGACTTTTTCAATATCTCCGGCGCGAATTTACCCCGGTTCGCGGGGTCCAGCAGACGCCATTTTGAGATTCCGAAGCGCGCCAGACAGTACCGCAGCGCGACCGCGAGACAGCCGAATCCGTACTTCACGCTCCGCCGGAACGAGATGCTCGACGCCTCCTCGAAATACTTGGTCGGGCACGAGACCTCCGCGATCACGGCTCCGGTCCAGGCGATCTGCGCGAGCATTTCGTTGTCGAAGATGAAGTCGTCGGAATTCCCGCTCAGGTCGAGCGATTCGAGCAGTTCGCGCGAGAATCCGCGGTAACCAGTATGGTATTCGGAAAGCTTCTGCCCCATCAGCACGTTTTCCACGAACGTGAGGACGCGGTTCGAAACGTATTTGTACAGGGGCATGCCGCCGCGCAGGGCGCACCCGCCGAGGATGCGCGAACCGAGCGTGCAGTGGTACAGGCCGTTGCCGATCATCGCGGCCATGGCGGGGATCAGGAGCGGCGTGTACTGGTAGTCCGGATGCACCATGATCACGATGTCCGCGCCGTGTTCGAGCGCGAGCTTGTAGCACTGTTTCTGGTTGCCGCCGTAGCCGGTGTTGCGCGGCAGACGGCAGGTCACGGCGCCTTCGATGCGGGACGCAGCCGCCCACGTGTCGTCGCTGCTGGCGTCGTCCACGATCACGACCTGATCGACGAACGGCTGCGCGGCGACTTCGCGGAAGGTCTTTTCGAGGGTCTTTTCCGCGTTGTACGCAGGCATGACCACGACGACTTTTTTCCCGTTGAACATCGTTGCTCCATGTGTCTTGTTTGAGGTGCGGAATCTTTGGATTTCCGCGTTCGATTCATGCTTAAATATACATGCAACGGGCTATTTTTCAAGCGGGATTCGGATGCGCGGCGCGGATTCGGCGGGAACTCCACTCAACTTTACCTCGGGAAAATAGTTCATTTTCTTGATTAACGGCTTGATTTTTCACGCGCGCGAGGGTATATTTTACAAATCAAAAGACTATAGAATCTTTTTTACCTCAAACTGAACAGAACCATCCGCCCAGGGGGATCAAACGATGAACCAGACCAGTCTTCCGGCTTCCGGCGGTACGCTGAACGTACCCGTCGACGAGCTGTACAGCGGCATCCGGAACCGCCTTTTCCTGCGGGAATCCGCGACGTTCTGCGCCGCGGCGCTCTTCCTCGCGGGCGGCGTCGTGCTCGCATGGCGGCTGATGTTCCCGGAATGGCCCCGCAACGCCGTGATCGCCGCGGCCGTCATGCTCGCGGCCGTCGCGCTGTTCCTCGCATGGCTCCGGGCGATCCGGCTCACGCCGCCGAAACATAAACTTCTGGTCTGGCTGGACGCGCATGCGGACTGCGGCGGATTTCTGGCGGCGTCGCTCGAAACGGACTGTTCCGCGTGGGCGTCGAAGATACGGGTCCCGCAGGCACCCGAACTGAGCATGGAGTTTCCCGCCGCCCGCGTGACCGCGCTCCTGACCGCGGCACTCTTCCTCGCGGGGGCGTTTCTGGTCGATACGGACCGCGCCGGGCTGAACGGACCGCGCGCGCTCGACATTCACGAGGAACAGGAGGAGCTGGAAGAAAAGCTTGAGATCCTCGAAGACGAACCGCTGGTCCCGCAGGACGAGATCGAGGCGGCGAAGGAGGAGCTTGCCGAACTCGTGGAGAACAGTTCCGGCACGACTCCGGCGAAGACGTTCGAGGGCATCGAAGCGCTCCGCGAACTGACCGATTCGCTCGCCGCCAACGCCTCCCGCGCGCTGGAGCATTCCGCCGACAATTTCCAGAAGCTGTCGCAGACCGCCTCTGCGCTCGCGAACCTGCTGACCGACGTGCAGGGCCGCACCAAGGCGCTGGAACAGCTCAAGCAGCTCGCCGAACAGCTCGCCGCGGACGACGCCGCGCTGGCGGAGTTCCTGAAGCAGAGCGGGGACAACCTCGCATCGTCCATGACGCCGGATCAGCTTCAGTCGCTCGCCGACTCGCTCGCCGGAAACGCGCAGAGTCTGCGCGAACGCCTCGAAAAACTCGCGCAGGTCCGCAACGACCAGATGCAGCAGATGTCCGGACAGGGACAAGGCCAGCAGGGCCAGGGACAAGGTCAGGGGCAGGGTCAAGGACAACAGGGACAAGGGCAAGGACAGCAGGGAGGTCAAGGCCAGCAAGGCCAAGGTCAAAGTTCAGGCTCCGGCGACACCGGCCTCGCGACCGCGGACGATTATGCAAACAGCGCCGAATCGCTTCAGCAGTGGCTGGAGGAGAACGCGCCGGGCGCATCCGAGCTTTCCGACGCCGCCGGGCAAGGCCAGGGACAAGGGCAAGGACAGGGCAACTCCCCCGGCTCGGGCAGCATTTCCCGCGGACGCGGCGACGCCCTTCTTTACTTCACAGGAGAAACGCAGGACGTCGGCGACGAACGCCGCGATCTTGTGCTCGACAACAACACGCCCGGACAAAGCGTCTCCATCCTGGAGTTCGCCACCTCGCCCGGCGAGGAGACCGCCGAACGTGCCAAGGCCGGACAGCTTTCCGGCACGGGCCAGCCCGCGGAACACGCCGAAACGCGCATCCTCCCCTCGCACCGCGAATCCGTCCGGCGCTATTTCAACAACTCACCCGATCAACCATAACTTTTTCATCATACCCACATGGAGCAGACTCCCGCGATGAACACCGAATCCAACTCCCTGATGACTCCCGAAGAACTCAGCCGCGTCAGCAGCCTTGCGGCGCGCCTCCTCGACGAACTCGACAAGATCCTCCTCGGCCAGCACGAGGTCCACAGGCTTCTCCTCATCGGCATCTTCAGCCGCGGCCATGTCCTGCTCGAAGGTCTCCCCGGCGTCGGCAAGACTGCGCTCGTGAAGGCGCTCGGCAAGCTCATGCGCCTCGAGTTCAAGCGCATCCAGTTCACGCCCGACCTGCTCCCCAGCGACATCCTCGGCGGCAGCATCCTCCAGGTCATGCCCGACGGCTCCCGCAGGATGGAGTTCCAGCCCGGCGCGATCTTCTCCAACATCCTCCTCGCCGACGAGATCAACCGCGCGTCGCCGAAGACCCAGTCCGCCATGCTCGAAGCCATGCAGGAACACGCCGTGACGCTCCTCGGCGAGACGCGCCCCCTGCCCGATCCCTTCTTCGTGCTTGCCTCACAGAACCCGATCGAACTCGAAGGCACCTACCCGATCCCGGAAGCCCAGCTCGACCGTTTCCTCTTCAAGATCAACGTGGCGGGCGTCGACGCCGACGTCCTCACGCAGATCATCGCGCACCGCCGCCGCGGCGAACCGCCGGAGCCGGAATGGACGCTTTCCGCCGAGGAGCTGAAAGACATCTTCGCCGCCATGGACCGCGTCTACCTCAGCGAATCCGTCGCGAACTACATCGCCCGCATCGTCGCCGCCGGACACCCCGGCAACCCCGCCGCCATCCCGGACGTGACGAAGTTCGTGACCTACGGCCCCTCGCCCCGCGCCGCCATCGCCCTCGCCGAATCCTCACGCGCCGCCGCGCTCATCGCCGGACGTCCCGCGGTCGGATTCGAGGACGTCCGCAGCGTCGCGCCCGCGGTGCTGAACCACCGCCTCATCCTGAACTACCAGGCGAAGCTCGACAAGATCACGCCCATGGAGCTCTCCGCCCGCCTCCTCGAAAAAGTCGACCCCGCCGGGATCGAATGGCCGCAGGGCGTCAACGCCGGAAAGGATTGAGGTCCGACCATGACGAACCACATTGCATCGGCGTTCCGGCGCATCCTGCCGGCGCTTTTCCTGCTCCTGCCGCCCGTCGCGGCGTTTTCATTCGCGACCAGCCAGGCGCCCGCCGCGTTTCCGACCACGGCTCCGGTCAGAGTACAGGATCCCCAGCGCATCCCGGACGACGACGATCCCGCGTCGGTCACGAGGCCGGGGACATCCGCACCGTCCGTCCCGTCCGGCCCGGTCAGGATCACGGCCTCGCCCGCGCCGTTCCTCTCCATCGCCTTCGGCGACCAGATCGTCCGCGAATTCATCGTGCAGAACGATTCCGCGAAGCCGGTCGACGTCACGATCGTCATGAATTACGCGTTCGGCTGGCGCGGCGATCGGGCAACCCGGTCCTTCACGACCTCGCGGAAAATCCCCGCGAACTCCATCCAGACCGTATCCGTCTTCGTCCCGTCATCTCTTCTCGAGAACAGCTTCAACAGCATTGACGTCGTCGATCCGCGCATCTACGTCGACGGCAGGCGGTACAATCCGCTGCCGCCCGGCATCTTCGACATCGGCGACATGAAGAGGGAATATTTCTCCGCGCCGTCCTCGTTCGACACGACCCGTCACGCCTTCCATACAGTCTTCAGCGAAGAAGCGGTTTTGACCCCCCTCGTCCACGGGATCCGCACGAAGTATTACGACTCATACGGCGGCTACAATGCAAGCGCCCAATTCTCCGTTTCCGACACGATCCAGTGGCCCTCCATTCCGCAGTTCTACCAGGCCAAGGACCTCATCTTCCGCAAGCCCACCGACAAGTTCACGCCCGACGCCGAACGCGCCATCCGCGACGCCGTGATGCTGGGCGCGACCGAGGTCCTCTTCGTCGCCGAAGGCACGCGCGCCCCCGAATGGGTCCCCGCGCCGGAATACCCCGGCGTGCCGGTCATCGTGCCGCGCGGATTCGGGCGGACCATCGTGATCGACGAACGCCTCTTCGCTTCCGCCCCGGAGGTTTCGCGGCAGAATACCGCTCCGGCCGAGGGAATGCCCGATCCCGACGCCGTCGACGAGTGGAAAAGGACCGGGACCCGTCCGAACGCAGCTCTGGAGAGAATGATCTCCGGCATGATCCAGCCGACGGTCGACTATCTGAAGAACGCCGACCTCTTCATCGTGAATCCCGCCGCGGTGTGCCAGATGCTGCCGTGCGTCGACATTCCGAACGTGTCGTTCGCGGTCGTCATCCTCGCGCTGCTGGCGTACATCGTCGTCGTGGGCCCGGTCAACTATTTCTACCTCATCCGGCACAAAAAGAGCGTCCTGCTGCTCCTGCTGACCGTCCCCGTGATCTCGTTCGTCTTCGTCGGGATCGTCATCGTCTTCGTCACCCTCTTCGAAGGCTGGTACACCCGCGCCTCCGCAGTCGGCATGACGTTCCTCGACCAGCAGGAAAACATGGCTTACACGCGCGCCGCCGTAAGCCTCTACGCGCCCATCCCCGTCCGCAGGCTGGTCTTCGACCCCTCGGATACCGTGTCGTTCGCCCGTGCGAAGGACGCGAACATCTCCCTCGGCCGCGACCAGGTCGTCACGGGCGCGAACAAGGCGCGCATCCCGCTGGTCTACGGCGTCTCCCGCGCGGAAAAGCACCTCGAACAGCTCAAGGTCTCGCGGAACGCCGCCGGCACGCTCACCGTCGTGAACGGCCTCGGCGCGCCCGTGAAGGTCCTCGCCATGAAGACCCCGGACGGCAAGCTCTGGCTTCCTTCGGACGGCATCGTTCCGCCCGGCGCGTCCGCCGAGCTGAAGCCGTACACCGGGACCGAACCGCCCGGCGCGGCCCTGAAAGCGCACTTCGCGAATTCGAACGGTAATTTCGCAAAGGAGGTAACTTCCTCCTTCTCGCCCGGCCGCAACCAGTTGTTCTACACCGTCTGCGCGTATCTGCTGGAGCCCGGCGGAGACAAAAGCACGGGCAACGCCGCCCGCGAGGCGACAAACGGATTGTTCTCCCACAGTTCGGCGATAAGCTTCCGCCACGACGCGCTCGCCGCCGTTCAGGAAGAGGGCGGCGTCTCTCCGCTCGCCGCCTGCCTCGCCCCCGGCATGTACGTCGTCGAGACCGACCGGCCGCTTTTCTACACGCCCGGCTGCAACCCCGTTTCCTTCCGTGCCCGCCACCTCGTCGTCGGCACGTTCACCCTTCAGGAGTAAGCCCACATGAAAACTGAAGTCCGCAATCTCACGCGCGTTTTCGGCAAGACCGTCGCCGTCAATGATATCTCCTTCTCCTTCGAAGACGGCAACATCTTCGGGTTCATCGGGCCGAACGGCGCGGGCAAGACCACCACGATCCGCATCATGGCCACGCTCGACCTCGCCACGTCCGGCGACGTCTTCTACGACGGCGTGTCCGCCACGCTCTACCCGGAGGCCGTCCGCCGCGTGGTCGGATACATGCCCGACTCCCTCCCCGGCTACAAGGACATCCAGGTCTGGGAATACCTCGATTTCTTCGCACGCAGTTTCGGTCTGAAGGGCGCGGAGCGCACGCGCGCGCTGAACGACATCGTGGAATTCACAAACCTCGGCGAACTCCGCGGCAAGTTCCTCTACGCGCTCTCCAAGGGCATGAAGCAGCGCGTCAGCCTCGCGCGCGCCCTGATCCACAACCCGAAAGTCCTCATCATGGACGAACCGGCGGCCGGTCTCGATCCGCGCGCCCGTCACGAGCTCCGCACGCTGCTGAAGATCCTCGCCGACCAGAAGAAGGCGATCTTCCTGAGCAGCCACATCCTGTCCGAACTTCAGGATATCTGCGACGGCGCGGTCATCATCGAACAGGGCAAACTCCTGTCCGCCGGCACGCTGAACGACCTTCTCGCGCAGGTCAACGGCGGAGCGCCCGCTCCAACTCCGGCACAGCCTCAGCCCGGCGAATCCGCCGACCTCTCCGCCTCGGACGCCGCGCCCGCCGCACCTCAGCCGCAGGCGGTCCCGAAGGGCGTCAGCATCATGCTGAAGACGCCGCGCGGCGAGGCCGAGCCCGTCCGTCTGAAACTCCTCGAGCACCCGCTCACGCGTTCCGTCGACCTGTTCGACGACGATGAAGTCCACGCGGTCATCGAGGGCACCGACGCCGAGGTCTCCCGCGTCGTCGGCACCGTCTTCGCCGCCGGGCTCACGGTCCTGTCGTTCACGCGGAACCAGATGGGACTGGAGGAGCTCTTCATGAAGATCACGCAGGGCAAGGTCCAGTAAGGAGGCGCTACCATGGTCGGAAAAGCATTTTTCGAAAACCTCGGCGAGTCCCTGAACCCGGTCTTCATCAAGGAAATGCGCCAGTATTTCCAGAACCGCCGCATGGTCGTTTTCATGGGCCTGCTCCTCATCGTGCAGTTCATCGTCGCGCTCTTCTTCGCCTCCGCCATGACGTTCGACACGGACGGGGACGAGGGCGTCGCGTTCTTCCTGCTCATCATCTTCGCGGGGGCCGGACTCTCCGTCCTGCTCTGCTCAATCGGCGCGGAACAGCGTTTCGCGGAGGAACGGTCCGACAAGGAGCTGAACTACTCCATGCTGACCACGCTCAAGCCGTCCGCCGTCATCCTGGGCAAGCTCGAAGGCGCCATGGTCATGATCCTCTGCATCTTCTCCATGCTGCTGCCGTTCCTGACCGCGGCGTACTTCATGCGCG
The DNA here is from genome assembly GCA_016285345.1 of Victivallales bacterium. Lineage (GTDB taxonomy): Bacteria > Verrucomicrobiota > Lentisphaeria > Victivallales > UBA1829 > UBA1732. The sequence continues at coordinate 28,727 of JAEEQN010000031.1, read as the reverse complement.
GGCTTTCCATGGCGTCCCTGCTCGTCACGCTCTACCTCTTCCCGATCCTCATACTGTACGCGCTCGCGGGCATCTTCGCCGGGTCGTTCGGGCAGAAATGGGTCACGGTGCTGTTTTTCGTCGGGATCTTCAACAGCGCGTTCGGGCTCGTCCCCGCCGCGTTCAGCATCATCGACGACCTCATGGACCGGGGCAGCCTCGACTCCTCCTTCTGGATCGCCCTCCTCGTCGAATACGAGATCGCGCTCCTGCTCGGCGTCATGCTGTTCCTGCTCTCGCTCGCGGTCGTCTCCCCGCCGAAATCCAACCGGCTCCTGCCCGCGAAAGCCTATCTCTTCGCCCTGCCCTTCCTCTCGCTGATCCTGATGCTGCCGTACTACATCATCTACGGCCCCGCGGACTTCCCGCCGGACGCCTTCTACTTCATCGAGTTCGCGTTCTGCTTCTTCTCGGCCGCCGTGCTGGGGATCATCGCAATCTTCGAGATGCCGACGAACAGCATCCGCGTGTACCTGAAGTGCCCGCTCAATTTCATCGGCCGCGTCCTGCATTTCCTGTTCTCCACCGGGTTCTCCGGCTCCCTGATCCTCGCCTTCCTGATCCTCGCGATCCCCGTGGCGATGTACCCGTTCGGGGATCTGTCGGGAGACAACACCTCCCAAGTCTGCGGATTCCTCTGCATCCTCGTGTCCTCCTTGGGATATGTGCTCCTCTCGCTCGTCCTGAGCTGGCGGACAAAACTGCCCCTGCCCGCCTGGCTGTGGATGATCATCTTCGAGGTCGCGGGCAACGTTCTCGCATGGATCCCCGTCGCGGTCAACAGCGGCGAAATGAGGGGAATTCCCTTCCCCGTCCGCATTGCGTCCATGCTGATCTCCCCCACCTACTGCTTCATGGAGACGATCGAAGAATCGGTCGCATCGACACCGGGGACGGCTCCGAGGGGAGGATTCTTCCCCCTGACCATCACGCACCACGCCCTTTTCTGCTCCCTCGCGGTCGCCGGCGTCCTCTTCCTGATCCTGCTGCCCGCGATCGTCAAGGCGTTCCGCATGCACCGCCGCCCTGACACCGGCGCCGTCAAACCGCCCACGAAGGAAATGCTCGGAAAATGAACCCGGAACCCGCGCCCGAAACCATGACCCGGAATCCGCCGGAAGCGCCCGCCGTCGCCGGACGCACGGCGGAAACAGGAGAAGTCCGCCCCGAGAAGAAGCCCGGACTTCTCATCCGCTTCGTCCGGTGGTTCGACCGCGGCCTGGACCTGGAGGGACGCGACACGTCCGACTGGAACATCTACTATTATTATTTCCGGCAGGTCGCCCAGCACCGCGCCCTGCTCAAGCTCAAATACCTGAAGTGGTTCGCGCTGGCGTTCCAGCTCTATTTCTTCGGGACGATCGTCTTCGCGGTCATCAACGGCATCCTGGCGCTTGATGCCTTGAAGACCAGCGGCCAAGGCGAAGGGTTCGGAGGGCTCGCCATTTTCGCCTTCCTCGGTCTCGGCGTGGCCGGATTGGCAAGCAACCTCGTCTTCCTGCTGCCCCTGCTGTTCCTCCCCGTCCTCATGGTCGCCCCGGCGTTCCGGCTTCGCAGCAAAAACCGCGCCCTCATCACGTCCCGCGCCAAGGATCCGCCGCTGCTGGCGCACCTGGTGCAGTACACCTCGAACAAAGGCCTCGTGCAGGGCGCGCTGCAAAGCCTGCTCTACACATGGAAACGTCTGCTCATCCTGCTGTCGCCGTGCCTCGTCCCCATTCTCCTGATCCTGGCGCTGGGCGCGGTGTCCGGCATTGCTTCGGGCAAACTGACGGTTACGGAGCTCCTGACGTCGGCGCTCACGCCGGTCGGCGCCGTCCTGTGCGTCATGGCGATCTCGCTGTTCTTCCTCATGCAGCCGTTCTGCTACCGGCTGGATTCCCTGATGGTGGCGATCTGCATCGGCATCGAAACGATCATGTTCTTCGGGATCATCGTCAGCCCGTCCACGGAGGATTTCCTGGCGTTCTTTGCGGTCTATGCCGTGTCCTGCCTGTTCGCCATCGTCTATTTCCCGCTCGCCGCCGCCGACACCGGCGAGCTCGGCCTCGGCAAACGGACTTCGAGATGGATCCGCATCCTGCTGTACACGACGGCGGGCGTCTTCCTCGCGATCCTGCTCTCGGCAAACGCTTTCCTCGGAGTCCGGAACACCTCCTACAGCAGTTCCGGAGGCGAACTTTTCGAACTTCTGTTCCTGTTTGTCACATTGGGGCTTTCCGTATCTGTCTGCGGCCTGCTGGTCACCTCGCTCTCCGTCACCTCGCCGCTGGCGGAACGCCAGATACAGACACGCACGAAGGAACCGTTCCTGCGGAAACTCTTCGATCCGGCCTCGCCGCTCTCCCTGCTCCCGGTCATCGCGCTGGAACTTATCACCCTTGCGACCGTTTTCATCCTGTTCCAGTTGGACATCCGGACGGGCAGCTATCACGACGTGGTTGGAACGCTCATCCTCTACAGCTGCGGCAGCAGGGCGCGGAACGCCTGGACCGCGATCCATTTCGCGCTCGCTTTCTCATACATCCGGCAGCGGAAAAAAATGGAGATGAAAGCCCCGTGGGACTTCAACGTCCGGTTCAATTTGACCTGTCTCGTCTCCTACGTCGCCATCCAGCTGCTTCTGGCACTGACGACCGGAAAAGGCGCCGGATTCGTCGGCATCGTTCTGTATATCGTATCTATTATTGTTCTGTTCACCGCCTTCGGCTTCCTGAAAAGCCCCGCTTCGACCTACAAGATCGAGGCTCCGGAGGCACAGGAACAGGATAAGGAGGAGGCGTCATGACCCCGCCCGCCGCAGCCATTCCGTATTTCAGGGACGCGGTCGAACGCGCCCTCGCCGCGACCGGAGGCGTGGAGCTGACCGCCCCCGCTCAGGTGTCCGGCATCGACGGACGCCGCGTCGGACGCCGCACGGGCAATGCGCTGGAGTTCTCCGAGTACCGCGAATACCGGCCCGGCGACGATCTGCGGCGCATCGACTGGCGCGTGTACGCCCGGAGCGAACAGCTCATGATCAAGCTGTATTCGGAGGAGATCGACCCTCGGTGCGACGTGATCGTGGACCATTCGGCGTCCATGGCGTCGACCGAACGCAAGGCGTCCGCCGCGATCTCGCTCGCCGCGATCTTCGCGACCGCCGCCGCGAACTCCGGGTTCTCTCTGAACCTCTGGCACGCCGCCGATACCTTCCGCAAGGATCCCGCGCCCGCCTCGCCGCTTCTCTGGGACTTCCCGCCCTTCGAAACGCCGTTCAGCCCGTCCGCGAATCCCGCCTCGTTCTCCGGTCAGTTCTTCCGGCGCGGCATCCGCATCCTCGTGACCGACCTCATGGGGCCGGACGATCCCGCGCCCGTGCTGTCCCGCCTCGCCGACGGAGCAAAGCGCGCCGTGGTCGTGATGGTGCTTGACCCGTCGGAGCTCGAACCCGAGCCGGACGCGAACGTGCTGCTGGTCGATGCGGAGACCGGGGAGGAACGCGAACTCGTGCTTGACGAAGGCGCGCTGGCGCGCTACCACGAACGCCTCGAGAACCACCGCGCCATGTGGGCGGCGGCCGCGATGTCGCGGGGCGTCCTGCTCCTGCCGCTTTCCGCCTCGGATTTCTGCCCGGAGATCCGTCCCGACGAACTTTTCCACGCGGGGCTGCTCAAATGAACGACTTCTTCTTCGGATTCGAACACTCCCCGCTTCTGTGGTGCGCCGTGCCGGTCGCGCTGGTCCTGCTCCTGCTCTACCTCCTGCACCGCCGCTCGAAAGTCCGCATCGTGCCCGCGATCTTCCTGTGGGACCGCCCGCAGGCGTCGCCGCACAGCGGCACGCGCATCAACTTCCGGTTCCCGCCCGCGATCTTCTACCTCGAACTCGCCGCGCTCCTGCTCCTGACCGCCGCCCTCGCCGCGCCGTTCGTCTCCACCCCGGAGACCTACCCGCCGCTCGCCGTGATCCTCGACGACTCCATGTCCATGCAGGCGAAAGTACCCGGCGGCAAGTCCCCGCTCGAATCCGGCGTGGAGTTCCTCAAAAGCGAGATTCGCGCCCTGCCCGACCGCCGCGTCCTGTGGATCGTCGCCGCCGAATCCCCCGTGCTCGCCTCGGACAGCAACGCCCGGACGGATTTCGGGGCGTTCTGGACTGGGCAGGCCACCTCGTCCGACCTCGCCGCGGCCGCCGCACTCGCCCGGCGCATGGCGCGCGGGTGCCAGCTTCTGATCGTGACCGACCGGAAGCCCGCGCTCGAACTCGCGCCGGACACCACGTGTTTCTCCGCGGGCGCACCGCTGGGCAACTCCGCCATTGTGAACGCCCGCCGCACGGCGGGACGCATCCTGATCGAGGCGGCGAACTTCTCCGCGCTCCCGCTCGACGCCGTGCTCGTGCTCGAACCCGGCGCGCTGAAAACGCAAGTCCGCCTCGCGCCGAAGGAAACGCGCCGCATCGTGCTGGCAGTCCCGGCCGCCGCCGCGCATGAAGCGGTCACCGTCCGCCTCGAAAACGCCGACGCGTCCGCAAACGCCCTGCTTTGCGACGACGAGATCGTCCTGGAGGCCGAGGACGATTCCCCCGTCTCGTACCGCGTCGCCGCAGGTCTCCCCGCCGCCGCACGGTCAGCGCTCGAACGCGTCCTGAACGGCAATCCGGCGTTCCGGCGCGCGCTCACGGGCGAGACGCCCGACCTCGACATCCTTCCCGCCGAAGCGGAAAGTCCCTCCCCCGTGCATCTCTACTGGCTCGCTTCTCCGAAAAAGAAAACGACGCCCGCGAATCAATCCGAAACCGCAGAGAAACAATCTCAATCCGAAGAATCCGCGCCCTCCGCGTCCGGACCGCTTTCGCCCGAAAACTCCGCCGTTCTCTCGCGCGGGCTCCCGCTCGACTCGCTCCAGTGGGCGGTCAGTGCGGACGATCTGCCGGGGCAGACGCTTCTGCGGAGTGGCGACGTGCCGGTGCTGTCCACGCGCCAGAACCTGAACCGCGACCGCGAAATCTTTCTGAACCTCGACCCGGCGCGCTCGAACATCACGCACCATCCCTTCTGGCCGGTCTTCTTCCAGAACCTCGCGCAGACCGTCCGCACGGAGCGTTTCGGCCCGGCGCGCATGAATCTGCGCTCCGGCGAACTTCTCCAGGTCCGCCTGCCGCGCGGCGCGCAGTCGCTGACCGCGGTCCGGCCCGACGGCAAGACCACGGAGATACGGGCGATGCGCGGACAGGCCGATTTCCGTCCCCTGCTCCACGGCGTGTGGCGACTTGAATCCAACGGAACGAAGTGGTCCGCGAGCGTGATGGGGCTGACCGCGGAGGAATCCGACCTCTCCGGCGCGGGACCGTTCCGGCAGGACGCCGACAAACTCGCGGTCATGCCGTTCTGGATGCTCCGTCCGCTGGCATGGGCGTTCCTGCTGCTCGCCGCACTGCTCCTAGCGGCGCATCACCTCGTCCTCACGCGCAAAGGAGGCGGCCCATGCTGAACTATTTCCTGATCTGGCAGCCCGCCGCGTTCCTGGTCCTGCTGCCGCTGCTCTCCCTTTTCACGTTCCGCAGGCTCCCGACCCGCGTCCTGAACGCCATTCGCATCCTCATCTACATCATGGTCGCGGCGGCGATGGCGGGCATCTCGGTCCGTCTGCCCGAACGCACCGGCACGCTCGTCGTGCTGGCCGACCGGAGCAAGTCCATGCCGGACGGCGCGCGCCAGGAGATGGATTCGCTGATCCGCCGCATGGAACACAGCGCGCCCGACAGCTCGAAGCTGAGCGTAATCTCGTTCGCCGGGACACCCTTCGTGGAGAAACTGCCGGATTCTCCGGCGTTCACCGGGCTCCAGACCGAACCGACCGAACCGCACGCCACGGACATCGCCGGGGCGATCGACGCCGCGCTGGAGCTGATCCCGTCCGACGCCTCCGGGCGCATCCTGCTGCTTTCCGACGGCCTCCACACCACGGGCAATCCCGTCGCCGCGTCCGCCGCCGCTGCCGCCGCACGGGGCGTCGCGGTCGATTACCGTCTGCTCTCGCGCAGTTCCGCCGACGACGCCGCGGTCCTGTCCGTCGACGCACCTCTCCGCGCCGCGCCCGGCGTGATCTACACCGTCTCCGCACGCCTCTATGCACAGTCGTCCGGCACGGCGGTCTGCCGCATCCGCAAGAACGGCGGCGCGTGGCTCACGCGGGAGGTCCGCCTGCGCCGGGGCGTCACGACCGTCTCCTGGCGCGACAAGACCGATTCGCCCGGCACGGCGAACTATGAAGTCGAGCTCGTGCTCCCGCCCGACGCGCCCGCCGATCCGGTCCCGGAGAACAACCATGTCCGCCGCATCGTCTCCATCGAGGGGCGCAAGCCCGTCCTGCTCGTGACCGCGTCCCCCACGAAGAACCTCGCGCGCATTCTCCGCGAAGCCGGGATGGACGTGAAGGTGATGGAGCCCTCGTCCGCCGCGCTCGCGCCCGAAGTGCTGGGCGGCGTCTCCGGCGTGATCTTCGAGAACGTGAAAGCGTCGGCGTTCGGCATGGATTCTCTCGCCCGCCTGAAGGGGCTCGTCTCCGCGGGCTCGATCGGATTCATGATGACCGGCGGCAAATCCTCCTACGCGCTCGGCGGCTACTACCGCAGCGAGATCGAGGACGTGCTCCCCGTCACGCTCGAACAGCGCAACGAGGTCCGCAAAGGCACGAACGCCGTCGTGGTGGTGCTGGACCGCTCCGGCAGTATGAGCATGACCAATTCGAAGGGCATCAGCAAGATGTCGCTGGCGAACGCCGCCACGGTCGAGGTGCTGAACCTGCTGTCCGATTTCGACCGCCTCGGCGTGATCGCGGTCGACAGCTCGCCGCATACGGTCATCGGCCTCGCTCCGGTCGCCGAGGTCCGCGGCCACGCGAACAAAATCCGCTCCATCGAGTCCATGGGCGGCGGCATCTTCACCTACACCGGCTTGAAAGCAGCATTCGACATGCTCGAAAAATCGGACATCCCGTCCCGCCACATCATCCTCTTCGCCGACGCCTCCGACGCCGAGGAGCCGGGCGCCTACGTCACCCTGCTCGGCACCGCCGAATCGAAGGGGATCACGGTCAGCGTGGTCGGACTCGGCACGAAGTCGGACAGCGACGCGGCGTTCCTCATGGACGTGGCGAAACGCGGCAACGGCCTCGCGTACTTCACCGACAAGGCCGAGGAGCTCCCGCGCATCTTCGCCGAAGACACGTTCGTCATGGTCCGCAGCACGTTCCTGTCCGACCCGGTGAAGGCGCTGCTCCAGCCCGCCGCGACCGTCCTCCCCGGTGCGAACAAGTTCTCGCGCATGTACGATTTCAACGGCTGCAACCTCACCTATCTGCGCCCCGGATGCGACGCCGTGCTTATTACCGACGACGAGGATCGCGCCCCGCTCGCCGCGACCGGAACGTACGGACTCGGACGCGTCGTGGCGTTCTGCGCCGAAGCCGACGGACGCTACACCGGGCCGTTCGCGCAGGATCCCGGCGCCGCGCCGTTCCTGACCTCGCTCGTCACATGGATGACCGCCTCCGACGACGAGGGCGCGGACTACATGATCACGCAGGAGATACGCAACGGCAGCCATTACGCCGCGCTCGAACTCGATCCCGCGCGCACCTCCGACCCGTTCCGCGGCACGCCCGTGCTCACGGCTGTCTTCTGCGACGATTCCGGCAGGACCGAAACGCGCAAATATCCGCTCGCATGGGACGGCCCCGACCGCCTCGTTTCCGAGGTCCCGCTCCAGGGCGGAAACGTCGTTCTCGGCTCCATCCAGTGGGACAACGCGCGGCCGCATTCGCTCGTCCCGGTCGAACTGCCGTATTCGCCCGAATTCAATCCGGGCCAGGCGTCCGGACGCGAACTCGCCGAACTGCTCCGGGCCTGCGGCGGACATGAACGCATCGCCGTCGAGGAGATATGGAACGACATCCCGAAACGCCTCCGCGCGTTCCCTCTCACCCCCCTCTTCTGCCTCGCCGCGATCCTGCTGTTCCTCTTCGAGATCGCCGAACGCCGTTTCCTGCTGATCGGACGCTTCTTCGTTGCAAAAAAGAAAGACATGGACGCCGAAGGGACGGATTCCGCTTCCGAAGTAAAAGGAGGCGTCAAACTCCCGCGCAAACGCAGGAAAGGACCGCTTTCCACCTCGATCGCGACGGTACAGTCCGCGCCCGAATCCACGCAGGATTCGCAGGAACCGGAATCCGCCGCCGAGCCGCCGCCCGCGGACTCCATTTCCGCCGCGCTGAAGAAGGCCCGCCGCAGATAAAAAAATCCCGCGCCCGATCAAAATCCGGGTACGGGACGAATAATCAGTTCGAGGGCTGGCTTATTTCACGAAATATGTCTTCAGCGGCGGGAAGCCGTTGAAGCAGACTGCGCAGTAGCTCGCCGTATACGCTCCGGTGGTGAGCCAGTAGATGCGGTCGCCGGGCTTGATCCCGCTCGGGAGCGCGTTGCGGAATTTCTCGTACATGATGTCCTGGCTGTCGCACGTGGGGCCTGCGATCACGAAGTTGTCGGACGGCTTCCCCTCGGCGTCGCTGTAAAGCGGATACTTGATGCTCTCGCCGATGGTCTCGATGAGGCCGTTGAAGAGGCCTGTGTCGAGGTAGACCCACTTGTCGACGCCGACGTTGGACTTCTTCGAGACAAGCACGACCTCGGTCACGAGCACGCCGGACTCCGCGACGAGCGAACGCCCGGGTTCGAGGATGACCTCGGGAAGCCCGTTCGGGAAGTCTTCGTTCAGGTAGCGCGTGATCTCCTCCGCATAGACGCGCGGCGTACTGGTCTTCGAGATGTACTTGACCGGGAATCCGCCGCCCATGTTCACGAGGTTGAGGTTGACGCCGTGTTCCGACAAATAATCGAAAATGTAGCGCACCTTCGAGATCGCGGAGTCCCACGCTCCAATGTCGCGCTGCTGGGAGCCGACGTGGAACGACACGCCGCACGGGTTCAGGCCGAGTTCCTTCGCGAGCATGATCAGGTCGATCGCGAGGTCGGGATGACAGCCGAACTTGCGCGAAAGCGGCCATTCCGCCGTCTCTCCGCCCTCGGTGAGGATGCGGCACGCCACGCGCGAACCTGGCGCATACTGCGCGAGGTTGCGGATGTCGGATTCGCTGTCGGTCGTGAAGAGGCGGACGCCCTTGCCGTAGGCATAGGCGATGTCCTTCGCCTTCTTGATGGTATTGCCGTAGCTGATGCGGTCGGGCGAAACGCCGAGCGCGAGGATCTGGTCGAGTTCGTACACGGACGCGATGTCGAAGCAGGAGCCCATGTCGCGCAGGATGCTCAGGACTTCCGGCGCGGGGTTCGCCTTCACGGCATAGTAGATGTGAGCGAACGGATACAGATTGCGGAGCGCCTCGTAGTTGCGGCGGATGATGTTCAGATTGACGACCAGGAACGGGGTCTCCCGGCGGTCGATTTCCGCTTTCATCAATGCCCAGTCGTCGTGACTGTAGTAATCGTACACATCCTTCAGCATGCTTGCCGTGTCCTTCCCGTGTGTTTTTGTTGTGCCGTAAAAGCGAGAATACAATGTATCACATTTTATGGTGCATACAAGTGTAAAACGGTACAAAACGGCGAAAAAAAGTAAAAAAATCCTCATTGTATAAAAAACATGAAAAAAGACGCGCCGCAAAAGCTTTTCCCGCTTGAAGAACACCCTTTTATGATGTAAATTATTGTAGTAGTTTTGCGTCTTTTCCGGGGGAATGTCTCCGGCGGGACGCCGCGAGTTCAAACATTCACCAAAACACGGTCCCGAAATGTCCTATTATCTCTTCGACGGCATGGACAGTTACGATACGCCCGAGTCCAACCGCTGTTCCCTCGCGTTCCACCTCTGGCTTCACAGCCGCTGGTACTTCTATCAGAGCAACTTCATGACGTTCATCCAGTGCGGCAACACAGCCTCGCACGGCAAGCTCGACAAGGAAGGCCAGATCATGTATTCCTCCCGCAACATCCGCCTGATCGAACGTTGCGGCGGCCGCATTCACATCCGCGGCCTCAACCACCTGCGCGACCTCGGCGGCAGGCCCGTCGTGATCGTCGGCAACCACATGAGCCTGCTGGAAACGGCGGTCCTTCACGCGATCATCCGCGAACACATCGACTTCTCGTTCGTCGTGAAGAAATCCCTGCTGGACGTGCCGTTCTTCCGTCACATCCTGCTGTCGTTCCACGCGATCCCGGTCGGACGCACCAATGCCCGCGAAGACCTCAAGACCGTTCTCACCGAGGGGAAAAAGATGCTCGAATCGGGCATCTCCATGATCGTCTTCCCCCAGTCCACGCGCACGGACACGTTCGATCCGTCGCAGTTCAACACCATCGGCATCAAACTCGCAAAATCCGCCGGCGTCCCGGTCCTGCCCATGGCGCTGAAAACCGACTTCCTTTCCACAGGCAAATATCTGCGCGACCTCGGTCCGCTCCACCCCGAACGAGCCGTACGGTTCGAATTCGGTCCGCCGATGGAAGTCGCCCAGAACAGCCATGAGACGCACCAGAAAACCATCGACTTCATCCAAGGGTGTTTCGACCGCTGGGCCGAAGAGGACAAAGTCGGGAAGTAATAATCCGTCTTTCCTCAAATCAGGACACAGAAAAAGCTTCCCGCCGGATCAATCCGCAACAGGAAGCTTTTTTCGTGTATAGCGTTTTAATTCAGGTCAGTTACCGGACTCGAACGCCTCGCGGTAGGTCATATTGCAGATGCCTTCCGGGCGGACGGACGACACGCGGGTGAAGTTCTTCCCCTCGGGCATCACGCGCACCTGGAACGAAGCGGGGGCGAGCGTGGTCTCGAAGAGTTTTATCTTCAGCGTCACAGGCAGAAGCTCTTTTTTCGCCGCGGCGATCTCGTCCAGCCGAACGGGGAAGAGCAGACGGTAGTATTTCAGCGGGGACGACGTCTTGATGATCCACTTTTCGGCGTCGGATGAATATCCGTCCGCGCCCTCGGCGACCGCGAAGCACGGATAAGTGCCGTTTTTGCCGACGATTTCATAGTCGAACCGGCTGAGGCTGCGTCCGCTGTCGAGTTTCACGATCAGTTCGATCCACGCGGGATTCTCAATCGCGGGCTTGTCGAACTCGGATTCGACGTCGAACGACGGTTTCTGTTTGCTGATTTCAGCGGAAAGGACCGTACCTGCGCGGAACGGCACGGCGGTAAGCTTCCCGGAGGTAGCGGCCGATGCTTCCGCGCCGGAAGTCTGCGCGCGGACAATGAACGGCGCGGATGCCGCGAGCACGGCGGCGAATAAAATGGAACGGAAACGAAGCATGACTTCAAAAACTCCTGTTTCGGTGTCGTGTAAACGGAAACCGGCATCATCCGGGCACACCCCGGACAACCGGCTTTCTTATTATTATATCCCCGCTTCGACACAAAATCAAGTTTCCGTCCCGTTTTTTTAAGGAAAAAATAAAAACTCAACTGGAATATTTGCCGAATACGCGCTATTGTAAAAAGGCCGGTCTTCGCGCGCGCATTTCGCACGCGCACGGATACGCACATCCCGTGCGCCCCCGATTCCGGGGTCGCGGCCACCAGCATCGAACAGGAAACCATACGCATGAACGACTACGAATCTGAACACGAAACCATGTTCGAAGGCGACTGCATCCCGGAGGCTATCGAGAAGATATCGGAGGCCATCTGCGAGCACATCGCGAACGATCCGCCGGAATCGGTCGCACTGATCGGCATCCAGGCGGGCGGCGTCCCTCTCGCCAAACGTATCGCGCGCAGCATACGCGAGCGTACGGGACGCGAGGTCGAGGTCGGTACGCTCGACATTTCCATGTACCGCGACGACATCGGCAAACGGAAGACGCTCCCCATGATCCGGGAGACCGAGATCCCGTTCGACATCAACGACAAGATCATCATCCTCGCCGACGACGTCCTCCAGAGCGGACGAAGCGTCCGCGCCGCGCTCGACGCCCTCACCGACTTCGGGCGTCCTGGCCAGATCCGCCTCGCCGCGCTCATCGACCGCGGCGGCCGGGAGTTCCCCATCCACGCCGACTATGTCGGGATGAAGGTCTCGGTCGGCCCCGAATGGCGTGTGTGCATGGACTGGGTGGAATGCAACGGCACCGACAGCGTATTCAAGGTCAAAAAACAATAAGGACCACACGATATGGATTTTCAATGGACGAAAAAGGATCTGCTGTCTCTCTACGACCTCTCGCGGGACGAGATACTCCACATCCTGAACACTGCCGAAGAATTTAAAAAGGTCTCCCAGCGGAACGTCAAGAAAGTGCCGGCGCTCCGCGGCCGCACCGTCGTGAACCTCTTCGTCGAGCCGAGCACGCGCACACGCGTTTCCTTCGAGCTCGCGGAACAGCGCCTCAGCGCCGACATCATCAACATGAACGCCGACGTGAGCAGTTTCCGCAAGGGCGAAACCCTGCTTGACACGCTCAAGAACATCCAGGCGCTCCAGGCCGACATCGTGGTCATCCGCCACCAGGCGACCGGCGCGCCGAACTTCCTCGCCCGCGAACTGAACATGGGCGTGGTGAACGCAGGCGACGGCGCGCACAGCCATCCGACGCAGGCCCTGCTTGACATCTTCACCATGCGCGAGAAGAAGGGCCGCATCGAAGGCCTGAACGTGGTCGTCGTCGGCGACATCCTCCACAGCCGCGTCGCGCGCAGCAACGCCTGGGGCCTCATCAAGCTCGGCGCGAACGTCACCTTCGCCGGGCCCGCCACGCTCGTTCCGCGCGAATTCGAGCAGATCGGCGTCCGCGTCTGCCACAACCTCAAGGACGCCCTCGCCGAAGCAGACGTCATCAACCTGCTCCGCATCCAGCTCGAACGCCAGCAGCGCGGATACTTCCCCAGCCTCGGCGAATACTCCCGTTTCTTCGGCATCCACCCGGAAACGCTCCGTTACATCAAGAAGGACGCGCTCATCATGCACCCCGGCCCCATCAACCGCGGCGTCGAGATCGACTCCGCCGTCGCCGACGGTCCGCAGTCCGTCATCCTCGAACAAGTCACCAACGGCCTCGCCGTCCGCATGGCCGTACTCTTCCTCGTCGCGGGGGCCCTCAAATGAACAAGAAAAACTCCTGGATTCTCAAGAACGGGCGCATCATCGACCCGGCCAACCACATCGACCGCACCGGCGACCTCTGGATCAGGGACGGACGCATCGTCGACCCCGGCTCCTTCGATCCCTCGCTCGACGAAACCGAAACGATCAACCTGAAGGGCCTTGTCGTCGCGCCCGGCCTGATCGACATGCACGTGCATCTGCGCCAGCCCGGCAACACCGACGCGGAGACAATCCGCACCGGCACCATGGCCGCCGCCGCAGGCGGGTTCACCTCGATCGTCGCCATGCCGAACACCTCGCCGTGCGCCGATAACGCCGCCACCATCCAGTACATCAAGGAATTCGCCGCCCGCGAAGGCGTGGTGAAGGTCCTCCCATCCGGCGCGCTCAGCGTCGGCCGCAAGGGCGAGGAGATGTCGCCCGTCGGCAGTCTCAAGGCAGCCGGAGTCGTAGCGCTCACGGACGACGGCACCTGCATCCAGAGCAACGAGCTGATGCGGCACGTGGTCGAGTACGCCGGAAACTTCGGGCTCCCCGTCCTCGAACACTGCGAAGACAAGTTCCTCGCAGGCGACGGCGTGATGCACGAGGGCTACTGGTCCGTTCTGCTCGGCATGAAGGCGATCCCCGCCGCCGCCGAGGAAGTCATCGTGGCGCGCGACATCATTCTCTCCCGCCTCGCGAACTGGAAGATCCACATCCAGCATGTCAGCTCGCGCAATTCCGTCCGCATGATCCGCTCCGCGCAGGCCGACGGCGTGCGCATCTCCGCCGAGGCCACGCCGCACCACATCGCGCTGACCGACGTCGAGATCAAGAAGTTCGACACGAACTACAAGATGAATCCGCCGCTGTGCGCCGAAGAGGACCGCATGGCGCTCATCGAAGGACTCCAGGACGGCACGATCGCGGCCATCGCCACCGACCACGCGCCGCACACGCAGACCGCGAAGCTCGTCGAATTCGACAATGCCCCGTTCGGCATCATCGGCCTCGAAACGGCGGTACCCGTGACGCTGACCGAGCTGTATCACAAAAACTATCTTTCCCTCTCGCAGATCATTTCCAAGTTCACGGTAGGCCCCGCCACCATCCTCGGCATCAACGCCGGGACGCTCTCCGTCGGTGCGCCCGCGGACGTCACGATTATCGACCCGGACAGCGAGTACATCATCGATGCGAACGACTTCTACTCGAAGTCCCGCAATACGCCGTTCAACGGCTATGCCGCGAAGGGCCGCACCATGGCGACGTTCGTCGACGGCGAGTGCGTCTTCTCGCTTCTGAAGGAATCCGAATCCGACGACGAGGACGCCCGATGAACTTCGACATGCACGGATTCGCCGCGATCCTGGCGCAACGCCTCCCCGTCCGATCGGATTCCCCCGAGGGGACCGAAGCCGCCGCGGCCGCGATCGCGCGACAGCTTCCGCCCGGCACGGTCATCGCTCTGCACGGCACGCTCGGCGCGGGAAAGACGGTCTTCGCGCGCGGGTTCGCCCGTGCCCTGGGCATCGTCGAACCCGTGAGCAGTCCCACGTTCACGCTCGTGCAGGAATACCCCTTCCCCGGCGGCGTGCTGTACCACCTCGACCTCTACCGCATCGACAACTCGACCAACGCGCTGGCGTTCGGCGTGGACGAATACCTCTACGATCCGCGCGCCTACACGCTCGTCGAGTGGCCGGAGCGCATCATGGATATCCTGCCGCCGCACACGCTCCATCTGCTGCTCCGTCCGCTCCAAGGCCAGAACCAGCGGGAACTCTCGCTTGCGGGAATCTGATTTTTTCATCCTCAGTTATCACGTTTCATTTTTCACCAGCCACAGTTTTCGAGCCACAGGAAATCCCCCGATCATGAAAAGCATCGTCATAGAAGGTCCGGCGCGCGTCTCCGGCGTCATCACGCCCGGCGGCAACAAGAACGCCGCGCTCCCCATCATCGCCGCCGCCATCCTCACGCGCGACGAAGTCGTCATCCACAATATGCCGAAGATCCTCGACGTCGAGGTCATGCTCGACCTCGCCCGCGACCTCGGCGCGTCCGTCACGCGCGAAGGCTCCACGGTCGTCATCCGCGCCCGCGACATCGACTCCGCCTCCCTGCCTCCGAAAAAATGCGCCGCGCTCCGCGCCTCCTTCATCTTCGGCGGCGCAGTCGCGGCACGCTGCGGCGAATCCTTCATCGGCCTGCCGGGGGGCGACTTCATCGGACGCCGCCGTCTGGATTCGCATTTCTACGGCCTCGAAAAACTCGGCATCGGCAAGACGTTCGACCAGGAGACCGCCGTGGTGCATTTCCAGCTCAAAAAAGACGGGCTTTCCGGCGCTGACATCTTCCTCGACGAGGCCAGCGTGACCGCCACCGAGCACATCCTGATCGCCGCCGTCCTCGCGAAGGGGAAGACGGTTATCCGCAACGCCGCCGCGGAACCCCACGTGCAGCAGCTCGCCGAGTTCCTGAACCTCATGGGCGCGAAGATCACCGGCCTGGACTCCAACACGCTCTTCATCGAGGGCGTTTCCGAGCTGCACGGCGCGGAATTCACCCTCGACAGCGACCACATCGAAGCCGCCAGCTTCCTCGCGATGGCGGCGGCCACAGGCGGCGGCCTCGAGATCACCGGCAAGCTCCCCCCCTCGCACTACTGGATGGCGAAGCGCGTCTATGAGAAATTCAACATCAAGTTCCGCTTCTACCGCGACCACATCATCCTGAAGCCGGATCAGACTCTTCGCGTTCAGAACGATTTCGGCAGCGCCATCCCGACCATCTCCGACGGCCCATGGCCGCAGTTCCCCAGCGACATGATGAGCTGCATGATCGTCGCCGCCACCCAGGCGCGCGGCACCTGCCTTTTCTTCGAGAAGATGTTCGAGAGCCGCATCTACTTCGTCGACCGCCTGATCGCCATGGGCGCGAACGCCATCGTCTGCGATCCGCACCGCGTGGTGATCTCCGGCCCCTCCCCGCTTCACGGCGGCGAGATGTCCAGCCCGGACATCCGCGCCGGCATGGCGATGATCGTGGCGGCCACCATCGCGTCCGGCCGTTCCGTGATTCACAACGCCGACATGATCTTCCGCGGCTACGAAAACCTCCTCGACAAACTCCACGCGCTCTCCGTGAACGCCAAACTTGAGGAAACCTGATCCCATGGCATTTTCCAAAACGCGCCGTCCCGCCCATAAGCCTCAAAACAGGCGTAAAACCGGCGCTTTCAAACAAACAAAATCCTTCTCCGCTCAGGACGAGAAAGCCCCGGCTCCTGTCCGCTCGACTGCATCCAACAAAAAGGAACAGCCTGACGGCTCTACGGAGTTCCTCTTCCAGCACGCCGTCGCGCTCGCCGTCTCCAACGCGCAGCTCGAAGACAAGCTCGACGCCGAGCATCCGCACGAACTCCTGGTCCCGCTCGACTACGCCGACGAATGCCGCGTCAAGACCGACGCCGTCCGCTCGTTCTGGCAGGTCCACGGACTCCCCTCGCAGCTGGTCCGGGAAATCGTTCCATCACCCGTCCCGCGCGGCTACCGCGCCACCTCGAAACGCCGCGTCTATGTGTCGCGCGGCGGCCAGCTCCGGTTCTGCATGGGTTACGGAGCCGAACGCGAGGAAACGCTGCGCTCCGCGCTGGAACCGGAATCGCATAACGAAGTATATGCGTGGTTACGGAAGATGCTCGTGTCGCCCGTCTACCGGGCTGTCGGGCGCAGCCTGAACTTCATCGTCGTGCGCGGCGGGTCGGAACGCCTCACGCTGATTCTGAATTTCTTCCATCTGGACGCCGCGGTCATGCACAAGACGAAACTGCTCGCCGACCACGTCCGCGCCGAGCTCCCGCGGGTCGCCGCGATGTTCACGTTCCTGGACGAAACGCGTTCCGAATTCTACCTCGAATCACGTTCCGCCGGGGCGCATCCGTTCAAGAAGCTCTTCGGCTCCGAGTATCTCGACCTCACCGCCGCCGGTTGCAAGTTCCTGTACCCGCCGTCCGCGTTCTCCCAGGTCAATGAATCCATTCTGGACGCGTTTCTGCACGAGGCGAAGAAGCTCCTGAAGCCCGGCCCGGAATCCACCATGATCGACCTCTTCTCCGGCTACGGCCTCTTCGCCGTCGCGCTCGGCGACGCTCCGGAACGCGTCGTCGGCATGGACTTCAACGGTCCGGCGATCCACTCTGCGTCCGGCAACGCCCTGCACAACCGCCCGGACGCCGACATCGAGTTCATCGCCGCCGCGGTCACGCCCTCGGCCATCGAAAACAAGCTCCCGCCCTGCCCCGCCGACCTCTACGGCGCGGACGAAGAACAGCCCGAGGGCGAACTCTTTATTCTTGATCCGCCCAGAAGCGGCGTCCGCCCGAACGTGATCGCCGCGATCGCGAAGCGTTCCCCTGCGCGTGTCCTGAACATCTTCTGTTCCGCCGACGAGGTCCCGCGCACGCTCAAAGCCTGGAAACACAACGGCTATTCCCCCACGGCCGTCCGCGTCTTCGACATGTTCCCCGGCTCGCCCAACGTCGAAACGATGGTCCTGCTGGAAAAGTCGAAAAAGAAGCCGTCTTCCTTTACACCGAACGGGAAGAAGAAAGCGTCTTCCGGGAAGCCGCGTAAAGCAGAAAAAGCTGCCGCTCCGGCGCACAAATCCAACCGCGCCGCGAAGAAAGCCGCGCATGGTCACGGCGACAAAAGCCGAGATACAAGAAAGAAAACTAGATAAAAACCGGATAATCCGTTCTTTTTTACATTTTTCGCTTGATTTTCCGAGTTTGAATGGCATATTATTAGGATATAAAACATGACTAACACGGAAATCAATTCGGAGTTTTACATTTTATGAAAATCTCAACCAAAGGCCGCTACGGGCTTCGCATCCTGATGGATCTGGCGCTCCACCAGTCTGAAAAGCCGCGCCTGATCCGCGACATCGCGAAATCGCAGCAAATTTCCGAGAAATACATCAGCCGTCTCGTGATCGCGCTCCGCAAAGCGGGCATGGTCCGCTCCGTGCGCGGCGTCAACGGCGGATTCCACATCGCCATGAAGCCGGAAGAGATCACGCTCCTGGACGTGATCGAGGTCATGGAAGGCCCTCTGTCCATCGTTGACTGCGTGTCCGCCCCCAAACGCTGCAAACTCAGCGAGAATTGCGCCCCGCGCGAAGTCTGGTGCAAGCTCAACGATGACATCCGCGGCCTGATGGGCGGCATCACGCTCGCCGACATCCTCGCGACCTACGAGAAGCAGAACGCGAAGGACGGCGATATGGACTACTGTATCTGAGTCCATATCCGACAAAAAGATGATCCGCTTTTCCGGGAGTGTTCCGAAAAAGCGGTTTTTTTCTGGATAGGGAAAGATTTTTTACAGCGACAGGTCGTCGTCATCCTCGTTGACGCGTGCCGTGCGCGGCGTCGTGCGGTTGCCGAGGAGAGTACCGGAACCGCCTGATCCACCACCGCCGGAGGAAGACGTCGAGCGCACCACACGCCAGATCGGGCCGTAAGGATTGAATTCCGGGAAATCCCTGGTGGGCTGTTCCGGCAGATCCAGCGTCGTGCGGAAAAGCGTCATGCGTCCGGAGGAATCGTTCATAAGCGGCTGGTTATTGGCGTCAAGCTGTTCGATGTAAAGCGCCTGCGCGTAGTGTCCGCCCGGGATTTCCGAGATCAGGACTTCGATCGGATACACCTCGCCTTCCCTGACGGAGATCGGCAGACCCTTTGCGAGATCGAATGCCGCGCCGCCGCTCCGGGCGGGATAGACGTCCAGATTCTGTTTGGAGTAGAGCGAGCTTTTCCTGCGGATATCGTTGGAACTGCCGCTCTTGAGCTGCCGGATATTATTGTCGTCGCGGGACATCGCCCAGAATTCGCCTGCCGAAAACGTCGCGCAGCCGTAATCCAGCACGATTTCCTTGTTGAACCGCACGAACATCACATCGTCCGCCGCGCCGACGAACCGGAACTTGCCGGTGAACGGCGCGACCACGTTGCCGGAGTAGATGCACACCCATGCGGCCGGCCTCACGTCCCGCTCGCACTGGTAGGCTTTCGGGGCCTCCGAGGCGGCGATATTTTCCGAAAAGAAGCACGAGGACCACAGGCGGGTCGGAGAGCAATAATACTTGTCGAGCGCCGGATAATGCACCCGCCCCTCGTTGTCGTACTGTCTCTGCCAGGAGCCGTTCACGAACGACTGCATGATCCTGAGGGTCGGAGCCACGCGTTCATGGCGGTATTCCCCCGTTCCGGGGTCATTCCTGAAATCATCGCTGGCCTGGCGGTTCCGGGTCTGTTTCAGGTCGTAGAATACTCCCTGAAGCATGCCTTTCAGGTTGCCGCGTCCGTCGCCCTCGCCGCCGTCGCCCATCTTGCCGCCTCCGCCGGGCCGCCCGAACGGCAGCACGCCCTGAAGTTTCAGCGAGGAGTTGCTGTCCGGGATCGTCAGCGGAGTCGGAATGTCAATATCGGTCATGACCTGAACGTCCGTGACGCCCACCTCCTCCATCTGCTGCTGTTCGCTGGAGTCGTACCGGTCGAGATTCGGACTGGACGTATCCATCACGGTCATGTCGGACGGCATGGGCTCCTCCTCGGGCGGAGGCAGGACGGGTTCCATCTCCGTGATCTGGACCGGGTCAATGTCGTCCTTCACCGCGTTCGGCGCGATGATCACAAGCGTGCCGAGCAGCACAAGCAGAAAGATGTGGAACGCAAGCGAGAAGACCGGTCCGGTGATGTGCTGGCGGACGACATCCATCCAGTTCGCCGGAGCCATTGCGGCGGCTTCCGCTTCAAGTTCATTATTTTGAATCTGCGATTGATCGGTCTGCATCGTATCACCTCAAAAGAAACAAATCATGCATCCGGGAATCCAGTTCGCCGGAGTACGGAACAGATTACTTCATAATTTATAACACATTTGCACGGTTTTCAAGCTTTTTTCCGCGTTTTCATCCGTTTTTTTGACAAAAAAACGTCCGCATTCCGAAAAAGGATACGGACAACAGAAACAAAGCAGAGAATCAGAGAGACAGATCGTCGTCATCTTCGGAAACACGCGCCGTGCGAGGTTGCGTACGGCTGCCGATGAGTCCGCCGGAGCTGCTTCCCGATCTTCCCCCGGAGGAAGAGGCCGCCGAACGCACCACACGCCAGATCGGGCCGTAGGGATTGAACGGGGGATGATCGCGTCTGGGTTGTTCCGGCAGGTCGAGCGTGGTGCGGAAGAGCGTGAAACGGTCCGGATTCGGATCGATCGGCTGACCGTTCGCATCGAGCTGTTCGACAAACAGCACCATATTGAATTCGCCGCCGGGAATTTCCGAGATCAGTATCTCGATCGGGTACACCTGTCCCTCCTGCACCTCCAGCACGGGACCTTTCGCCAACCCGTGCCCGTTGTCGAAATTCGGCCTGTACACGTCAAGTTTATGTTTGGAATACAGCACGCTGTCCGCGATCAGACGGCGGCTGCGTTCGTTGTCCGGCGAACCGCCGAGGATGCGGTGATAATCGCCCAGATCGTCCACGCGGACGCCGAGCGTATAGGAGTACCAGCCGTAGTCGAACACGATCTGTTTGTTGAACCGGATCAGCAGCACATCGTCGCAGAACCCGACGAACCGGAATTTCCCGGTGAACGGCGCGACCACGTTGCCGGAGTAGATGCACACCCAGCCGCCGGCCGTCCGCACCTGATCCGCGCACTGGAACGCCGCCGGAGCGTCCGTCGCGGGTATCTGCTCCGTGTAGAAACAGGAGTTCCACAGGCGGGTCGGCGAACAGTAATACGAATCCAGCGCGGGATAATGCACGCGGCCTTCGTTGTCGTACTGTCTCTGCCAGGAGCCTTCCACAAATTTCTTGATGATCGGCAGAATGCGGTCGCGCGTGCGGTCGTGGCCGGAATTCGGATCGCCCATGACGTCCGTCGCCCGGCGGTCTTTCGTCTGTTTGATGTCGTAAAACACCCCCTGAAGCATGCCTTTCAGGTTGCCGCGTCCGTCGCCCTCGCCGCCGTCGCCCATCTTGCCGCCTCCGCCGGGCCGCCCGAACGGCAGCACGCCCTGAAGTTTCAGCGCGGAATTGCTGTCGGGAATGGTCAGCGGGGTCGGGATCTCAATATCGGTCATGATCTGAACGTCCGTCACGCCAACCTCCTCCATCTGCTGCTGTTCGCTGGAATCGTACCGGTCGAGATTCGGACTGGACGTATCCATCACGGTCATGTCGGACGGCATGGGCTCCTCCTCGGGCGGAGGCAGGACGGGTTCCATCTCCGTGATCTGAACCGGGTCGATGTCGTCCTTCACCGCGTTCGGCGCGATGATCACAAGCGTGCCGAGCAGCACAAGCAGAAAGATGTGGAACGCAAGCGAGAAGACCGGTCCGGTAATGTGCTGGCGGACAATATCCATCCAGTTCGCCGGAGCGACCGGAGCGTCAAGCTGTTCCTGCGGGATTTCCTGTTCAGTCATAGAAAAATATCTCGGGAAAAAAGTTCAATGGTTGGTTCATTCAATAATATACACGGTTCAACGTAAAAATCAATCCGCTAAAACGAAAAATGAAATCGTTCATCCGAAAAAAAGCGTTTTAAGTTAAAGAAAACGTTAAAAAGTGTCTCCACACCTCAAAAAGAGAAGCCGTCCCGCCTCGGACGAGGGGAAACGGCTTAAAAAGGATTACCGCGAAATGAGGTTTGCGGATTCCGGATGTCACTTTCCGTTGACGAGCACTTCGGCAATCTGAACGGCGTTCAGGGCGGCGCCCTTCAGCAGCTGGTCGCCGCTGATGAAGATGTCGAGGCCGCGCTTGTCGTCGCGGGAAATGTCCTGACGAATGCGTCCGACGAGCACGTCGTACATGCCGGTGGCTTCCATCGGCATCGGATAGACCTTGTTCTCGGGATCGTCGCGGAGCTGGACGCCGGGGGCCTTGGCGAGGATCTCGCGGGCTTCTTCGGGCGTGATCTCGTTCTCGAATTCCAGATTGATGGATTCGGAGTGGGCGCGCATCACGGGGACGCGGACGCTGGTGCAGGAGATCTTCACGTTCGGAAGGTGCATGATCTTGCGCGTCTCGTTCACCATCTTCATCTCTTCCTTGGTGTAACCGTTCGGCTGGAAGACGTCGATGTGGGGGAAAAGGTTGAACGCGATCTGCTGCGCCATGACCTTGACCTCGGCGGGCTTGCCTTCGAGGATCGCACGGGTCTGCTCCATGAGCTCGTTCATCGCCTTCTGGCCGCCGCCGGACGCGGCCTGGTAGGTGGAGACGACCATGCGGCGGAGTCCCTTCGCCCGATGAAGCGGCCAGACCGGAGCGCACATGATGGCGGTGGTGCAGTTCGGGTTCGCGATCACGCCCTTGTGCAGGAACACGTCGGCGGCGTTGACTTCCGGCACGACCAGCGGCACGTCGTCCTCCATGCGGAACGCGCTGGAGTTGTCGATCATGACCGCGCCCGCGGCGGTGACGGCGGCGCGGAACTGCTTGGAGATGGACGCGCCGGCGCTGAACAGCGCGATGTCAACGCCCTTGAACGAATCCTCGGTCATCTCTTCGACCGCGACGGTCTCGCCGTGGAATTTGAACGTCTTGCCGACGGAACGCGCGGATGCGAGGAGTTTCAGGTTCTTGACAGGGAAATTGCGCTTCTCGAGCGTGAGGAGCATTTCGACGCCGACCGCGCCCGTGGCGCCGGCGATCGCGACATTGACAGGATTTGCCATGGTTCGGTTCTCTCCAAATATCGTTAAAGATGAGTTCGGGAACAAGTCCGGATAATAACTATATCCAAATACTATACAGCCGTTTTCGGGCTTTTTCAAGTTCGTTCCATGTTTTTCGGCAAAAAAAGACGGACCCGCATGGAGTCCGTCCGAGAAAACAATACGAATCTGAAAACGGTCAGGCTTTCTTTTCAGCCGGAGCGGCGACCTTCTTTTCGGCCTTAGCGGCTTTGGCTTTGCGGCCGCGTTTCGCCGGAGCGGCGGCCTTCTTCTCGGTCTTCTTCACTTCCTTCTTCGCGACCTTGGCGGCCTTCTTCGGGGCGGCCTTTTTCGGAGCGGGGAGTTCGCCGGGCGCTTTTTCCGCGACGAGAGCCAGCACTTTGCGTTTGCCGAGCTTCGCGAGCGCGCTGAACGCTTCGATCTGATTCGTGCGCGGACGGTTCTTTCCGATTTCCCAGTGGCTGACGGTGAACGGAGTCACGCCGAGGAGAACAGCAAGCGCCTTCTGGGAGAGGGAATATTTCTTGCGGAATTTCACAAGGGATTTCGGGGAGAAACGCGCCTTGCGGCCATCGGCGGCGGGCGCGGCGGCCTGCGCGGATTCGACGGCGGGCTTGACAGTGGCGGGCGCGGAGGCCTGTTTCTTTTCCAGATCGTTGATGCGCTTCGTCAAAGCGCTGATCGTCTTCTTCTGTTCGTTGATTTTCGCCTCGAAAGCTTTCAGTTCTTTACGGGCCAGACGACGCACTTCGTCCTGGAAGGTCTGTTTAAAATCGGGCATGGTGTCTTCCTTTCAAATGAAGATGATGTATGTTTGTGATTGTAAAGATTATTTTGTTGTTTTTATGTTGTATAATATACCCTATTCTTTTAGAAAAACAAGTGTCAAATCAAAAAAAAAGTGTTTTTTTCGTGTCTTGCACCGTGTAATTAGTCCAAAGCCAATTCAAAAGAACGATATAAGTGAAGTGCAGGAAGAAATCAACGAGATACAGGAACCGGACAGACAAAGAAATAGACAAGAAAAAAGCCGTATGGTTTGCACCACACGGCGGATAAAAGAACTGAATTGAATTCAGTGTTTGCGGTTGCTTTTCCCGTCCGGGATCACCCATTTCCCGGCATCCAGGCCAAGTGCAAGAAAAAGCATCTGCGCACCGAACAGCAGCATCAGCAGCGCCGCGGTCCAGGAGATGGCGGCGACGCCGATAAACGGCGCGACAACCAGAAGAACGCCGATCAGCGCGGCGACAAGTCCGGGCATCGGCAGGACCAGCTGGCCGAAACGTTTCTGCGCGGAAAGGATGCTAAACACACCGGCGAAAATCAGCCAGACGCCGCAGACGATCATGAAGAACATGTCAAGATACAGCGGATAAATCAGCATGCCAAGCCCGGCGATGCCGAGCAGAATGAACAGCACAAGAAGCGCCGCCGAAATGCGCCCTTTGTTCCACGCCATCAGAAACGCCGCGACCGCGAACAGCAGGACCACGCCGCCCAGAATCATCGTGACCGTGGTCAGGACGAGAACGGGATTCATCACGCCGAGGATACCGATGATGAAGAAAACCAGGCCGCGAAGCAGCAGCACGGGACGCGTGGCGTTGAACGAGAAAAGTTTCTGCGGTATCGAATAGAATCTTTCCCAGATCAGGTCTTTTTTCATAAATGTCAACTCCGATTTATTATTGTGATTCAGCCCTTGTTCGTTTTTCCGCTGCCCAGGCCCGGCACTCGCAGCCCGAACACCAGCACGAGCATCCCCGTTCCGGAGATCAGAAGCAGGACCGCCACGATCGTGGAAAAAGCCGCCAGCCCCGCGAACGGTGCAATCACAAGCAGAATCCCGATCAGAATAGACAGGATGCCGGAACCGGACAGGAAGAAACGGCTCGGGGAAACGGATGCGGAAACGAGTTCGCTCACGCCCGTGGCGATCAGCCATACCCCGAGCACAACCGCGATCAGCACATCCGCCTCAACCGGATTGACGATCATCGCGATTCCGGCTGCGCACAGCAGAAGCGACCAGAAAACGCCGAGGTAACGACGGCATGCGAACGTCAGAAACAGCGCGCCCATGGCGTCAATCAGAAGAATGATGCCGAGGATGATCGTGACCGCGGCCAGACTTCCAATCGGACGGAAAAGACCGATCAGACCGAGGATGAAAAAGACTAGTCCGCGAATCAGAAGCGCCGAACGGTTCGCGTGGAAAAACAGCATTCTGCGGGGGAAGAGGAAGTTGCTTTCGTACGTCTGATTCTGCATGGTCTCTCTCCTATTTTTCTACTCCGGAAAAAGATTCGGAATGAAATGACAATATATTAATATAGCCCCTAAAACTTGCTTTTGCAAACACGCTTTTTCAGGATTCTATTTAAAATTGACCGCTTCGCTTGCTTTTTGTTCCATGCAGGATTATATTTTTCGGAAAAAAAACCGCACGACATTCCGTTATGACCCCCCGCCCACACGACAAACACACCGATCCGGCGATCCCGCTCCTGATGCACTGCTGCTGCGGCCCGTGCGCCGCCGGGAGCATCGCGCCCGTGCTCGACGACGGACGCCGCATCACGCTGCTCTTCTCGAATTCCAACCTCGACACCGAGGCGGAGTATCTGCGCCGTCTGAACGCGATGAAGACGCTCGCCGACTTCTACGGACTGCATGTCGAGACCGATCCGTGGGACCATGCCGCCTGGCTCGAATTCGTGTCCGTCGTGCCGGATTTCGCCGCCTGCCCGGAACGCGGCGCACGGTGCAGACGGTGTTTCCAGTGGCAGCTCACACGTACGTCCGTTTTTGCGGAACGCCTCGGCGCGCACTTCACGACCACGCTCACGCTCGGTCCGCAGAAGAATTCCAGCGCAATCCATGAGATCGGCGCACAGTGGGGCGAGGCGTTCGAGCCATGGGATTTCAAGAAAGGCGGCGGCAATCTGCGTTCGCTCGAACTCTGCCGCAAGCTCGGCCTTTACCGGCAGAACTACTGCGGCTGCGAGTTCTCCAAGCACGCGAATACGGACTGAACTGTGCTCACACGTTTCTTAACGTTTTTTGTCGCCTTTCTCAAAAGTTTTGAGCAAAAAATATATACTTTTGTCTAAAACTAATATGGCGGAAACGTTTTCGCGTGATATATTTAGAAAATTCTTATTTTTCCGCTTCATATCAACCTCAAATCATATCAACTTTTTCAACTCGAAGGTACATCCATGAAACTCCCGATCCGTTATCTCTCCGCCGCGGGCGTCGCGCTCGCCGCTGCCGCCACGCTCTCCGCGGCCGATTTCCACGACTGGGCGCCGACTCCGCCGATGGGCTGGAACAGCTTCGACTGCTTCGGCCTCAGCCTCACCGAGGCGCAGGCGAAAGAGCAGGCCGAAGCCATGATCAAACAGCTGAAGCCGTTCGGCTGGAACGTCTTCGTGATCGACCACCAGTGGTACAACGACAATCAGAAGGGATTCCAGAGCGACATCCGCCACCAGTTCGCCATGGACGAATACGGCCGCTTCATCCCGGCTCCGGAACGTTTCCCGTCCTCGAAGGACGGCAAGGGACTGAAGCCGCTCGCCGACTACATGCACGAACGCGGGTTGAAGATCGGCGTGCACCTGATGCGCGGCATCCCGCGTCAGGCCGTCCGCGAGAACACCAAGGTGAAAGGTACGAACTACCGCGCGCAGGACATCGTGAACATGCGGAGCACCTGCCCCTGGAATCAGGACATGTACGGCGTGGACATGAGCAAGCCCGGCGCGCAGGAATACTACGATTCCGTGTTCGAGCAGTTCGCCGAGTGGGGTCTTGACTTCATCAAGATCGACGACCTCTCCCGTCCGTATGCCACCGCCGAGATCGAAGGCATCCGCAAAGCCATCGACAAGTGCGGCCGCCCGATCATCCTCAGCCTCTCCCCCGGCGACACCCCGATCCAGAACGGCGCGCACGCCGACAGACACGCCAACATGTGGCGTGTTTCCGACGACTTCTGGGACCGCTGGGAACCCCTCCGCGGTATGTTCGGCCGTCTGCACCGCTGGGAGCCCTACCGCATCAAAGGCTCCTGGCCGGACGCCGACATGCTCCCGTTCGGCATCATCGAGTTCACGCGCCCGACCAACTTTACGCACGATGAAATGCGCCTCTGCTTCACGCTCTGGTCGATCGCGCGTTCTCCGCTCATCCTCGGCGCGGACATGACCAAGCTTGACGACTGGACGCTGAAGCTCCTCACGAACAAGGAAGTCATCGAGATCAACCAGAACAGCGAGAACAACCGCCAGCTCATCCAGGACGGCGACCTGATCGTCTGGACCGCCGACGTCCCCGGCAGCCAGGACAAGTACCTCGCGTTCTTCAACACCGGCACGTCCGAGTACAACAAGTACGACCGCCGCAAAGCCATCCTGGAGAGCGACGGAATCGGACTGAACGGCGTTCCCGAGGAGGAACTCTCCGCAAACATCCGCGGCTCGAAGATCCTCGCGCTCGCCGTCATCGACGACGGCTACGGATCCAGCTACAGCCATTCCGCCTGGATCCAGCCCGAAATCTCCGGTCCCGCCGGCACGAAGAAGCTCGTCGACATGAAGTGGGCCTCCGCTCAGGCCGGATGGGGCGCGGTCCGCAACGGCCTCACAAGCGACGGGCAGGAGATCGACGGCATCGGCACGCACGCGCTCTCCCTCATCGTCTACAAGCTCCCGGAAGGCTACGACACCTTCAAGTCCAAGGTCAAGCTCGTCGACAACAGCGATTCCCGCAACCGCCTGAAATTCCTCGTGCTCAACGAGAAGGCGTTCGAGCAGCCCTCCCCCGAGACCAGCGACATCAAGGTCGACCTCTCCAGCATCGGACTCTCCGGCAAGGTCGTCGTCCGCGATCTCTGGGAAGGCAAGGAAATCGGCACCGCGGAAGGCACGTTCACCTGCGAAAAGCTCCCGTGCCACACCACGAGGCTCTACCGTCTCTCCCCCGCGAAGTGATCGAATCTCACCCATGAGGAACCTACCATGAAACGAATCACAAAGACCGCTCTCCTCGCCGGAATGGCGCTCGCTTCCTCGGCGCTCCTCGCCGGGAATCCGCTCCTCACCGACGTCTTCACCGCCGACCCGGCCCCGCTCGTGGACGGCGACACCGTCTACCTCTACACCACCCACGACGAAGCTCCTCCGCGCCAGTGGCTCGTCATGAACGACTGGCTCTGCTATTCCTCGAAGGACATGGTGAACTGGAAAGCGCACGGCCCCGTCGCCAGCAAGGACACGTTCGAATGGGGCACCCACGACGCCTGGGCCGCCCAGGCGATCAAGAAGGACGGCAAATACTGGCTCTACGTCACGCTCTGCGGCAAAGACCGGTACAGCGGACGCGCCATCGGCGTCGCCGTCTCCGACAAGCCCGAAGGCCCGTTCAAGGACGCCATCGGCAAGCCGCTCGTGTGGGACAGCATGACGCCCGGCCCGGTCGGCTGGGACGACATGGACCCGACCGTCTTCATCGACGATGACGGCACGCCGTGGCTCGCGTGGGGACACACCATGCTCTACGTCGCGAAGCTGAAGCCGAATATGATCGAGCTTGACGGCGAGATCAGAATGATGCGCCTGCCGAACTACACCGAGGGCCCGTGGCTCTTCAAGCGCAACGGCGTCTACTACATGATCTACGTCTCCCACATCCTGAACGGCTTCAACGAAATGGCGTCCTACGCCACCGCGACCAGCATGGAAGGCCCGTGGACGCCGCGCGGAATCATGTGCCGCGACACGAAGAACTCCAACTGCATCCACCCCGGCGTCGCCGAGTTCAAGGGCA
>JAEEQN010000030.1 GCA_016285345.1 Victivallales bacterium | reverse complement strand
GCAGCGGGCGCCGATCCAGACCACATCGCCGGCCTCGACAACTTCTGCTGGCCCGACCCCGTGCAGAGCGAGAAGACTCCGGACGGCGAATACAAGCTCGCGCAGCTCGTCCGCGCGAACATGGCTCTCTACGACTGCACCAAGGCGTTCAAGGTGCCCTGCATCTCCGGCAAGGACAGCATGAAAAACGACAGCACGCGCGGCGGCCGCAAGATATCCATCCCGCCCACCGTCCTCTTCAGCACCATCGCGCGCATCGACGACGTGTCGCACGCGGTCTCCCTCGACGCCAAGTTCGCGGGCGACGCCGTGTACGTGCTCGGCGAGACCAAGCCCGAACTCGGCGGCAGCGAATACTACGCCATGCTCGACGCCGTCGGCAACAACGTCCCGAAGGTCGACATCCCGAAGGCGTCCAGGCTCTACCACGCGCTCGCCGAGGTCATCAAGGCGGACATCCCGTCCTCCGTCATCTCCCCCGCGCTCGGCGGCCTCGCCATCGCCGCGGCCAAGTCCGCCATCGGCGGCCGCCTCGGCATGACGATCGACCTCGACAAGCTCCCCGGCATCGAGAATCTGAACGACGCCGAAGCGCTCTTCTCCGAGTCGAACTCGCGCTTCATCCTCACCTGCCGTCCCGAACGCGCCGCCGAGCTCGAAAAGATGCTCGCCGGAAATGTGTTCGCCCGCGTCGGCACGACCACGGAGAAACAGGAACTGGTATTCACGCGCGGCGGAAAAACCGTCGTGTCCGCCAAGCTCGCCGACCTCATCAAATCCTACAAATCCACGCTCGAAGGCGTTTAAGGAGATTTCCGCATGATCCGCACCATTATCACCGGTTCAGCCGGACGCATGGGCAAGGCGCTTGTCGCCGCCATCGCCGCAAATCCTGAATTCACGCTTGCAGGAGCCACCGAATATCCCGCCAGCCCGTTCATCGGGCAGGACGCCGGGACCGTCGCCGGAGTCGCCGCGCTCAACGTGCCGATTTCCGCCGCGCTCACGCCGGAAATGCTTGCGAACGCCGACGCCATCATCGACTTCAGCACCGGAAACGTGCTGGAGAACGCCCGCGCCGCCGCGAAGGCCGGGCTCTCCATCGTGATCGGCACGACCGCGCTCACCGACGCCGACAAGGCCGCCCTCCGCGAGCTTTCCGCGAACGGCGCGCGCATCGTCCAGACGTTCAACTACAGCGTCGGCGTGAACCTGCTCTTCTTCCTCTCCGGCAAGACCGCCTCGCTCCTCGCCGACGATTTCGACATGGAGATCATCGAGGCGCACCACAACCAGAAGAAGGACGCCCCGAGCGGAACGGCGGTCCGCCTCGCCGAAGTCCTCTGCGAAGCCGCCAGCCGCACCCAGGACGACCTCGTCTACGGCCGCCAGGGCATCGTCGGCGCGCGCACCCGCCGCGAGATCGGCATCCACGCCGTGCGCGGCGGCGATATCGTCGGCGACCATACCGTGCTCTTCGCGGGCGACGGCGAACGCATCGAGCTGACGCACCGCGCGTCCAGCCGCATGACCTTCGCCAAGGGCGCGCTTCGCGCCGCAAAGTGGCTCGCGGGCGCTTCCGCCGGGTACTACGACATGCAGGACGTGCTCGGGCTGAAGTAAGCCCGGCGAACCGCGGGAGCCGCAACCATGCCGATCGGACTCAAAATCGGAAAACTCGTGAACAGAACCGTCTGGCAGCCGGACCAAAAACAGGTTGTCATCGACCAGACGCTTGAGCTCACATGCGACTGCGGCACCACCGTCATCGTCGAACAGCACATCGACGGCATGACCATGATCGAGGGCGTCCGCCACCCGATCACCGCCGGCAACAATACCCTCGAACTGAAGCAGATGCGCATCGTGAACCCGCGCACGGTCCGTCCCGACGGCGAACCTGCGCTCTACGACCTCGCGGTCCGCGTCTACGCCGTGGGGATCGACCCCATCACCGTTTCCGAATCCGTTTCATTTCTCAACCTCGTAAAGGACCATTCATGAGCTATCAGAAAATCCGTCCGGTCGACGGCGACCGCATCACTGCGAATCCCGACGGCAGCCTCATCGTCCCCGATCAGCCGATCATCCCGTTCATCGAAGGCGACGGCATCGGCCCCGACATCACGGCGGCCTCCATGCACATCTGGAACACCGCCATCGCGAAAGCCTACGGCGGCAAGCGCAGGATCGCCTGGATGGAAGTCTATGCCGGCGAGAAATCCTGCGAAGTCTACGGCGAGGGCGTCTGGCTTCCCGACGAGACCCTCGAGGCCATCTCCGATCACCGCATCGCCATCAAGGGCCCGCTCACGACCCCCGTCGGAAAGGGCATCCGCTCCCTCAACGTGACCCTCCGCCAGAAGCTCGACCTCTACGTCTGCCTCCGTCCGGTCCGCTATTTCCGGGGCGTCCCGTCCCCGGTCAAGCACCCCGAGCTCACCGACATGGTCGTCTTCCGCGAGAACACCGAGGACATCTACGCCGGCATCGAATGGGCCTCCGGCACGCCCGAAGTGCAGAAGGTCATCGCGTTCCTGCAAAATGAAATGGGCGTCGCCAAGATCCGCTTCCCGGAGACCTCCGCGATCGGCATCAAGCCGGTCTCGAAGGAAGGCTCCGAACGCCTCATCCGCGCCGCCATCCGCTACGCCATCGACAACCGCCGCAAGAGTGTCACGTTCGTCCACAAGGGCAACATCATGAAGTTCACCGAGGGCGGTTTCCGCGACTGGGGCTATGCGCTCGCCAAACGCGAGTTCCCGGAACAGACCGTCACGTGGGAAGAATGCGGCGGAGTTGTGCCCGAGGGCAAGATCCTCATCAAGGACTGCATCTGCGACGCGTTCCTGCAGCAGATCCTGACCCGTCCCGCCGAGTACGACGTGATCGCCACGATGAACCTGAACGGCGACTACGTTTCGGACGCGCTGGCGGCCAGCGTCGGCGGCATCGGCATCGCCCCCGGCGCGAACATCAACTACGTCGGCGGCAAGGCGATCTTCGAGGCCACGCACGGCACCGCGCCCAAGTACAAAGGACTCGACAAGGTCAATCCCTGCTCGCTCGCGCTCTCCGGCGAAATGCTCCTCCGCCACATCGGCTGGACCGAAGCCGCCGACCTCGTGATCCGCGGCATCGAACGCGCCATCGCGTCCAAACACGTTACCTACGACTTCGCGCGCCAGATGGAAGGCGCGACCGAACTCCGCTGCTCCGAGTTTGCCCGCGTGATCGCGGACAACATGTAATTCCTTCGGGGCGTTATGGATACGGACAGGCAAGATCGGCTCAGGTATTCGATCACCAAGAACCTCCCGCGCGCGGACGTGCTTGCGCTCTACCGTGCCGCGGGCTGGTTCGGCATGTCCGATCCCGCCCCGGAACTCGACGCCATGATCGCGAATTCGTTCGCGGTCTCCGCGGCGTTCGATCCCGCCGGCCGCCTCGTCGGCATGGCGCGCGCGCTGTCCGACGGCGTGAGCGACGCCTATATCCTTGACGTCGTGGTCGACCCCGCGCACCGTTCGCGTGGCATCGGCCGCGAGATCGTGAAACGTCTGGCGGACCATCTCGCCTCGTTCGGTGTCGACTGGATCGTCTGCGTCGGCGTGCCCGGCACGGAGGCGTTCTACCGCGCCGCCGGAGCCGCCCCCATGGACGGTCATACGGCGTTCCGCTTCGGAGGCGGCAAATCATGAACGGTCCATACGAACTCCGCCCGCCCGAGGGCTTCCGCCGGCTCGCGCTCGAAGACCGCGCGGTCCTCGAACCTTTCCTGCTCGCGTCCGGCCGCCAGAGCTGCGAATTCGCGTTCACCAATCTTTTCCTGTGGAGCGGCACCTACCGTCCCGACTGGTGCTTCATCGGTTCCCACCTCTATCTCCTGCTCGAGACCGAGGACATCCTCATGTTCGCGCCGGGCGGCGCGCGCGGTCCGGAACCGGACGAACTTCTGGCGGTGTCCGACCGCCTCATTCGCGCGGGCTACAGCGGCTCGTTCGACCACGTGGATCAGGAATATCTGAAGACGCATCCGGACGTCGGGACGAGGTTTTCCGCCGAACGCATGGACGACCGTTACGACGAGTACGTCTACTGCGTGGACGCGCTCGTCGGCCTGCACGGGCGTCTGCTGGCGAAGAAACGCAACCTGATCGCGCAGTTCCGCGAGGATTACCCGGACGCCGCGCTAGAACCGCTTTCCCGCGCGAATCTCGACGAGGCGCTCGCCGTTCAGCGCGACTGGTTTGCGGCGCAGGAGCAACCCGTTTCCGTCGAGGCCGCGCACGAAGCCTCCGCCATCAGGATGCTTGCGGAGCATTTCGAATCGCTTCCGGTCGAGGGGCTTGTGCTCCGCGCCGGGGGCCGCGTCGTTTCGTTCGCCGTCTACAGCCCGGTCTCGTCCGACCTCTGGACCGTGCATTTCGAGAAGACCCGCTACGAATACAAGGGCGCTTCGCAGTACATCACGCACAGCACCGCCGCCGCGCTGCAGGGCCGCGCCCGCCTGCTCAACCGCGAACAGGACCTCGGCATCCCCGGCCTCCGCCAGGCGAAAAAGTCCTACGATCCGCTCTTTATGCTCCAGAACTACAAGCTCACACGCCGCTCGTGACAAAACCACATCGGAACACTTCCGAGGGACGGCGTTTTATTCCCCACTTCAAAGTTTTTGAGCTTGTTCGGTTGCGGCGATGCGCTTCACCGCGTCCAGGATGCCGTGTACAAGGTCGTCCGGCGCGCTCGCGCCAGAGGTGACGCCGACGCATTTCGCGCCGCGGAGGAGATCCGGCGTAACGTCTTCCGGACCGGAGACGAGTTCGGCGCGCGCGCCCTGGCCGGCGGCGATCTCGCACAGGCGGCGCGTGTTGGAGCTGTGCGCGGACCCGGCGACCAGCACGAGGTCGCATTTCGCCGCGAGCTTGCGGACGGCGTTCTGGCGTTCGAGCGTAGCGCGGCAGACGGACGCGGATTCGACGAGGCCGGGGATCTTTTCGCGCAGGATCGCGGTCATCTCCGTGATCACGTCGCTGTTCATGGTGGTCTGGCTGATGCAGGCGTAGGTCCTGCCGGGGACCGGCCGGAAAGCGCGTGCGTCCTCCTCGTTCGTGAGGAGATGCTTCTCGCCGTGGATGCGCCCGAGGATGCCCTCGAC
Organism: Victivallales bacterium; assembly: GCA_016285345.1. Lineage (GTDB taxonomy): Bacteria > Verrucomicrobiota > Lentisphaeria > Victivallales > UBA1829 > UBA1732. Next base: position 35,122 of record JAEEQN010000030.1, on the reverse strand, counting down.
CTCGCGGTGTCCCGCCTTGCCGAAGAGCAGCACGACGTGCCCCTCTTTCGAAAGCTCCGCGCCGCGTTCCTGCACCTTGCGGACCAGCGGACACGTGGCGTCGACGATGTTCAGCGGGAGCGCCCGTGCGCGCGCCTCGACCGCCTCGGAAACGCCGTGCGCGCTGAAGATGAGCGTGGCGCCGGGGGGAAGTCCCTCGGGTTCGTCGACGATCTTCGCGCCGCGCGAAAGCAGGTCGTTCACGACCGATTCGTTGTGGACGAGGTCGTGCAGGATGAAGACGGGCGGACCGTGCTGTTTCAGCATGTCCGTGGTGCGGTTCAGCGCGGCGCGCACGCCGGAGCAGAACCCGGTGATGGGGCAGAGGATTACTTCCATGACGCGATCTCCAGGAACGCCCGGTGGAACGCCTTGTCCGCGTACGGATCGGGCGCGCCGGGCGCGAGCTCGTCCGGGGCATAGTTCGAGCCGACGGATAGGAAGTGCAGCACATGGGCGTCCGCGTCGGCGCGGTACACGATGCGCCAGGTGCGACAATGGATCGCCCAGGAGCCGTCCGGGAGCCGTTCGATGCGCTTTCGGGCGGGGTTGAAAGGTTCGTATTTGAGCTGGACGGCGCAGAAATTGGCGAGGTCGAGCCCGGTCTGTCCCTCGATCCAGTCCATCTGCGCCCGTGCGGCGGGCGAGAATTCGTGCGTCCATTCGGTCAGAACGAGTTCGTCGCGCCATCCGGCCTTCGACTCCGGGAACGCGTCGACCGCGGGGATGTACGGCTTGATGTCGAGGACCGGGGTGCGGTCGAGAATGTCGCAGTGGTTCAGGTAGACGTTCAGGCCGTCGATGCCCTCCAGCTCGACGCAGCTCAGACCGATCGGGTTCGGGCGGTGCGGCGAACGCGTGGAGAAGACGCCGTACTTGCGGTTTTCGGGCGCGTACGGCGGCGTGACCTTCGGTTTCCAGGTGGCGTTCAGGTGGAAGATGAAGACGACCCAGACGCGCTCGAATCCGGCGAGGTCCTCCAGCGCCTGTTCGAACCCGCGTCCGGGGTAAAGCTCGATGCGCGCCTTCGCCTCGGAGAACCCGGCCTGGCGCGGCGCTTCGTACCGCCAGCGCAGCCCGGTGTGCAGGAGCCCGATGGGCGTGAACTCGTAGCGCTCCCTGATTTCGGCGGGCATGACAATTCCCCTCACCCCTGCACGCCGGTGTCGATCGCGACGGAGAGCGCGAACGCCCGCACGGCGAGCTCGTCGTTGACGTTGGTGTTCAGCACGCGGACCAGGTTTTCCGCCTCGCCCAGCATGCGCGCGGCCTCGTCCGCGGGGATCGACGGGCGCGGATCGGCGTCCAGCCACACGCGCACGACCTCGGGATTCGGCAGGAGTTCGAGCGGCGTCCCCTCGGCGACGAGCGCGACCTGCGCGAACCACGTGTGCAGGATGCTGAGGAATTCCTCGCGGAGGCGGCGGTATTCGCAGCCCGTCTCGCCTTCCATGCGTTTCTCGATCAGCTTCATGGCGGCGGATTCGAGGTTCTCGGCGGCTTTCAGGCGTTCGTCCCAGCGCGCCTGCACGGTCGTCTCCGCCATGCTGCCGAACGCGCCGAGGATGTCGATCAGCCCGGCGGCGCAGTCCTCGCCCGCCACGAGGTCGCCCTTCGAGGCGAACGTGAGCTTCATGAGCAGATCGGGCATGGCGGCGAACGCCTCCATGTCGTACTTGCAGACGTTGTCCGTGAGCGAGAGGAGCTGGCAGCGGGAGCGGATCGTGGGCAGGAGCGAGGCGGGATGCCCCGTGGTGAGGATGAAAAGGCAGCGCGGCGGAGGTTCCTCCAGTGTCTTCAGGAACGCATTCTGCGCTTTGTCATTCATCGTGTCGCAGTCCTGGATGATGCCGATCTTCCAGCCGCCGGGCGAGCTGCTGCTGAGGTAGAACATGGAGTCGAAATTGCGGATCGTATCAGGCTCGTCTTCGTCTTCTCCGACGGTGATCTGGCGCGATTTCGAGGTCGGCGCGAGCAGAAAGAGGTCGGGATACAGCCCGTTTTCCAGCAGGGAACATGTCTCGCAATGTCCGCACGGTGCGCCGTCGGGCAGGGGGTCCAGGCAGACCGCGAGCTGGGCGAGCAGGGTCGGGAACCGGTTGCGGATGGCGGCGTTCGAGGAGACGACGAGGTGGGAATGCCCCAGGCGGCCCGCATTTTTCGCCATGCGGAGGGAGCGCCCGAGGAGCGGATACGCGGATTCAAAGGATTGCCAGTCGTGCATGAATCGCCTCCAGAATGGATTGTGTGACCTGTTCGGGCGAGGGGGACGCGTCGATCACGGCGAACCGGCCGGGTTCGCGCCTGGCGAGCTCGAGAAAGCCGTTCCGCACCGCGGTATGGAACGCCGTCGATTCGGAGTCGAACCGGTCGTTCTGTGTGGTTCCGCCGGCGCGCCCTGTGGTCCTCCTCAGACCGAGCTCCACCGGGACGTCCAGCACCAGTACCAGGTCGGGACGCGTGCCGCGGCAGACGAATTCGTTGACGCGGGCGACCGTCTCCGGCGCGATTCGGCGGGCGCAGCCCTGGTAGACGAGCGTGCTGTCGGTGAAACGGTCGGAGATGACGACCGCGCCGCGCGCCAGGGCGGGCCGGATCATGTGTTCGCACATCTGGGCGTGGCACGCGCCGAAGAGCATCAGCTCCGTTTCCGGCAGCAGGTCCTCGCCCGGCTCGCGCGTCTTCAGGATGGCGCGGATCTTTTCGGCGACCGCGGTGCCGCCGGGCGAGCGCGCCGTGACGACTTCGCGGCCGGACTTGGCGCGCAGGGCTTCGGCGACGCGTTCGAGCTGCGTGGATTTGCCGCAGCCTTCGCCGCCCTCCAGTGTCAGAAAAATACCGTTCATTTTCAGGTCAGGTCCAAATAAAATCGAAGAATTTTTGCGAATGTGATTTGCGATATTGCCCGCTTGAATGTAAATTGAATATCGCGTTTTTTCTTTATTAAGATACCACAAAATTCCAACCTTTCAAAGCCGGAGTCGAAAAAATGTCTGGAAAGATCGACAGAAACACCTATCTTACCGCCAATATCGGGGATTTCCCCGATGAAATCGTCGTCTGCGGACGCCGCTACGTCAAAAAGGACGACCTCCGCTACGGCACCAACCCGCACCAGCCCGCGGCGTTCTACCGTCCCGCCGACGAACACGGCGCGATCATGGGCCTCGAAGTGCTGAAGACCGGCAAGAACGGCCTTTCCCAGACCAACCTGGAGGACATCTCCGGCGCGCTGAATATCGTGAAGTATTTCGCGGAGCCCGCGTGCGCCGTGATGAAGCACGTGAACCCGAGCGGCGCGGCCGTCGGCCTCCCCGGCGAAACGCTCCGCCAGGTCTTCATCAAGGCGCGCGACTGCGACGCCCGCGCGGCGTTCGGCAGCGTGATCGCGTTCAACCGCAAGGTCGACAAGGACACCGCGGCGGCCATCATGGAGCTCTTCGCCGAATGCGTCGTCGCGCCCGATTTCGACGCCGACGCGCTCGAAGTCTTCAACGACAGCGTGACCTACAAGGTCAACAAGCAGCTCCGCGTGCTCAAGTGCGGCGCGCTCGACACCCTGCCCAAGTTCGTCGGCGACCCCGCCGTCAACACCATCAAGGTCCTCGCCGACGGTTCGCTCGTGGTCGCCGCCCCGCTCCTCACGCACGTCCGCTCCTTCGCCGACCTCCCCGCCGCCACCGGCGAGAACAAGGCATGCGGCGCGCAGGTCTCCACCGTGGAGCCGACCGACCAGCAGGCGAAGGATCTGCTCGCGGCGTGGTACATCAACATCTCCGTGCGCTCGAACGGCGTCGTGATCATGAAGAACGGCCAGACGCTCTCCGTGGGCACCGGCGAACAGGACCGCGTTGGCGCGGTCGAGCAGGCCATCGAGAAGTTCAAGCAGAAATTCACAGGCGACGTCACGCTCGACGGAGCCGCCATGTCCAGCGACGGCTTCTTCCCGTTCCCGGACGCCCTCGAAGTCGCCGCCGCAGCAGGCATCCGCGCGGTCGTCTCCCCTGCGGGCTCCCTGAAGGACGCCGACGTGGTGAAGCGCGCGAACGAACTCGGCGTGGCGCTGCGCCATGCGCCGGAACGCATCTTCTCGCATCACTGATCTGATTGCGTCATAAGCTCAAAACCCGCGGGCGGTCATGACGGACGAATACGGCACCGAATCCGGGAACGCCTCTCTCGCCGAGCATAAGCTCAACGGAGAAGTGGAGCACGTCGTGTACGAAAGCGAGGACGCCTCGTACACCGTGTTCCGCCTGCGGGATCCCCAGGGCGCCGTGCATACGGCGGTCGGGACCGTGCCGGGGCTTTCTCCCGGCCAGACGGTTCAGCTCTCCGGCAAGTGGGAGATGCACAAGGATCACGGACGTCAGTTCCGCGTGAGCTCGTGCGTCTTCTCGCTCCCGGCCACCCGCGACGGCCTCATCAAGTATCTTTCCAGCGGCGTCGTGAAGGGCATCGGCGAGAAATACGCCAAGGCCATCGTCGACACGTTCGGCACGGACACGCTGAACGTGCTGAACCAGCAGTCGCGCCGCCTGAAGGAGGTCCCCGGCCTCGGCAGGAAGCGCATCGAGGCGATCCGCAAGGCGTGGAAGGAGAATTCCGACCGCCGCGAAAGCCAGATTTACCTTCAGGGACTCGGCATCAATCCCGCCTGGTTCGTCCGCATTTACGACAAGTACGGCAATGAAGCGCCCGAGGTCATCCGCAATAATCCGTACCAGCTCGCCGCCGACATCAAGGGCATCGGGTTTACCTACGCCGACAAGATCGCGCGTCAGCTCGGCATCGGACGCAACGATGTGAGACGTATGACCGCGGGCGTGACCTACGGGCTCCTGCAGGCGCGTCAGGCGGGGCACGTCTGCATGCCGCAGGCCGTCTTCATCAAATTCCTGGCGGAACTGCTGGACGTGGACGAGGCCGACGCGGGCACCGCCATCGAAAAAGCGCTTGAAACGAAGCGCGCGGCGTCCTGTGTCTCGCACGAGGGCGACGTGATGATCTACGAGCCGGGGCTCCTCCGCTGCGAGGACGAACTGCCCTTCCTCATCCGCTTCCTCCAGTCGCGCGAGCGCTATGCCGGGATGAAGCTTGCGCAGATTCCCGCCCCGCCGAACTCGAAATTCAGCACGGAACAGCTCCTCGCCGTCGACCGCGTCTCCCAGTCGCCGGTCACGATCATCACGGGCGGACCCGGCGTAGGCAAGACCACGGTCGTCTCGGAGATCGTCCGCCGTTCGAAGCTGTCCCATCTCTCCATCGCGCTGGCGGCCCCGACCGGACGCGCGGCAAAACGCATGACCGAAGCCACCGGACTGACCTCGTTTACGCTTCACCGCCTGCTCAAATGGGACCCCGCCACCCGCAAGTTCGTGTTCGGGCGCGGCAACCAGCTACCCTATGACCTGTATGTGCTCGACGAGACGTCCATGCTCGACATCCTGCTCGCGCTGGCGTTTTTCCGCGCGGTGAAGCCGGGGGCGTCCGTCGTGATCGTGGGCGACCCCGACCAGCTGCCGTCCGTCGGCCCCGGCAACGTCCTGAACGACCTCATCGCGTCGGGCGTCTGTCCCGTCTCCCGCCTCACGCAGATCTTCCGTCAGGGCGACGGCAGCGGTATCATCCACGCCGCCCACGACGTGAACAATGGCGTCGTGCCGCGCCTGCCCCGCCGCGCGAAGGACGCGCAGGCGGATTTCTACTGGATCGAGAAGGACGACCCGGAGGACGCCGCCGACGTGATCGAGCGCATGATCACCGACCGCATCCCGCGCCGGTTCGGCCTTGACCCCATTCGCGACGTCCAGCTGCTGTGCCCGATGAACCGCGGCGCGGTCGGCACGCAGGCGATGAACGAACTGCTTCAGGAGAAGCTGAACCCGGAGAAGAAGTTCGTGTTCCGTTCGCTCGGCCGCCTCTTCAAGACCGGCGACAAGGTCATGCAGATCGTGAACAACTACGACAAGAACGTGTTCAACGGAGACATGGGCTTCCTCGGGCGCATCGACTTCCAGAACGAATCGTTCCAGGTGCGGTACGAATCCGGCCCCATGGTCGAATACCGTTTCGAGGAGGCGGAGCAGATCGTGCCCGCCTACGCCGTCACCGTCCACAAATCCCAGGGGTGCGAGTTCCCCGCCGTCGTCATGCCGATCCTGTCCCAGCACTACATGATGCTCCAGCGCAACCTGCTCTACACCGGCATCACGCGTGCAAAACGCCTCATGGTCCTGGTCGGCTCGCGCAAGGCCGTCTCCATGGCCGTGCGAAACGCCGTCCGCGAGCCGCGCTACTCGCTCCTGCTCGAAAAACTCATCACCGGAGGCCCGCTCACATGAACACATCCTGCTCCATCCCGTACACCCCGGTCAACTACGCCTTCCCGTTCCCGAAGATCCGGGCGCAGGGCACGCTCGCCGCCATCGGGTCGTGCTTCGCGCAGGATCTCGCCCTGACCCTGCTCGACAGCGGCATGCGCGGCATGATCAATCCGAACGGTATCCTGTACAATCCGTACTCCATCAACGACGCGCTCCAGCGGCTGGAATGCGGCTACACGGAAAGCGATTTTTTCGAGCTGAACGGGCTGTGGCATTCGTGGCGGCATCACGGGGCGTTCTCCGCCGCAAGCGCCGCCGAGGGGGCCGCGAACGCCAACGAATCCGCGAAACGGTTCCGCCGCGTGCTCAAAAAGGCCGATTTCTTCCTCATGACCGTGTCGACCGCGGTCGTCTACAGGCACATGCCGGAACGTCTCGTGGTCGCGAACTGCCACAAAGCGCCGGGAAACGAATTCGAGCAATCTGTGCTATCCTACGACACCTGCCGTGCCGCCATGCGCAACGCCTGCGAGATCATTCGTTCGTACAACGCCAAATGCCCGATCATCATCACGCTGTCGCCCGTGCGGCACAATCCGGGCGACCTGACCACGAATTCGCTTTCCAAGGCGAGGCTGCGTGCCGCTGCGGCGGACGTCTGCGCCAGGGTCGACGGCTGTGCGTATTTCCCCGCGTTCGAGATCCTGAACGACGAACTGCGCGACTACCGGTTCTACGCCGAGGACATGCTCCATCCGTCCGAGCTCGCGCGGAAGATCATCCTCGAACGTTTCCTCGACGCGTGCTTCATCCCGCGTGCGAAGGCGGACTACGAGGCGGCGGAACTCCGGCGTCGTCAGTCGCGGCACATCCCGATTGTGGAGAAAGGGGAATAATCCATGTGCGGGATCGCAGGCTGTTTCAATCCGCAATCTCCGCCCGACGAGGCGTTTCTGCAGAATCTGTGCCGCACGATGCGCCAGCGAGGACCGGATGCGCACGGAACGTATCTGGACGGTGCGCTCGGGCTTGCCCATACACGTCTTTCCGTGATCGACCTCGACGGCGGCGCGCAGCCCATGCCCGGCGGCGACGGACGCTACACGCTTGTCTTCAATGGCGAGATATTCAACTTCCGCGAACTGCGCGCTGAACTGGAACAGGCGGGTGAAGTCTTCCGCACGAAATCCGACACCGAAGTCCTGCTGAAACTTCTGATCCGCGAGGGTGCGGACTGCCTTCCCCGCCTCAACGGTTTCTTCGCATTCGCTTTTTATGATTCCGAGAAAAAAACGCTCCTAATCGCGCGAGATTACCACGGCGTGAAGCCGCTGTATTATTTCCACCTCCCGACCGGAGAATTCGGATTCGCCAGCCGGTTTTCGACGCTGACACTTTGTCCGGGCTGTCCCGAAAAGATTTCGCTTTCGGCGCTCGCCGAATATCTGGCGTTCCAGTACATTCCCACACCCGCCACGATCCGCGAGGACGTGAAAAAGCTGCGTCCCGGGACCGCGGTCGAGTTTCATCTGGAAACCGGTACGATGCGGGAGATCGACTGGGGTGCGCAGATCAGAATCGAACCGGAGACGATGTCCTATGAGGACGCCTGCGAACGTGTGCGAACTCTGCTTTCCGGGGCCGTAAAACGCCGTCTGATCGCCGATGTGCCGCTGGGCGTCTTCCTGTCCGGCGGGCTGGACTCCGCCATCGTGGCTCTCCTCGCCGCAAAACATTCGATCGCCCCGTTGGAGTGTTTCTCCATCGGGTTCGACGATCCCCGCTACGACGAAAGCGCCGACTGCAAGGCCACAGCGGCTCATCTCGCGAAATTTGCCCCGCACGGACTGCATCACCATATCAGGACCGTCCAGCCGCAGGACTTCGATCTGCTGCCTAAACTCGCCGCCGAATTCGGCGAACCCTACGCGGACGCGTCCATGCTGCCATCGTATTTCCTGGCGGCTTTCGCGCGTGAACACGTGACTGTGGCACTGAGCGGAGACGGTGCGGACGAACTGTTCGGCGGATACGAACGCTACCGCGCGATGCACATTCTCCAAAACCTGCGTGCGTTCACGCCGGGCTTCCTCTGGAGCGCCGCGGCGGCATGTCTGCCGGATTCGGGGGAACGCAGCAAAGCCGGACGCCTGAAACGTTTCCTGCGCCTTGGCGCGGTCTCCGGCACAGGCGCGCGCTATGACGCGCTGATGTCGCATTTCGCGGCGGATTCCATCGGCATGATCGCGCCTGATCTCCGTTCTTGTCTGAACACCAAGCGCGATTTGCCGGAAGCCACCGAGCTCATAACGTCGCTGATGGAGGACGACCTGCACCGCTATCTGCTGGGCGATGTCCTGACGAAGGTCGACGTCTGCTCCATGGCGGCCTCGCTCGAGGTGCGAAATCCGTTCCTGGACCCGAAGGTCTCCAAGTTCGCGCGTTCCCTCCCCGTGGAGTTCAAGATCCATGGAAACCGCCGGAAACGCATTCTTGGCGACACATTCGCAAGGGAACTTCCGCCGGGCCTCGCGTTGCGCCGCAAACGCGGATTCGGCGTACCGGTGGCGGCATGGTTCCGCACGGTCTGGCACGACCAGCTGCGGACCGCCCTGCTGGACGAACTGCCGAAACATTGGCCGATGTTCGACCGCACTGCGCTGGAGCGCCTTCTTGCCGAACATCAGACCGGCGGAAAAGACCGTTCCTACCTGCTGTTTTCCCTGCTGATGCTGTCGTTTCAGGGGAAAAACGCGTAATTTTTCATGTTTTGATTTGCAAATCCGGCAAGGATAAGTATTTTATAATGCACATTCTTTCACACGGGGTCCCGCGCCGCGGGGCCGTCGCGCCGGAAAACATGCCGCACACAGCCGCGTCCGGCGCACCAAACCTCAAGGTTATCAGATGATCTGCGAAACAAACAACGAAGCCGACATGCGGGAAGCGATGCACGAACTCGGGCTCCGCGCCCTCCGCGCCTCCCGTGCGCTCGCCGTCTCCGATTCCGCCAGCCGTTCGCGCTGGCTGCACGCGATGGCCGATGCGCTCGAACGCGACACGGACGTCATTCTGGCCGCCAACGCCGAAGACTTGGCCGAAGCCAAGCAGAATGGCCTGGACGCGCCGAAACTGGAACGCCTCACCCTGACGCCGAAACGCGTCAAGGACGTGGCGGACGCCCTGCGCCATGTGGCCGGGCTCGACGATCCGGTCGGCCGCATCCTCTCCAGCGTCACGCGCCCGAACGGCCTCCGCATCGACAAGGTCTCCGTGCCGATCGGCGTGATCGCGATCATCTACGAATCCCGCCCGAACGTGACGGTCGATGCCGCCGGACTCTGCATCAAATCCGGCAACGCGGTCATCCTGCGCGGCGGTGGCGAGGCGTTCCGTTCGAACTCTGCCTTCGCGAAGTGCATCTCCGACGCGGGCGTCGCCGCCGGCATGCCCGAGGGCGCGCTCCAGCTCGTGCCGTTCAAGGGACACGCCGCCGTCTCCGCCATGCTGAAGATGAACGACTGCATCAACATGGTCATCCCGCGCGGCGGCGAACGTCTGATCCGCGCCGTGGTCGAACAGGCCACGATGCCCGTCATCAAGCATTACAAGGGCGTGTGCCACATCTTCGTGGACCATGTCTGCGACCAGGACCGGGCGCTCACGATCATCGAAAACGCCAAGTGCCAGCGTCCGAGCGTCTGCAACGCGCTGGAGACCATCCTCATCGACGCTTCGATCGCGCCCGAATTCGCCCCGAAACTCGCCGCGAAACTCGCGCAGCTCGGCGTGACCATGCACGGCGACGAAGCGTTCATGAAGCTCGCCGCGCCCGTCGCGGTCGTTCCCGCCACCGAGGAGGACTGGCCGAAGGAATACGGATCGCTCGACGTCACGGTCGGTATCGTGGACGGCGTGAAGAAAGCCGTCGACCACATCAACCGCTACGGTTCCGGCCACAGCGACAGCATCCTCACGACCGACGAGGCGAACGCGCAGTTCTTCCTGGACAACGTCGACTCCGCGGCCGTGTACTGGAACGCCTCCACGCGGTTCACTGATGGCGGCGAGTTCGGCATGGGCGCGGAAATGGGCATCAGCACGGACAAATTCCACGCGCGCGGCCCGATGGGGCTGGTCGAGCTCACTTCCTACAAGTACAAGATCTACGGCACGGGCCAGATCCGTTCCTGATCCGAACCCTCGCAATCCGCTCAAACCGCCGGGGCGCACACCCCGGCAGGGCTTTTTTACTGCAATTCACTCACAGCGACAGAACATGAAACCGATCACAGCAGCGGTCATAACACTTGGCTGCCGGCTCAACCAGGCCGACAGCGCGCTTCTGAACGACAGACTGATCCGCCTCGGATTCCAGATCGTTTCCCCGGACGCATCCAGCAGTCCGAACCTCATCCTCGTCAACTCCTGCACGGTCACCGAGACGGCCTACAAGAAAAGCAAACAGGCGCTCCGTTCGATCCGCGCGGAAAACCCGCAGTCGTTCATCGTCTTCACCGGCTGCGCCGCGGACGTGAGCAAGGACGAGCTGGAACAGAACCAGGACATCGACCTCGTGCTCACCAACGAGCAGAAGAAGGATATTGAGACGATCCTGCCCCAATACCTCGCGCTGCTGGAAAAACGCGACGTCCCCGCCGCCCCGAAGCTCGCGAAAGGCATCTTCGCCGAACAGGCGCAGGGCGTGTTCCCGTTCCGTTCCCGCGCGTTCATCAAGGTGCAGGAGGGCTGCAACAACAGCTGTTCGTACTGCATCGTCCCGACCGCGCGCGGCCCGGAGCGTTCGCGCGACCTGAAGGAGATCACCGCCGAGTTCAAGAAGGCGGTCGACGACGGGTTCCACGAGATCGTGCTGACCGGCGTGAACACCTGCCACTACAAGGCGGGCAAGGTCGGGATGCCGGAGCTGATCGACCGTCTGTGCGAGATCCCCGGCGACTTCCGCATCCGCCTGAGTTCCACCGAGCCCTGCGACGAGCTCTTCCCCATTGTCGACGCCATGAAACGCAACGCGGCGAAGGTCTGCGAATTCCTGCATCTCCCTCTTCAGAGCGGATGCGATAAGATCCTGAAGGCCATGAACCGCCATTGCGACACCGCGAAGTTCGCCGAATACGCCGCGTACGCCCGCGAGGCGATCCCGAATCTCCACCTCGGCACGGACATCATCGTCGGGTTCCCCGGCGAGACCGCCGCCGACTTCGAAGAGTCGCTCGCGTTCCTTCGCAAGATGGACTTCGCGAACATCCACGTCTTCCCGTATTCGCCGCGTTCCGGCACCCCGGCCGCCGACATGCCGGACAAGGTGCAGAAGACCGCGGTCGCCGACCGCATCGAACAGCTCAAGGCGCTGAAGGAGGAATGCGCGCAGGCGTTTGCGAAGAGCCTCGTCGGCGCGACCGGGGCCGTCCTGATCGAGACCAACTGCAACAAGAAGGAACTCTGGGACGGCTGGTCCGGCAATTACGTCCGCACGATCGTGAGCAGCGAATCGGACATCGCCCGCAAGCTCCTGCGCGTGAAGTTCCAGCGCTTCCTTCCCGTCGGCGCGCTTTTTGCCGAAATAATCAACGAACCGGGTTGATTTTCGCATGATTCCGGTGTATCTTTTCCTCAAGCCGATATAGAAAGGGACCCGGACATGCCCCCCGAAAAGAAAACCGCACTCGTCGCCGCCGTGGAGATTCTCGCGAAACGCCTCGTCTCCACCGCCGAACTGCGCTCGAAACTCGGCGCGAAGAAACTCTTTTCGCCTGCCGAGATCGATGAGGCCGTGCTTGCGGTCAAACGCATGGGCGCGCTTCACGACGATTTCCTCGCCGAGGACGTCGCGCGGTCCTACCGTTCGCGCGGATACGGTCCGGCGCGCATCCGCATGGCGCTCCGCAAACGCGGCATCCCGCAGGAGATCATCGAGCAGACCCTGAACGGGAAGGACGAGGATGAACCGGTAAATGACACTGGGGCGGATTCTAGTTCCGAAGACGGCGAAAACGCGTTCGCCGTGCTTCACCGGAAAGCCGCGCAGTTCCGCCGCGAACCCGACGTGCGCAAACGCAAGGCGAAGGCCGTGCGCTGTCTCGTGGGACGCGGGTTCACTTACGAAGACGCCATCAATGCCGCGGACCGCTGGATGCGCGAGGAAGGCGGAGGGACGGACGAAGAATGAACACTGTTTCCTCCTCAATTCATCGTTTTCTGTGCGCGGCCCTGCTGTGTCCGCTTTTCCTGGTCCTCTGCGCCTGCGGAGACGGAAACACGGACGCCGCCACGGAAAAACGCGTGGTGATGAGCCTCGGCAAGCAGATCAACACGCTTGACCCCGCGCTTGCCGCCGACACCACCAGCCAGTACGTCTGCGGCGCGTTCTACGACACGCTCCTGCAATACCGTTACGCCGAGGGCGAATACCTGCTGGAACCGTGCATGATGATTTCCATGCCGGAAGTCTCGGCAGACGGCACGGCCTACACCTGCACGCTCCGCGACGACCTCTATTTCCAGGACGGCGGAGTCTTTGCGAACGAAGACGAATCCGCCCGGAAGATCACCGCGCGCGACGTCGCGTTCTCCATCCTGCGCCTCGCCGATACGCGACTGCGTTCGCCCGGGTTCTGGCTGATCCGCGACCGCATCCGCGGGCTTGACGCGTTCCAGAAACGTACGGAAGCGGCAGCCGAAGGCGATCTCTCGCCCTACGACGGTTTGTGCGAGGGGCTGGAGATCAGGGACGACCGCACGCTGGTGATCCATTTGGAAAAAGCCGATCCGAGATTCCTGTACGCCCTCGCCCTGCCGTACACCGCCGTCGTCTCCCGCCGCGCGCTGGAGCATTACGGCGACGACTTCGCGGACCATCCGCAGGGATCCGGGCCGTTCCGCCTGACCCGCTGGGAGAAGGACTACATCATCGAAATGGCGCGCTACGACGGCTACCACGCGGAATCCGACGGACGCACGCTGCCCGCCGCCGACCGCATCTCCTGCTACCTCGTGAAACAGCCCCTCGCCTCGTGGCTGATGTTCCTGCAGGGCCGTCTGGACCTGTATGTGCCCGACAGCGAGTGCTTCGAGGCGGTCGTGAACAAGGACCTGGAGTTGTCCCCCGCGCTGCGCGGACGCGGCATCCGCCTGCTCTCCCGTCCCCAGCTCGAGACCAACTACATCGGCTTCAACTTCACCGATCCGCTCCTCGGAAACAATCCGCACCTCCGGCGCGCCATCACGCTCGCGTTCGACCGCGAACGCCGCATCGAACACTCCGGGAGCCGTTTCTCCGCCGCCTACGGGCCGGTCCCGCCGGGCGTCCCGGGCGCGGTTACGGAACCTCATCCAGAGCTCGGCCATCGTGATATTGAAGCCGCGAAACGCGAGCTCGAACTTGCCGGATACAAGGACGGCATCGACCCGAAGACCGGACGCGCGCTCGTGATCACGTTCGACCAGACCGGCAGCGACACGTTCTACCGTCAGACCGCCGAGCTGATGGCGAACGACATGGCGGAGATCGGGATCGAAATCCAACCGGAGTTCAACACCTGGCCGCGCTTCGTGCAGAAACTCCGCGCGGGCAGCATCCAGCTCTTCCGCTACTCCTGGACCGCCGACTACCCCGACGCCGAAAACTTCCTCCAGCTCTTCTACGGCGAGAACGCCGGCGGCTGCAACCGCGTGAACTACCGTTCGGCGGAATACGACGCCATGTACCGTGAATTCCTCGCGATTTCCGATCCCGCCGAATACGCCGCGAAATCGCGCGAAATGATCCGGTTCCTGCAGGGGGAATGCCCCTGGATATTCGAGACGCACACCATGTGCTTCGTGATGGCGCACGAATGGCTCTCCGGCTACATGCCGCACGATTTCGCGTTCAACCGCTGGAAATACCTCTCCGTCGACCCCGCCGCGCGCGAACAGAAGATCAAGTCGTTCAAGCCGTTCTCCATGAACGAGCTGACGTATTGATTTCCCGTATACCCCGAACAAAAACACGGATTTCCGCTTGCATTTTTGCGAAAGAAGTGTATAGTACAAGTGTGCACTTTCAAAGGAGGCGAACCATGGAAGCAAGTGTCCTGGATCTCAGAAAAAGAATGCGCGAGGTCATGACGGCCATCGACCGCCACGAAACGGTCACGCTCACGCATCGCGGGAAACACCGCGCCGTCATCGTTCCTCTTGCCCAAACGAAGAAGGCGAAGGTCAAAACCGCCGATCTTGCCGCGTTCGGCATGTGGAGCGACCGCCCCGATATGGCCGATCCCGCCGTCTACGTGGAAACGATCCGCAAACCGAGGTTCCGCTGATGCTGTTCGATACGGATGTCCTGATCTGGGCGCTTCGCGGCTCGAAGAAGGCGGCGAAGGAGATCGACGGCGACGAAAACCGCTTCATCTCCGCGGTCAACTACATGGAGCTGATGCAGGGCGCGCGGAGCAGGCAGGAACAGAGCCTGATCAAGCAGTTCCTGAACGCGCTGGATTTCACCGTCCTGCCGATCACGGAGGCGATCTCGCACCGCGCCGTGATCTTCATCGAGGAACACGCTCCGCGCTCCGGCATCCAGCTCGCCGACGCGCTCGTCTTCGCGACAGCCTGCGAGCATTCCCTCACGCTGTGCAGCGCCAATCAGAAGCATTTCCGGAGCATCCGGTCGCTTGATTCCAAGGTCTTTAAGCCGGAATAAGATGGGATCACGGTCCCGGTTCGGATGAGGACGGTTCATTCGCAGGTTTTTTCTTCCGGATGATTCCCACCGCGCCCAGAATGGCTCCGACGATCACTCCGGCCGGAACGATTAGAAGCGACCAGAAGATTATGAGATATACTCCATTTTCTTCTACGACATGAAACCCGAGTTCGACATAATCCATCATTGATGTGTCGTAATCGGATGAAGCTCTATTGTAGGCGGTCAGGAAATACACGATCAGAAAGATCCCGTGCAGAAAGGCAAGCCCCCACGCTGTGAAGAATCCGCAGATCAAGCCGCGTTTGGCCCCATAGCCGACCCTGTTTTCAGCCGCCGTTCCGCCTGCTGACGTCAGGTCGTCTTTCATGTTTGTGCGTCTCCATCCGTTTTTTTCTTCTTCCGGATGATCCCCGCTGCGCCCAGAATGGCTCCGACGATCACTCCGACCGGCGTAACAAAAATGGTCAGTCCGACCACGAAGAAAAACGAATTCACAAGCATCTCGCCGAGCGTGCCTGTGTCCTGTTTGCCGAAGGAATGTGTGAGTGCTGCTTGTGCGGAATGGACAATCAGCACCACAACGGCAAATCCCCACGCTGTGAAGAGTCCGCAGATCAAGCCGCGTTTGGCGCCATAGCCGACCCTGTCGGTCCATGTTTCCATTTTCTCCTGAAATGCCGCCACGGGGCCGGACGCCTGTTCCGAGGCGCTCCCGTCGTCAGGTGTATTGCCGTGTTCCATGTCCGTTGGGGCTCCGTTTTTCCGGTTGCGGATTGTCGTTCATGCAGTTACAATAGCATAAAAAGGTATGAAATCAAGGAAAAACGCCTGCTGTACACAAAAGAATCCGGTGTTTTTTTGAAAAAAATGCGGTTCTCCGCTAAGATTTCCGCGTTTTGCCCGTCTAATTCATAGAAAACGATCTGAAACACACCCCCATACAAGGAGCAAAACCATGAAAAAAACACTGTTTCACGCCGCGTTGTGCGCCATGAGCGTCGCGCTGCCCGCGTTCGCCGACGAAGCCGCCGACCAGAAGGTCGCCGCCGACCTGAACCGTCAGGGCTTCAAGCTCTTCGATACCGTCTGCAAGGCGGACGCGAAGAAGAACATGTTCATCTCGCCGTTCAGCATCGACGGCGCGTTCGGCATGGTCTACTGCGGCGCGAAGGGCACGACCGCCGACGAGATCCGCAAGGTGCTCGGGTTGCCCGCCGATCCCGCGGCCTGCGGCGCGTTCTTCGACTCCGTCACGAAGCAGTACGCCGAGGCGGAAAAGACCGAAGTCCTGGTCTCCAACTCCGTCTGGACCGACACGGACCAGAACGTGCTGCCCGAATTCACCGAAATGATCAAGAAGTATTACGGCGGCGCGTTCTACAAGGAGGATTTCGGCCAGTCCGCGAAGGTCGCCGCGAAGATCAATGCCTACGTCGAAGCCCGCACGAAGAACATGATCAAGGACCTCCTCTCGCCCGATTTCTTCAGCAAGGACACCGCCATGGTCCTGCTGAACACGCTGTACTTCGAGGCGAAATGGGCGAACCCGTTCCCGAAGGACGACACGAAGCCGATGGTCTTCACGCAGTTCGGCGGCGCGGAGAAGGAAGTCCAGATGATGTACCAGAAGAGCAAAGGCATCGCCTACTGCGCGGCGCCTCAGGACAACGTCCACGCCATCGTCCTGCCCTACGAAAACCGCCGCTTCGAACTCATCGCGCTCATGCCGATCGACGGCGGGACCGACCACGGCGAGGCCGCGCTGGCGAAGATGGCCGCCTCCATCGGCGACAAGCTTGACGCCTGGCTCGGAAGCCGTCAGGGCGGCGAAACGCGCGTCTGGCTGCCGAAGACCGACCTGACCTGCAAGCTCGACCTCAACAAGACCCTCCAGGGCCTCGGCATGAAGACCCCGTTCTCCAATTTCGCCGACTTCTCCGGCATCGACACCGAGGAAGCGCTCAAGATCGAAAACGTGGTGCACAAGACCGCGCTGAAGATGGACGAAGTCTCCACGAAGGCCGCCGCCGCGACCGCCATCGGCATGGCGAGGATCACCTCCATCGGCATGCCTGATCCCGTCCACCAGTTCCGCGCCGACCGTCCGTTCATGGTCCTCATCCGCGACAACCAGACCGGACTCGTCCTCTTCGCGGGCCGCGTCAACGATCCGACCGCGAAATAAGACCGGATCATACTTTTAAGAAATCTGTCCCGTTTGCGCCGGGCGAATCTCCACGGATTCCCCGGCGTTCCTTATGTCTCGGCAGGGAGTCGCAAAGAAATAAACAGAAAAGATAATAAAACATAACAACCTTCCTTTTTATTCTGACCTGAAATGCCGGTTTTCGATTATCCTGCGGAAATGACGGAACGACCGTCAAATCCGTCCGTCACTCTGTCAATTGTCTGATATTGACTTGATTGTAAATGACGGTCCGAATGTCGAACCGGACGGATAACCGGATGATAAGCCGTCCAGTTCGACTGCCTGTTGTGTCGGAAACTCTATCGGTTCCGGCGATAACTCCGAAACGAGTTTCTCCGCCTCTTCCCGGCTCAATTCTCTGAGCCCGTCCATATAAACGACTGGCGTTCCGTAGTATGTTTTGTACCAGCCGGTCCATCCCCTTACTTCTTTCACATGCGTGCCGCGGCACATGACGACCGGGACCGGATGATCCCAGGATTCGAAATGCCGGACAAACTCGGCGGCGGACAGAGGGAAGATATCATACGGCCGACCGTCAATGGGACAGACGACCAAATCTTTCTTCATTTTCCACATGCGGATCGACTCCTGAAGCAGATCGGCGACCGTCATTTTCGCCAGGTCTTCCGGTTCCATTTCTTCCGCCGTATAGTACATGTATTTAGGGATAACGTTCAGATTTGCGATACATCGGCGGGAATGGGCCGCACTCTTTGAGCAAATTGGTCTGAAAAGAAAAGACACGAGCACCGCGATCAGGAGGATGCCTATTATCAAGCCGCAGCCTGCTTCTTTGGGGATATCGAACCGTTTCTTCCAATCCATACTTATTTTCCCTCCTCGGGTCATTTTTCAAACGCGGGCTGGAGAGATTGCCCCGCCATGAGCGCTTCGGCCTCTTTTTTGGACAAAGCCTTGACCGTTCCGTCGGAAAAGAGAACGGGCGTCCCGGGCTTCTCGTGAACGCCGGGATGGCACATGGCGACGGGGACCGGTGGCTGAACAGAGTCCTCGTAAAGACCGATATACGCGGAAACGGGGAAGATCAGGTATGCATGATGATCTTTCGAGCATTTAAAATTCACTTTTATGTTGTCGCCATACTGGCTCAGGTCGTCCCGGATCAGATCGCACGCCGAACACTCATCCGTTTTTCCCTCCTCTTTCCTCTCTTTCGCAAGCCTGTATATATTCTTCTCGAGCAGAATGAGTTTTGAGGAGCAATCCATATAATAACCTTTTTCCGAAGGCTGTCCTAAAGGCGGCAGGAAGAGGCCCGCAAGCACGGCGAGCACCGCCACGATCCCGATGAACCAGAGCAGGATTTTCAATAACAGGATGCTGAATTCGCGCAGGCCGTTTCGCGGGCTATCGGATTGTTTTTCAGGTCCTTCCGGCATCGTCATTTCCTCTCCGGCGTGCTGATTCGCGATTCCTCTGATAAAAAGCGGATTCCCTACTATTATACCACAGCCCGCCGGAAAAACCAATAGGAAGAACAGAAAAAGATGAAAAAAGTATGTTCGGACGGATGATTCCGGGCGGCGTTTTACTCGCCGTCGCCGGACCGGACGCCGGTTCCGTCGGTTGTTTCCGGCTTCAGCTCGATTGGCACGGGCGAATACTTGGAAACGAGCTGTTCGGCTTCCTCCATACTGATCGTTCCGACACCGCCGTCCGCGTACAGCACGCGCGCCGTGAGGTGGTATTTCTTCCCTGTGTGCGAATCCCGCGCCATGAACAGCTTCACCATGAAATCGGTCTCCATGTGGGAATCCGGACAGTCCATGACAATCGGGATCCGGTGCTGCGGATTCTCGGGCCGAAGCAGGACCGAAGCGGGCACGGGGAACACCAGATAGGGACGCTTGCTGTGCGGACAGCAAAGATCTTTTTCGATTAAGAACTCCCGGCGCAGGGCCTCCCGAATCAGATCGGCGACCGTCATATCCGGCGTGATCTCGGGCGGAGTCTCATTTACTTCCTGCCAGATTTCCGGTTCCTCGTCGGGCCGTGCCATGCAGTGCAGGATCTCGCCGATGTGGCCGCCGAGGGTCGCCGTGCATCTCGTGGCGTAGAGGTGCGCATGGAACGCGTGATGCTGATACGGCTCGATAAAAAGGCAGCCCCCGACGAATCCGAGCAGGATTACCAGCAAGATGAGTAAAACGTTTTTCATGACGGACCTCCCGCGACGTCGGTCTTGTAAAGTTTACCGTCGGCACCGGGCATTTTCATCTGGTTACAATTTGTAACCAGTTCACAACCCTCTCTGGCTAAGTGGTTTTTGAGAACACGCCAATAGGTCGAGGCCCGTTGCGTGTCCGGCTGATCGGTCATGGCACAGGAATCCTTTCAGTTGGAAAAACATCCATTTGCCGGCTGACCGCTTCGGTTTACTCCTCTTCGGCGCGGGAAAGGAGTTCTTCGCGGAAGGCTTTGGTGTAGAACTGGCCGCAGTGGCCGCCGTTGGAGAACCAGGTGATGCGGTCGCCGAGCGTCTCGTCGAGGAACTTGCGGTCGGCGTCGTTGATGAGGATGTCGTCCCAGGCGTGGATCATGCGGACGGACTTGTTGTTCTTGAGGGTGGATTCGACGGCGCGGAGTCCGGATTCGGCGGCGAGTTTGTCGAGGTCCTTGATATCCTTGCCCATCTGGGGGAAGAGGAAACGCGTGATGTACTCCATGAACCCGACGTCGCCGACCTCGCGGTAGAAGTCCTCGCGGTTGAACATGGTGCAGGGGGCCTCGATGCCGGGGAGGGGATACTTGCCCTCGCGCTGGGTCTTCTCCAGGTCTTCGGTGAGGCAGCTCTGGATGGAGAACGCCACGAAGAACTTGGCGACGTCGTCTGCCACGAGCGGGGGACGCGTGACGGTCTCCGGCTTCGCGGGATCGAGCGGCGGGATCACATCCTTCGTGAGGACGTACTGGAGCCCGGCCCCGGAGGAGACCTTTTCAACGGCTTCGTCGAAAGTCCAGTCCTTCGTCACGGCGGCGTAGGCGTCGGCGGTCTTCAGCGCCGTGATCAGGTCGGCGGGCGGGTTGATGGGGAGATAACGGCTGATGCCGAGGGTGTTTTCCTTTTCCTCCATGGCGGCGATGTGGCAGAGTTCGATGCCGCCCATGGACCAGCCCGTGAGGACGATCCGCGGGTCCTTGATCTTGCCGTCTTCGCGGAGGTCGGCGAGGATCTTCTGGAGCACGGTGCGCATCTTGGCGGCGTCGTGCGGGGTGTATCCGGGCAGTTTGCCGTCCGTGGCGGTCATGAAGCGCCAGTTGAAGCCGTTGTCGACCAGGACGACGCTGTAGCCGGCGTTGTAGAACTCCTCGGCGGTGGCGAGGGCGGTCTGGCTGTTGTAGATGCTGCCGATGCCGGGGATGACGATGGCGAGCTTTTCAGGACGGACCTCGTTTTCGTCCTTCGGCTTCGGCGCTTCGAAGAACCCGTATCTGAGGCGGGAGCGTTCGGGGTCGATGCCGACCGTGACCTTGCGCGTGTGGATCTTGTCCTCGAAGTCGGAGTTGAAGATGGAGAGGCGCGCGTACCACCAGTCGTGGTCCTTCTGCGGCACGAAGTAGATCGCGCGGAGGGTGTCGATCACGGGTCCGAGCGAATGATATCCTTCGAGGACCTTGCGGCGGCCGTGGAGATCCTTCGGCATCGCGGTGCCCTGGTCGGGCGGGAGCTCGGGCAGGCGCCCGTGGTAGACGTCCTTCGCGTAGTCGTAGTACCACTTGTCGAGCTGGAGTTCGCGGTTCAGGAGCGACATCATCACGTAGGTGCGGTACGGGTCGGCGGAGCCCTTGATCACGTTCACGAACTGCGGATGCATCGCCACGACGTTGTTGACGTACGCCCAGCTGGAGTAGGGCAGGTAGGTGCGGATGTCGAGCAGATAGTCGAAGATGCTGCCGATGTCGTCGCGAACGTTGATGTGCCGGCTTCCGGGGATGATGAGGCGGCAGCCCGGTCCGATGCCCCACGTGGCGAACATGCGCCCGAAGTCGGCGTCGGTTTTATAAAGGTGGAACCAGTATTCGGCGGGGTCGAAGAGGCCCGCGATGCCGACGGTGGAGTTCAGCAGGAAACGCCCGGTCTCGACGCCCGCGCATTCCCATTCGGCGCTGCCGAGCGAGGAGATCATGCGGCCGGGGAACGCGAGGTTGTGGCAGGCGTTTTCGATGCACTGGATGATGGGACGCGGCAGAACGCTGGTCCAGATCCAGCCCAGCGGACGCGCGATGTAGTCCATGATCACGCTGTCCACCTCGAACATGGTCCGGTTGAATCCTTCGATCGGGTCGTGACCGGAGAGCTCGCCGATCAGGCGCGCGGTCGGCCAGGGACCGGCGGGTTCCGCGGCTGCCTCGTCTTTTGCCGCTGCGGCCCCTTCGGATTCGGTGTTCCGGCAGGCGCCCAGGAGCAGCGCAAAAACGAGTATGAATGCGGCCAGAAAACGGTTCCAGGATTTTGATCTCATAAATAGCGCTCCTTTCCTAAAATTGGGCGGATGTCGGATGTTGACTGGTAAATAGAGGCGGAGTGTGTTCTCCGGGTTATGCTTTTTCGGGGGCTTTCTGTTCGGTGCCGCCGTCGTGCGAGGGGCAGGCGCAGCCGATCCACTTCGCGCAGCCGGTCGGATCGCAGCCGTCGAAGCAGAACGTGCAGAGCTTGCACTTCGGAAGCCCGATGGCCTCGACGAGCTGGTCGATGGTCTGGTATTTCAGGGTCGTGAGCCCGAGTTTCTGGCGGATCTTCTCGACCATGCGCTCATAGCGCGGCGTCCCGGCGGTGATGTACTCGCGCAGAATCTTCGGCGTGGGCTCGCCGCCTTCGAGCTCGGCGATGATGCGGCGCGCGGCGAGGTCCATCACGGAACGCGACCGCGAGAAGTTGAGGAAGAGGCAGGGGAACGCGAGCGGCGGAGAGGCGGAACGCAGATGCACTTCCTTCGCGCCGCGTTCGAGCAGACGGCGCGTGACGTCGCGGAACTGGGTGCCGCGGACGATGGAGTCGTCGCAGAAGAGCAGGCGTTTCCCCTCGATCTGGTCCTGCACGGGGAGCAGTTTCATCTTCGCGATGAGGTTGCGGTGGGACTGCACCTGCGGCATGAAGCTGCGGAGCCAGGTGGGCGTGTATTTGACGAGGGCGCGCAGATAGGGGCGGCCCTTCTTGTTCGAGTAGCCGATGGCGTGTGCGACGCCGGAATCGGGCACGCCGCAGACGGAATCGACCTCGACGCCGTCGCGGGCGGCGATGCGCGCGCCGTTCTCGTAGCGCACGGTCTCGGTATTGCGTCCCTCGTAGTCGGAGGACGGATAGCCGAAGTAGACCCAGAGGAACGAGCAGATCTGCATGGTCTCCTCGGGCTCCTTCAGCTGCTTGACGGATTCGGCGTCGATCAGCACGATCTCAGCGGGGCCGAGGTCGCGCACGAACTCGTAGTCGAGGTTCGGGTACGCGGAGGTCTCCATGGAGACGGCCATCGCGCCGGCCCGTTTCGCGATGGAGACGGGCGTGCGGCCGTAGCGGTCGCGGGCGGCGTAGATCTTCCCGTCCGCCATGACGAGCATGGAGCAGGAGCCTTTGATGCGGTGCATGGCGTAGGCGATGCCGTCCTCGATGGTCTTCTGCGTGTTGATGAGCGAGGCGACGACTTCGGTCGGATTGTGCTCGCCGTTGCTGTGCTCGGCGAAGTGGATGTGATGCTCCTCGATCGCCTGACGGGTCAGCTCCTCAATGTTGTTGAGCTTGCCGACCGTCACGATGCTGTACATGCCGAGGTGGGACGCGATCAGCAGCGGCTGGTCGTCCATGTCGCTGATGACGCCGATGCCGCACTTCGCGCCGCGGAACTGTTCCAGGTCGGGTCCGAACTTGGACCGGAACATCTCGTTGGAGATGTCGTGGATGGAACGGATGATGGAACCGTAGGGATTGGTGACGGCCATGCCGCCGCGGACCGTGCCCAGATGCGAATGGTAATCGACTCCATAGAAGAGGTCGTCCACGCAGTCACCGTTAGAGACAACGCCGAAAAAACCGCCCATAGCGAGCTGCTCCTTAAGAAAAAAAGGGTTGGAGAAAATGCAATGCTATAATATAGCATAAATCCGTCTAAAAACGAGCCGTTTTTTCCGAAAAAACGTTGTCCGGACGCTTTTTTTTTGACGATTTTTCCGGCGTGACACGTCCTGAAACGGCATTTCCGTGTTTTTTTCAAAAAAAACGGGAAAAATGAACGTTTCCGGCTTTCATAAATCGGGATTTGTGCTATTTTATTCTATTAGACTTTAACGCAACGACGGAGAAGGATCGGAATGGATTTGGATCAGGGTATGGAAGAACGCAGCGTGTGGAATTTCGGAAACTACCTCCGGACCGCATTGTTTCTGCTGTTCGCCTGTGCCATTTTATCACACGACAGAACGGACCTGTACCTGCTGGAAGGCGGGATCGGAGGCCCTGCGATTTACCACAACTGGATCGGATTTCTCGGCGCGCACACCGCCCGGATCATGTTTTATACGTTCGGACTTGCCACGTATCCCTTCCTGCTGATCGTGTTCCTGCTGCTGCTCCGTCGGTTCATCCCCGGTCTGCCGCGCAAAGGCACGCTCTGGTGGGCGCTGCCCGCGGTCCTGCTCGGCGCGTCCATGCTGTTCGCCATGTGGCCGCAGCAGTTCATTGCGGAAACGGACCACCTCGGCATCGGCCGCATGGAACAGTCCTTGCTGGCGCTGTCCGGCGGCGTGCTCGGCGCATCACTTGCCGCACCGCAAGCATCCGCGGCGCTGGACTCCGGGCTGGTCCGCCGTTATATCGGCGACGTCGGCACGATCCTTGTTGCGCTGGCGTTCCTGCTGCCTGCGGTCGTTTTCCTGTTCATCCGCGACTGGCTCCCGCTTCTGAAAATCGCATTCAAAGCCGATCCGAAGCCGCAGGAAGCGCCGGAGGCGGAGGAACCGGAAGTCCAGCCTGTTCCCCCCGGACGTACCGGCAAAATCTACACGCCCGGCAATCCCGAGGGCGAAGTCTGGAATCCGCCCGCGTCCGCACCGGAAATCCACCAGTACGCCGAAGCGGGATCTGAAGAGGACGACGAAGCGGAAGAAGAGGCGGAGGAGAAGCCGTCCGGGCTCAAAAACGCGCTCGGAAAGTTCCTCGGACTCCGTACGGTTCCTCCCTCGAAATCCGGTGAGCCGGAAGACGAAAGCGACGATCGGGATATCATTGCGCCGCCGGTCCGACCTGCGGCACAGCCCATGCAGCGCCCCGGCGCCGTGATCCGCGACCCGAACGAGGTCGTCGCGCCGCCTCGGAAACGCGGAAGCGCACAGCCTGCGCCGGGCGCGGTCATCCGTGATCCGGACGAACTGGTCGTTACGCCGCGTCCGAGACCGATCCTGCCCGCTCCGGCCCCTCAGCCCGCTCCGGTTCCCGCGCCTCAGCCGCAGGAAGAAATCTACGACGAACCGGAAGAACCCGCGGTCGAACAGGACAACGACATCGAACTGGAAGCGGACATTGAGGAAGAATCTGTTATTCCGGCTTCCGCGCCCAAACCCGCGCCTCGCGAGATTCCCGTACAGACGTTTGCTGAGAACAAAAAGAAATTCGACCATGCATCTCCGCCGCCCGCTCCCGCCGACGAACCGCCTCCGCCGCCTCCGGTCTACGAGGAGTACCATCTGCCCAGCCCGATGCTGCTGGACCGTCACGGCGACGCGATCGCCGAGGAGGATCAGGCATACATCCGCGAGGCGAGCCTGAGCTTGGAAAAGACGCTGGAAAGTTTCGGCGTGAACGGCTATGTGTCGAACATCACAGTCGGGCCGCGCGTCACGCAATTCGAGATCGCGCTGAATCCGGGCGTCCGCGTGGAGAAGGTCACCAGCATCCAGAACAACATCGCCATGGCGATGGAGGCGCAAAGCATCCGCATCCGTGCGCCAATCCCCGGCAAGGACGCCGTCGGCATCGAAGTCCCGAACAAGGCGTCGAGCACGGTCTATCTGCGCCCGCTGCTGGAATCCGCCACTTGGCGCGAATCCCATGCCGCCATCCCGATCCTGCTCGGACGCGATATCGCGGGCAGCGTCTACCTGACCGACCTTTCCAAAGCGCCGCATCTGCTGATCGCCGGCTCCACCGGCTCCGGCAAGTCCGTCTGCATGAACACCCTCATCATGAGCCTGCTTTTCCGGTTCTCGCCGGACGAGCTGAAGCTCATCATGGTCGACCCGAAGGTCGTGGAGCTGGAGATGTACCGTCCGATCCCGCACCTCATCACCCCGGTCGTAAACGATCCGAAGAAAGTGCCGCTGGCGCTCCGCTGGGGCGTCAACGAGATGGAGCGCCGCTACATGGTGCTGGCAAAAGTCAAGGCGAAGAACCTCGCCGCGTTCAACTCGCGTCCGCCCGATCCGCAGCCGGTCATCGACGACTACGGCGAGGTGGTCCCGCCGAAACTTCCGATCCTGATCATCATCATCGACGAACTCGCCGACATCATGATGACGGACGCGAAGAGCGATGTGGAGACAAGCATCTGCCGCATCGCGCAGAAGGGCCGCGCGGCGGGCGTCCATCTGGTCATCGCCACGCAGTCGCCCCGCAAGGAAGTCGTCACCGGCCTCATCAAGGCGAACATCCCCACCAAGATCGCGTTCCGCGTCAGCAACGGCATGGACAGCCGCGTGATCCTGGACGCGGTCGGCGCGGAAAAACTGCTCGGCAACGGCGATATGCTGTTCAATCCGCCCGGTGCGGCCAACCTCGAACGCATTCAGGGCGCGTACGTCTCCGACTCCGAGATCGCCAAGGTCATCGACGAAGTCGCGGCGCAGCGTCCGCAGATGTTCGACGACGGCATTTTCGCGGGCGCCGACGAGGTGGAAGAGGAGGAAGACGCCAAAGGCCGCCGCGGCAAGGGGAAAGCCTCCAAAGGCGGTTCCCGCGACGGCGGAGGCTACGACGACGAGCTGGACGACTATGACGAGGTCGACGGCATGGCGAATTCCGACATCATCAAGGCCGCCGCGGACAAGTATCTGGAACCGACCGATCCGCCCATCATGGTCCGCGCGCTTGAGATCATCATCAACGAGCAGCAGGTCAGCACGTCTTATCTTCAGCGCAGACTCGGCATCGGCTACAACAAGGCCGCCGACATTATTGATAAACTCGAACAGCGCCATGTGATCAGCGCCCCGCTTCCCGGCGGGCAGAAACGCACCATCCTGATCACGGACGGACTGGAAACGCCCAATGACTGAGGTATCGAACCATGACTGATCCAGAGGATCCCACAGCAAAGAACGAACAGGAACTGAATCTCTTTTCCGATCAGCCCGTCACGGGGGAAACGCCCGCGGAACCGGAATCCGGCGAACCTGCCGCGAACGGTGAGATTCCAGTGGAAAATAATACAGCCGTACAGGATATTCCCGCGTCGGAACCGTCCGAACAGCCTGTTCCGGAAACGAGCGTTCCCCCGGACGATTCTCCGGTCGTCGCTCCGCCGCCTCCGCCGCGCAAACAGCCCTCTCCCGCGCGGCCCGGCATCGTATCCCCGCGCGCCGGACGTGCGACGTTCCCGCAGCCGTCTTCCGCACCGGCTTCCTCTGTGCAGCACAAACCGCTTCCGCATGCGCTCCAGCCCGATCAGACGCTGGGGCAGATGCTGACCGCGATCCGCAATGCGCGCGGAATGTCCCCGGAAGAGGTCGCGGCGCACACGCGCATCCGTCTGGAGTACATCACCGAACTGGAATCCGGCGAGCTTCTTGAGAATCTGCCGCCCGTCTACGTTTCCGCGTATGTCCGCAAGCTCATCGAGGTCTATGATCTTCCCAAGGCGGACAGCGACGTCCTGCTGGACAAGTTGCGCGAGGAAACGCCGCAGGATCCCGAGGAGCTTTCGGACAAGCTTCTGGAATCCGTGAACGAAGGCGCGCTGGTGAACGAGGGCGAGAACAAGCGCATCCGCAACATCACGATCGGCATCTTCGTCGTCCTCGGCATCGTTGCCGCCGCCCTGATCTGGCTGATCGTCCTCGTGATCGTCAAGTATGTCAGGACGTCCGAGCCGGTCCCGGCTCATGATCCCGCCGCCGCAACGAGCACTGTCCAGCCCGCGGAGGAACCCGTCTCCCAGGCAGTGCATTTGGACGAATCGGAGCTCGACGCCCTGATCGTGCCGGAAACGCCATCCATTTCCGTCCTGAAGATGAGCAAGGTCCCCGGCGTCCGCGAGTCGCTGTAACGCCCGGACGTCATATCCGACCAAGCGCGAAAAAAGCATGCCCGGCCGGTTGACCGGACATGCCTGTTTTTTTTACGGACTAACCGCTTCAGAGACGCTTACTTGCTGTTCTCAAGAAGCGTGTTGAGGGTTTTCTGGGCGGCTTCGAGCTTCAGCTGCAGATCGATCACGTCCTGCGCCAGATTGTCGCGTTTCACGCTCATGGTATCCACTTCCTTCATGAGCTTGTTTCTGACGGCGCTGTTGTTCGAACTGGTTCTGATGCGGCCGACGCCCCACGGGGTGTCAACGCTGACCCGCGAGTTGTTGTTGAGGGTGGAGACGAGCGCGCTGCGGTCCTGACCGACAGTCTTTTCCGTATTTTCGAGCTTTTTCTTTGCTTCTTCAAGCTCAAGTTCAAGCCTGCGGACTTTCTGCTGCTGCTGGCTGATCCGCCGGTCCTTGTTGCGCTTGTCCTGTTCGGCCTTCTGTTTTTCTTCCTTGGCCTTCTGGGCTTCCTGCGCTTTTTTGTTGGCCTTTTTCTGGTCCTCTATCTTCTTTTCATAGCGGGCGGACTTGATCGGATCATAGTTGAAATATTTCTGGGCTTCCGTCGGCATGTCGGAGTAGGGAACGAATGTGGCTCCGTCTTTGTATCCAAGCGTGATCCCGTTCGGCTTCTTGTCGAGGATGACCGCATCCTCAAGGACTTTGCCGCTTTTCAGCTTGACGGTATGCTTTTCCACCTTGCTTTTGTCAGAATCCGCGGCGAACACGGCCGTACCGGCAAACAGAAGAGCCGCCAGAATAGCATATTGTGCAGTGTGGTTCATCATTTGTCTCCTTCCGGGATGCTGAGTTTTTCGGGCTTCTGGAATACGTAGTCCGGAATCTCGACGTTCGTTTCAAACGAGACCAGCGTCAGCTTCGAGGCTCCGTCCGGTGCGAATCGGAACATATCCGAAGGAAGCGTGACGCCGTCGAAGGTCCGGTAGTCGAAATACTGCATCGTGTAGACGCCGTCTTCTCTGGTGATCTCGAACTGGCGGAGCAGGTCGGATTTCTTTCCGATCCAGAGTTTCGCCTTGATTTCCGGAGCACGGCGGAAGACCGCCTGGATCACGTCGCATTCCTCGCCGCAGGCGTCCTCGGCCGTTTCCTGAAGTTCGGCGTCGGTGAAGAGGTCCTGGAAATCCACTTGGAACGGGATTGTCTGAAGCAGGGCGCCATGCATTTCCATGATGTCGTCCGCCGTCATGTCGAATACTTCCCCGCGCAGGAACATCCAGCCGGATGAACCGTCGCCGTTCAGGCAGAACACCGCGGAATTGATCCCGTCCAGCACGTCGATGCGGACATTGCCCGGCGCCACGTACCGGATTGTGGCTGTTGCGTCGTCGAATTCGTACTCGAACTGCGCGGTTTTGATGTTGATCGCGGTCCGGTCGGTCGCAATGGCGTCCTCGGCGTCGTCGAACACGCTGTCCGCGGAGTCTTTGAAAAGTCCGCATGCCGACAGGAACACGCCGGCGGTCACCGCCGCTGCCGCAAGCACGGCGCGGCAAATCTGATGTTTCATAATCTGCTCCTGGTTTGCAGGTTGTTCCGGGCGGTCATTCGCTGTCATCCAGCGGAAGCCCGCGACCGGATATTAAAAAAGAATTTGTTTTGTAATATACCATGGAATAAAAGCATGTCAAGTGGAATAAAGAAAAAAACAGATAAGTCAACATGTTGAGCATAAACTGCCCGCTCGGGATGGACGTGTTTTCGCGAAACAAACGGCGGAAATCATTCGGCGAGCTTGATCCCGGTGAGCTTGGAAATCTGCTGGAGATAGTCTTTTTTGTCCGGAACGCCGGGGATGATTCCAAGGACCTTCTTGCCGTCGGAGGCCAGGATGACCGTACATGGGTAGACCGCCGGGACGCTGAGCGATTTCCGCAGCGACTGGTTGGCGGAGACCTGTTCCTCCGGTGCGTCGGTTTTCACGAAATGCTGAACATACAGCCCGACCATCGCCGGACGGACCGATGCTGCATACTCTTTGGAACGGAGGATTGAGGATTCGAACTTTTTGCAGGCGGAACTCCAGTCCGGTCCGGTGAACAGGATGAGAATTGGCTTGTCGTCCTTCGCCGCCTCGGCGCGGGCGTCCTTCAGCCGGATATGCCAGCCCGTCCCCGCGTTCTTCGTATCGGGGAGGATCCAGCCGGATTTGTCGGTCTCCGGCGCGGGGGCGGCGGCGCGGAGTCCGGCGGGAACTAAAAGCGTAACCGCGCAGGCTACGAAAGAACAAAGGAGGAAACGGGAAAAAGCTGATCTCATTATGAACTCCGTGAAACTCAGTTCGGAATGGAGAGGGAGCAGGGACCGTTCTGGCAGCCGCCGCTGCATCCGAGTACCTCGATAAAGTTGGCATGCGATCTGCCGAACAGGAAGAGGTGGAGCAGTTTCAGCGTCTGGGCGTTGATGCCGTCAATGAACTTCTCCTGAAGCTCAAGCTCGGGCTCGGATTCGAGTGCGGCGGCGAGCATGGCGCCTGTTGCGGCGCAGGTGCGCGAGAAATCGTGTTCCGTCATGTCCGGGTCTTGCGGGATGTAGTCCTGAGGTTCCAGTTCGGCTCCGCCGAGCGCGATCAGGATCGCGCCGAGTTCCTCGACCGTGATCACGCGGTCCACGCCGGGACAGGACAGCGATTCGTAGCGTTTGGCGATGCAGGGGCCGATAAAGACGTTCACGGCATCCGGATAAAGCTCACGGGCTTTCTTTCCGGCAAGCGCCATGGCGCTCGGCGTGGAGGAAAGGTAAGGCCGCATGGCCGGGAGATGACGCCGGACGAGTTCTACGAATGCCGGACAGCTGGAATCGGCGACGAGCTTGCCGCCAAGCTTCATCTTGCGGATGAACTCCTCCGCGGCCATGCCCGCCGTGGTTTCGGCGGCCTCGGCGACCTCGACGATCTCCGAAAAACCGACCTTTTTCAGGGATATGAACAGTTTTTCGCGTCCGCCGGGGAACTGGCTGTACGTGGACGGCGCGACGAGCGCGACGGCCTGACGGCCTTCGTTCAGGAGCTTCAGTACAGGCATGAGCTCGGAACGCTGCATGACGGCGCCGTAGGGACATGCGCGGAAGCATTTGCCGCAGAACGTGCATTTCTTGAAGTCGATCTCGGCGAACCCCTGTTCATTTTTCTTGATCGCGCCGACGGGGCAGGCGGCCTCGCAGGGGATCGGGAAGCGTTTGATCGCGTTGTAGAGGCAGACGTCGATGAGGCACTTGCCGCACTGCACGCAGGAATCCTGATTGATGAACGCCTTGCCGCGCATGATGTTGATGGCGTTGTTCGGGCAGACGTGGATGCAGGTCTGCGCGAAACAGTTGCGGCAGAGGCTCTGGACGACCTCGATCTTCGCGTCGGCGCAGCTGGAACACCCCGAACGGGCGATTGTGAGGGGGCGTTCGGGCCGTTCGGAATCCGCGGAAACAAGGTCAAGATATTCGTGCGGAAACCGGCTGTCGTCCTCCTCGTCCTGCGCGTCGAATCCGAGGAGCGCCATGATGCGGCAGCGGATCACCTCGCGGTCATGCGCCAGACAGCAGTGGAGCGGCTTTGAACCGGCCGGCTTCACATAGCAGGGGAGTTTGTCGATCGTATCCGCGAGCGTGCCTTTCTGAAACTCGCAGGCGAGCCGGATCATGAGTTCGCGGCGCTGGCGTTCGGGACTGTTGGAATACTCCATGTTCATGCCTCCTCCTGCCGGTTCATGATCTCGGTGATGGCCGCGCAGACAGACTCCAGCGTGGCGTTCTGGATGAGCTGGCCGTTGATGCGGGCGAACGGAGCCTTTGCGAGGTCCATACAGCCGCAGTCCACGGGACATGGCGACACCATCAGTTCGATGTTCGGAAGCCACTTTTCAGGCAAATGCGCTCCGATGTTCAGGATTCGGGCATTTCCCAGCATGTAGCATGTCATGCCGCAGAAGATTTCCACTTCGATTTTCGTGTCGTCGCTCATGTGTGCAGTTCCTTTTCTCCGCGGGCCGGGCTGAAAGAGTATGGACGCAGGCGGTTTGTGTGTCCTGTCCGTGTGAAAGAATAATATACATGAAAATACACGCTTTTTCTGTGATTTCAACCACCAAAAGTATAAAAAGTGAAGAAAAGTAAAAAAAATACAGAAAAATCCATCGGAAAACGAGAAATCAGGAGAGTTAGCGTGAAACAATTCTCAAAAAGCGAAAGGCTTTCAGAGTGTCTTTCGGGGGGAGGTCAAGGGAATGCAATCACTCAAAAGAACCTTTTCGGAAAACCAATCTAGTTTCAGTTAAAAGAGGTTGGTTTTAACTGAAACTGGCGCGTATGTGCGGGAAACGTTTCAAGAAGGCTTCAGAATCCTTATCTCTCATAATCGACATTTGTTCTCTGACAGCCTTTCGAGTAACGTCAGAGAAAGCAAAACCGTTCTAGAAGCCGTTATTCTGAATATGTTTAGTTTCAGTTAAAAGTAGTTTGTTTTAACTGAAACTAGCGCGTATGCGCGGGAACCGTTGTCCAAAACACTTCGGCCCCCTTTCTCTCATGATCATTATTGGTTCTCCGATTGTTTTTCGGGCAGTATCAAAGGGTACTTCAGTCCATCCCCCCAAAGTCATTTTCGGAAAACCAGTCTAGTTTCAGTTAAAAGTAGTTTGTTTTAACTGAAACTAGCACGTATGCGCGGGAACCGTTGTCCAAAACACTTCGGCCCCCTTTTTCTCATGATTGTTATTGGTTCTCCGATTGTTTTTCGGGCAGTATCAAAGGGGGCTCCAGTCCATCCCCAAAAGTTTTTTCGGAAAACCAGTCTAGTTTCAGTTAAAAGAGGTTTGTTTTAACTGAAACTAGCGCGTATGCGCGGGAAAGAAGTCTTTCTTTGCTTTACTCTTTCTTTGTCGATATCCTGCCACCATATAAATGCGGCTTTCCTCTTGCATTTTCTCCTTTTCGGGTGTATGGTATTTTTCACTGTCCGCGGGAAGGACCGGGTGAATCGTGTGCGAATCACGAACTGTCGAGCAACCGTGGGCTGATCTTTGCTTCAGCGAGCCGGGTCCCCGCCTTTCCGAACTTTTTCTGCGCCGGAGCGTCTCCGGCATTTGTGCCCGTCACGCAAAGAGGAAAAATGAAACAGAAAGTCCGTTTGTTTCCCGGCGTTGCCGTACGCCGGTTCACCCTGGTTGAGCTTCTGGTCGTGATCGCGATCATCGCGATCCTCGCCGGGTTGCTTCTGCCCGCGCTGTCGTCGTCGCGGGACCGAGCCCGTCTGGCGCTCTGCCTCGGCAATATCCGTGAGGTCACGCTGATGCATCTCCTTTACGTCGATGCGAGCGGCGGTTATTTCTGCCCCGCCTGGGATGCCTCGTTCGACAGTTGGGAATCCTCCGCGAATCATCGTGGCTCGGGTATTCTCGCCCGCGTCGTGCCGGATTCCGGCGCGGCCAAGGGGCGCGTCTTCGAGTGTCCCGCCGCGAAATCCTCGCTCTTTATGAATCCCGCATGGACCGCGCGTTATGCCGGGTACGGCATGAATTACCAGCTTTCCTTCGCCAGACCGTCCGCGTCGCCGCCGAACTTCCGTCCCTGCCGCATCCAGACCGTGAAAACACCGTCGCGTCTGGTCCTTCTCTCCGACGCCGCGTGTTTTCTGACCGGGACCGACGGACGTCCCGCCCCGACCGCGTTCCTGTACAACCCGTCCTCGGGCAGGGGCGGCTACGCCGACTTCCGTCATTCCAAAGCCTGCACCGTGGCGTTCGTGGATGGTCATGCGTCGTCCTGGCAGTCCTTCACGCCGCGTCCGGCGGACTCGTCAGGATGGGAGAATCGCGTCGGTTATCTGTCCCCCGACGATTCCCCGTACGACCCCTTCTGGCGCGACCCTGCCGCCGAAGAGGACGGGCCTTCCGTCGAATCGGCGGAATAAAACCCCGTTTTTCGGGAAGATAAAGACCGCAAGATTTCCTTTCCGGCTTGTTTATTCGGGAAAACGTGCTATATTATAGTTTGCGCATATTAGAAAACCTGCAAACCTACCCACCCAATCAACACCCACAGGGGAAATCATGAACAGTGCTTTTTCCTACCTCGGAGAAGTGGAGCCCGACAAGGGCAACCTGATCAAGGGGCTCCAGCTCATCCAGACCCGCGAAGGATACGTCTCGAACGACGGTATCCTGGCGGCCGCCGAGCATTTCGGCATCCCGGCCGCTGAAGTCGAGGGCGTCCTCACATTCTACGCCCAGTTCAAACGCACCAAACCCGGCAAGTACAAACTCAGCGTCTGCGACGGCACCGCCTGCCATATCAAGGGCTCCACGCAGATCCGCGCCTGGGTCTCCGCCGAACTCGGAATCAACGACGGCGAGACCACCGAAGACGGCCTTTTCTCCATTGAGACCGTCGCGTGCCTCGGCTGCTGCTCCCTCGCCCCCGTCCTCTCCATCAACGGACGCGTCTACGGCAAGCTCGACCGCAAGAGCCTGACCAGGATCCTCAACGAGTACAAAGCGAAAGGCTGATCCGCCATGGCAGACATCAAACGCATTAAAGTCGGGACCGCCTCCTGCGGTCTGGCCGCCGGAGCGGGTGCCGTACTCGAAGCCATCCGCAAGCAGGCCGGCAATATCCCCGTCAGCGAAACCGGCTGCATGGGCCACTGCTACGCCGAACCGATCGTCGAACTCGAACTCACCGACGGCTCCAGCATTTTCTACGGACACGTGAATGGCACCGACGAAGCCGCGGCCGCTATCCTCGCGCAGAGCGAAGAAGGCCGGTTCGTCTTCCCGGAGAAGCGCTCCAAGCTCGAAAAACTCCTCGTGACCCGTCTTGCCGGGCATATCAACCCCGTCTCCCTCGACGAATACAAGGCGAACGGCGGCTTCTCCGCTCTCGAAAAAGTCCTGGCCATGACCCCCGAACAGGTCGTCGACGCGGTCAAGGCCTCCGGTCTCCGCGGACGCGGCGGCGCGGGCTTCCCCACCGGCATGAAGTGGAGCTTCCTCGCGGCCAAGAAGGTCCCGGACAAAGTCCAGATCTGCAACGCCGACGAAGGCGACCCGGGCGCGTTCATGGACCGTTCCATGATGGAAAGCGTCCCGTATCAGGTCCTCGAAGGCATGCTCATCGGCGCGTACGCCACCGGCGCGACCCGCCTCTTCATCTACTGCCGCGCCGAATATCCGCTTGCCATCAAGCACCTCACGATCGCCATCGAGGAGATGAAGAAGGCCGGCCTCAACAAGCTCCCGGGCCGCGAAGCCCCGCTTGAGATCACCATCAAGGAAGGCGCCGGCGCGTTCGTCTGCGGCGAAGAGACCGCCATGATCCATTCGCTCGAAGGCAAGCGCGGCACCCCGCGTTTCCGCCCGCCGTTCCCGACCGACAGCGGCTGGAACACGCTCCCGACCGCCATCAACAACGTCGAGACGTTCGCGAACATCCCGATCATCTTCCAGATCGGCGCGGAAGCCTACGCCGCCATCGGCACGGAAAAGAGCAAGGGCACCAAGATCTTCGCCCTCGCCGGCGACGT
>JAEEQN010000029.1 GCA_016285345.1 Victivallales bacterium | reverse complement strand
GCTCCAGGACCTTGTCGACGAGCGGGAGCTTGCCGTCCTGGAATTTCTTGCGGATGTTCTCGCGGACGGCGTCCGGGTTCTCGCGTACGAATTTGATGTCAAGCATGTTCGAATTCTCCAGTTTCAGCTCAGAATTCCGGCATCGGGAAGTCGGCGCAGAAGTCGATCACCTCGGCGCGGATGGCGGCGAGCGCGGCGTCATCGTCCTTCGCGGCGGCCGCGCGGTCGATGAAGTCGGCGATGCGGAGCATTTCCGGCTCCTTCATGCCGCGCGTGGTGACGGCGGGCGTGCCGATGCGGATGCCGCTGGTGACGAACGGCTTTTCGGGGTCGAACGGGATCATGTTCTTGTTGACCGTGATCGCGGCCTTGTCGAGGGCGGTGGCGATCTCCTTGCCGGTGGCGTGGCGCGGACGCAGGTCGACGAGCATCAGGTGGTTGTCGGTGCCGCCGGAAACGATGCGGAATCCCTTGTCGGCGAGCGCGGCGGCGAGCGTGGAGGCGTTCTTCACAATCTGCTGCTGGTACGCCTTGAATTCGGGGGACATCGCTTCCTTGAAGCAGATGGCCTTCGCGGCGATCACGTGCATGAGCGGGCCGCCCTGGAGGCCGGGGAAGACTTTGGAGTTGATCGCCTTGAGGTATTTTTCCTTGCAGAGGATGAGGCCGGAACGCGGGCCGCGGAGGGTCTTGTGCGTGGTGGTGGTGACGACGTCGCAGTACGGGACCGGGTTCTGGTGCAGGCCGGCGGCGACCAAGCCGGCGATGTGCGCCATGTCGACGAAGAGGAAGGCGTTCGCCTTGTCGGCGATCTGGCGCAGACGGGCGAAGTCGATGGCGCGCGGATAGGCGGACGCGCCGGCGAGGATCATGCGGGGCTTGTGCTCCATGGCGAGGCGTTCGATCTCGTCGTAGTCGAGGCGCTCGGTCTCGGCGGAGACGCCGTAGGGCACGATGTGGAAGAGGTTGCCGCTGAAATTCATCGGATGGCCGTGCGTGAGGTGGCCGCCGTGGTCGAGGCTCATGGAGAGAACGGTGTCGCCGGGGTTCAGCAGCGCGAAATACACCGCCATGTTCGCCTGGCTGCCCGCGTGGGGCTGCACGTTCGCGGCTTCGGCGCCGAAGAGTTCCTTCGCGCGGTCGATCGCGAGCTGTTCCACCTCGTCGACGAATTCGCAGCCGTTGTAGTAGCGCTTGCGCGGATAGCCTTCGGCGTACTTGTTGGTCAGGACGGAGCCCTGGGCGGCGCGGACGGCCGTGCTCGTGAAGTTTTCGGAGGCGATGAGCTCGATGCCGTTGAACTGGCGGTCGGCTTCCTTGTCGATCAGCGCGGCGATCTCCGGGTCGGCGGAACGGACCGCCGCGATGTCGTCGTAGGTGCGCTTTTCGAGGATTTCCAGACGGCGCACGTGGCGGGCGTCGCCGGAGAACGGGGTGGAGAGCCAGGTCTCGATGAGCTCCTTCATCTTCGCCTCGTCCATGTAGTCGGCGGGGATGACCAGCACGTTCGAACAGTTGTGCTCGCGGCTGGCCTTGGTGTTCTCCTTGCAGAACGCGACGACGGCGCGGACGCCGTGGAAACGGTCGGCCGTGATGACCATGCCCGCGCCGCTGCGGCAGAGCAGGATGCCAAGCTGGATTTCGCCCTTGGAGACGGCCTTCGCCATCGCGGATCCGAACACCGAGTAATCGTCCCCGGCATCATACACCGTGGGGCCGAAGTCCTTCACGGTGAATCCCTTGCCTTCGAGGAACGGGATGAGTTTCGCTTTCAGTTCGAATCCGCCGTGGTCGGCGGCGATGCCCATGGTCAGCCCCTTGGAGCCGTACCAGTCCGTGATCTTGTTCATTTGTGTTTCCTTATTGATTGGCTGTTTGCCGTTGAAAAATGCATGATCGTGTCCGTTTCCGTTTAATCACAGTTCCGCGGCGAAAGAAAGGCTTCCCCGTGCCCGATCGGAGCCGGGCACTGCCGCAGTGGAGGCGCTGCCTCCAAACGAAAACAGACCCATATAATATACAGCATTTTCCGGAAATAACCAGTCTATTCCCTCTCTTTTTATAGAGTTTCTCGCACATTATCCCGCGCGCGAGACGGCGATTCTTCGCCTGATCGGGGCATTAAGAAGCGGATGCTGTTACAGAAGTTCCATTTCCTTGCGGATACGGTCGCCAAACGAATAATCCTTCAAAGACTGAAGAGGAAACACGGCAATCTTCCGGTCAAGGAACGCTTCCAGATCGTTTGTCAGCGCGCCGAGATCAAGCAAAGACGCATCTTTGAACTCCGCGACGAAGTTCAGGTCGTTTTGTCTTGAACTGGAACCGAACACATACAGTTTGGTTGCCTTGTGTCTGTGGGCGATTTCGTAAATCTCGTTTTTCCGTTGACGCAGTTCTTCGACCTTTTCCCTCTGTTTCCGGTTGAATTCATTCAAAGCGTTGACATGCTCTTCAAGAAGCGTGATGGCCTGATATGCTTCTTTCGCATCTGTCCGGGCGATATTCCAGACGGCTTTCTGGTCAACGCCGAAATAGTGATGCGACAGGATATCCCGGAATCGCGCGATGTGAGACCATGGTATCTGCGGATGATCCGCACGGAAACCTTCGGAAAGATTCTTTACGGACTCACCCAGATTCTCGAATTTCCGGGCAACCGCATCCTGACGCATGATCTCGATCAGGAACTGTTCTTCTGAGCAGGAAGTATAAAACAGGATGTCGGACAAAGCATCGACGATGTTCAGAAGAAAGAATGCGTCGTTGTGCTTTTTCATAAAGCGACGGCCTCTTTGAGCACATCGTCGCGAAGATACGGATTGAGTCCGCGCCTTGAGACGACATCGACCTTGCATTTCAGAAGAGATTCGTATTCGTCCTGCATATCCATCAGGTCGAACAAAGAGGCACCGTTTTGCAATTCAACGAGGAAGTCGACGTCGCTGCCGGGGGTCTCTTCCTTACGGGCGCAGGAACCGAACACATAGACCTTGGCGGCCTTGTGCTTTCTGGCGATCTCGTAGATCTCGCTTCTTAAACTGCGCAGTCTGTCGAGTTGGCACATGATTCGGATTCCCTGTGTAAAACGCGTTCTCGATTCATTGTCTATAATTTACGACCGGAACAGGAAAAAGTCAAGTCGTTTTCGGAACGTCATCGCCGTTTTTTCGCTGCCGGAAGCCGATATCAGCGGCAAAGCTTCTTCTACTGTTCCCGAATACGCTCAGTCTTCTGTTCGGCGCGTTCCAGACGCCGCCCGCCTCTGCCGTGACCCACAGGTCCTCCGAGCGCGTCATGCAGGCTCCCGTCAGGAACTTCGCCGGCACCGTCGGAAGTTCCTTCGGCAGAGCCGACGGAATCAGCTTTTCTTTGAATTCCGCCATCGCAAATATAGTTTTATGCAACACCCACACACAGCGGATAGCGATAGCCAGTGCCGCCGTGCGACAGCAAAGAGCAACACGCAAATCAAAAAGCCGATAAAGCCGCTGTTGAAAATTACGTTCGTCATCGGTTAAATGGCCTTAAAGTGGGATTTTGCCGTAAAAGCTCTATGGCATCCGCTTCTCCATGATTCGCGGCACGTTTCATCCAGAATAACGCCAGTTCTCGATTCGGCTTTAATGCAAGATCAGGATTTGCGGCATCAAGATAGAATAATTCGCCAATGATATATTCCGCCAATGGGATGTGTGCTTGAATACCCTTTTTGATGGTTAACAGGTTTTCTTGTTTGTTGCGATAATTCTCAAAGGCAGGATTCCGCAATAATGCCAACCCCGCGGCTAACACTTCAGTGTCCAAACAGTTGTTTTTGTTTGCTATTTCAAGTAATTCCCGAGGTTGAAACTTACCATTGTTTCTTATGTAATATTGAGGATAAAAAGCGGCAGCAGCATATCCTTGCTTAATGGATTCTTTGAAGAAGTTATTCGCTTTATTTTGATACTCTTGTGTTTCAAAAATTCTGTTGAAACAAATTCCATGCAGGCGCGTCCGGCTATGCATAACATTTCAGGAGTGGGGGCGGACTGATTACTGACATCTCCAATTATCTCATTAAAGACAGCATTAGCCTTGACAGAGTCTTTTGGAATATCAGGTCTGCCGGTTTTGTAATACATTGCCAACATAAATTTCGACTTTAATGATGAGTCTTGCTCAAAGCATTTCATCGCATCGGAGAATTTTTCATCCCAATCATAAGCCATGCCACGCTCGTATAAATCGGCAATTTTATCATATTCAACCTCGGGAAACAGAGCTTTAAACTCGTCATCGGTAAAAATGTTATCTTTCGGTAGATTCGCTAATTACTCAGCTTGTCTCCGTTCCATTTCTTCAGGCGATGGATTAACGGCAGCCCCCGCGTCTTTAGATAATGGATATTTTCCATGTCTCTCATTCAACATCATATTGTTAAAACCAGAAGAAATATCTATAGCAGATTCCTGATGCTTATTGTCAATATATGTGACAGATAAAAAAACAATATTTTGGACCACATCCAATTTCATCTTTTTAAATGGCAAGTCCGGGAGAAAAGGACTGGCAAACTTTGATTCGCTTACTGTTTCATTCTTTGAATCAATTTTAAGAATAACTATTTCAGGAAAAAGCTCATTGCGGATAATAGCAGCATAGAAAAATCCGCGTTTATTATCTTCAAAAAACGCCGTTGATTTTATAGCCCCGGCCCCTGTTCCTGATTCCATTTGACTTGGAATTGCCATTTCCCATAATTTTTTATTTTGTTTCGATTTATCAAGCAATTGAATATTACCTTCACTGAATTGATTGATATCTGGTGGCGTAATTGTAACAATAATATTGGCGGATTCATACAATACTTTGAGATGATCTTTCACATTCTGTCCAGTTCTCTGTTCGGGATCGTTGAGGTCCGGACGGGCTCCGGACTGTACCGGCGCGGACGATGTATCACGTTCCGACTGTTTGACGGGGGCCGTCTGTTTCGGGGCGGCGTCGTCTTCTCCGCAACTTGCAATATTCAGAGCCAGGACCACGGCGCATAGCGCGATCGCGATTAGAAAAACTCGGTGTTTCATGTTGTATCCTCCGTGGTGTCGGGGTTAGTCGGCTGGGGGTGGTGAGGAAAGATGGAGTCTATTCATCGCTGTATATTTCTTCGAGATACTTTTCAGAAAAAATATACGACGGATCGTTTCCCTCCTTCTTCCACTCTTCTATACTCTCTCTTATCCGTCTTTTACGCTCGGCACGTTCCCATTCACCATCCCACCTTTTGGGGTCCGTATCCATCTTGTACAACATTTCAAGCGCTTCGTTCCCCTCGCCGAAATGCTCCAGAGCATATTTCGTCCGGCGGTAAACCCAGTCATAAATCTCTGCTTCCTCATGACGCTTCAAATCCTTTTCCAACTGGAGCTTTCGTCCGGGATTCGTTGCGTAATCCTTATCGTAGCCATCAAGCAAAAGCCTATCCAATTCATAAAAGATTTTGATCTTGTCATCCTGGAAGGCCCATTCGAAAGCCTTGTCAAGAAGCTTTTTCCTGCGGGCCTCGTCCTTTTCCTGACGAACTTGTATCCGCAAATCGGAGCCGGCCTCGCGAAGATTAAACTCTTCCATGTCGCTTTTGCCGGTCAATTCAAGGATCGTTCCGTCATCGAACACCCAATCCGGGTACGCCTTCGTATAAGAGAGAATGAGCGTGTCCGCGGACTCCGGCTCCAGTTCGACTGCTTTCCGGATCAATTCCAAAAACTGCTGCTGAGGCGGCGGATAATACTGAAGATAACGCATTGCAGAAAAATACCGTTCTCTGAGCGACCTTTTCTCCGATTTCGTTTCGATTCCGGAAAGATCGTCGGGAGGGCTAATCCGGTATTCCTCGTCCTCATCGTCGACGAAATGATCTTCGGCGAGAATATCCTCGCCAGTATCGACGCCATCCGAAAAATCGACATCGGGCGGGTCAGGAATGCCGAAGGGATTCGTGATGATCCTCCCGACTTCTTCTTCGCCACTGTCAGGGATGTCAATGCCGGTATCGACGCCTTCCCGAATCGCTTTCACGAAAAGATCCGTCATATCGCTTTTTTCAAGCCCGAAATTCTTGCGCAAACGCTCAAGCTGGTCCTCGGTCGTGGGCATTTTTTCCCCTGCGTCGATGTAGACATCAAGTTGACTCCATTCGTAGATCGTCCTGAAAAAACGTTTTTCCAGTTCTTCCGGCGTCAGTTCCTTCATGACGATGCGAAGGTCGCGCCGGAGCACTTGGCTGCCGCGCTCGCGGTCAAGTTGGATTTGCCCCGGAGCGTATCCTTTTTTGGCGAAAACGACGAAGACAGCGTCGCCTTTCCCCTCGAAACGGAAGGAGGAATCGACGGTCTCCTCGAGTTCTTTTGTCCCGACGTACCATCCCGCTTTTTTGCGTGAAATGGTCACATAGGCGGAAACCCCGTTCATGGCATTTCCCTGATCGTCCGTGATCGTCCCCTCGATGAGGATCGATCTGTATGCCTGCACCAGCACAAAGATGACTGCGAGCACACCTAAAACGATGATCGCGGCGATGATCCAGGCTGTTTTGCGTTTCATGTTATTTCTCCTCAAAATAGTGAAAGGGTATTTTGAATTAATAAGACCTTACGTTGTGGTCGCCTTCCAGCGTGTTGAATGAAACTTTTACATTCATTTTGACAAGCTGGATCTTATTCTTTTCTTCCTGAATATACACCGGCCCAAGCCTTGCTTTTCCGTAATGGTCACCTTGTTTTATATAACAAAACACGTAGAATTTTTTATTCTTTTCTCCAAGGTCAATTGCAATTTCATTTTTATAACCCATCTCCGGGGCGGTTGTAAGTTCTTTTTCGGCTTCCCAACTTTTCGGGGACTCCACTTTGGAAACAAACAGCAATCCATCACCAGGATCGTCGGAGCAGAATCGAACAATACATGAGGCCGGTTTGGCAACCCCTTTCGTATCGGCCGTATCATAGACAATGCTGCCGTCCTTATCTCTCCTGAAGTCAATTTCCATATATAATACGGTTGCCGGCTTGGCCTTTGAGTCAATTGAAATAATATGGGGATCCTTGATTATTTCATCCTCGATATCCTCGTCTTCCTCATTCTCTTCGTCTTCCTCGCTCTTCATTTCTTCTTTCTTTTTCAGATCAGCAGTCTTCTTTCCTGCTTTTTTTGGGAAAATATCGATATCAAGGATATCTCTTTTACCATTTTCAATATTATATGACAATACACCGCCACCCCCGAACAAAGAAGGAAGAGGACTCTTTTCGGACATTTTGACCTGGATTTCCCGTCGCATCGACAACTTTGATTTATCTTTATCCAGGATATTGATATCGAACTTGCATTGTTCCAGATGGTAGCCGTCTTTCAGGAAACGGAGATCAAGCCCCGTCCAGCCTTTTTCCTGAATGCGGAATTTGGAATCGACCGTCTTCTTCTCGGTCTTTTTTTCCCATTCGCCGCTTAACAGAGGGATTCTCGGACGTTTCCGTTCAAGCTCCATCGTGACGCCGTTCAGCGGCTTGCCGTCTGCGTCCGTGATGGTGAACTGAAGATCGAATTTCGCAGCGTCGATCCGGCTTTGTTCGTCAGCCATCCTGGTCTCGGCTCTGACCTTCTCGTCCTGTCCGCCCCGGCTTTCGTCTTTCGTCTGCGCGAGCAGGACGCACCCCGCCGCGAGAAACGGTATCGCGATCAAAGAAATGATCCAGGCTGTTTTGTGTTTCATGTTATTTCTCCTGCGGAATTGGTGTTGTTGATTCCGGTTCGGTCATTTTCAAGTATTACAATATCATAATCTCATAAAAAATCAAGCTAAAAAAAAGTGCCTGCAAAAAAAACACAAACTTTCTTTTTGCACACCTCAAAAAAAGCGATCAACTGCCGGGAGGGCGTATGCTGTGAGACAGGACGAATGGGACGAATAAGAAAAGTTTTTCTGAACGCCCTTTCCTATTGGTCCTATTTGTTCTATTATCATTCGACCGGTCCGAGCATAAAACGGGCGTCGCGACGGGCCTCGGAGGCAACGCTACCCCTAACGCGCGGCATCGGGTTTCTCCGTCATTTCCGTATAAAAACACGTCCCGCGCCTTGATTTCCTTCCGGTACTAATGTATATTATGGAAAATCGCCCGGTCAACCACGCAACACCGAACGGCGCGGCACGATTCCGGTCCGCCGTTCCACACAGGAGATCGCCCATGTCCATCCGTTCCTCCCTCGCCACTCGTTCCGCCGCCCTCCGCAAACTCGCCCTCGCCTCGCTCTGCGCCGTCGGGCTCGCCCTCACGGCGTCCGCGGAGA
This sequence comes from Victivallales bacterium, assembly GCA_016285345.1. Classification (GTDB taxonomy): domain Bacteria; phylum Verrucomicrobiota; class Lentisphaeria; order Victivallales; family UBA1829; genus UBA1732. Next base: position 32,377 of record JAEEQN010000029.1, on the reverse strand, counting down.
AGCCCTACCCCGAACCCGCAGCGAAGGACCGCACCTGCTATCTCTTCGCCTACTTCACCGGGAACAACCCGGACCAGGAGCAGATCCGGTTCGCCGTCAGCAACGACGGACGCCATTTCTTCGCGCTGAACGGAGACAAGCCCGTGCTGGACGCGAAGACGTTCGCGCGCACCGGGAGCGTCCGCGATCCGCACATCATGCGCAACGAGGACGGCGGATTCTACATGGTCGCCACGGACATGACCTCGTCGAAGGGCTGGGACTCCAACCGCGGCCTCGTGCTCCTGAAGTCCGACGACCTCGTCAACTGGTCCGCCAAGGCGATCCATTTCCCCGAGCGTTTCCCGAACATGCCCGGCATTCAGGACGTCCTACACGTGTGGGCGCCGCAGACCATCTACGATCCGGCGGCGAAACGGTATCTGATCTACGTGGCGCTGATGTTCAAGGGCGGCGTCAACAGGATGTACGGCGTGTACGCGAACGACGATTTCACGGACCTCGAGGGAGAGCCGATGTACATGTTCGGCAAGCCCGGCGTGCACGTGCTCGACGCCGACATCATCCGCTTCCGCGGCCGGTACCACATGTTCTACTGCGGCAAGGAGAAAGTCATCTCCGACACCCTCTTCCCCGGCAAATGGGAAGACCCGGAACCCGATTACAAGCTCGATCCCGGATTCGCCATCGAAGGCTCCAGCGTGTATCCGCTCGTGAACACCGACACGTACGTCTTCATGGGCGACCTCTTCCGCGACGGACGCTGGTATTTCGCCGAGACGAAGGACATGAAGACGTTCACGCAGGGCGATTTCTCCGTCGACTTCCACGCGCGCCACGGCAGCGTGGTCTCCATCGCGCGGTCCGAGCTGGACGCCGTCCTCAAGAAATGGGGCAAGCCGGAGAAATTCGAGCTCCCGCGGCAGAACAACCCGATCATCGAGGCGTTCTACGCCGACCCCGGCACGCTCTACTCCGAGAAGACCGGCAAATACTACATCTACCCCACGCACGACGGATTCGCCGGCTGGGGCGGAAAGGATTTCCAGGTGTTCTCCTCCGACGACCTGAAGACGTGGAAATTCGAGCGCACCATCCTGACGCTCGGCGAGGACGTGAAGTGGTCCGACGGCAATGCCTGGGCCCCGTGCATCATGGAACGCAAGCAGCCCGACGGCTCCTATAAATACTACTTCTATTTCTGCGGCGCGCTGAAGGGCGACGGACGCAAATGCGTCGGCGTCGCGGTCGCGGACGATCCGCTCGGACCGTTCGTCGACACCGGCAAGCCCATCGTCGACTTCAAGCCCGCTGGCGTGCGCGGCGGGCAGGAGATCGACCCGGACGTCTTCCACGACCCCGTGAGCGGCAAGTATTACCTCTACTGGGGCAACGGCTACATGGCGGGCGGCGAGCTCGCCGACGACATGCTCAGCGTGAAACGCGACACCGTGAAGGTGTTCCAGCCCGGCCGCACCTTCCGCGAGGGCACGAACGTGATCTACCGCGACGGCAAGTATTATTTCAGCTGGTCCGTCGACGACACCGGCAGCCCGAACTACCATGTCCGCTACGCCACCGCCGATTCCCCGCTCGGCGACCTCACTGTTCCGCGCGACAACGTCGTGATCGAAAAGGACGTGTCGCGCGGCATCCTCGGCACCGGACACCACCAGATCCTGAAGGTCCGCGGCGCGGACGACGAATGGCGCATCGTATACCACAGGTTCGCGTGGCAGAACGGCAAGGTCATGGAGGGACCGGGATTCCATCGCGAAGTCTGCATCGACAAGCTCGAATTCAATCCCGACGGCTCCATCAAAAAAGTCGTCCCGACCCTCTGACATAAGTTCATTTTCTCCGCCCCAAGCACAACGAAAGAACCGACCATGAAGCTCTTCCATCGCATCTTCGCAGCCGCCGCTTTCCTCTCCGCATCGTTCGCAGCGACCTCGGACGCACTCGAACTCGCCAAACCCCTCGAGCCCGGCATTAATCTTTTCGCGTACGAACGCGACAACCGCCTGTACTACGCATGGAACGCCGACGGCTCAGATGATGCGGCACAATTTGATTGGCACGTGATCGACCACGGCTGGCTGAGCAGCGACTACGGCACCTGGGGCGCGGAGAAGAAGATGCACGATCCGTATCTTTTCCATGACAAGGCAAACGGCATGTGGTACTGCATCTTCACGCCGAACCCGGACGATCCGGTGTTCGCGCTCACGTCCTCGCCCGATCTGGTCCACTGGCACGTGCAGAACTACTACCCCATGGGAAAAGCGCCGCGCGGCTACGCGCCGTTCATCTTCTTTGATTCAGATTCAGGGGAGTATTACATCGAGTGGCAGGATGAAAGGCAGCATAGCCTGAACGGAGAAACCCTCTCCACGCGGGATTTCAAGCATTTTTCCCATGTAGAAATCTCCCCTGCACATCTGAAATACACCCCGATCGTCAAGCTCGGCGACCGCGAATGGAAAGGCTGCATCGTGAGAGTCACGAAGGCGGAGCTTGACGGCATCCTCGCCGCGAAGGCGGAGGCCGACAGGAAAGGCGAACAGAACCGCGAGCGCATCACGGACCTGCCGGACAGTCTCAAGGACGTCTCCCGCACCGCCGAGATCTCCGTCGACCTGAGACGCACCAAGAGCATCAGTCCGCTCCTCTGGGGCATCTTCTTCGAGGACATCAACTACTCCGCCGACGGCGGGTTGTACGCCGAACTCGTCCGCAACCGCGATTTCGAGTTCAACGACCTCGACCACGGCGGATGGAACGCCCTCACCGGCTGGAACGTCCCGAAGGAGCTGAACCCGACCGTCGCGACCGATGATCCCATCCACAAGAACAATCCGCACTACCTCGCGCTGGACGCCCCCGAAGGCAATAACGCCGCACTCGTCAACGACGGCTTCCGCGGCATGGTCTTCCGCGAGGGTGAGACGTATCTCCTCAGTATTTTCGCGAAATGCCCGGACGGCGGCGAAACCGGACTGTTCGTCAGTCTGCTCGGCGAGCACAATGAGATCATCGGTGTCCAGTCCTTCGAAGTGAAGGGAAAAGAGTGGACTAAGACCGAGTTGAAGTTCACCGCAAAATCAAGCACGGACCGCGGCAAACTGTCGCTGAGACCGATCGGCGGCAAACTCGCCCTCGATATGGTCTCGCTCTTCCCCGAAAAGACGTTCAAGAACCGCAGGAACGGCCTCCGCGCCGACCTCGCGCAGGCGCTCGCCGACCTCAAGCCGCGTTTCGTGCGATTCCCCGGAGGCTGCGTGGCGCACGGCAACGGCCTCGGGAACATGTACCGCTGGAACCGCACCGTCGGCCCGCTGGAGGCGCGCGTGCCGCAGTCCAACATCTGGGGCTACCACCAGTCCGCCGGGCTCGGCTACTTCGAGTATTTCCAGTTCTGCGAGGACATCGGCGCGGAACCGCTCCCGATCCTCCCCGCGGGCGTCCCCTGTCAGAACTCCTCGCGCGGCGGCAAAGGCCAGCAGGGCGGCATCCCGATGGACGAGATGGGCGCGTACATCCGGGAGGTGCTGGACCTGATCGAATGGGCGAACGGTCCCGCTGACTCCAAATGGGGCAAGGTCCGCGCGGAAGCCGGACACCCCGAACCGTTCAATCTGAAATACATCGGCATCGGCAACGAGGACCTCATCGGCGACGTCTTCAAGGAACGCTTCACGATGATCTTCAAGGCCATCCGAGCCAAATACCCGGAGATCACCGTGGTCGGCACCGTCGGGCCGTTCTGCGAGGGCTCCGACTACGAGGACGGCTGGGCGCTCGCGCGCAAGCTCGGCATCCCGATCGTCGACGAGCATTACTACCAGTCGCCCGGCTGGTTCCTGAACAACCAGCATTTCTACGACACCTACTTGCGCGGCGGCACGCGCGTCTACCTCGGCGAATATGCCAGCCACAACGGACCGCGCACCAGCACCATCGAGACCGCGCTCTCCGAGGCGATCTACATGCTCTCGCTCGAACGCAACGGCGACGTGGTGGCGATGTCCTCCTACGCCCCGCTCCTCGCGAAGGAGGGCGACACGCAGTGGAATCCCGACCTCATCTACTTCAACAATACCCAGGTCAAGCCGACCACCGGATACTACGTCCAGAACCTCTTCGGCAACAACGCCGGGGACAAGTACGCGCGCACCACCGCGAAACTCCTGAACAACGATGGCCGCGCGCTCCCGGACAACGACAGAAACGCCCCTCTGCTGAAGCGGTTCGCGTCGTCCTGCGTGATCGACAGTAAAACGAACACCGCCACGGTCAAGATCGTGAACCTGCTCCCGTTTGAGGTAAAGACCACGCTGAAGCTCGACAACCTTGTTCCGTCCCAGGTAAACGCCACGATGACCGTGCTTTCCGGCAAACCCGCCGACGTGAACGTGCGTCCCGCCGAACCGGAGACCGTCACGCTCGACAGCAGCACCGCGCTCGCGCTCAAGCCGTACTCCCTTACCGTCCTCAGCTTCCCGGTCAAGTAACCTCCGCCCTGCCCCATAGGGCGAACAAGGAACATAAGTCTCATACGACCTGTATTCACCGTCCCCGCTCCGGAAACGGCGCGGGGATTTTTATCGGGAAAATGGGAATTGAGCTTGCAAAACGCGCGCAGGCGTTCTATATTTCTATGGACTATTTTTCCAAGAACCCCAATATAACCGGAGAATCCCCGAATCATGGACTACGATTTCACCGCCATCGAAGCGAAATGGCAGAAATACTGGGACGATCACCAGACGTTCCGGGCGACCGACGACACCACGAAGAAAAAACTCTACGTCTTGGACATGTTCCCCTACCCGAGCGGCGCGGGCCTCCACGTCGGCCACCCGGAAGGCTACACGGCCACGGACATCTATTCGCGCTTCAAACGCATGAACGGCTTCAACGTGCTGCATCCGATGGGATGGGACGCGTTCGGGCTGCCCGCGGAACAGTTCGCGATCGAGACGGGGACGCACCCGTCCGTGACGACCGCGAAGAACATCGCAAACTTCAAGCGCCAGATCAAGATGCTCGGGTTCAGCTACGACTGGAGCCGCGAGATCAACACCACCGATCCGAAGTATTTCCGCTGGACCCAGTGGATCTTCCTCCAGCTCTACAAGAAGGGCCTCGCGTACATCGACGAGGTGCCGGTGAACTGGTGCCCCGCGCTCGGCACCGTGCTCGCCAATGAAGAGGTCATCGACGGCCGCAGCGAACGCGGCAACCACCCGGTCATCCGACGCCCGATGAAGCAGTGGGTCCTCAAAATTACCGCCTACGCGGAACGCCTGCTCGCGGACCTCGACGGTCTCGACTGGCCGGAAGGCATCAAGGAAATGCAGCGGAACTGGATCGGCAGAAGCGAAGGCGCGGAGGTCGTGTTCCGGCTCGACGGACACCCCGGAAAGACGCTGACCGTGTTCACCACGCGCCCGGACACGCTCTTCGGCGCGACCTACATGGTCCTCTGCCCCGAACACGAACTCGTCGACGAGATCACCACGCCGGAGCACGCCGAGGAAGTCGCCGCGTACAAGAAGCGCACCGCGTCCATGAGCGACCTGGAGCGCACCGGGCTCAACAACGAGAAGACCGGCGCCTTCACCGGCGCGTACGCCATCGACCCGGTCAACGGCGCGCGCATCCCGATCTGGATCTCCGACTACGTGCTGGCGAGCTACGGCACCGGCGCGATCATGGCGGTCCCCGCCCACGACGACCGCGACTTCGCGTTCGCGCAGAAATTCAATATCCCGGTCATCTGCGTGATCCGGCCCGACGAGGCTGCCGCGGCGAAGGAGAAGATCGACGTCGAAGGCGTGCTCGCCGGAAAAGTCTGCTGGATCGGCGACGGTCCGCTGATGAACTCCGCGAACGACGACGGGCTCAGCCTGAACGGCCTGCGCGTGAACGAAGCGAAGAAGCGCATCATCGACTGGCTCGAATCGAAGGGCATCGGCAAGCGTACCGTGAACTACAAGCTCCGCGACTGGCTCTTCAGCCGCCAGCGCTACTGGGGCGAACCCTTCCCGATCATCATCATGGACAGCGGCGAAATCCGCATGGTCCCCGAGGACGAGCTCCCGCTCACGCTCCCGGACATGAAGGACTTCAAGCCCTCCGGAAACGGCGAATCCCCGCTCGCGAACGCGGCGGACTGGGTTGACTACGTGGACCCGAAGACGGGCGAACACGGCCGCCGCGAGACCAACACCATGCCGCAGTGGGCGGGTTCCTGCTGGTATTACCTCCGCTACATCGATCCGCACAACGACAAGGCGTTCGTCGACCCGGCGAAGGAAAAATACTGGATGCCGGTCGACCTGTACGTGGGCGGCGCGGAACACGCCGTGCTGCACCTGCTCTACGCGCGTTTCTGGCACAAGGTCCTCTACGATCTGGGTCTCGTCTCCACCAAGGAGCCGTTCCGGAAACTCGTCAACCAGGGCATGATCCTCGGCACGTCCTACAAGGACGCCCGCGGAGCACTGGTCCCGACCAACCTCGTCGACCTCTCCGGCCCCGAACCGAAGCACAAGGAGACCGGAGAAAAGCTCGTCGAATTCCCCGCCAAGATGTCGAAGTCGCTCCGCAACGTCGTCAACCCCGACGATGTGGTTCGCGAGTACGGCGCCGACAGCATGCGCCTGTACGAAATGTTCATGGGGCCGCTGGAGGCCGTCAAGCCGTGGAACACCCGCGGCGTGGAAGGCGTCTTCCGTTTCCTCAAACGCTCCTGGCGCATGATCATGCAGACGCCGGTCGTGGACGAACCCGTCCCGGCGAACTTGCGCCGCCTGCTCCATGCGACGATCAAGAAGGTCACGGAGGACACGGACACGCTCAATTTCAACACAGCCATCAGCCAGATGATGATCTTCCTCAACGACTTCTCCAAGCTCGAAAAGATGCCGCGCGAAGCCGCCGAGACGTTCGTCCTGCTGCTCGCCCCGTACGCGCCGCATATCGCGGAGGAAATGTGGGAAGGCCTCGGCAAACAGGCCCCCGTCTCCCTGGCGCAATGGCCCAGTGTCGACGAATCACACCTGCAGGTCGAGGAACACGAGATCCTCGTGCAGATTTGCGGCAAGCCGAAAGTCCGCATCATGATGCCCGCCTCGCTCTCCGCGGACGACATGGGAAAGAAGGCGCTGGAGAACCCGGAGGTCGCCGCCGCACTCGCAGGAAAGACCGTCGTGAAGGTCATCGCCGTCCCAGGCCGCCTCGTCAACATCGTAGCAAAGTGATCCGACTATGAACTCCGATCAAGATTACATTGAACTGTTCGAGCATTACGAACCGGTCTGCATCGACCTCGGCCCCGGCGTCCTCACCGACCTTTCCGCCGAATTCCTGCTCGCCGAGGACAAACCCGTCGTCACGTTCGTGGCCGGAGGCAACTCCCTCGCAAAGTCCGGCGCGCGCGCCGACATGACGAATATGGTGCTCCACTATGAATTCGAGTCCCGCCTCGTGTGCGACATCCCGGCGGAACCCGACCTGGACGACGTCGCGCGCATCATCGACGCGCTGAACCAGAGCAAGTGCTCGGAAGTCGTCGCCATCGGCGGCGGCAGCGTGATCGACGCCGCGAAAGCCGCCTGGGCCGCGTACCAGACCGGAATGGACGTCTCCGAGCTTTTCGGCTCAAATAGAATCACCGAAAAGTTTCCCGGGAAGGAATTCAAACGCATCATCGCGATCCCGACCACCGCGGGAACCGGATCCGAGGTCACGCCGTATTCGAACATCGTCGACCGTGCAGCGGGCGTGAAACGCCTCATCGCCGACAAACAGATCGTGCCGCGCATGGCCCTGATCGACCCGTACTACGGACGCTCCATGTCCGACAGCCTCACCGCCGCGACCGCGCTGGACGCCCTCACGCACAACATCGAATCACTCCTGAACACCGGTTCGCCGGAAACGAAGTTCGCCACGAACCGGAACGCGGTCTATGCGGTCCGCCTTATCTGCAACAATCTCCCGCTCGCCTTCCGCGACCCGAACGACGTCATCGTGCGCGAACGCCTCTGTGCCGCCGCGACCATCGGCGGCATGATGATCGCCGACCGTCCGACCTCGCTCCCGCACCTCGGCAGCTTCTCGTTCTACGGACAGATCCCGCACGGGATCGCCGCCTCGATGCTCCTGCCGCCCTTCTGGCGTTACTACCTCGCGGAAAAAGCCGTCGCGGAACGCACCATGCTGCTCGCGGACATCTTCCCGTCGAAAGCGAAACAGAAGACCCCGGAGGACGTCGTGAACGCTGCCGCGGCCTTCATCGCGAAATACGCCGGTGTGACGAAACTCTCCGCCCTGCCCTGCTTCGACGCCGCCATGATCGACAGGATCGCCGCCGACGCCGTCAAGAATCCGATGAAACTCGCCTCGGCCCCGCGTCCGGTCTCCCCGGAAAACGCCGCCGAAATCATCTCCGGAATTCTCAAGAAGGAGCTCTGACCATGAAGATCGTGTTCGCGCCCGACAAATTCAAGATGTGCATGAAAAGCTCGACCGTGTGTCGTGTCCTTGAGAAAGCCTTCCGCACTGTCATGCCGGACGCCGAACTCGTTTCCGTGCCGGTATCCGACGGCGGCGAAGGCATGACGCGCGCGCTGGCCGACGCTCTGCACGGCGAGATCCATACGGTCACGGTCACCGGGCCGGACGGCAAGCCCGTCCAGGCGGAATTCGCGCTCATCAACAACGGGCTTACCGCCGTTTTCGAGATGTCCTCCGCCAGCGGGCTTTACCTTGTGGAACCGGTCAAACGCGACCCGATGACCGCCACGACCTACGGCACGGGCGAAGTCATCCGCGCCATTCTGGACCTCGGCGTCCGCGACATCCTGATCGGCCTCGGCGGGTCCGCCACGGTCGACGGCGGCGCGGGCATGGCGCAGGCGCTCGGATACGGCCTGCTCGATGTGGGCGGACGCGACATCCCGCGGGGCGGCGGCGCGCTTCACATGCTCCACCGAATCGCCGTCGCCGGAGCCGATGTACGCCTCCATGAAACGCGCATCACGACCGCGTGCGATGTCCGCAATCCGTTGTCCGGCCCGTTCGGCGCGGCGCAGGTCTACGGACCGCAGAAGGGCGCCACGCCCGACATGGTCGCGAAACTCGACCTCAACCTCCGCCATCTCTTCACCGTCTGGGAACGCCAGTCCATGCTGCTGCCGAAGGAAATGCCCGGCGACGGCGCGGCGGGCGGCCTCGGCGCGGGGCTCCGAGCGTTCTGCGGCGCACAGCCGAAATCCGGCGCGGAACTCATCCTCGACGCGATTTCGTTCCGCAGACAGATCAAGGGCGCGGACCTCGTCGTGACCGGCGAAGGCCGCACGGATTCGCAGACCGCCGAAGGCAAGCTCTGCTGCGCGGTCGCCGACGCCGCGCACCGCGAAGGCATCCCCGTCCTGCTGCTTTCCGGCGCGGTCGAGGGTACACCGGAAGAACTCGCAAAGACCTACGATTTCGCCTTCAGCGCGTCCACCGGACGCCGCACGCTCAAGGAAGCCATGGCGGCGGGCGCGGACGACCTGTATTTCACGGCGGTCAACGCCGCCAGGCTTTTCCAGCACACATCACGCTCATGAACACCCTATCCGACGCACCGGACCGCACCGGCATGATCCTGATCCTCTCCGGGCCAAGCGGTTCCGGCAAATCCTCCATCTACAAAGCCGCCATCGGCGGCCTCGGCGGAATCGAATTCTCCGTATCCTGCACCACGCGCCAGCCGCGCCCCGGCGAGGTCGACGGACGCGACTACTATTTCATCAGCCGCGAGAAATTCGATGCGCTCGTCGCAGAAAACGCGTTCGCGGAACACGCCGAGGTACACGGGAACTGCTACGGCACACTCAAATCCGAACTGCTCGGCCGCATTCAGCGCGGGATTGACGTCCTGCTTGACATCGATGTCCAGGGCGCGGCGCAGCTCCGCGCGCTCTGTTCCGACGCCTCCGAATTCTGCGAGGCGTGCGAGTTCATCTTCATCATGCCGCCTTCGTTCGAGGAGCTGGAACGCCGCCTCCGGGCGCGCGGCACCGAGACCGAGGAGTCCATCCTCCGCCGCCTCGCCAACGCGAAGGGCGAGATGGAACACGCGGGCGAATACGACCACATCATCGTGAACGACGACCTCGACCGGGCGGTCCGGGAATTCACCGAACTCATCCTCGGCCTCCGCAACAATCCGAAACGCAGACGCACCGTCTGACAACCACGGAGTACGCACATGAACGGCAAACACATCATCCTCGGCGTCACCGGCGGCATCGCCGCCTACAAGGCCGCCGACCTCTGCTCCAAGCTCGTTTCCGCAGGATTCGACCTCCGCGTCGTTATGACAGCGAACGCGCTTCAGCTCATCTCCTCGCAGATATTCCTCACGCTCTCGAAAAACCGCGTCCTGACCGACCTCTTTGAAGAATATCAGCCGCGCCCGGAACATGTCGACTGGGCGGAGTGGGCCGATCTGCTTGTGGTCGCGCCCTGCACCGCCAACTTCATCGGCAAGTTCGCGTCCGGCATCGCCGACGACGCCCTGACGACCACGGCGCTGGCGTTCCGCGGAAAGGTTCTCCTCGCGCCCGCCATGAACGAGCACATGTGGGCCAGTCCGATCGTGCAAGACAATCTCGCGAAGCTCGTCGACAAGCTCGGCGTCCGCACCGTCGGGCCCGACACCGGGCACCTCGCCTGCGGCACGTCCGGCAAGGGACGCATGGCGGAACCCGCCGACATCCTCGAAGCAGTTCAGAAGATTCTCTCCGCATGAACCTGCTGATCGTCGAGGAACGCGACCTGTCGCCCGAACGCGAGTTCACGGTCGGCGGCGAGCACGCCGAACACATCTTCTGCATCCTCCATGCCAAGCCCGGCGACACGATCCGCGCGGGCATTCTCGGCGGCGGCATCGGCACGGCGCGCATCCTCGAATCGACCCGGCATTCCGCCCGGCTCAAGCTGGAGGATACATCCAATCCGCCGCCCCCGCCGTCGAACATCCTCCCCGTCATCGCCCTGCCCCGTCCGCAGAGTTTCAAGAAGACGCTCCACTTCATCGCATCGTCCGGCATCCGCCGTGCCGTATTCTTCCATGCCGCGAAGACGGAAAAAAGCTACTGGACGAGTTCGTGCATGGCCCCGGACGCGATCCGATCCGTGCTGATCGAGGGGTTGGAACAGGGCTGCACGACCGTCCTGCCGGAGCTGACTTTCGTACGGTCCCTCCGCGAGTTCTTCAACTCGGGATTATCCGCGCAGCTTACGGACGGCGCGACCGCGATCATCGGGCATCCCGTCGATGCCGCGCCCTGCCCCGTCGCCCTCCCCGGAAAAGTCGTGCTCGCGATTGGTCCCGAAGGCGGATTCACGCCCGAGGAAGTCGCCGCGTTCCGCGCCAACGGCTACGCGCCCGTCACGTTCGGCCCGCATATCCTCCGCGTCGAATTCGCGCTGTCGTTCCTCGCCGGACGTCTCGCATCAGCATGATCCAGCACATGAACACGCCCCTATTTCCAACCGATTCCGGCGCAAACGCCACTGCCGCCGACCTCGAACACGTCATGCTCGCGCAGGCGAATCCCGCCGACGCCGAAATCCTTCAGCGTTTCTTCAAGACCGGACCAGGGCAGTACGGAGAAGGCGACAGGTTCCTCGGCTGCAAAAACCCGGTGACCCGTCGGACGGCGAAGGCGTTCCGGGACCTCCCTGTCCGCGAAGCCGTCCGCGCCGCGCATTCCGAGTGGCACGAGGTCCGTCTCTGCGCTCTGCTCATCCTATTGGGGCGTTATGAATCGAAAAAGACTGGCGAGAAGGAACGTGCCACCATATTCAAGCACTATGCTGAACTCGCCCGGCACGGCTACGTCAACAACTGGGATCTGGTCGACCTGACCGCCCCCGGCATCACGGGAGCGTACGCGTTCGAACACGGCGCGGACACCCTGGAACGTTTCGCCGCGTCCGGTCATCTCTGGGAAGAACGCATCGCCGTCCTCTCCATGTTCCCGTTCATCCGCGCGAATCAATTGGAAATACCGTTCCGCATGGTGGACCGTTTCCTGCCGCATCCGCACGACCTCATGCACAAGTCTTGCGGCTGGATGCTCCGCGAAATCGGCAAACGCGACCGCGCCGCGCTGACCGCCTATCTGGAGAAAAACAAGGCATCCATGTCGCGCACCACCCTCAGGTACGCGATTGAGCATTACCCCGAATCGGAACGCAAAGCTTTCCTGAGCAAGTGATCCTTACTCTTTTTTTGCGTCAGTTTCCGAACTCTTCTGCTGGTCAAACGCTTTCGCAGCCTCCGTGAGCAGTTTGCGGATTTCGAGGTGCTGCGGACAGACTTCCTCGCACTTGCCGCAGCCGATGCACTCCACGGCGTCCTTCTTGCCCAGATTCGCGACCGCCCAGAAGATCTGTACCTTCGCGCTCTCCACGTTGCTGTACAGCGTGAGCAGGTTCCGTCCGTTGAACGTGCCGGAGATGCCGATGTTCATCGGGCAGACCTTTGCACAGTAATCGCATGATGTACACGGGATCATCGGGACTTTGGCGAGCGCTTCCTGCGCCTTGAAAACGGTCTCCTTTTCCGCCTCGGTCAGCGCCTTGAATCCCTTCATCGACTTCAGGTTGTCGTCCATCTGCTCCGGCGTGCTCATCCCGGACAGCACCGTGATCACGCCCGGCAGGCTCGCGCCGAACCGGATCGCCCACGCGGCCGGGGAAATGCCGGGATTCGCGTCGCGGAGTATCTTTACGACGGATTCCGGCGGCGTCGCGAGCATGCCGCCCTTCACGGGTTCCATGATGATGACCGGCACATTGTGTTTGCGGCAGACCTCGTAGTTCAGGCGCGACTGGATGAACTTGTGGTCCCAGTCGGCATAGTTGATCTGGAGCTGCACGAACTCCGCTTCCGGGTGCTTCGTGAGGATCGCGTCGAGCTGGTCGGCGGTGGAGTGGAACGAGAACCCGACGTGCCGGATCCGGCCCAGCTTCTTCTGTTCCAGCACAAAATCCCACATGCCGATTTCCTCGAAGAGGTCGGTGCGCGTGTCGCCGAGGTTGTGGAGCAGGTAAAAATCAATGTAGTCGGTCCCGAGGCGTTTCAGCGACGTCTCGAACTGGGCGATCGCGGCCTCGCGCGTCTTGTCGTCGACCCATGCCGCGTTCTTCGTCGCGAGCTGGAAACTCTCCCGGGGGTAACGCTCCACCAGCGCACGGCGCGTGGCATCCTCGCTGCCCTGGTAAATCCACGCGGTATCGAAATAGGTAAAACCCGCGGCAAGGAATTTGTCGACCATGACTTTGGTCGTTTCGATGTCGATCGCTTCGCCGTTTTTCGGCAGACGCATCATGCCGAATCCGAGTTTCGGAATCTCTTCGCCGAGGTATTTTCCCATGGGTGTTTCTCCTGTATTGCCGGTGTAGGGGGATTTGTTTCGGGATTCAACTATTTATACCATAGCACACAGGTGCGCCTCCTGTCAAGTGTTTTTTTCAGAAAAAACAAAAAAACTGCGAACAAAAAAGCAGCCGCGGTCTTTAACATGGAAAGACACCGTATGGATTCCTTTGCCGCATAGGAGTTTCATTCTTCCTTTTTGAGCTTATTTCACGTTATTAACGTTTCTTTTCGTTAAATAACGTCAAAAACCGCCGTTTTCCCCGTTTCGAAATCTTGATTTTTCTTTTCGCTTGAAATAAATTATAATAAAGACCCACGAACTGAGGAGCTACACCCATGAAACGCACAAACAGCAGCACCATTTGCACGTTCCGAGGCTTTACCCTGATCGAACTTCTGATCGTCATCGCGATCATCGCGATCCTTGCCGCTTTGCTTCTGCCCGCGCTTCAGTCCGCCAGACGCAGCGCCTATCTGGCCGGATGCGCCAGCAACATGAAGCAGCTGATGGTCTGTGCGCTTCAGTACGTCGGCGACACGAAATACGTCACGCCCGCGAAATCCGGCGGCGGCAACAACGATTCCCTGTGGGAACGCCTGATCCTGAAATACACCCCGATGAGCGATCTGGACTTCGGGACCAGAGGTGTGCCGAACTGCAAGGGCGAGGACAGATTCACCTCGATCAAGCTCTTCCAGTGCCCCGCCGACAAATATCCGCGCAACACGAACGTTTCCACCGGATTCCCCATTCGAACCTACGCCATGAATCATTCCCCCGGCGGCAGCACCACCAACGACGAAAAAGTCGGCGACAAGATCGGCGGCCAGTCCATCTGCAACGACAGCAACGACGGCATGGGATACTGGGTCGGCCTCAATTACGGCAAGATCCCGATGCCCTCCCGCATGATCTATTTTGTGGAATACGTCCCGCGTGCGACGCACGACCGTTCCAACCGCACCGGATTCTTCTCCGCGTGGTGGTCCTCCATCTCCTGCCCGTCCCAGCAGTCCGAACAATGGGGCGGCGACGAATCGGCCAGCGGCAGCTCCTCCTTCGACATGGCCACGACCACGCTCCACAGCAAGATGTGGAACTACGCGTTCGCCGACGGCCATGTGAAGAACATGTATCCGCGCGCCACCATCCGCAAGGACCAGGGGCTCAGCCGCTGGAACGCCGGCAACTACTGGTCCATGCGCCTCGACGACGACAACGAATGATACAGGGATAATCGTATCATGGCGTCGGGAAAAGGCTGTTTTTCCAGATTTCTGAAAGTATTCCTTGTTCTCCTGATCGTCACGATCTTCCTCATTCTTACACTTTTTCTCCTCGCGATCGGCGCTCCGGTGTCCTACCCCGCTCCGAAATTCGACAGCGGAGATACCGGCGTGATCGCGAGCGTCATCACCCGTCTGGCGCGTTCGCTGGTCGACAAGGAAGGGCGCGTGGTCGAAACCGCGGTCCTGAAGCTTTCGCAAAACGAAGTGCAGACGCTGCTGAACGCCGAGATCGCAAAATCCATCCGACCTGAAACGCAGTCCCTGCCGTATGCGGTGGTCTGGGACGCCGGTCGGCTTCAGCTGCATTATTCCATGCCGGTTTCCTCCGGGCGTGCCGCCAACATCTCAGTCGAAGTCTCACCGATTGTCGATGAAGGCGATCTCACGCTCATCCCCGGACAAGGCTCCATCGGAAAAGTGCCGATGCCGCGCGCCGCACTGAATTACGCGGCAAAAAAGCTTGAGCTGATGGCAATGGGGGTCGATTCCACGCGTACCGCTCTCTCGGCGTTCAAACGCATCGAACCCGATGAAGACGGCCACCTGCTCCTGATGTTCGATCCGCGCGACGTGAACACCGTGATCCGCATCCTGAAATCCGCCGGCGAACCGCAGCCGCGCGAAGAACTGGACCGGAGCGCGGACAGAGATGCGGACAAAGACACGGACAATGATTCTGACGATATCGACGACGAAAACGAAGAAAGAATCGAAAAAAACGAAGAATAATCCGAAAAAAACTTGATTTTTCGTGATTTTACGCTAAGATTTCTTTATCTTTCACGTCTAATTGTCAGAAGCATCCAGAAATCAACCATCATTTTTCATCGTCCGGCTGCTTTCCGCACGGTGCGGGCCGCTTCATCTTACCCGCCGCGCCGGGGCCTCCGGACCATCAGAGAAAGGATTTTCCCATGAACCGAAACATCCGCTTCCTCCTGACCGCGGCGATCATCCTGCCGGCGCTCCTCGCCACGCAGGACACAATGGCGCAGGGCCGCCGTCGGCCGCAGAATCCGCAGACCGACGCCGAGGCACAGGCCGAAACGGCGCAGACTCCCGCCGAAAAAGAGACGATCGCCAAGATCCGCAAGCTCATGGAACAGGGCAATTTCAAGGAATCCGCCGATGCCGCGCGCGCCGCGCTGGAGGCGATTCCCGCGAAGTCCCAGAGCGAAGCCGTCGGCCCGATCTGGAGCATGTACCGCACCAGCCTGGTCCGCAACAACCGCGTGAAGGAATACGACGACGCCTACGCATTCGTGACGGCGCGCTTCCCGAAGAACGTCTCCCTCGCCGCCGAGTTCAACGCATCCGTCACGACCTACGGCTATTTCTTCAACAACACGTTCACGCGCGGAGCCAACCGCGGCAACGCCGGACGCCGCGTGTACAGCACGGAACGCGACCGCGTGCAGAACCTCCGGTTCATGGCGTCCGCGTCCGAAGAGGCGAAGAACGTTTCCAAGCCGTTGCAGATCAAATTCTACCGCACGCTTGCCGCCCTGCTCCTCCGCGGCCACACCGACGGGCAGTCCTACAAGCTCCAGACGCTCACCGACCTGACCGACCTCCCCGACTACGACGAGGGCGATTTCGGCAGCTCCTCGCGTCCCCCGGTCAACAAGGACGGCTCCCCGGTCCTCTATTCCTGCCCGAAGGATTTCTCCTCCGCGAAAAGCGACGGCGAACGCGTCCGCTGGGCGTTCGAACAGGCGATCGCGCTCGGCGACTACCGCAGCAAATACGAATGGGCGTCCTTCCTCGCCAACGAGTTCGATTTCTCGCAGATCAACTGGAGCGTCCGCAACGAATACCAGACCTCCGACAAGTACCGCGATTTCCTCTATGACATGAAGGACGTCGAGACTGTCGCCGAGCTCGCCGACGGCGTCCGCAAGATCGCCCTCCCTGAGGAATTCAGCTATTTCCGCATCTTCAAGGAACTCGCCAACGACGACAAGGCCGGACTTTACAAGCAGCAGGCCGCGTCCCAGCTCGGCGGGCTCTACCTCGCCCGCATGC
Source organism: Victivallales bacterium (assembly GCA_016285345.1). Taxonomy (GTDB): domain Bacteria; phylum Verrucomicrobiota; class Lentisphaeria; order Victivallales; family UBA1829; genus UBA1732. The sequence continues at coordinate 15,612 of JAEEQN010000029.1, read as the reverse complement.
AGTACGAAAGCGCCGCCGACTGGTTCAAGAAGGCCGGCGACAACGAAATGGTCCAGCAGATCCTCTGCAACTGGGGCACTACCCAGAGCCTCCAGGTCGTCCCGTACGGCTCGAAGCCCGTCCTGGCGTACCACAGCCGCAACACCACGAAGGTCCGCGCGGTCGTCACGAAGGCCGACGCGAAGAAGGCCGTTGAGATCATGCTGAAGAGCCTCCGCGAGGGCGGCGACGAGTCCTACCGCACGAACGACGCCTACCAGCTCGACCCCGGCTACAGAGGCTGGGCGCCCGCCATCGGCGAAAAGCTCACCGAATTCACGTTCGACGTGAAGCCGAAACCGCACCACTGGGAGACCGACACGGAAGTCCCGCTGCCCATCACCGAGCCCGGCGCGTACATCGTCCGCACCCTCCCCGAAGGCTCCGAGGGCACCTATTCCGCCGACGCCTGGCACGAAAACCTCGTCTGGATCACTCCCGAAATCCTCACCAAGGAAAATGTGACCAAGGGCCGTTTCCTCACGCTCAATGATTCCCAAACCGGCGCGCCGCTCGCCGACCGCAAGCTCAAGATCATGAACTACCGGACGGAATACGCCAACAACCGCAATCAGGCCGAATTCGGCGGACGGCGCTACCGCATCATCGTGAAGGAGTTCGAGGTCACGACCGGCAAGGATGGCGCGGTCATCTTCCCCGAGCGTCTGAACGACCGCACGCTCATCCTCTCCGAGTCCGAGGACGGCCTCACCTTCCTCCCGAACGCCTATTACTCCACCATGAACGCGGGCCGCTTCTACGAACGCGACCGCGACTACGTGATCACCGACCGTCCCGTGTACCGTCCCGGCGACACAGTGAAGTACACCGTCTACACCCGTCGTGCCTCCTACGACGAGAAGGCTCCGGAAAAGCGCGCCGACTACAAGCTGAAGCTCACTGGAACCGACGCCCGCGGCAAGAAGCTGTATGAAGAAAACGTCTCCGGCGATCCCCTGCTCGCGGCGGCGACCGGCGAATTCAAGCTCCCTGATGACGTTTCCCTCGGCAGCTTCAACCTGAACACCGGCAACGGAGGCGTCTCGTTCTCCGTCGAGGAATACAAGAAGCCGGAATATCTGCTTGAAGTCGAAATGCCCGAAACGCAGGTGAAGACCGGCGGCATCTTCGAGGCGAAGATCCAGGCGAAATACTATTTCGGCGCGCCCATGTCCGGCGCGAAGATCAAGTACAAAGTCCACCGCGAACAGGCGCGCCGCGTCTTCCCGTTCCGCGGCCGCTTCGACTGGCTCTTCGGCGAAGGCTACTGGATCTGCTCCACCGCCTACCGCGACGAGAGCATCCGCCAGGTCACCTGGGGCCGCGACCTCATCACCGAGGCCGAAGGCACCGCGGACGACGACGGATTCCTGACCGTCCCGATCGACACCGGCGACGCCCTGCGCCGCTTCGGCAACCTCGACTTCCGTTACATCATCGACGCCGAAGTCACCGATGAGTCCAACCGCGTGGTCAGCGGCTCCGGCTCCGTCGTGACCGCCGCGCAGCCTTTCTACGTCTCCGCCGTAGCGAAGTCCGGATTCGCCCGCACCGGCAAGCCCGTCACGCTCGTCGTGAAGGCCACCACGCCAGACGGCAAGCCCGTCGCCGGAAAAGGCAAAGTCTCCATCTACCTGCGCGACCTCGACGCCAACGGCGTCCCGCACCGCGTCGGCCAGCCCGTGAAGGTCATGGACGTGACCGCGGGCGACGAGAACGGCGTGAGCTTCGTGATCGACCGCCAGGGCGTCTACGAAGTCGTCTCCAGCATCACGTCCGACGCCTCCATCAAGGCCGACGAAAAGAACCCCGTGACCTGCGAAGGCTCCTATCCGCTTTTCGTCGCGGGCTTCGACAAGTCCGGCGACCTCTTCAGCACGCTCCCGCTCGAGATCACCACCGACAAGAGCGAGTACGTCCCTGGCGAATCCGCCAGCATCCTCGTCTCCATGAAGAAGCCCGGCGCGACCCTCTACTTCTTCACGCGCCAGGAACGCGAGACCGAGTACCAGTGCGTCCGCCTCGGCGAAAAGGAATACTCCCACGAGTTCAAGCTGGACTTCCTCCCCGGCGACCGCCCGAATACCTACGTCTCCGTGGTCGCGGTCGGCAACGGCGAGGTGCAGGAACTCTCCAAGATGATCGCCGTCCCGCCGATCTCAAAGATGCTCGACGTCGACATCGCGGGCCCGAAGAAGGCCGTCAAGCCGCGCCAGAATGTCCCGATGACGATCACCGTCAAGGACGGCAACGGCAAGCCCGTCACGGGCGCGGTCACGCTCACCGTCTACGACAAGTCCCTTGATGCCATCGCGTCCAGCCGCATTCCGGCGATCAACGCCTTCTTCTGGAACTGGAAGCGCTCCTACTACGCGAACAACGACTGGAACCTGAACTACAACACCACGCTCCGCAACAACCCGAGACCCGGCGTCCACTACATGCACGACAACCTCGCGATGAACGGGCGCATCATTCCCTTCTCGCTCGGCTACGAGAGCTTTGACGACGACATCGTGTTCTATAAAGCCGACGGCATGGCGGGCGGCGCGGTCCGCAGAGGCGGCGCGGTTGGCGGCATGGGCGGTTTCGGCGGCGGCGCGGCCATGAACTCCTTTGGCGCCGCGATGGAATCCGCCGACATGGCGATGGACGAAGCCATGCCGATGCCCGCATCCGCGCGTCCGCAGATGAAAGCCATGGGCGCGGCGCGTTCCGCGAACGGTCTTATGGCTATGGCGGAAGAGGCCGAGGCCGGAGGCATGGACGGCGCGGGCGGCGATTCCTTCGTCCGCTCCAACTTCCTCGACGCCGCGTTCTTCGCCGGACTCGTGAAGCTCGACGAAAACGGCCAGACCACCATCGACGTCCCGGCTCCTGACAACCTCACCACGTGGAAGGTCCACGTGTGGTCCCTTACCGCGGACACACAGGTCGGCGAAGGCGACTCCGAATTCGTCGTCAGCAAGGACCTCATCGCCCGCCTCGAGCTCCCGCGCTTCCTCGTCAACGGCGACAGCGTGAACGCCGTCGCGAACGTCCACAACTACACGGAAAAGGACGTCACCGCGAACGTCACGCTCACGGTCGAAGGCGACACGGTCAACACCATGACCCTGAAGAACAACGCGACCATCACCGTCAAGGCCGGAAGCCACACCGCGTGCCCGTTCACGCTGAACGCCAAGGCGGTCGGCGAAAGCAAGATCACGCTCTCCGTGAAGGCCGGCGACGAAGACGACGCGCTCCAGCTCGCCCTGCCCGTCCTCGTGAAGGGCATCGACAAGCAGGTGAACAACTTCGCCTACCTCGACAAGGACAACAAGTCCGCGTCCGTCACGCTGAAGGTTCCGGAACAGCGCAAGCCCGAAACGACGTTCCTCACCGTGAACCTCGCACCCGGCGCGGCGATGGCGATGGTCGAACTCCTGCCCTATCTCGCGGCCGACGGCGAAGCCACCGTGTTCGGCGTCGTGAACCGCTTCGTGCCCTCCATGGCGGCGAAGAACGCCCTCGCCAAGCTCGGCGTGAGCTTCGACACCGTCCACCCGGCGAAGACTTCCCGCGACAAGCTCTATACCGAATATATGGAGAAATACTGCTGGAAGGACGGCAAGGTCGATCCGTCGTTCGACGCCAAGACGTTCAACCGCGTCATGGCCGAGAATCTGAAGATGATCCTCACCATGGCGAACTCCGACGGCGGCTGGGGCTGGTTCGGCGGATACCGCGAAATCTCCTTCGCGGACACCACCGCCTACGTCGTGGACGCCCTGCTTGACGTCAGCGCGTTCGGCGACAAGACCGTCGACAGCGCCATGAACCGCGGCATCGGCTGGCTCCAGGCGCACGCCGCCGAACGTGTCGCCGAGATCCGCAAGCACAAAGGCGTCTCCAACACCGACGCCCTCGTTGCACGCGTCCTCGCCAAGGCGGGCAAGCCCGACAAGGAACTGAACGGATTCCTCTACGAACTCCGCGACCAGCTCGCCCCGTACGGACTCGCCATGCTCGGCCTCGCGCTCGATCCCAAGTCCGAGGAACGCGCCATGGTCGTCCGCAACCTCACACAGTTCCGCATGGTCGACGACGAGAACCAGACCTCCTACCTCAACATCCCCGCCGGATGCCGGTTCTTCTGGTACGGCAACGAGAACGAGACCAACGCCGCGTATCTGGACCTCTTGCTTGACAACGATCCGTCCGACCCGAACGCCCGCAAGCTCGCGAACTACCTCGTCACGAACATCCGCAATTCGCCGTGGCGCAACAGCAACCGCGAAGTCGGCGCGGTCGTCCGCAGCCTCGCCCGCTACATCAGGACCGCAGGCGAAGACGCCCCCGACATGAACGTGAAGGTCAGCCTCGACGGCAAGGAGATCAAGAGCTTCCACGTCGACAAGACCTCCATGTGGGACAGCCCGTTCGTCGCGCTCGCCAAGCCCGACGCCCTCGGCTCCGGCGACCACAAGCTCGAAATCTCCATCGACGGACCCGGCGTCCTCTACATGAACTCCATGCTGAACTACTTCACGCTGGAGGACGAGATCGAACCCGCCGGGCTTGAGATGAAGATCAAGCGCAACTACTACCGCCTCGTGCCCGAAGTGCAGGAAGCGCTCGCAGCGGGCCTCCAGGGCTCCGTCCAGACCCTCAAGCGCGACAAGTACAAACGCGTCCCGCTGAAGTCCGGCGACGTGATCCGCCCCGGCGAACTCGTCGAGGTCGAGCTGATCTCCACCGCGAAGAACGACTACGACTACGTCTGCTTCGCCGACAGCATGCCCGCCGGATTCGAGTTCGAAAAGCCCGTCAGCGGCTACGACTGGACCGGAAAGGCCCCCATCTACCGCGAATACCGCGAACGCGGCGCCAAGTTCTACCTCCGCAACATGGCGCGCGGCGATTCCAACGTGTTCTACCGGATGCGGGCGCAGCTCCCCGGACGCTTCATCGCCCTCCCCGCCGGCGGCAGCGGCGTCTACGCCCCCGAGCTGAAGTGCAACTCCGACCAGCACATCTTCGTGATCTCGGAATGATGCATTCAGCGCCCCGTGCGCGCGCATAGCCGCGCACAACCGCAGTGGAGGCCCCGCCTCCCGCTCGGGCACAAAAAACACAGCCCTCGCAATCAGAAATGACTGCGGGGGCTTCTCTTTACATCGAATCGCCCTCCCTCGTGCTCTCGCGAGGCGGAGCACAACCGAAACACACTCCGTGTGACCCCCGAATTGGAAACAGTCCGGGGACTTTCTCTTTTTCAAATTACAAGACAGAATACGACAAACCGTCCCGAAAAAAGACAAAGGGAAAACAAGCGAGTAAAGGGAAAACAGAAACGGATGAAGGGATCAGAAGTCGCCGCCGTTGCGAAAGAAGCCTTTTTCCTTCATCTTTCGGCGGAGGTCCTCCAGCACGGCTTCGAACGCCGCGCGCTGTTCGTCCTCGTTCATGCGCGGGATCAGGTCGTCCTGCGACTGGAGACGGCTGGCGAGCTCGTCCGGGAGGTCCTGAAGGAAGCGCGACGGCTTGTGCATCTCATATTCGCCGTACTTGAAGCGCTTGCGGGCGAGCGTGAGGACGAGCTGTTCGCGGGCGCGGGTGATCGCCACATAGCACAGACGGCGTTCCTCCTCGACCCCGCGCGACGACTCCTCCATGGCGCGTTCGTGCGGGAAGAGCCCCTCCTCCATGCCGATCACAAAGACGATGGGGAATTCCAGCCCCTTCGCGGCGTGGACGGTGGAGAAGACCGGCGCGTTGCGGTTGTCCTCGTTGTCGTCCTTCGTGCGGTCGTTGTCGTCCATGAGGGAGAACCGTTCGAGCAGATCGCCGATGGTCAGCGGATCGCTTCCGGGCGGCTGGTTGTATTCGAGCTGGGAGATGGAATTGATGAATTCCAGCACGTTGTCCTGGCGGTTTTTCGCCTCTTCCGTGTCGCGGTAGATCTTCAGGAATCCGTTCAGATAGCCGACCTCTTCGAGGTAGTCCGTGACCTTTTCGGCGAGACCGCCGGGTGTGGAGAACGCCTCGCGCGCCTTCCGGACCGCGGCCGCCAGATTCGCCGCCGAGTTCGCTGCGGCCTTCGTGACGGATTCGGTGAACGCGGATTCTGTGAGGAGTTCCTGCATCGGGGTGTTCGCCGCCTTCCGCAGATTGCGCAGGCGCATGACCGCCTTGTCGCCGATGCCGCGCGGGGGTACGCCGATCACGCGCAGCAGGCTCTGGTCGTCGCGCTTGTTCAGCACGAGCTTCAGGTATGCCACGGCGTCCTTGACCTCCTTGCGCTGGAAAAACTCCTGGCCGCCGATGATGCGCGGGCGTATATTATTGGAGTGGAAGACCTGTTCCAGTGTGCGCGAGAGGTAGTTCGAACGGTACAGAACCGCGAAATCCCGGTAGCAGTAGTCGGGGTTGGCGGCGATGATGTGCTCCATCATATTGTAGACGAATTCCGCCTCGGCGTCGCCGTCCTCCAGCTGCGCGAGCTTGATCTCCTCGCCGTCGCCCTTGGTCGACCACAGGCTCTTGTCGAACCGCGCGCCGTTATGGGAGATGACGCTGTTCGCGGCGCGGAGGATGTTGTTGGTGGACCGGTAGTTTTGTTCGAGCTTGATCTCCCGCGCCCCGGGGAAATAGGTCGGGAAGTTCAGGATGTTTCCGACGTCGGCGCCGCGCCATGCGTAGATGCTCTGGTCGTCGTCGCCGACCACGCAGATGTTCTGCCGGAACTGCGTGAGATACTGGAGCAGTTTGAGCTGGGCGGCGTTGGTGTCCTGATACTCGTCGACCAGCAGATAGCGGTACCGGTCCTGATAGTGCGCCAGACATTCCGGCTGTTCCTTGAAGATTTTCAGGACCAGCAACAGCAGGTCGTCGAAATCCAGCGCGTTCTGAAGCTCCAGAATCTGCTGGTAGCGTTCGTAGATCGCCAGAAACGCGTCGTTGCCGCCCGATGTCACGTCGGTGGGGAACTGCATCTGGTTCTTGCAGCGTCCGATGAACGCCGCGACTTCCTTCGCCGGTATCTCGTCCTTGCCGAATCCGAGCTCGGCGGACGCCTGCTTGATGATGCCGACCTGATCGCTTTCGTCCAGGATGCTGTAGTTGGAATTGTAATTGCCCGCGAACGCGATGTCGCGCCGCAGGATGCGCGCGCAGAACGAGTGGAACGTGCCGAGCGTGACTTTGTCGGCGGCCGAACCGGGCACCATCGCGGCGACGCGTTCGCGCATCTCCGCCGCGGCCTTGTTCGTGAAGGTCATGCCCGCGATCTGTTCCGGCGGGATGCCCTCCTCGATCATGTGCGCGATGCGGGACGTGATGACGCGCGTTTTGCCCGTGCCTGCGCCGGCAAGGACGAGGAGCGGTCCTTCGATCTGAAGAACCGCTTCCTTCTGTTCCGGATTCAGTCCGGACATGCAGTCGCGCATGAGGGGCACGGACGGGATTCCCTATGGCTTACGCGTCCTGCGCCGCCAGCTGGAACGTGAGGCCGTCCCAGACGGCGGACGCCGCAGTCACGGCGTTCTCGAATTCGGCGAAACGGCCGCCGCCGATCACGTAGTTGCAGATCGCCGGGGCGTCGGCCGCGTCGAACTTGTCGTCCACATTGTCGCCGCACGGATGGTCAAGCGTGTAGGTGGAGACGAAACGGAGCTCGCCGGGGACGCAGGGGTATTCGCGCACGAGGATGGCGTCGCAGCGGACGATGCCGAGCACGAGCTTTCCGGCCTTGGCGTCGACGGCCGCCGCCACGCGGGGCGTGTTCAGCTGGTCTTTTTCATAGTCCATCGCGAGCAGGCAGGACGCGAAGGCGTCGCGCAGCGGCACGCCCATGGCGATCTTCTCGATGATCGGGTCGGTCTGGGAACCGTTCGTGGCGAGGGCGACCGCACCGGAGAGGCGGATGCAGTTGTAGGCGATATAGGGGTTCTTCGCCAGGTCGCTTTCGAACCCTGCGCGGGGCAGGATGGCGATCTTGCCGGCGATGAGCTTGGCGCTGCGGTTCGGGAAGGAACGGGAGGAGACGCGGTAGGCCGCGCAGGGTTTGCCGTCGCGGGTCATGCCGGCGCAGACGATTCGTCCGAGATACATGGTCGTGGTCCTTTCAGACTTGAAAAAGGTTGTCATTGTTTGGGAAATGCGTGAGGAGGAAACGGGCTCAGTTCTGGCGCGGCTTGAGCTGCGGGAAGAGCACGACGTCGCGGATGGATTCCGTGCCGGTCAGGAGCATGACGAGGCGGTCCACGCCGATGCCCATGCCGCCCGCCGGAGGCATGCCGTATTCGAGCGCGGTGAGGAAGTCCTCGTCGACCGCCTGCGCGGGGTCCTTGCCGGACAGCGTGACCTGTTCCATGAAGCGCTTGCGCTGGTCGATCGGGTCGTTGAGCTCGGAATAGCCGGGGGAGATTTCCTGTCCGTTGATCTCGAGCTCGTACACGTCCACGCTTTCGGGATCGTCGGCGCATTTCTTGGCGAGCGGGACGAGTTCGGCGGGGAGACGCGTGACGAAGGTCGGCTGGATGAGCGTGTGCTCGATCAGCTTTTCGTAGATTTCATGCGTGATCTCGAGGTCGGTCCAGTCGGGCATCACCTGTGCGCCGAGTTCCTTCGCGAGTTTGTATTTCTCTTCGCGCGGAAGCTCGAACCAGTCCTGACGGCCCGTGCGCTCGCGGACGAGGTCGCGGTACGGAGCGCGCCGCCACGGGCGTTCCAGGTTGATGACCTTGTCGCCGGGGAGCTTGATCTGGAGGGTCCCGAACACCTTCTGCGCGATGGTCGTGACCATGCTCTCGATGAGCTCCATCATGGTCTCGCAGTTGCCGAACGCCTGATAGATCTCGATCATGGTGAATTCGGGGTTATGGCGGCGGTCGATGCCTTCGTTGCGGAAGTTGCGGTTCAGCTCGTACACCTTCTCGAATCCGCCGACCAGGAGGCGCTTCAGGTAGAGTTCCGGCGCGATACGCATGAACATGTCGCAGTCCAGCGCGTTGTAATGCGTCTTGAACGGCGTGGCGGCGGCGCCGCCGGGGATGTACTGGAGCATCGGAGTCTCGACCTCCAGGAATCCGCGCGATTCGAGGAAGTTTCGGATTTCGCGGATGATCCGGATGCGCTTGAAGAAGAGGGAACGGCTTTCGTCGTTCATGATGAGGTCGAGGTAACGCTGGCGGTAGCGCTGTTCCATATCGGTCAGGCCGTGGAATTTCTCCGGCAGCGGACGCAGGGATTTCGAGAGCATCGTGTAGGAGTGCATCTTCAGCGTGATCTCGCCGGTCTTCGTCACGAACATGTGGCCGGAGGCGGCGATAATGTCGCCCGGATCGAGGCGTTTGAAGCGCTTGTATTCCTCCTCGCCGAGCAGGTCGCGCTGGGCGTACAGCTGGAGGCTGCCGTGCTGGTCCTTGATGTGCAGGAACGTCGCTTTGCCCATCACGCGGAACGTCATGATGCGGCCCGCGACGGTCACGAGTTCGGTGTTCTCCACGTCCGGCACGTATTTCGCGCGCGCTTCGGTCGTCGGGATGATGTTGTCCACGAAGACGCCGTACGGGGCGATGCCCGCGGCACGGAGTTCTTCGGCTTTCGCCTTGCGCTGGGAGAAAATATCGTCGAGCTGCTTCTGCTCGGCTTCTGCGGAGATGATTTCGTCGGACATGAGTCTGTTCCTTCGTCAAAAGATGGGATTAAGCGGAAAATATAATATACACCTTGAACCCTGTTTTTTCAAGGAAAAAACATGCCCGCGCGCGACCTTCCCGCGCTCGTTTTCCGGCGCATGGCGTCATGGCACGGACAATGGTTATTCCGGCGCGTTTTCCGGCATGCCCGCCGCTTCCTCAATATCCCCCCGGAGCTGTTCCATGACGCGCTGAAGCCCGGCGTGGTCGTTGCGGTTGTTCAGCTCCATCAGGAGATACAGCATGGCGTATTCCCGCCCGTAGACGCGGTCCATGAAGAACTGCGTGAGCGCGGAGTTCGGCGAGACCTGCCAGCAGAACACGAACGCGTTGGCGAGGAAACCGTTTTTGAAGTGATTCGGCAGGGCGTTCTTCGGGGTGCTCGATCCCTCGTATCCGGCGTTCCACGGGTTCATCACGCCCACAATGGAGAACACGACACCCCAAATCAGCGCCAGGCGGAAGAGGTGCCAGCGTTTCAGGCGCGGACGGGGACGTCCGAACCAGATCGCGATGTAGTACAGCAACACAGGCGCGAACGGGATCAGGAAGCGATAGCCGTAGCACCAGCCGCCGAAGTCAGACGTACCGACGATGTAAAGGATAATCGCGGCAACCGTCGAGGCCATCATGTACACAAAGACCCGGTCGTGCCGCATGCGTTCCGAGCCGCAGGCGAATCCGGCGAACAGCAGAGCCGGCATGTACAGGAAGAATCCCTCGAATCCGAACAGGATATTAAAGGCATAAGTCAGGTAGTTTTTCTCCGCGAATGACGGCTTGTGCGTGAAGAGATACAGCGGCAAAGGCGAACCGTAGGAAAGCATGTTCATCCCCGCCTCAAGCAGGATCATCAGGCCCGCGCCGACCGCGTACATCAGGGCGTTTTCGATCCGGCGCGGCGAAACCGAAGTCAGGACAAAGATAAACACCGCGATCCCCAGCACGCCGCCCGTCACGAACTCCAGGTTCAGGATCAGTCCGGTCAGGACGCCCGCCAGGAATGCGCGCAGACGCGTCAGTCCGGTCTCCTCGCAGCGTTCCAGCAGCAGGATCAGCCCCATCAGCACCGCCGCGCATACCGTGTGATTGTTCAGCGTGACGGCATAGGACAGCACGAGCGTGGAGACGACCGACAGCACGGACATCGCGATCCGGTAGTTTTCCGGCATCCGCGGCCGCCGCATCAGTCCGAGGTAAAAGAACCATCCGGTGAAGCAGGAAAGGATAAATGTCAGCACGCCGGTCAGGTAAACCGTGCGGCAGTAGTCCCCCTCCAGATACCGCACGCCGAAACACTTCAGCACACGTCCCCATGCGATCGCGCAGAACGTCAGCAGGGGCGGCTTGTCGCCGTAAAAATGCCCGTTGCGTTCGCACTTGTCAGGGGTCGTGAAAAAACTGTCGTCGATTGCGAACGTGCCGCGTTCCAGCACGGACTCGACCGTCGAATACCGCGACGTCTCGATCCCGACGTGCGTCACGTCGTGTTTCGCCAGCAGAAAGGCGAATACGGTCGAAACGATCAGGAATATCAGAAAGCGGAGTTTCATGGCGGGGAGAATAAAAAAGCCGGAGAATCCGAAATCAACTCAAGCGACCGGCGCCGCCTGCCGTTTCCGTTCTCCGGCCTGAATCGCAACTGGACGGGATCAGAACCAGTCCCGATTCCAGTTGTTGTTATTGTTGTTCCGGTTGTTGTTATTGTTGTTATTCCGGTTGTTATTGTTCTGCTGGTTCCGATTATTGTTGTTATTGTTGTTCCGGTTGTTATTGTTCTGCTGGTTCCGGTTATTGTTGTTATTGTTGTTCTGGTTGTTATTGTTCTTGTTCTGATTGTTATTATTGTTGTTGCGCTGCTGACGGGTCATGTTGTTGGCCTCGGACGGAGTGAGCAATGTAAGTTCGATCCGTTCGTTGTTCTTGGTGAGCACGGCGGAGGTACGGGTCACTTCTTCGAGCTTGTAGCCGTTCACGGTGGTATCGCCGACTTTCAGATGCTGACGGAACACGTTGTTCGCGGAGATCGAGGGGCTGCCGCCGACGATGACGATCTGCCTGGGATCCTTTTCCGCATCGCGTTCCCCGGTCTCTTTCTTCTCTTCGGCGTCCTCGTCCGCTTCCGCCGCGGCCGCCGCTTTCTTCTTCGGATCGGTCACGCGGGTGGAGGACAGCGCATACTGTTCGTATTCTTTCTGCTGGAGCGCCTTCAACTGCTGCTGGGAATTGCCCTGAAGCCGCTGGAGGATGATCGCGCCGAGGGAGTCGCCGATGACGTATGTACCGACCAGGCTCATGTCCGCGCGGATCTGCTGATTGTTCCGCTGGGCGTTCTTGTTCGCGGGCGCATCGGGCACGCGTTCCGTTTTAAATATATTGCGGTCCAGCACGGCGGCGATCTTCTTTTCCGTCACTTCGGGGGAATCCAGCGGATTCTTCTCGACACGTTTCACGGTCGCGGTCGTCCGCTTCCGTTCCAGCTTGGCGGGCGAGAATTTTTTCGACGTCGAGGCAAACGTAAGCGGCTCGGACGAATACGTCCAGGCGAGATGGGCGACGGCTGCGACAAGTAAAACGTTCAGAGCGATCAGCATGAATTTCATAGCGGAGGACTCCTTGGGAAGGGGCGGTTCTGATTTCTTCTTGCTTCAATATATCACGTCAATTGAAAAATGCAAACCAGTTTGGCGTCTTGAACGGTTATTTTTCTAAATTTTTTTGATTCTTATCCATGTAACACGTCATGAAACGGAAAAACCGGCCGTCCACAGGATTTGCGGAACGGCCGGGATCGTTTTCAGATTTGAGCTGAAACAGCTGAGAATCAGTACACGAAGAGCATTTCGCGGTACTTCGGCAGCGGCCAGCTTTCGTCCGAGACGTTCTTCTCGATGGAGTCGACGGTCACGCGCAGATCGGCCATCGCGGCGAGGATTTCCTCGTGGAGTCCGCCGAGCGCCTTGCGGAGGGCATCGGTCTTCACCTTAAGCTCGTCGAGCTTCGCGCCGAGGTCGGAAGCGGAAGCGGACAGCGTCTTCACGCCGCCCTTCAGTCCGGCGGACTTGCCAGCGGCGGCCGCGGCGGCGAGCTTGGCATATTCCTGCGCGACGGCGGGATAGATCATGCTCGTGGCGATTTCGAGCGCGACTTCGCCCTCGATATGGATTCTGCGGTGGTAGTCCTCGAGGAAGACTTCGTAGCGGGATTCGAGCTCGCGCTTCGTGTAGACATGGTACCTCTCGAACATCTTCACGTTTGCGGGCGCGGTGAGGCAGCGGAGCGCGTCCATCGTGGTCTTGGCGTTCGGCAGGCCGCGCTTCGCGGCTTCTTTCAGCCAGTTGTCGGCATAGCCGTCGCCATTGAAGATGATGCGCTTGTGCGTGCGAATGATCTTGCGGAGTTCCTTCTGGAGACCGTCGTGGAAGTCCTTCTTCGGGAGCTTCTCCAGCACGGAGGCAATACGCTCGAACGCCTCGGAAATGATCACGTTCAGGACGGTATTCGGCCCGGCGCAGGACTGGCTGGAGCCGGGCGCGCGGAATTCGAACTTGTTTCCGGTGAACGCGAACGGGCTGGTGCGGTTGCGGTCGGTCGCGTCCTTCGGGAGCGGCGGGAGCGTGTCGACGCCGATGCGCATGGCGCCCGCGCTGCGGCTGGTCTTGACCTCGTTGTGCTCGAGCTGATCGATCACGTCGGCGAGCTGGTCGCCGAGGTACATGGAGATGACGGCCGGCGGCGCTTCGTTCGCGCCGAGGCGGTGGTCGTTGCCCGCTCCGGTCACGGTGGCGCGGAGAAGGTCGGCATGCTTGTCGATGGCCTCGATGATCGCGCAGAGCACGGTCAGGAAGATGGCGTTCTGGCGCGGATCGCTGCCCGGATTGAGCAGATTGGTCTTGCCGTAGGAAACGGCCCAGTTGTTGTGCTTGCCGGAACCGTTCACGCCCGCGAACGGCTTTTCATGGAGCAGGCAGACGAAACCGTAGCGCCCGGCGACCTGGCGGAGCACTTCCATGATGAGCATGTTATGGTCGCACGCGAGGTTGACTTCCTCGAACATCGGCGCGAGCTCGAACTGGGCGGGCGCGACTTCGTTGTGGCGCGTCTTCGCCGGGATGCCGAGCTTCCAGAGTTCGTTTTCGACCTCGGTCATGAAGTTCAGCACGCGCAGTTTGATGGATCCGAAATAGTGATCCTCAAGCTGCTGGTGCTTCGCCGGAGGCGCGCCGAACACGGTACGGCCGGTCTGGACGAGGTCCGGGCGCATGAGGTAGAAATGCTTGTCGATCAGGAAATATTCCTGTTCCGCGCCGAGCGTGATCTCGACCTTTTCCTCGGGCAGGTTGAAGCACTTCATGAGGCGCTTCGTCGCGACGGAAAGCGCCTGCATGGAACGCAGCAGCGGGGTCTTCTTGTCGAGCGCTTCGCCGGTGTACGCGCAGAACGCGGTCGGGATGCACAGCGTGGCGCCGTTGCCGTGGCGCTTGATGAACGCCGGACTGGTCGGATCCCAGGCGGTGTAGCCGCGCGCCTCGAACGTAGAACGGATGCCGCCCGACGGGAAGCTGGAAGCGTCCGGTTCGCCGACGATCAGGTTCTTGCCGGAGAAGGACTGGATGGGCTTGCCGTCCTTGATCTCAAGGAAAGCGTCATGTTTTTCGGCGGTCGATCCGGTCAGCGGCTGGAACCAGTGCGTGTAGTGCGTCGCGCCGCGTTCGAGAGCCCACTTCTTCATGGCGTGGGCCACGTCGGCGGCGATATCAACGTCAAGCGGCGCTCCGGTCTCGATGGTCGCGAGCAACTTGCCGCAGATGTCCTTCGGCAGATACTCGCGCATGGAGGCGGCGTCGAAGACGTCTTCCGCGTAGTTGTGATCGGGTTCGATGGGGGCTGCGGGCGCGGGTTCCGATGCGGGGAACTCTGCGACCGCGTTGATCGCGTTGATCCTGTTCAGATAGCTCATACTGTCCAACTCCTTGGGTTGTTGAGGTTGTCTGCCGCTTTGAAGCATATCCCGTGCCAACTTTGTTTCAGGCAAAAACCGGATTCCGGTTTTACACAAAACGTAAACATTCCAGTCGGATTCACATTTTTTGTAAACAAAAATGCGCCTCCCGGACATCGAAACGGCATGCTTTTCGGCAGAAACCGCGGACATATCATAATAATATACCCTGCTTTTACAGGATTTCCAGTGGCGGACGCATCCTTTTTCATCATTTCTTTGCGTCTTTTTCACGCAAAAGCCGTGTGCGGCGCTTTTTCCGCAAAAACTGGCATGCGTTATGCTTCAAATCAAATATCTGGTTCTTTCCGCAATCCGGGTTCTTCCTCGCACCCGCTGGGAGATGTCTTTGTGCCGGGGCCGCCTTCTGCTCCCGGCACGACATGCTCCGGACTGCCGGACACAGACTTGACGGCTCCGCTCTTTTCCGTGTTTTTGGGCGGGGCCGTCTTTTTAACGTTTTTGTAACGTCCGTAAAACTGGATTATTTCAGATAATAGCGGATTTTTACGGACATCTGTTTGACTTTATTCTTAACGCGTGGTAGTGTTAAGCGAAAGAAACGATTACCGACACGAAACACGTTCCAATCAACTCAACTTTCCACGAAAGGAGCCAGATTCCGTATGACGTTCCGCAAAAAACAACATGTGCCCATGCCCGGATTCGTCCGGATGCACACGGCAGCGTTCCTGTGCGCACTCGCCGCGCTCGCCGCCGGAACCGTGTCCGCCGACGACGCATTCGAGTACAAGGCGACCGACGCCGGACTTCAGATCAAGGCCGGAAATCTCACGAAAAACATCGAGGTCTTCGGCGACAAAGGGCAGACGCTCCGCGTGACCTCGAACCTGAACGGCGTTTCCTACGCGAAACACCCGAGCA
>JAEEQN010000028.1 GCA_016285345.1 Victivallales bacterium | reverse complement strand
CCGGGCCGCGAAGCCCCGCTTGAGATCACCATCAAGGAAGGCGCCGGCGCGTTCGTCTGCGGCGAAGAGACCGCCATGATCCACTCGCTCGAAGGCAAGCGCGGCACCCCGCGTTTCCGCCCGCCGTTCCCCACGGACAGCGGCTGGAACACCCTGCCGACCGCCATCAACAACGTCGAGACGTTCGCGAACATCCCGATCATCTTCCAGATCGGCGCGGACGCCTATGCCGCCATCGGCACGGAAAAGAGCAAGGGCACCAAGATCTTCGCCCTCGCCGGCGACGTGAAGACCCCGGGCCTCGTCGAGGTCCCCATGGGCATCACGCTCGGCGAGATCGTGTACGACATCGGCGGAGCCGAACCCGGCACAGTGAAGGCCGTCCAGACAGGCGGTCCCTCCGGCGGCTGCATCCCGGCCTCCGAATTCGGCGTGAAGATCGACTACGACTCCCTCGGCAAGCTCGGCGCGATCATGGGCTCCGGCGGCCTCATCGTGATCGGCAACAACCGCTGCATGGTCGAAACCGCGCGCTACTTCCTGAACTTCACCCGCCGCGAATCCTGCGGCAAATGCACGTTCTGCCGCGTCGGCACCACCCGTATGTACGAAGCGCTCGAACGCATCACTTCCGGCAAGGGCACGATGGACGACATCGCGTTCCTGGAGGACATCGCACCGAAGATCAAGAAGGGCGCGCTCTGCGGCCTCGGACAGACAGCCCCGAACCCGGCGCTCTCCACGCTCCGCTACTTCAAGAACGAATATCTCGCGCATGTCCGGGACCACGTCTGCGAAGCGCTCGCCTGCCCCGCGCTTGTCGACGTCGCCATCGACCCGGCCAAGTGCATCAAGTGCAAGCTCTGCGTGAAGACCTGTCCGGTCGGCGCGATCGACCCGGCGAACAACTTCTCCGTCGACAACGCCAAGTGCACCAAGTGCAACTCCTGCATCGAAGTCTGCCCGAAGAAGGCCGTCTCCCGCGTCCGCAAACAATCCGCCAATGCCTGAGGTAAAACCCATGTCTGATATCATCTTCAAAATCGACGGCCGCGAGGTCGCCGCACAGCCGGGCGAGACCATCCTCCAGGCTGCCGCCCGCATCGGCGTGGAGATCCCCACGCTCTGCTACAACCAGAAAATCTCCAGGACGACCAGCTGCTTCGTCTGCGTCGTCAAGGACTGCAAGACCGGGAAGTTCCTCCCCTCCTGCTCCGCCTGCCCCGCGCCAGGACAGGAAATCGACGCCTCTTCCGACGAGGTGAAGGACATGCGCCGCACCGCCCTCTCCCTGCTCGTTTCCGAGCACACCGGCGACTGCGAAGCCCCCTGCACGCTCGCCTGCCCCGCCCATGCCACCGTCGAGGAATACGTCCGCGCCGGCCGCAACGGCGACTTCAAAAAGGCGCTTGAGATCATCAAACAGCGCATCCCGCTGCCGATGTCCGTCGGCCGCGTCTGCCCCCGTTTCTGCGAACGCGACTGCCGCCGCAACATCGGAGGCAAGCCCGTTTCCATCAACGACGTGAAGCGCCTTTCCGCCGACATGTACTACGACACCTACATGGAAGACCTGCCCGCCCTCAACGGCAAACGCGTCGCCATCGTCGGCGCGGGCCCCGCGGGCCTCTCCGCCGCCTACTACCTCCGCCTCCAGGGCGTCTCCTCGTTCCTCTTCGAACAGATGCCCGAAGCGGGCGGCATGCTCCGCTACGGCATCCCGGAATTCCGTCTCCCGAAGGACACGCTCCGCAAGGAGCTCGCCCACTTCGGCAAGATGGGCGGGATCGAGATCCGCACCGGCCAGACCATGGGCAAGGATTTCACGATCGAACAGCTCGAACAGGATTTCGACGCCGTGATCCTCGCGGTCGGCTCCTGGGCCTCCAGCTCCATGCGCATTGACGGCGAGGAAGCCGCGCAGAAGGGCATCCAGTGGCTCGGCGACATCGCCGGAAAGAACTGGAAGAACTGCCCGAACCCCGGACGCACCATCGTGGTCGGCGGCGGCAACACCGCCATCGACTGCGCCCGTACCGCGCTGCGCCTCGGCGGCGACGTGACAATCGTGTACCGCCGTACGCGCAACGAAATGCCCGCGCAGGCGATCGAAGTCGACGAGGCGATGGAGGAAGGCGTCAAGTTTGAATTCCTCACCGCGCCCGCCGCGCTTACGAAGAATGCCGACGGTTCCCTCGCGCTCTCCTGCGCCCGCATGCAGCTCGGCGAGCCCGACGCCTCCGGACGCCGTTCCCCGGTCCTGATCCCCGGCTCCGAGTTCAAGCTTCTGGCAGACACCGTGATCTCCGCCATCGGCCAGCGCACCGTCGTGCCCGAAGGCTTTGCCGCCTCCAAACGCGGCTTCGAGATCTCCGCCGACGATTTCACCTGCTCCGGCAGAAAGAAAGTCTTCGCCGCGGGCGACTGCGTGTCCGGCCCCGCCACCGTCGTGGAAGCCCTCGCGGCAGGCCGCAAGGCCGCGCTCTCCGTCGTCGATTTCCTCAACGGCGTCCCGCACAAGGCCCCGTTCGAGTTCAACGTCTCCCGCGGCCACTGGCGTTCCCTCGCGAAGGAAGACCTCGTCTACATCCGCCAGGTCTCCGACGCCGAGCGCATCCAGCCCGAATACATCCCGCTGGAGGAACGCAAGACCACGTTCCACGAGCTGTATCCGACGTTCACGCCCGAACAGGTCTCCGGCGAGGCCGACCGCTGCATCGAATGCAGCTGCACCGGCAAGCACGACTGCCTGCTGAAGAAGCATTCGACCGCCTACGGCGTGAACCCCGACGCATACAAGGGCGCCAAGCCCATCTCCGCCGTCGACGTCCGCCACAAATACATCATTCACGACAAGCAGAAATGCATCCGCTGCGGCACCTGCGTGAAAGTCTGCTCCGAGATCATCAACAAGTCCCTCCTCGGCATGATGAAACGCGGCTTCCACACCATGGTCGACACGACCTTCGGACAGGGCCTCCCGGACTACTGCGTCGATTGCGGCGCGTGCGTGAAGGAATGCCCCACCGGCGCGCTCGACTGGAAGAAGAAAGAATAAGCGTCACAGCGGTTTACACTGTTTCCTCTCTGCGGGCTCGGACACCTCTCCGGGCCCGCGTTTTTCGTGTTTTTTTGACAAAGAACAAGACGATCTGTTCTGTCAAAAAGAATAAAAAACAGATACGATTATAATTAATCACAATCTTCTATTTGTTTGCTGAATGGCGTCTCCTCCTTTTTCTTTTTTTTCGAAAAAAATGCGTTTTTTTCTCGCGCGTATACGCGTACGCGCTTGAAAATAATGCAATGGGATGTATATTATATTGAAAATTTATCAAAGCAATGAACCCGCGTCCGGCTTAACCCGGCGCACTTTATGGAGAATCCAATGTCCGAAGACGAAATCACCTCCCAGGCGTCCGCATCCGAAACCCCCGCGGAAAATCCTGTGTCCGCCGCGCCGGAAAACGCCGCGAAACCCGCGGGAACGGAAATCCGGAAGCCGGAGCCGCCGCGCTCCGTCAACAACGAGTCCAGCGTGGACAGCACATTCACGTCGCAGTCAGAAGACCGCAATCCGGACGACTATACCGCGGACGAGATCACCGTTCTCGACGGCCTGGAAGCCGTCCGCAAGCGTCCCAGCATGTACATCGGCGACACGTCCCAGCGCGGCCTGCACCACCTGGTCTACGAAGTCGTCGACAACAGTATCGACGAAGCGCTCGCCGGATTCGCCTCGAAAGTCTCCGTGACCATCCTCCCGGACAACTGCATCCGCGTCAGCGACGACGGACGCGGCATCCCGGTCGACATCCACAAGGAACTCGGCATCCCGGCCGTCGAAGTCGTCATGACCGTGCTCCACGCCGGCGGCAAGTTCGACCACAACGCCTACAAGGTGTCCGGCGGCCTCCACGGCGTCGGCGTCTCCTGCGTGAACGCCCTTTCCACCTGGATGACCGTCGAGATCCACCGCGACGGCATGGCGTACGAGATCCGGTTCGAGCGCGGCAACACCGCCGTGAAGCTGCACCCGCTGCATCCGGTGTCCGACCGCGGCACGACCGTGACGTTCCAGCCCGACCCGACCATCTTCACCGAGACCACGGAATACGTCTGGAACATCCTCGCGAAGCGCCTCCGCGAGCTCGCCTTCCTGAACCGCGGCATCCGCATCGACCTCTCCGACGAACGCGAGAACCCGGTCCGCTCCGAAACGTTCCACTACGAGGGCGGCATCATCGAGTTCGTGCAGATGCTGAACCAGAACAAGGAGCTGGTGCATCAGGACGTGATCTACATGCACAAGGAGCGCAACGGCATCGACGTCGAGATCGCCATGCAGTACAACGCCGAGTTCCAGGAAAACATCTTCAGTTACGCGAACAACATCTGCACCGGCGAGGGCGGCACCCACATGACCGGATTCCAGTCCGCGCTCACCCGCACCGTGAACAACTACGCGAAGGCGCAGAGCCTCATCAAGGGCGACAAGCCCATGACCGGCCAGGACATGAAGGAAGGCCTCACCGCCATCGTCAGCTGCAAGGTCCCGGATCCCCAGTTCGAGGGCCAGACCAAGACCAAGCTCGGCAACAGCGAAGTCAAGGGCATCGTGGACTCCATCGTCAGCGAATGCCTCTCCACCTTCCTTGAGGAAAACCCGGAGGTCGCCCGCCAGATCGTCGAGAAGGCGATCGTGGCGTCCCGCGCCCGCGAAGCCGCGCGCCGCGCCCGCGAGGAAGTCCAGCGCAAGGGCGCGCTCGAAGGGTTCTCCCTCCCCGGCAAGCTCGCCGACTGCGAATCCAACGATCCTGAAATCTGCGAACTCTTCATCGTCGAAGGTCAGTCCGCAGGCGGGTCCGCCAAGGGCGGCCGCGACAGCAAGTACCAGGCGATCATCCCGATCCGCGGCAAGCTCCTGAACGTGGAAAAGGCGCGCACGGACCGCATCTTCGAGAACAAGGAGATCCAGTCGCTGATCGCGGCCATCGGCTGCGGCGTCGGCAACGACGAATGCCACCTGGAGAAGCTCCGCTACAACAAAATCGTGCTCATGACAGATGCCGACGTCGACGGTTCGCACATCGCCACGCTGCTCCTCACGTTCTTCTTCCGTCAGCTCCGCCCGCTCATCGAGGCCGGCCACATCTACCTCGCCAAGCCCCCGCTCTACAAGGTCACGAAGCGCAAACAGGAGCGCTATATCGACAGCGACGAACAGCTTGACCGCTACCTGGTCACGCTCGGCTGCGAGGACGTCCAGGTCTCCGATATGGCCGGAAACAACCTCTCGCAGGACGACATCATGCGCATCTTCTCGTATGTGACCAGGGCGCGCGCCGTCACGCAGGGTCTCCACCGCCACGGCGTCGATCCGCAGAAATACTTCACGCTCGCCCGCGACGGCGTGTTCCCGTTCGACCTGGTGATCGTCCACGAGAACGACGGTTCCGTGAGCGAGACGTTCGTGTACACGCCGGAAGAGGAAGCCGAAGTCATCGCCGAGGCCGAGAAACGCCTCCCGCCGCGCGAGATACCCGAAGACCTTCCCGAAGGCACGCCGCTGGGACTGCATCCCGCCATCGACGTCGTGCGCCTCTACGAATCCAAGGAATGCGAAGAGCTGGGACGCGAGATCGCGGCGTCCGGCGGCGACCCGAAGAATATCTTCTACGGCACGGAACCGCTCTACCGCATCCGCACCGGCGCGTCCGCCGACGATTCCAAATCCGCCGAGACGGCCGTATCCGCCGCACAGAACGATTACAAGACGGTCAACTCCATGGAACAGCTTTTCGAGGCCATCAAGCTGCAGGGACGCGAAGGGCTCGCGCTTCAGCGCTACAAAGGTCTCGGCGAAATGAACCCGGAACAGCTCTGGGAAACGACCATGGACCCCGCACGCAGAAAAATGATCCGCGTCACGATGGAGGACGCGGTCGAGGCCGAACGCATCTTCACGCTCCTCATGGGCGATGCCGTCGACCCGCGCCGCGAATACATCGAACGCCACGCCGCAGGCGTCAAGGATCTTGACATTTAACATTTTTACACCGAAAGGAATCCACCAGCCATGGCGGACAAAGAATCCAAAAAAGCCGCAGCGGCGGCATCCGCCGCGCCCGACCGCGATAAGAATCTGAACGTGACCCTCGCGCAGATCGAGAAGGAGTTCGGCAAGGGCTCCATCATGCGCCTCGGCGACAACCACACCGTCGACGTCCCCGTCATCAGCACCGGCGCGCTCTCGCTCGACATCGCGCTCGGCATCATGGGCCTGCCCCGCGGCCGCATCATCGAGATCTTCGGCCCCGAATCCTCCGGCAAGACCACGCTGTGCATGCACGTGATCGCGAACGCCCAGAAGGCGGGCGGCACTGCGGCGTTCATCGACGCCGAACACGCCGTCGATCCGGCCTACGCCAAGCGCATCGGCGTGAATATCGACAACCTGCTGATCTCCCAGCCGGACTGCGGCGAAGACGCCCTGAACATCGCCGAGATGCTCGTGCGCAGCAACGCCGTCGACGTGCTGGTCATCGACTCCGTCGCCGCCCTCGTGCCGAAGAGCGAACTCGAAGGCAACATCGGCGACTCCTTCATGGGCCTCCAGGCGAGACTGATGTCCCAGGCGCTCCGCAAGCTCACGCCCGCCATCAGCCGCAGCCGCACCTGCTGCATCTTCACCAACCAGATCCGCGAGAAAATCGGCGTGATGTTCGGCAACCCCGAGACGACCACCGGCGGCAACGCCATGAAGTTCTACTGCTCCATCCGCCTCGACATCCGCCGCATCCAGGCGATCAAGAACGCCAACGGCGAATCCGTCGGCGCCCGCACGAAGGTCAAGGTCGTGAAGAACAAGCTCGCCGCGCCGTTCCGCGTCGCCGAGTTCGACATCAACTGGAACGAAGGCATTTCCCGCATCGGCTCCATCCTCGACGTCGCCCTCGACATGGGCATCATCGAGAAACGCGGTTCCTGGTTCTCCTTCGGCAGCGAACAGCTCGCGCAGGGACGCGACGCCGTGAAGGCGCTCCTCACCGAGAAGCCCGAGCTCGCCGACCAGATCTACCAGAAGATCAAGGACGTCCTCGCCGCGCAGAAGGCGGGCGTCGCGGCCGAAGACGCCGCCGAAGCTCCGGCGGAAACTTCCGGCGAGGCGAATGCTTAATCGTTTCCCATACAGCCGCCGGACCATGAATCCGGCGGGATCTCTTCCCGGCGTCCGTGCCGGGAAGACGCTTTTTGTCTGTGCGGCCTCCGGAATTCTGTTTTGTTCCGGCATGACGCGGGCGGTCGCGCAGGATGCGCCAGTGGCCGCCGCCGGAGAACAGTCTTTTTCGTATCCGGACCGGGAGTCCGGCGAACGCGCCCGTGCCGCGGGCGAATACGGCACGGCGGCGAGTTTCTACCGTCAGTACCGCGCCAAGGCGGAACAGAACGGCGACCAGGAGGCGCGCAAGGACGCGTATGCGCGCGAACTGGACGCGCTGATCCTCGCGAACCTCGCCGACTCCGCGAACAAGCTCCTGGACGAATACCGCGCCGCGTTTCCGCGGCTGAACACGAATTCCGTCAGTCTGTGGCAGGCGGAAATATACTTGCTTCAGCGTCGCGCCGACGAGGCGGACAAGATTCTGCGGAAACTGATTCCCGCCCTCGAAAAACTCGACCCGAGCTATCTCCGGGCGCTCTCCTGCGCGGCGTTCGTCGCCGAGCTCAAGGGCGACCATGAAGCCGCCGCGAAGTATTACGGCGAGATCGCGGGCAACAAGACGTCCTTCGGGCGCCGGGCCGCGGAACGTCAGGCCCTGTCGCTTGCCGCTCTCGGCCAGTATACGGACGCCTACGATATCCTCAAATCGCTTCCCGATGCCGAAAACAAGCGCGACGTCGATGCGCTCAAACTGCTGTCATTCTACCTGAAACTTTCGGAGAAGGGCGCAGAGGACATCGCGGACGACTGGAGCGGGATCAAATCTGTCTCCACCCCGCGCAAGGACAATTTCTTCTTCCTGGCGGCATGCCGCATCGGCGAGGAGTTCTCCAAGCGCGAAGACTATGTTCGCGCCGCCGAAGCGTTCCACCTCGCGTATTCCTTTGCCTCCGTCCGCGAGGACGCGTTCGACGCCATGACGCGCCTGATCGGGACGTTCCAGCGTCTGAAGGACAAGAAGACCGCCGCCGACCTGGCCTCGCGCATGCTCTCGCTCTTCAAGGATTCCAAACTTTCCCCCGATTTCAAGCTCCAGATAGCGTCGGTCCTGTTCCAGGCCGGACGCCCCGACGATGCGCTGGACGTCTGCCTCACCTGCATTTCCGACACGGCCGTCCCCGCCGCCGAACGCGAATCCGTCTACCGCAAACTCCTCGACATGATGCTGGCGGAAAAGGCGTTTCCGTCCGCCCGCAAGTTCGTCGCGGCGTTCGACACGGTCCCGGCGAAGAAATCCGCCCGCGAAATGGACTTGGGCGAAATCACGTGGCGCGAGGGCAAGCCCGCCGAGGCCGCGAAGCTCTACAGAGCCGTCGGCGAGACCTCCACGGAGTACCGTTCCGAGGCCATGCTGAACGCCATGCGCTGTTCGCTGGAGGCCGGCCTCTACGCCGATCTTCTGGATGCCGCTGCCGCGCTCCGCAAGGCCGATCCCGAACACCTCGACCCGGAGGCGATTTATCTTTCGGCTGTCGCGCAGGACAAAACCGGAGATGCCGCGGCCGCCTCCCAGAGTTATCTGGACTATGAAAAGGCCGCTCCGAAGACGGTGGCGACGCAGGAACGCCGTGCTGCTGCTCTCTACGCCGCCGGACGCCTCCAAATCCGTCTCGGCGAACCCGCCAAGGCCGTGGAGAGTTTCCGCAGGCTCCGTCAGGACTACAGTTCGCTTCCGGTCGCGGAACTCGGCCGCTACTGGCTGATCCACGCGCTGTACGCGTCCGGCGACGAGGTCGGCGCGGAACGTGAATCCTGGCGCTTTATCGAGGACGATCCCGAATCCGAGTATGCGGGAGCGGCCCTGCTGCGTCTCGCGGAACACTACCGCGGCACCGGGTCCGTCCAGCACGCGGAAAGCACGGTCGACCAGCTCCTGAATCAGGAGAAATACCCGAAGATCCGTGCCCGCGCCTCTTACGAGAAGGCTTTGATCGCCTACCAGCGAGACGACCTCACGTCCGCGATTTCCGTTCTGGATGCCATCGATGCGCTTTCTCCCGACGCCGCGTTGATCGGGGACGTGCATTATCTCCGCGGCGACATCGCCCGTGCGTTCAACGATTTCTCGAAAGCCCGCGCAGAATACGAGGCCGCCGCGAAAGCCGTTCCCGGTTCCCTGCTCGAACAGGCCGCCCTTGGCTCGGCGGCGGACTGCGTTTATGCGCTCGCCACGGGATCGGCCGTTGCAACGAAACAGAAGGAAACGGTCGCCGCGGTCTCCCAGACGGCGGCAAAGCCCGCACCAGCATCCCAGACCGACACGAAACCATCCCCCGCCGCACAGCCCGTCGGAACGCAGAAAAATGACGATGCCGCCAAATCAACGGATGAGTCAAAAGCCGCCGTGCCGGAAGTCGTCTTCCCGTCCGCCGACGCATGCCGTCTGGCCGCCGAACAATACCAGGCGCTCCTGAAACTCAAAAACCTGCGCCCCGAATATGAAGCCATGGCGTACTACAAAGCCGGCCAGTCCCTCTGGAAGGCGGGCGACGAAAAGGAGGCGTTCGGCCTCTTTAACAAGACGGTCTACCTGATCCCGGCCCAGGATGCCGCGTCCAGGCCCGTCGAGGCTTTCTGGATTTTCCGCGCGGTCGACGCCCTCGAATCCCTCGCGCACAAGGATCCGTCCGTCTCCAACGTGGAATCCGCCGTCGGCGCGCTCCGCTGGCTGGAGCAGACCGGTACGGTCGACCAGGCCTCGGTCCGTCAGCGGGTCCGCGCCCTCCGCAAGAAACAATATCAGCCGCCGGTCCCGGCGGTCCCCAATACAACCACCAGTCCGGAGTCAACCAAATCATGAAATATCTGTCCATGCTTCAGCAGGGCGGTCCCGTGCTTGCGCTGATCGCCCTCTGCGCCCTGATCGCCGCGTTCATCTTCATCTGGAAATGGTTTGAGTTCTACCGCGCCCAGATGGACGTCAACGAGATCGTCACCGGCCTCACCAACGTGCTCCGGCGCGACGGCATGATCGAGGCGATCACTCTGTGCGACAATTCGCCAGGCCCGGTGCCGCGTGTCCTCGCCAGCGCCATCCGCGCCTACAATGAAGGCGACGACATCCGCGATGCCCTCGCCACGCAGACGCTGATCGAGGTGCCGCGTCTGGAATCCCGCCTCAACATCCTCGCCACGCTCGCATACGTGATGCCCCTGCTCGGCCTCCTCGGCACCGTGCTCGGCCTCGTGGATTCCTTCCAGACCATCACCGCCAACCCGGACGCCGCGATCACGACGCTCCCCGAACTTTCCAAGGGCGTCTATAAGGCGCTCCTCTGCACGGCCGCCGGACTCTCCGTCGCGATCCCGTGCCACATCGCCTACAACTACCTGGTCTCCCGCGTGCAGGATTTCTGCACGGACATGGAGAAAGCCTCCGCCGAGATCATGTATTTCTTCCGCCACCACAAAAAAGAGAACGGCGCCGACCATGCCGAATGAAGCCCCGATCCAGGTAAAGACCAAGCTCAGGATATTCAGCGGCCTGCCCAGTCTGGTCCTGTATTTCTGCGTCTTTTTCATCCTGCTGGTCTTCTTCATGCTCAGCTCGAACTTCGTCCCGCTCCGCGGCGTCGAGGTCGAGCTTCCCAGGACCGGCGGCAGGTTCCTCTACACCTCCCGCAACTACGTCGTGACCATCGACAAGGACAGCCGCATCTACTTCAACGATGCCGCGGTCTCCGGCGCGGCAGAGCTCAAACGCCAGCTTTCCGAGTCCCTGAACACACGCGGATTCCAGCCGGACAAGGAACGCGTCATCATCCGCTGCGACGTCCATGCGCCGCTCACCGTCGTCGCCGAGGTCCTCGCCGTCGCGGAGGAGCTGAACGTCAACGCCCTCTTCATGTCCGCCGGTCCTGCGCGCGGCCGGACGACCAGTTTCACCGAGCCTGAATCATGACGGACGACCCCGGACAATTCATGCTTCCCGTCGACGAGTCGCTCCCGAAAGAGCGGCTTCGCCGGTCCATGCTCCTGCTCGTGGGTGTGGGGGTTGTACTGATTCACCTGCTTCTGGTCACGGTCTTTACGCCGCTGAAACCGGATCCGGCTGCGGGTGCTGTCCCGCGCGCCGACCGGACCACGCTGTATGTCTCTTCTCGCGTCATGGATTCGGAACCGCTTTTCCTGAAACAGGTCGACACGTTCGACCCGGTTTCGTTCCTGCATCCGCCGGAGGAATTCGGTTTTTCCTTTTTCCGCACGTCCCAGGCGGAAACGGGCCCGGATGCTTCGTTCGAGCTTCCTCTTCCGTCGAAGCTTTCCTCCGTGCCGACCGCTCCTCGGATTTCTCTGGCGGCGGTCAGCCGTCCGCTGCTCCCGGATGTCCATGACTACGATTCCGAAGCCGCCGCCGTCGCGGCTCCTGTCTATCCGTACTGGGCGGCGGACACGGCATCGGGCGTGGTTTTTCCGGCGTTCCGGCTCGGCGCCGCGGAGGAACGCACCCTTCGGCGGCAGCGCCCCTCGGAACAGTCCGTTTTTCTGGTCAAAACGCCGGTCCTGCCCGATCTTCCTTTTGAGGCGGTACTGGAGAAGTCCTGCGGCGTCGCCGAGCTTGACCTGACGGCGCGCGCCTGGCTCGACACGCTTCTGAATTCGTCCGACTGTCCCGCCGGACTGAAAGACGGCGGGTTCTGCCGGGCCGTCTGGTCCGCCGAATCCCTGCGGAAGGAGGCGTTCGGCCGATGATACCGATCCCGCTCGACCGTATTTTCGTGTGGTACTTCGCCACGTGGTTTTTCGTGATTGCGCTGCTGTGGATTTGCGACGAGCTCCGCAAACGCAAGAACACAAGCGATTCCGTTGTGAAGGACCGCCTCTATCTCTGCGGCAAATGCAACCTCACGTTCCTGGCCCGCGACGACCGCGAACACATTGTCCGCTGTCCGCGCTGCCACGAGATGTGCTTCTTCCGTCAGAGCAAGCGCTTTTAGAACCGGATTATTCCTCGTCCAAGTCGGGGAACTGCACCAGATAGAACCGCATGTTGTGCAGGAAGTCCGGCGCGACCGTGATCCCCATGTGCGCTCCGCTCACGTGAATGACACCGTTCCAGCGCACCGGAGATTCCATCCTCGGTCCCCAAGCTCCGGGTTTGTCCGGATTCCGCAGGTCGGCGCGTGCGCTCACGGCGGACACCTTGCCGTCGCCGGAATCGTACCGCACCACGCGCAGACCTCCGTCTTCATCGACCAGCGCGAGCGAGGAGGTCGGCACGGAGTCTCCGATGAAGATCATCTGGAAGACGTCGGAATCCTTCGGATCGGGCGTCGAGAGCATGGACGCGATGCGCTTCGCCGAATTCAGGCATTTCTGAAGGTGTTCCAGCGCGACGTACCGGCGTTCCGTCGCCGTTTTCACGTCCGGCAGCAGCCATTGCAGATCGGCGTCGAAATCCGGATTCGCAAGCCCCCATTTGTACTTGATCCACGTGTTCAGGTCGTACAGATCGACGGCCGCCCCCTGGGCGATGGATTCCTCCTCCGTCTTGCCGGAGATCGTTTCCCGCACGGCGGCGAACTGGGGAAACGGCATCATCTCGTAGTAAGACGGGAAGGTGCCGATCACGGCGGCGGGGTAGAGCGGCGCGCCCGGCTGAAGCCGCAGGCCGTTCACAAGCTCGACCACGGTGTCCAGATACCCGCTGTTCGGTGTCCCGATCTGAATGAGCTTGCCGACGTTTTTCGCGCCGGTCCAGGTGATCGCCGGATCAGGCGCGCTTTCCGCGGGCAGGGGCGTTTCCCCGTACCGCATGTAATATCGCGCGATCAGGCCGCCCATGCTGTGTCCCATCAGGTCGAACCGGACGGGATCCGGCGAGGCGCCGTAGCGGACACGGTATTCCTCGTTCAACTTGGCCTGTTTGGCGCGGATGAACTTTCCGAGCTCGATGGCGTTCTCCGCGATGCTCCGTCGCCAGTCGTAGTAAAACACGAAAAATGTCGGACAGCGGCCGTCTTCCAGATGCTCCTTCGAGCCTTCCTGCACGTACCCCGCCTGCCTGATCGTGTCGACCAGCGGACTGTAGGCGGACATGGAGAACTGAAGTCCGATCAGGCTGACCGAAACGGAGTCCAGCAGGAACGACGCCCGCGTGTTGTTGGAAAGCTCGCGCAGAGGCGTCCCCCAGCTCATCGGCACGGACAGCAGTTTCAGGCTGTCGCGGCCCGGCAGGGTCGGCGAAAACGTTCCCCAGAATTCCTTTCCGGTCGCCGGGTCCTCCAGCCGCGCGCCGAGCAGGCCGTGGATCAGGATCACGGGATTCCGGCGGATTCCCTCGTATGCCAGGGAACGATTGGTCGCCCGGCTGATGATCGTTTCCGTGGGCGTCAGTGCCGACTGGTACGATCCGACCGCGTCCGGCTGGCATGCGCTCAGTACAAGCATAACAAGCAATCCCGCCGCCACAAACAGGATCATTCCGAATAAACGTGCTCGTTTCATGGTATTTCACCTTCCGTTATTTGTTCCTGCTTGCCCAGCAAGCTCTGGTAATCGCCGGATATCCGCTCCAGCGCGGTCAGATACGCTTCGATCTGTTCCCTCGTGCCGCAGATGCTCACGCAGCCCGCCGTTCCGCCGCCTTCGCACGGCATGTCCATCCGCCCGAACGCCAGGAACCCGCGTATCTGAAGGTCGGTCACGGGCGCGATGAAGACCTCCGCATGACGCAGCACGGAAAGCCCGAACGTACCGACGACGTCGTGGAATTCCTTCGGCATGAGGTATTTCGCGTAATAGTAGAAAAGCGGATGGATCATCGAAAGAAGTTCGATCATCTCGTAGGTCTCGCTGCAGCGGTAGCGCGTCTTTTTCAGCCTGCGGTTGAACTCGCGCTGGAACAGGATGAATCCGCCCATTTTGTCGAGGGGCGTCATGTAGTCGGAGGGACGGATGAAGACCAGGCTCAGCTCGCGTTCGAACCGTTGCGGAGGCTTCCCTTCCGCGGTCTGGCCCGGCTCCACGTCGACCGGAAACAGCATTTTTGCGTCGTGCAGCTGAGGCGATTTCGCGAGCCCCCAGAGGATCATGCCGGCGATCGTCGCGGGGCCGCGCATTTCCGCCGCATAGGCCAGATTGATCCGGCGGCGCAGTTCCAGCAGGCCGTCGAACCGGAAGAAAGCCCGGGCGCGGAACAGCCCTTTGTGCGGCGTTTCCTGGATCTCGACCTCGGCCGCGGGAGTCCCCGGAGCGGGGAAACTCATCTTTCCCGCCTCGCCCCATTCCGTTTTCAGTTCGGTCAGGACCTCCTGCATCGCCATTCCATCCACCGGGACATGGTGGTACTGGATCCACAGGTCCGCCTCGCCGAGCCGCGGATGGATTCGCACGAAAACGTTCAGCAGGCCCCAGCCCGGATGACGGTACGTCGTCACGTCCGGCGTTTTCAGGCGTTCCGCATGGATTTCCGCCTCGGTTCCGTGTTCGGAAAGCGACAGGAACGTCACGCAGGATGCGTTCATCATGCGGCGGAGCAGGCGTACGGCCTCCATGCGCTTCGCGAGGTTGGCTGCGTTCAGGTACAGCACGCGCCGCTTGACGATCCGGTACAGTTTCCGGGCGCGCGTGGGATCGGTTCCGCCGTTCAGACGGTTGTGCGTCCGCACGAGGAGGGAAAGGAGCATGTTGATTTCTTTTTCCGACAGCGCCGACGGCGGATACCGGGGGTCAAGCACGATACGGGCGTTTTCCAGCGTGCCGTCCGGGCGGAATTCGACTTCAAGCAGATCGGATTCCGTCAGGCGTTTGCGGTGCAGGCGGAACGTCTTCTGCATGATTGCCCAGTGAAGCTCCCCATGCGCCCGGAGAAATTCTGCGAATCGCGAGAGAAAACGCTCCTTCGCCTCGTCCATGTTCCGCGGCGGCGCATCGGCCGGGTACGGAGTCACGCGGAAGATGCCGAGCATGAATTTGGAGATGTCCCCCTTCATGAAGATCCCGGTGGCCTTCCGCCAGCCGTTTTCGGTCGGTTTCGCACCCAGCAGTTTGCACAGCTGCAGCAGTTTCAGGAAGATCAGAAAGAAGATCGCGTTGAGCGACCACTCGTCGATCAGGCGCGTCATGTGGAACGACACCCACCGACGGATCCGCGATCCGCTGTCTTTTCCGGTTGCCGTTGTCTTTTTCATGCTGGAGGGTTTCTCCCCGACGCTGCCTGATTCTCCGTTTGCGTCCGCCGCCGGAAGCCCGGCGGTCCGTCTCCGAACACAATTCCAACATTAATATACAACTTTTTCTGCTTTGTTCAAGCCGTCTCCGTCTTTTTGTTGCGATCACGTTTTCATAACCCGGTCTTTTGTACGGGGATGCATGGGAAAAAGAATATGCATGTTCTTCCTCAAGTTTCAGTTAAGGAGCTTGTTTTAACTGAAACTTGCGCGTATGCGCGGGAAACGTTTTTTGTCTGTCATCCGGTGGCGTCGGAAAGTCGAAACATGCAGACAAGACACATAGAACGCTGTAGAATCCGTGCGTTCTTTCAGAAAAAAGCCGGTTTTCGTCTTTTTCCGTTCGCATTTTTCTGTCCGTGCGTTATATTAAAATAATCCCATACGTTGGAACCTTCTGTTTTCCGGTGAAGCCAGTGAAACCTTCCTCTCCAGTCCCTGATGATCTGAACAATGACAAAGTGCCCCGTCCGGGCCTCTCCAAAAAAGCAAAATTCTGGATCGGGCTTTCTCTCGCCGTGTGCATCCCCGTGATCATCGGCGTCCTCCTGTGGCTCGCCTACCTCGCACTTTTCCCGAACAATCCGCGCCTCGTCGTAAACAGCGTCCGCCTTGCCGGAAACTCCGGCTACTGGAGCCCCGCCGATCCCGACGAACGCCAGGCGCGCATGGACCGCATCCTCTCAATCCTTCGTATTCAGTCCGGCGAGACTCCGATGTTTTCGGGCAAGAAGGAATATGACCTCGCCGCAATGGCCGCGAAACTTCGTTCGGAGATCCCCGAGCTCGAACGTGCCGACATCCGCCGCGTCCTGCCGGACCAGCTGATCTTCGAACTGCACGAGCGCATCCCCGTCGCGAACCTCGGTGCGAATTTCTACATCGACGATTCCGCGACCGTCCTCGACAAAACCTCCTACTACGACGTTTCCGGTTCGTTGCCCGCGCTTTCCTGCAAGCCGTCGGCCGTCCGCGCCTCGCACGAAGCCGATCCATTCAAACGTGGCGAAATCCTCAACGATTCCTCCATCCGCACCGTTCTTGATTTCCTCCGTCTCACGCGGCTGGAGTATACCGACGTGCACCCGAAGCTAGTCTACATCTCCCAGGACTTCATCCAGTGCGACCTCCTCTACAGAAACGATCCGGGGGCGTTCACCATCCTGATTCCCCTTCGGGTTCGCGAGGAACAGCTTCGTGACGATATTTTCGGGCGGCTTCTCCCCAAACTGGAATCCTCCGTCCGGAATCATGATGAGGAACGGTCTCTGGACCTCCGGTTCAAGGACCGCATCATCGCGAAGAAACGCGGCTGATTTCCGGCTGAGTGGGCTCGTTTTTCCATCTTGTCGTCTCCCCCTTTTACGATCATTTTCTGTTTTTTCGTTCCGCGGTCTTTGAAAAAACGGTTTGATATGCTATATTGTTGCACAGGATACCGTTGACGTTGCAAAACGTACTCGTTTATCCGTGGTCCCCGCCTCAAAATGAGCTTACAACCCAACCTGTAGTGAGGAACGTATGAAAATTGCAGTCTGCGGAGCCGGAGCCGCCGGATCCTACGCCGTGAAACGCCTTCGTCTCAACCTCCCCGAAGCCGAAATCCTGCTCTTCGATGCCGCACCCGTCGGGTTCTACGCGAAAATGCGTCTCCCCGAATACCTCGCGGGCACGCTCCCGCGCGAAAAGCTCATCCTCTCCTCGCCGGAACAGATGGCGGACTGGGGCGCGGAGCTTCACCTCGGCGAGCCCGTGACGGCCATTGATCCCGCCTCGCACAAGCTCACGACCGTCGCCGGGGAGTATGCCTGGGACATCCTCGTGCTGGCAGTCGGCGCGCATGCGTTCGTGCCGCCGATTCCAGGTCTGGCAGCAAGCTCGTGCGTGCATGTCCTCCGCGAGCTTCCGGACGCCGATGCCCTGGTCGCGCTCTGCGAACCGGGGAAAAGCGCCGCGGTCATCGGCGGCGGCCTGCTCGGACTGGAAGCCGCCTGGTCGCTCCACAAACGCGGGCTTTCCGTTTCCATCATCGAGACCGCGCCGCGTCTGCTCCCGCTTCAGATGAACGAGGAGGAATCCGCCGCGCTTCTCTCCAATTTCACGAACGCCGGATTCACGGTCTACACCGGCGCGGCGGTTGACCGTTTCGACGAGGCGTCCGCCCAGCTTTTCCTCAAGGACGGCACTGCGGTTCCCGCCTCGCTCGTGCTCGTTTCCGCCGGGATCCGCGCCAACCTCGAACTTGCGAAAAACGCCGGGCTCGCCTGCAACCGCGGGATCGTCGTGGACGCCGCGCTCCGGATCTCCGCGCCGGACGTCTATGCCGTCGGCGACTGCGCCGAGCTGAACGGCGTGATCACCGGCCTCTGGCTCGCATCGAAGGACCAGGGCGAGGCCGTCGCGGACATCATCGCGGGCAAGATCGCCGAGATGCCGCCGAAGACCTACCGCCCCAAGCCCAAACTCCCCGCATTCTGAACATAAGCCGCAACCGTTTTCTCCCTCATTCCCGCAGAAAGCCTCTCCCCATGGCCGTCGAAATCGAACGTAAATTCCTCGTTAAAGACCTTTCCTGGAAAGATTCCGCAACCTCGTTCAAGGAATTCCAGCAGGGGTATTTCCCCACCGGCGACGGCGTGACTGTCCGCGCACGCATCGCGGGCGACAAAGCCCGCCTCACGATCAAGGGCCCTGTCTCCGGCATCTCCCGCGCCGAGTTCGAGTACCCCATCCCCGTGGCGGACGCGGTCACGTTCCTTTCCAGTTTCTGCGCCAAGCCCGTCATCCTCAAACGCCGCTGGTATGTGCCGTTCGGCGGGTTCACCTGGGAGGTCGACGAATTCGCCGGGCAGAACGCGGGCCTGATCGTGGCAGAGATTGAACTTGATTCTCCCGACCGCGAGTTTCCGGCTCCTCCGTGGCTCGGACGTGAAGTCTCGCACGAACCGAGATTCCGCAATTCTCGCCTCGTCCGGCATCCGTACTCGGAATGGACCGACGAGGAAAAGCGGTAATTCGAGCTCAAAAACATCTTTTTCGAAAAAAAAGAAACATTCCGTTTGACATTGGTGTTTTGGTGTGCTATTTTAATAGTACACCGCGAAACAATCACACCTTAACACCAACGGAGTTTTTTCCAAACCATGAATGTTTCCGAACTGACCTTGAACTTCTCATCGGGGGTCCCGATCTACCGGCAGATCGTCCAGCTGCTCTCCGGGAAGATTCTCTCCGGGACACTCACGCCGGGCGAAAAGATCCCGTCAATCCGCGACGTGACCGCGGAGTTGAACGTGAACCCGAACACGGTGGCGAAGGCGTACCGCGAACTGGAACTCGCCGGGCTCATCGAAACGCGCCGCGGCATGGGTTGTTTCGTCGCCGAGCGTGACGATGCCCGCCGCACCCTCACCGACGAGGAAAAACGGCGCCACCTGGATACTCTCTTCGCTTCGCTGGTTACGTCCGCCGGGATGTTCGGCATCTCGGAACAGGACATTTCCGACTACCTGACCGCGAAACACGCCGCCAATACGAAAAACATCAAATGAATGAAAGGTCTTCTTCCATGATTTCTTCCGATACCATGATCTCCGGCGCGCCCGCGCCCGTCAAGTCCGAATCTACTGTTTCCTCCGTCAGCAGAATGCTGAAAAACTCGCTCCTGATCTCCGTCCGCGACTCCGTCCTGCTCAACCTCGCCTCCGTGAACCTTCTGCTCCAGGTGTTCTACATCGGACTGTTCCTCGGCGGCTTCTTTCTCTATCCCGCTCTGATGGGGCAGCCGTGCCACACACAGGCGGAGTTCAATGCATTCTACAACCAGCAGGGGAACAAGGCCATATTGATCGTTGTTGCGCTGACTCTCCAGTTCTTCGGCACGTTCATTTCGAATTTCCTGCTGCTCACGCTGGACAGCGAGATCATCCGTGTATGGAATGGCCAGAAAGCCGAGTTTAGACGCGGCTGGCGCACCGCCGCCTCCCACTTCTGGAGTTTGGTGACATGGTCCCTGCTGATCACCCCGGTGAACATTGCGTGGGTTGTCTCCATGTGCATTGTGATCCCGGTGCTGACGCGCGACAAGACCGTCAACCCGTTCAGGATGCTCTGGCGTTCCATCCTGCTCCTGCTGAAGATATGGAAGGAATTCCTGCTCGGGATTGTCGGCATGATGGTGATCCTGTACTGGCTTTTCTGCCTCGTTTTCGGTTCCAACGCGATTTTCACGTTCATCTCCAGGCAGTGTCCGCCGCTCATCGCATGGATTCTGCTCTCGATCGGCATCATCTTCTCGCTGCTCGCACTGTGTTTCTGCTATCTTTTCTGCAACTGCTACCTCTGCGGACAGTATATCAAGGCCAGCGAGGGCGTGGAGCCGGAGCCTGAAGCCGCCGAACTCGCCTGAACCCGAAACATTTCCGGCAATCAATCAACTGCACGAGGATTCCTCTCCGTTTCGCACAGTCAAGAAGAACTTTTTTCGAAAAAAAAAGACATTTCTGCTTGACAATGCGCGGGAAACGTGGTTTAGTAGTGTAGCATAACATAACAAACATAAAAGGAATTTGATCATGAATAAGAATACCGTCATCCTGCCCGTCGTCCTCATCCTGGCCGCCGCACTCGTCGTCGGGGGATTCATCCTCCTGAAGAATCACAAGGACACGGTCGCGCCGACCCCGGTCGCGGTCGTCGAAGAACCCGTCGTCGAAGAACCCGAACCCGTCGTCGAGGAACCCGCTCCGCAGCCGCGCCGCCAGCGTCAGAGACGCGACCTCAACTCCAGCATCAACACCATGAACCCGATGCAGGGACAGAACATGCCCACCCGCGAAGAGGCGGTCAATGCCGCCCGTGACATCCTCGCCTCCTACCGGGAAGCGTCTCCGCAGGAAAAACAGCAGATGGCCATGGTCATGAACATCGCCGCGGGGTTCATGAACGGCATCTCGCAGAACGCCGGCCAGTTCATCCAGCAGATGAGCCCGGAACAGCGCGACCGCCTCGTCAACTCCGCCGGGACCTCGCTTGAACTTCTCTCCGCCGTGCAGGAGGAGATGATGTATGACATAACGCCCGAAGAGGCACAGGTGTTCGGCGGCGTGTTCCAGTCCATGCGCAACCTCAACGAATCCCTGCTGAACTCCGCGACCTTCTGAGCTGACGAAAATAGGATACAGTCCCCATGGAAAAGAAAAATACCATTCTCGTCGCCGTCTGCGGCGTCATCCTCGCCGCCTTCCTGACGGTCGCCACGATCAAGATCCTCCAGAATACCAGTACGCCCCCGCCTGCGGAAGAAGAGACCGTGGCCGAGGCCGAGCCGCCCGCTCCCGAACGCCGTCACGGCCCGCGAGTCCGCCGTAAAGTCGACATCGGCTCCACGTTCTCCGGCATGGCGCCCGTTCAGCAGAACAACGCCGCGAACAACGAAGGCGAACACAAGGAGCTTCACGAGCAGACGCCGGAGGAGGCCGTCGAATCCGCCTGGCAGGCGCTCGACACCTACCGCGAACAGTCCGAGGAGGACAAGAACAAGACGAAGTTCGCGCTCGGCATCGTGAACGTCATCCTCAACGCCGTCACAGCCAACGCGGGCCAGCTCGCAGCCGGGATGAACGACCAGCAGCGCGCCGACGCCGTCATGCGCGCTCAATCCTCCCTGCAGAACATCTATGCGATCGAACAGGAAGTCGTCCCGGACATGAACGAGGACGAGCGGCAGGCGCTCGGCGGCACGATCCAGGCCATCCACAACCTGAGCGCGACCTTCCTGAACGAGCTCCAGTAACTCGCCGGAACACGGCGTAAAACTCCGTATTTCCGCACCCGGCTTCGGCCATCGCGAAAATCACGAGCCGGGATATTCGTATTTCGCCGCAAAATCCGACTTTTTGACAGAAAACCGCTTGATTTTTTACAAAACCGGAGTATAGTATTATCACGCAATTTGATTTGCGTCTTGGCAGTGCTCCCGTAGCTCAACTGGATAGAGCGTCTGACTACGGATCAGAAGGTTGGGGGTTCAAATCCCTCCGGGTGCACCAATTTTGACCTCAGAATCACCATTTTTCATACATCGTGAAACATGGTGATTTTTTGTGTTTCGTGACACGAATCGTGGAAAAACCAAAAAAACGGGCGGAATGCCGCCGCACGGTCCAAGATGCGGCAGCGCCCGCCCGAAGGAATTCAGCGAGATCAGCGGATCAGCCGAGGTGATGCTTCAGCGTCTCGACCCACGCGCCGATGCGCGACGAGGTCTTTTCTGACTCGTTGTTGTCGTCGAGCGCGAGGCCGCAGAAGAGCTTGTTCTCCTCCGCGACGGACGAACTGTGACCGTAACCTTCCGCCGAGGTCTGCCCGATCAGCAGGGCGCCGCGGTCTTTCGCCTTCTTCGCGAGGATGCCCATCGCGTCGCAATAGGTGTCGGCGAATCCGCTCTGGTCGCCAAGTCCGAAGACCGCCACGAGCTTCCCTTTGAGGTCGGCCTGTTCGAGAAGGCCGATCTTCGCGGCCCAGTCGTCCTGAAGCTCGCCGAGTCCCCAGGTGGAACTCCCAAGGATCAGCAGGTCGGCCTTGAAATCCTCCGCCGATGCGTTTGCGATGTTGACCGCCGTGACGCCGAACGCCGCCGCGATCTCGGCGGCCGCGCTTTCCGTTGCGCCGGTCGTACTTCCGAAGATGATTTTTACGTTTGCCATTTACATGACTCCTATTGTTGTGTTGAGGGTGGATATATGTTCCAGAAAAGTCCGCGTATCGCCGCAGACGTTCAAGACACGTTCGGCCGCCGCCTCGATCCTCCGGTACAGCGTCATCCGCGCGACGGATTCCTCCGCATCGCCGTAGACCGCCCAGCGGGCGTGCTCCACCGGTGTCCGAGGGAGATTCGCCATAAACCCCGCCACGTCCTTTGCCGGGTAGCCCAGGAAGACGCCGACTTCGTGCGGCAAATCCTGTCCGGGCTGAAAGCGTCGTTGAAGCTCGGCCAGCAATTTACGGAAATCCGCATCGACCGGATAGCCGCATCGTGTAAGGATTGCGCGGTTCGCCGGATCACGAAGCGCTTTTTCCATGGCTTCTGCGTGATAGAACAGCACCAGCGAACTCTCGCGTTCCACACGCAGTTCGATGTAGTCCAGTTCCAAGATGTTGAGGATGTCGCGCCTGTGCAGGCACACGGGCTCGCCCGACGACGTTTCCTCCGTAAAACAGCGCCTCACGCGGAGCAGTTCGCCTGGTTTCACGCCGTGCCGGACAGCGGCGGTCTTCAGCAGGAGAAAACGCAGGAGATTTTTCCGGTGATTGCAACAGCTTGTTGATGGCATAACTTTGTTTAACCTAACTTTCAAAAACAAAACGCCGTTCCACGGGGCTCGACGTAAGATTCGGAGAAAAGACAAGTCCCGGAACCACCCTGCAAATCCGGTTGGGAAACCGGATCCGCACCTGCATACCCTAACCAGCGCACCCGTTGAAACCGAGCTGAAACCCGAACTCGGACGGGACGCCGGACCCTTTTTCACATTCTCCCATTTTGGAAACGGCGGACCTGCACCGATACGCCGCGGAATGGTTCCGGGACTTTTATGTCCTGTAACTACTATATCACGTTTTTTGGAGATTACAAGTTAGTTTTAACTAAGTTTTGTTTTTTTTCGTGTTTTTTTTGATTTTTACCTCAAAAAATAGCCCGAGATGTTTCTTTGCCCGTTTTTTCATCCGCGGAGTTGTTTTTCAGGGAAAAGATGCTATATTGTTTCAGCAAAAAAGGGGTGAGCAATTGTGTTTCAAAAAAGGAGTGAGATGAACACGGCAACGAACAGACACGCAGCGATTCAGGCGGCGTACAGGCAGCTGGGCAGATCCGGCAATCTGTACGACGGGATCATCACGCGGTCCACGTTGACCGGGAAGCTGGTCGACAGCGTGGTGTGGGGGCTGAACGGGGAGCTCGCCGCGAAATGGATCGACGATGCGCTGTCGCCGGTCCCGGACGGATTCACAGGCAGGCTGTTGGAGGTTCCCGTCGGGACCGGCATCCTTACGATGCCGCTCTATCGCTCCATGCCGGATGCGGACATCACCTGTCTGGACTGTTCCGCGGAC
This sequence comes from Victivallales bacterium, assembly GCA_016285345.1. Lineage (GTDB taxonomy): Bacteria > Verrucomicrobiota > Lentisphaeria > Victivallales > UBA1829 > UBA1732. The sequence goes on along the minus strand of JAEEQN010000028.1, from coordinate 18,689 downwards.
ATGATGCGCCTCGCCGAACGGCGGGCGGAGGCGATGAAGCTCTCCAATATTACGTTTCTGCAGGGCGATGTGGGCAAACTTCCGTTCGGGGACGGGAGCTTCGACATCGTTCTTTCCTTGAACGGATTCCACGCGTTTCCGGACAAGGACGCCGCGTTCCGGGAGACCTGCCGCGTGCTGAAGAAGGGCGGGATCTTCTGCGGCTGCTTCTACCTCGCGGGAGAGTTCCCGCGCACGGACTTCTTCGTCCGGAACTTCTATGTGCCGAAAGGGTTCTTCACGCCGCCGTTCGAGACGAAAACAAGCCTGGAATCTCGCCTGCGTGATCTGTATGACGAAGTCATCGTCAGCACAGTCAATGCCGAGGGGATCTTCCGTTGCAGGAAATGAGGATCATCCGGGCATGAAGGTCCACGAATTCGGAACAAAACACGCAAAAACGTTCGCCATGTTCCCATGCACGGCGGAACCGTGGTGGGCGTTCCGCAAATCCGCCGAAGCGATCGCGGAACATTATCACGTTTTCCTGTTCATGCCGGACGGACACGACGAATCGGGCACGGACTTCGTCTCTATCGAAAAGACCGTAGAGGACGCCGCACGCTGGCTGCGGGAGAAAGGCATCCGGCGTCTGGATGCCGCGTACGGCGTTTCCATGGGCGGCGCGTGCGTGCTCCGGTTCCTTGCCACGCAGAGCATCCCGGTGGAAAAAGCTGTCATCGACGCGGGCATCACGCCGTATCCGTACCCGGACTGGATTTGTCGCCTGATCGCGCTCCGAGATTTCCTGTTCGTGTTTCCGGCGGTCAAAACCCTCTGGCTGATGAAGAAGCTGATGCCGCCGGAACGATGGACGCCCGAAGGCGAGGATCCGGAGGCGCATTACAGGCGGATCCTCGAGTTCGAGAAGAAGCATTATTCCGCGAAGACCATCTACAATGTCTTCTGGTCGGCGAACAACTATTCCATGCCGGACTCGGCGCCGCGTGTCGATACGCGGATCGAATACTGGTACGGGGAGCAGGAGAAGAACGCCCGGAAAAACGATCTGGCCTGCGTCCGCAAGGCGTTTCCTCAGACCGTGCCGAGGGAGTTCAAAGGACTTGCCCATGCGGAACTGGTGCTGATGCTCCCGGAACGCTTCCAACGGGAAAACATGCGTTTTTTGAGGAGCGATGAACAGAAAAACGAGACTTTCGAGGAGAGACCATGACGAAAAAGATATGGGACATCTATGCGCCGGTGTATGAGCTGGCCATGCGCCCGGAACGCAGGACGTATCAATATCTGTACGATCGCATCCGCACGGTCATTCGCGGAAAAGAAGTATTGGAGATCGCGACGGGGCCCGGACTGCTGGCACGGCATGTGGCGTCGGCGGCGGCGCGGATGGTCGCGACGGATTTTTCCGAAAAGATGATCGCCGAGGCGAAAAAAAAGAATTGTCCGGACAATCTGAGCTTCGAAGTCGCGAATGCGACGGCGCTACCCTACGGCGACAACTCGTTCGACGCGGTCCTGATCGCCAACGCTCTGCATGTGATGCCGACCCCGGAAAAGGCGTTGAGGGAGATCGACCGCGTTCTGCGTCCGGGCGGCATCCTGATCGCGCCGAATTTCGTGAACCACGGGACCGGATTCGGGGGGCGGTTCTGGACGGGCGTGCTGAAACTTGCCGGGATCCGGTTCGAGCACCAGTGGACGGGGGAAGAATATCTGAACTGGCTGGAAGCCAACGGCTGGCGTATTGTCTTCTCGAGGGAACTGTCCGCCAGGATCACGATGATGTACGTTGAGTGCGAAAGAAAAACGGAAGGATAACGGTTTCAGCGTTTTTTGCAGGAAAAGTTTGCGTGAAAGCATTGTTTTTTCGAAAAAATATGCTATATTGTTTGCAGAAAAAGGAGAACAAACATCCGGTTTCGCCGGGCATGATGTGCTTCCGGGGACAGAAACGGCAGAAAAATAGAGGTTGAGGGAAAAGGGATCGACCGGCGGGAGGCCGGTCAAAACACTTTTCAATTCAGCTTCAGCCGTGAGGGACATTCTGTTCCGGCGGAGTGCATCCGCCCGTCCGTGCCGCGGAACAAACAAAAGGGTCGAGAATGAAATCTCTGAACTGCCCGCGCGGGAATTCCGCGCTGAAGGAGCTGCTGTCCGCGTATCGCGAACAGCTGAGCATCCCGTCATTTTCCGGCGTCCTGGAGCTGGTGCATGCCATGCCGGGCCGCGTCCGCCTGCGTATTCCGAGTCTGCGTCACAGGGTGTCCGAGGCCGAACTCTTCCGCCGCCGTCTCGCCGGACTTGAGGGGATCGAACAGGTCTCCGTCAATGTCTTCCTCGGTACGGTCCTGATCCTCTACAATCCGGCGGTCCTGACGCCGATGGTGATCGTGTCCGCCGCGACGCATTGTTTCGAGTTCGAGCAGCTTCGCCGTGCGCATCAGTCCGTGCTGGGGACCGGCGTGAAAAATATCCGGTTCGCGCTGGACCAGGCTCTGCTCCGCAATACGCACGGATTCGTCGATCTGCGATCCGCGATGACGCTGCTTCTGCTCGTCGTCCTGATCCGGGGACTGCTCGGACGCGGTTCCTCAGCGTTCAATCCTCTGAGCGTCGTCTGGTGGCTGTTCCAGGCCATCGACCGATGAACGGGAAACGGAGCTCCGTTCATGTTGAACAATCCGTTGTTTTGCCTGTGGCTCTCCTGCGTGAAAAAAATCAGGCCCGTTCACAGCCTGCCGGGCAGACTCCGCGTGCAGATCTACGGCGTCCGGCAGTATCCCGACCTGGCGAAGGAATACATGCAACCCTTGCAGGACGAGATCCTGCGTCTGCCGGGCGTTCAATCCGTTTCACTGAACGTCCTGACCGGGAACCTGCTGCTGACCTACGATGTCCGGGCGACTTCGGAACAGATCATCCTGGAACGTCTGAACGAGGCGTGGGCTTCCCTCATGGAGTATTTCCGCAAAGCCGACCGGCCGGAAATGGTCGCGCCGGGAGCAATAGCGGACAGGCTCAATCGCGTGTGGCGGAATTGCCTCAAGCAGCCGGAATAAACATTCTTTCAGCATAAAAAAGAGGAGAAAAAATGGTATTCACGAACAATCGGAAACGCCCGCTCCTGAAATGCGGCTTCGCGCACAGGATGCGCGGACGTGTACGGATCACCTGCCGCGCCGTGCGGTATCTCCGGCAGGAACAGGACGACCTGGAGGCGCATTTCTCCGAACTGCGCGGTGTGCAGTCCCTGCGGATGAACTGCGCAGCGTCGTCCGTCATCCTCTATTACGACCCGGAGCGCACCAATGACGAAGCGCTGCTGGAGTCCGTGGAGCACATCATCGGGATGCACTCGCTGAACGCGCTTCAGCAGGAACGCGAGGAACGCAGCATGCTGGCCGTGCAGGAGCGCGACCTGCATGAGGAAGGACTTCAGACGATGCTCATGCGGAGCATCAGCGCGGGCGGCCTGCTCCTGACCTCGTGGATTTCACGTGCGGCCGTCCCGGCCACGATCACGGGCCGCATTTTCGGCATGACCGGATTCGGCGCGCTGCTTCTGGCATTCCCCCTGTTCAAAAGCGGATTACGCGCGCTGAGAAAGACGTTCCTCCCGAACGCCGACACACTGAGCGCGATGGCGGTGCTTTCGAGCGTGCTGGCCGGCAAAAGCGCCTCGGCGCTGACCGTACTGCTGCTGCATGACGCCGCTGAGGCCATGACCGTGTACACGATGGACCGCACGAGAAACGCCATCCGGGACATGCTCTCCGTGGACAATCATGAGGAAGTCTGGCGGCTGAAATCGGACGAGCCGGATTCCCCGCTGGAGCGCATCCACGTCTCCGAGCTCAGGAAGAACGACCTGATCGTGATCCATACGGGCGAAAAGATCTGCGCGGACGGAATCATCCTGTCCGGTCGCGCGACGATCAACCAGGCCCCGATCACGGGTGAATTCGAGTCCGTCCTGCGCGAAAAGGGCGGCAGGATTTTTGCCGGGACCGTGGTCGTGGAGGGCACGGTCACGGCGCGCGTGGAATCCGTGGGCGATCAGACCGCCGTTTCGCGGATCATCCACATGGTCGAGGACGCCGCCGGAAAGAAGGCCGCCATTCAGACTTACGCCGACAAATTCTCCTCGGCGCTGGTGCCCGTCAACATCCTGCTCGCCGGAGTCGTCTACATGGCGACCCGCGACATCGGACGCGCGCTGAACATGCTCATCATCGACTATTCCTGCGGCATCCGGCTTTCCACGGCCGCGGCGCTGTCCGCGGCGATCAGCACGGCGGCGCGCGAAGGCGTGCTGATCAAGGGCGGCGGCTCCATCGAAGCGCTGACCGAGGCCGACACGCTGATTTTGGACAAGACCGGGACGCTCACCGAGGGAAAACCGCGCGTGGAAAGCGTCATGACCGTCTCGGAACGCTATTCGCGCATCGACGTCATCCGGTACGCCGCGGCCGCCGAGGAAACGTCCAAGCATCCGATGGCGGCGGCGATCCTGTCGCACCTTCAGATTTCCGGCGGCTCCATTCCGCTTCACACGGAGATTCAGACCGTCGTAGGGCGCGGCGTTTACACGGATGTGGACGGACACCGCATCCGCGTCGGGAGCAAGCGCTTCCTCAACGAATGCGGCATCCATACGCATCCGATGCGGGATCAGGCGTCGAAACTCTTCGCCAACGGCGAAAGCGTCATCTTCGTGGCGCGCGACGAAGAGATCATCGGCCTGATCGGAATCCGCGATCCGCTCCGCGAAAACATGAAAAAGGCGCTGAACAGGCTCCGTTACGCGGGCGTCGACGACATCGTCCTGCTGACCGGCGACCTGGAACAGCAGGCGGACGTGGTGGCGCACCGGCTCGGGCTCGACAGTTTCGAATCCGAACTGCTCCCCGAAGACAAGGCGCGGGCCGTGCTCCGTCTCCAGTCGCGCGGCAGCAAGGTCGTGATGGTCGGCGACGGCATCAACGACGCGCCGGGTCTCGCCTATGCCGATGTCGGCGTCGCGCTCGGCAAGACCCGCACGGACGTCGCCATGGAGGCCGCCGACATCACCATCGCGGGCGACAACGCCCTCATGCTGTCCGGCGTCTACGGGCTGGCGCACCACACCATGAACATCATCAAGCAGAACTTCATCGTGTCGATCGGCATCAACACCGCCGGCCTGCTCTTCGGCGGGCTCGGCGTCCTCCCCGTCATCGCCGGAGCCGTGATGCACAACGCCAGCACCATCCTCGTCGTCGGAAACTCCCTGCGGATCTTCTTCTATGACATGCACGAACCGATGAAGCACACATAAACTGAAATCGCAACGCGGAACGGTCTCCTTCGGGATGCTGTTCCGCAATCACAATATCCAACCAACCCTAACACCAAACAAGGAGTTGCAAAATGGCTATCACATCGGAACATCTGGTCGGCGCGGCAGTCGGCGTCGGCGTGGCGGCGGTCGGGTTCTACCTCTACCAGAAAAACCAGGACAAGATCAACGAGTTCCTGCGCACGCACGGGCTCGACATCCCCGTCAGCGACAAACAGCCGATCGAGTCCATGAACATCGAGGATCTCGCGACGCTCAAGGAACGCATCGAGGACCTGATCGCCGAACGCGAACTGGCCGCGAAACAGGCCGCCGCGGAAGCGGCTTCGGCTCCGGCCGAGCCTGAGTCAGCACAGGCTTGACGCCGCACGGAAAAACAATCATAACCCGCCGCTTCCGTCCGGGGGCGGCGGGCCGTGACTTCAAGCAATCAAAAAAGGGAAAAGATGATGAGTGCGAAGCACCAGTTGACCGAAAGTCTGGAAGACTACCTCGAGGCGATCGCGGAACTGATTGAACTTGAGGGGCACGCCCATGCCAAGGAGATCGCGGCGAAACTGAACGTGAAAATGCCGTCCGTGACCGGCGCGCTCCGTCAGCTCGAAAAGATGGGGTTCATCGTGTACAACACACATTATCCGGTCCAGCTCACGGCGAAGGGCCGCCTGATCGCCCGCGACGTGATACGCCGTCACGGCATCCTGAAACGGTTCTTTTCCGAAATCCTCGGCCTGCCGCAGGACAAGGCTTCGGAAACGGCGTGCCGTCTGGAGCACATCGTGGACGCGGACACCATCCGCAGGTTCGTGCTTTTTTCCGAAGCCATCGGCAAGCGCACCGATGCTCACGCGCTGCAGGTCTATCTGACCGAGGCACTGGCGCAACCCGGATTCAAGGTCCTTTCCGAGTGCGTCCCCGGCGAAAAGGCCGTCGCGGAGAAGTTCGGGCGTAATATTGAATCGGAAGTAAAAACGCCACTCAAGACAGGCGATGAAATGACCGTGGAGGGATTCTCGCTTGACCGGTCCACCGTCCGCGTGACCGTATCAGGCAACACATTTGATGTGCCGACCTCGCTTGCGGAAAACATCTGGGTCCGGTCTCACAAAAAACCGAAAACGCTGTCATAACGCAGGATAATCCGGCTGATACATGCCGAGTCAAAAAAAACGGGAGAACGACAAATGGGAAACGAACACAGGACATCCCTGCTGACAAGTATCTTTTCCAACTGCGCCCATCCGCGCGGTGCGATGGGACGCGTGATGCTCTCGATGATGAACTTCGGGCATGCGCCGCTGACGAACTGGGGACTGGGGTGCATTCCGTTTCAGGACGGGTGGACGATTCTCGACGTGGGCTGCGGAGGCGGACGCACGCTTCAGCGTCTGCTCAAGCGGAGCAAAGGCGCCGTCGTGCATGGCATCGACATCTCCGAAGAAAGCGTGGCGAAAGCGCGCAAGGTGAATGCCGGCCTGCTCAATTCTCGCGTATTCGTACGGCAAGGCTCAGCCGCGGAGCTTCCTTACAATGACGGGACATTCGACCTGGTGACGGCGGTGGAGACGGTCTATTTCTGGCCGACGCTGCCTCAGTGCCTCCAGGAAGTAAAACGGGTGTTGAAACCGGGCGGACTGTTCGCGATCCTCCTTGAGATCACGTCCGCCGATTCCGTCTGGACGCGTGTCGTCGAGGGTATGACCCCGTACTCTCCCGAGCAGCTGAAAGAATTCCTGGAACAGGCAGGCTTCTTCGACGTGTCGTTCCGCCGCAAAAACAGCTGCCTTTTGAGCTTGTGCCGCACCCCGTGTCTTTCCAATCCGGGTACATCCTTTTGAACGGGGGAAAAGCTTTTTTCGTTTTTGATGAAGGGAATCTCTATTCAATCAGGAAGGTCATGCCGGATCGGCATGTTGGGGTCATTATTTGCCTGATGTGTGGCGCGGATCCAGGGCGTCGCGCAGGGCGTCGCCTGTCATGTTGAGCGCGAGCACGAGCACGAACATGAATCCGGTGGCGGCGGCGATCTCCCACCACGCGCCGCGCCAGAAAAGCGACTGTCCGTTGGAAATCATCAGTCCCCAGCTCGGCTCAAACTTCACGCCGAGGCCGAGATAGCTCACGATCACCTCGGTCATCACCGCGGACGCGAACCGCATGGTGAAGTACACGATCACGAGGTGCATCAGGTTCGGCAGGATGTGGCGGAGCAGAATGCCCCGGTCGTTCACGCCGAGCGAACGGGCGGCGGTCACGTAGGGACGCGTCTTCAGGCGGAGCGTTTCCGCGCGCACCACGCGGCAGAGCTGCACCCAGCCGGTGAGGCCGATCCCGAGGTAAACGGCCATCATGCCCGGCTCCGTGTTCATGGCGCGGCTGAACGCCTGAAACGCGGCTTCGAGCGGCGCGCTGAGGAAGCCCTTCGAGACGAGCAGGGCGAACGCCAGAATGAACAACAATGAGGGAATGGACGCGAACGTGCTGTAAATCCATAAGACAACCGCGTCCGTCTTACCGCCGTAATACCCGCCGATCAGCCCCAGTGCGACGCCGACTACCGACGAGATCAGCGAGGCCACGATACCGACTTTCACAGCGGTGCGCGTGGCGAAGACCGCCCGAAGCAGCACGTCGCGGCCGAGGTAGTCTGTCCCGAGGATGTGCCCCTTCATCGGGGCGTGGTTGCGGAGTTCGGGATTCTGAACTTGGTAAATGGGGGTCGTGCCGGTTTTATTGCAGTATATGGCGTAGCATTCCGAGCCGAGCGCGAAAACGAAGAACAACGCGCAGATCAGGATCGGCACGCGGGCGTAGCGGATCGCCCAGAGACGCGACCATGCGCCGGGCTCACGGCGTACTTCGTTTTCCTTAGGATGAACGTCTTCTTCGCTCATGGCCGTTTATCCTTTTCCGCGTTCGATTCCTGTTCGCGTTTCCTGCGGGCGAGCAGCACCTGCAGAAGTCCGATTTCCGCCGGAGTCATGCCGTCGATGCGCGATGCCTGCGCGAGCGTGGCGGGCCGGATGCGTGCGAGTTTGAGGCGGGTCTCGTTTTTGAGGCCGGGGAGAGTTGAATAATCTATGTCGGAGGGAATCGCCCACGCCTCAAGCCCGTGCAGATGCCGGATGGAGTCCTCCTCCTGCCGCAGATACCCCTCGTAATGCGCCTGCACCGCGAGCTCGCGGACGGCGCGGCGGTCGGTGCGATCGTTCAGGTCAAGGCCGATCAGTTCCGGCTCGAAGGGCAACTCATTCAGGTTCAGGTCGCCCTGCGCGATGCGAAGACGTTCCCACGCGGACCCGCCTCCCGGCATGGATGCGGCGCGTGCGGCGGCTTCGAGTTCGAGCAGACGGTTTTCGTAGCGCGTGAACTTGTCGAAATCCGCGTCGGAAAGCAATCCGAGTTCATGGGCTTTCCGGCACAATCTGAGGTCGGCGTTGTCCTGCCTCAGCCTCAACCGGTATTCCGCGCGGCTGGTGAACATCCGGTACGGCTCCCTGATCTCCTTCGTCACCAGGTCGTCCGCCATCACGCCCAGATACGCTTCGTCGCGTCCGAACGCTACGCCGTCCAGCCCGGCGGCAAACCGCGCGGCGTTCAGTCCGGCGGCGAGCCCCTGCGCGGCGGCCTCCTCGTATCCGCTCGTGCCGTTGATCTGCCCTGCGTGGTACAGCCCTCGCCAGGCGCGCACGGCGAACGTGCGGTCCATCTGGGCGGGTTCGACATAATCGTATTCAATGGCGTAGGCGTAGCGCAGAAAGCGGACGTGTTCGAGGCCGGGGATGGAACGCAGCATGCCCTCCTGCACTTCGGGCGGCAGACTGGTCGAAATCCCGTTCACGTAGTATTCGTCGGTGGCCTCGCCCTCGGGTTCCAGGTAGATGAGGTGGCGTTCGTGGTCGGGGAACCGCACGACCTTGTCCTCGAACGAGGGGCAGTAGCGCGTGCCGATGCCCTCGATCAGGCCGTTGTACATCGGGGCTTTGTCGAGGTTGGCGCGAACGAGGTCGGCCGTGGCGGTGGTGGTCCACGTGATGCGGCAGTCCAGGTTGTGTTCGCTCACCTGCGGCGTGACGTCCTCAATGCCGAAATGCGAGAAATGTTCCTCCAGGTCGGTGTCCGACGGCTGAACGTCCATGCGGCTGAAATCCACGGAACTGCCGAGCACGCGCGGCGGCGTGCCGGTCTTGAGGCGGCCCATCTTCAGTCCAAGGCGGTCGCGGATGGCTTCCGGCAGCAGGTCCGAGGCGGGATCGCCGGAACGCCCCCCGGAGAAATGCGTGAGCCCGTAGTGAAGCAGGCCGTGCAGGAACGTCCCCGTCGCCACGACGACGGCTTTGCATTTGTATGTGTTTCCGAGGCGCGTGACGACTCCCGCGACGGCATCGCCGTCCGTGACGAAATCGACCGCCTCCTCCTGGCGGATCGTGAGGTTCGGCGTCAGCTCGAGCATGTGCTTCATCGCGCGCTGATAGCAGGTCTTGTCGCACTGGGCGCGCGGGGACCATACGGCGGGGCCCTTCGCCCGGTTGAGCATGCGGAACTGGATGGACGCGGCGTCGGCGATCTTTCCCATGAGGCCGCCGAGGGCGTCGATCTCGCGCACGAGGTGTCCCTTCGCGATGCCGCCGATGCACGGATTGCAGCTCATCTGCGCGATGTGATCCAGATTCATGGTGAGCATCAGGGTCGGCGCGCCGAGCCGCGCGGAGGCCGCCGCGGCTTCACAGGCGGCATGACCTCCGCCGATCACGATGACGTCAAACGAGTTTTCCATAGATCCGGATCCGGTTATAAAACATAGTCCAGCATACAATATACAGCATAATCCCCGTTTTTTCATCTTTTTCATTCGATTTTTTTCTGTTTTTGTGCTATATTACCCCTGCGGACGACGCAACACCGCCCGCTTCCTCACGTTCACGGCTCAACAAGGCTTCTCAAACATGAATCCGAAATCCGACGATACATCCCGCCCCGCCGCTTCCGGCAAGGCGAAACCGTTCTTTCCGCCCGGAAGCACCGGCGCAAGCACGATGCGTCTCCGCGCTGAACTCCAGCACGAGGAGGCGAAGATGCGCATTTTCAAGATATTCATGGTGCTGTTCGTGCTCTGCGTCGGGGCGTTCCTTGCGTACAGCGTCATTTCCTGGCGCGCGGAATCCGGCGCGATAGCGAAACGTCTGGCCGAGGCGAAACGGAATCTCGCCAAGCTCGAATCCGACCTCGCCGAATCTTCGCTTTCGCCGCATGACCGCGCGGCGCTCCTGGTCCGCATCATGAATGTCCGTGCCGAAAATGTAATGCCGCTCCTGCCCCGGAATGAGCTCCATGACGCCGAACAGGCCAACCGGCGCGATGCCTCTGAGATCGCGCGTCTCGCGAGCGTAACGCTGCCCCCCGAAGCGGAACAGCCCGGCGCGGATTTCATCGTGCCGTCGGCGTACCTCGACATGGTCGGAATCCCGGCCGGCAAGTTCAGAATGGGCGGGTCGATGGACAACGAGATGCCTGTCCGCGAAATCACGATCACACATCCCTTCTGGATCGCGCGGACCGAGGTCACGAACCGGCAAATCCAGATGCTGATCCCCGGTTTCAATTCGTCCAAATGGGGCGATTTCCGCCTCAATCTTCCGTCGCAGCCCGCCGTCCGCGTGCGCTGGGACCAGGCCGTCATGTACTGCCGCAAGCTCACGGAGCTCGAACGCGCCGCCGGACGTCTGCCGTCCGGATACGAATACCGCCTGCCTACCGAGGCAGAATGGGAATACGCCTGCCGCGCAGGGACGTCGACCAATTATTACTGGGGGGACGAGTTCGGGAACGAGGGCGCGAAGTATGCGAACGGGCTGGATTTCAAATCAGCCGAACGGTTCCAGTGGCGGCTGCCGCCGATTTCCGGGGCCGCGGACGACGACGGACACCGCGTCGCCGCCCCCGCCGGGAGTTTTCAGCCGAATGCCTGGGGGCTTTACGACATGTCCGGCAACGCCGCCGAATGGTGTTACGACTGGTACGACCCGAAGGCGTATTCCGATCCCGCGATGGCGGGCGCGGATTCCGTCAAACGCGACCCGGTCAGCGTCGGGTTCACGCGGTACCGTCCGTTTGACGCGGGCACCTGGACCACCGAGACTGCGTGCCGTGTGATCCGCGGCGGCGACTGGGGCATGGATCCGAAAAAACTGCGTTCGGCATACCGCTTTTTCATGCCGCCGAACGAGAGCGACACGGCGGTCGGGTTCCGTCCCGTCCTTGCGTGCGAAATTCGCTGAAAATCAAGGAATTGACGGTGTATCCGTCATTTCCATCCGTCAATCCGTCAAATCTGACAAATAGAATGGCAACTTCCTTGTTTCAAGCAGATTAAAAGAAAGAATGGATCAGTTGTTCAGATCCAGCCTTGACGGGTCGTTCCGGTGCGCGTAGACGCTCTGCGCGATGCCGAGATAACACAGCATGGCCACGAGGAATGTGCCGCCGTAACTGATAAACGGCAGCGGCAATCCGGTCACGGGGACCAGACGGATGCACATGCCGATGTTAATAAAAACATGCGTCATGAGGATGGCCGCGATGCCGACACACAGATACCGTCCGAAGAGGTCGGACGCCAGCAGCGCCGTCCGCAGGATGGAAAACAACAGCAATCCATAAAGCAGAATCAGGGAGAACGTGCCCGCGAATCCGGTTTCCTCGGCGATGACGGGGAAAATGAAGTCGGAGTCGGCGACTTTCGGCGGCAGGTAGCCGAGCATGGTGTGCGTACCCTGGCGGTAGCCTTTGCCCGTCATGCCGCCAGTGCCGACCGCGATCTCCGCCTGGATCACGTTCCAGCCGCCGCCGTAACGGTCGCCTTCGGGGTTTATGAACATGTCGATGCGTTTTTTCTGGTAGTTTTTCAGGATCGGGCTGTTGTAGGCGATGATGGGGCCGCCGATGCAGAAAACGGCGATGACGGCGATGTATATCCAGCGCAGATTGGCGGCGAACAGGATGGCCGCGGTGAGCGGGATCAGCACGATGGCTGTCCCCAGGTCGGGTTCCTTGTAGATCAGGAAGAACGGGATCACGGTCAGGATCGCGACCAGGCCGAGCCACCATATCTTGTTGATGTTGACGCGTTTCAGCGAAGCCAGCCATGCGACGGCGAACAGCACGGCCATCTTGCCGAGTTCGGACGGCTGAAGACTGACCGGACCGACGTCGATCCAGCGTTTGGTATTGTTGCGGACCGGCCCGATCGCGAGCACAAGCACAAGGATTGCTATGACCGCCGGATAGAATACCACGGAGGAAAGCCCGATCCAACGGTAATCCATCATGATGAACATGAACCAGAGCGCCAGCCCGACCGCCAGATAAACGCACTGGCGGCTGAACAGCTCAATGTGGTGTCCGCCGACCTGCTGGCCGGTGCTGTGGACGAAGCACATGCCGATGGTCAGAAGAAGCGCCAGCGGAATGATCTGCATAAGGTCGAATCGCGCGAAGAAACGGCCGATCGCGGCACGCAGGATCTGCGCGTTCGTTTCCTCGTTTTTCTGCTGTTCGTATTCGGTCCCGGAAAGCCGGCGCCGTTTCTTCTTTTTTTCCGCCATGACGCCCCCTCCTGCGGTGTCGTTGCCCTGTCGGCGCTTCGAATCAGACGCGGAAGGTCTGATTGCGGTCCGGACCGACGGACACGATGCCGATCTTCGAGCCGGTGAGCTCGGCGATGCGCTTCAGGTATTTTTGGGCGTTGACCGGGAGGCTGTTCCAGTCGAGGATGCCGGTCGTGGAGGTCTCCCAGCCGGGCATGGTCTCGTAGACGGGCTCGACGCGGGCGAGGTCGCAGACGTCTTCGGGGAACGTGGTGACGGTCTTGTCGCCGATCTTGTATGCGGTGCAGATCTTGATCTCTTTGAGCTTGTCAAGCACGTCCAGCTTCGTGATGGCGAGGAAATCCACGCCGTTCACCATGCAGCTGTGACGGCATGCGACGGCGTCCAGCCAGCCGCAGCGGCGCGGACGGCCCGTGGTTGCGCCGAATTCGCCGCCCTGGGAGCGCAGGAACTCGCCCTGTTCGTCGAAGAGCTCGGTCGGGAAGGGGCCTTCGCCGACGCGCGTGGAATAGGCTTTCAGGACGCCCCAGACCTCGGTGATGGCGCGGGGCGGCAGGCCGGTGCCGGTGCATGCGCCGCCGCTGGTGGTGTTGCTGCTGGTCACGTAGGGGTACGTGCCGTGGTCGATGTCGAGGAACGCGCCCTGCGCGCCTTCGAGCAGGACATGCACGCCGTTGGCGTTGGCCTCGTTGATCGTGACGACCGTATCGGCGAGGTGCGGGACCAGGACTTCGCGCGCGGCGAGGACTTCCTTCCACGCGGCCTCGACGTCGAGCTCCGCGCCGCCCATCGGGACGTATTCGCGGTTGTACGCTTCGGCGTTGTCGCGGAAATGCTTCTCGAAGCGGGCCAGGTCGCGCATTTCTCCGCCGCGGATGCCGGTGCGGTCCGCCTTGGAGGAGTATGCCGGACCGATGCCGCGCTTCGTGGTGCCGATCTTCTTGTCGCCCTTCGCGGAGTCTTCCTTGAAGGCGTCGATGAGCTTGTGCCATGGCATGATGAGGTGGCAGCGCGTGCTGAGCTGGATCCCGGAGACGTCGATGTCGCGGGACTTGAGCATGTTCATTTCCTTCACGAGCTCGACGGGGTCGACCACCACGCCGTTCGCGATCACGCACGGCACGCCGGGGCGCAGGATGCCGGACGGGATCAGATGGAGCACGAAATGCTGTCCGTTGATCTCGACCGTATGACCGGCGTTGTTGCCGCCCTGGAACCGGACCACCATTCCCGCGTCTTTCGTTAAGACATCAATGATTTTACCCTTGCCTTCATCGCCCCACTGGACGCCGACGAGCACGCTGACTGACATGTTGTTTGATTCCTTATGTAAGAAATATCGTGTTAAGACATAAACAAATAAATATACTACAGTTCCCCCGCAAATGCAAACTTTTCCGCGAAAAAACAGCGGAAAGACGGTACGGGGAAATGCAGCCGGGTTGAGATCACTCCGACGGGGCGTAGAGCGTCCAGACGCCCGATTCCATGACCGGACGCCGGAAGCCTTTGAGCGGATACTTCCTTATTTCACGTTTCGTGCCGATGAGGTAATATGGACGGGATGCCGTCTCGCTCTCCTCCGGGGGTTCATCGGCATGTTTGATCACGCGGTCGCCAAGGTAGAAATACGCGGAATACGGCACTTTCCGATATAAATAGAAATACCCTTCCGGGACGGTCGCGGCGACGTCCTCGAAGAAATCGCCCGGCATCTTGTCGACCCAGTGGTTGCCCGCGATCCACAGCGAGGCGAACACCATGCCGGTCACGCACCAGATCACGGGGAGCCCCGCCTTGAGCGCCATCCGGAATCTCTCCCTGCCGGCATACCCCCAGGCGGTCATGCGGTCCGCCAGCCAGACGGAAAAGAACGGCACGGTCGGGAGCACGTAGGTGATCAGCACACGGCTCGTGAGACACCAGAAAAGCGTGATGAAGAGGAATCCGAGCAGCGGCAGATCGTCCGCGAGGGCCTGTTTCCGCGGAACTTCCGCAAGTTTGCCGCGACCTGCCCGCGAGAGAAGCGGGATCAGGATCAGCAGTACGCCCGGCAGGTTCGAGAGCAGAAACCACAGCAACGCCATCCCGCGGAAGAACTCGCGTCCCGCGCCGTACTGGTCGCCGTATTCCTTGAACAGGAAGCGTTTGAAATTCTCGTTCACAAAGAAATAATACAGGAAATCCGGGTTTTCCCGCTGCATCAGGATATACCACGGTGCGGCGATCAGGAAGAACACGGCGAACCCGGGGAGCCAGGCGTGATGCTTGAGGTCGCCCCAGCGTTTCCCGAGCAGCACGAAGAGGAAGACCGGAACGCCCGCCATGACCAGTGCGACCGGCCCCTTCACGAGCATTCCGAGCGCGAGCGCGGCGAAGAATCCGATGCTCGCGAGCCTTTTGTTGCGGGGGACGGTCTCGTGGTCGAACAGCATGTAGGCGAACACGGCGGAGCACACGCAGAACGCCAGCGCCATGTCCGTCATGCACATCCCGGCGTACATGAAAAAAATCGGACTGGCGAGCGTGAGCAATACGGCCAGCTTGGCGACGTTTTTGTCCCTGATCCGTCGCACCGTGCCGTACAGGGCCGCCAGCAGGCCCGCCGCGAAGAGCGTCGACGGCAGGCGCACCGCGAAGAGGTCGATGCCGAAGATATGGCAGGCGACCGCTCCGGCCTGGAAGTACAGGGGCGGTTTCCCCTCGAAATTCATCAGGACGCCGTCGTGGATGAGCTTCGGTTCGAGGAAATTATTCGTTTCCGTCATGAGTTTGCAGATCAACGCGTAGCGCGCCTCCGAGGGGTCCATGAGCGGCACGACGACGTTCAGAAGGAGCCGGAGCAGGACGAGCGCCCAGAGGAGCCAGAGAAACTGTTTCCGGCTGAAAAGCACACCGGAATCGCTTTTTTTCGAGCCCATAGTATTATTTCTCCTTCTTGTCTTCTGTTTTGTCTTCGATGACCGGAATCGGTTCCACGCCCAGCGTTTCCCACGCGCTGCCCGCATCGTCGTCTTCGAACTCGTCCGCCGTGTCGACGTTCCGCCACTGTTCGAGCTCGGCGTCGCTCAGGCCGCCCGTCTGTTTGCCGGACAGAATCTCAAGCACCCACGGCTGGCGTTTGGACAGCAGGTCGCCGCGCGAGGAGAGCAGGACCACGGTGTCGGACGAGATCGGCCATTCAAGCTCGATCCGGCCATGTTTTTTCCCGCTGTAAACGATGCGTGTTACCGGTTCGTTGTCCTGGATCATCTGCCGGTGTTTTTTCCCGAGGCGGAGGCTTTTGTTGGATGAGATAAAATTCTTGGCATGCCAGATGATGCTTTCGGTTTCTTCCTTCGTGAGCTTGTCGGCCTCGGTCGGCTGGAAGAACGGATCGTAGACCTCATCGGTCGAACGGCATGCGCTCAGGACGACGGTCAGGGAAACGAAAAAAAAGATCAGGATTCGCACTTTCATGGTTTCCTCCCGGATGTGGTATTTTGAACAGGGTAGTGCTTCTGAAGACAGTTGCGCAGGGCATCGCGGATGTCAGCTTCCGGTTTGGACTTCGGCGGCTTGACCGATTCCACGATTTCCTTGAGCTTCGGATAGCGGCCGCCCGCGCCGTGCGCGTCGTAGGTGTTGAATGCGACCTTGATCCGGCCCGTTTCGGGGATCGGTTTCCCCGTTTCGCCCAGCACAAGCGCACCGTCGATACCTTCCGGCGTAGTAAATCCTGTGTACATCATGCAGTCCGCCGTTTTCTGTTTCGTTTCGAGCTCGCGCAGGATCGTCCGTATCTGGGCTGGAGAAAGGCTCCGCACTTCGATGGAGTCCGTATACGGTGCCAGCAGGAAAAGTTCGCGTTCGTTCAAAGTCCCCGGTGACACCTTGTAGTTCGACAGCGTCCCGGAGAACGCCGCGTCCGCTCCGGTCGCCTCCGTCATGGCGAGACAGATCAGCTCAGCCAGACGGTTCGGTTTCATCCCGTTTTTCATCGGTTCCAGCTCGAAATCGAGCTTCGCGACGGGTTTGCGTCCGGTTTCGGCGGCCTGTTTCCGAATCGGATCGAGGATCGGGAGCGGTTTCTTCGATTCCGGCTGCCCCTTGCCCTCGATGATTTTCGAGGTTACGGACAATACTTTGTCGCCTTTCGCGGCGGGATCGACCTCGACCGTGATCTGTGCGCATCCGGCTCCGAGCGGCGGTGCCTGCACGAACCACGCGCCCGGATACAGCCGTTTTCCCGGTTCCGTCTGGTGCGAATGGCCCGCCAGGATCAGGTCGATCTGCGGGAATTGCGCGGACAGCGAGGCCATGCCGCGGAGTTTGCCGTCCGGGTTGAGACGGCCCGCGATGAACTCGCCCAGATGAATGGCGAGCACGATCACGTCCGGTTTCGCCGCCATGACCTCCGGCATGACGCGTTCAAGCGCGGCATCCGGCGATTCCAGTTCAAGTCCGGTCAGTTTTCCCGGTTCGATCCAAAGCCCGAGATACGGCGGCACGATGCCGATCACGGCGATTTTCACGCCCTGCCGCTCGAACATCTTCCATGCGGCGGTTTTCATCGGAAACACGTTCGACTTCATGTTGGCCGCCAGCGACGTCCCGCGAAAAATATCGATGTGTTTTGCAAGTGTCTCAACACCATAGTCGAAATCGTGGTTGCCCGGCACCCAGACGTCGCACCCGGCCATGTTCATCCCCTCCACCATGGACGCGCCGTCGTCGATCGTAGACGAAAAAGACCCCTGCGTGAGGTCGCCGCAGTCGATCCAGAGGTCGGGCTTGATATGCTCGGCGGCTCCGGCGATCTGGAGCAGTCCCGGACTCTTTTCGTCTCCGATTGCTCCGTGGATGTCGGTCGTTTGAAGGATCGTAAGTCTCTTCGGCGCAGCGTCCAAAACCGGATGAAACATGCCGGAGAGAACGATCAGCAGAAAAAAGGCGAGAATCTTGTGCAACGTCGGATCCTTGTGTTTTACGGCAGGTTGAACAGCGGCGAATATGCGCGGGCGCGAAAATATTTCCTAAATAACATATCCCCCATGCACGCATTTTTCAACCCGGCCTGCTCTCTTTTTTGTGATTTGCGGATCTGAACAAGAAAGGAAGTGTTTTAGATATGGCGGTTTTTTCGTTGTTGCATGGAGAATGCCCCTGTCCCAAATCGGTTTTGAATATGCACGGAAACAGGCGAAAAAAGCCAAAAACAAGAAAAAGTGATTTAAAACCTAAAACAACAGCAAGCTTTCCCTAAAAAAAAACATTTGGAATTACGAAAAGCTCTTGATTTTTCCATGCGCAGTGCTACATTTATAGAAAATCGCGCCCGGGTGGCGAAATGGCAGACGCAACAGACTTAAAATCTGTCGGGCAACCATGCGGGTTCGAGTCCCGCCCCGGGCACTTGGCCTGAAGATAAAAAACACATAAAACTGAATGGATAAAACCGAAAAACGAAAAAAGCTCTAAAAAACAGCTTTTTTTTGGCGGAATACACAATAAAACGCAAAAAGGTTTCGTTAATCTGTAGCGATACCTCGCATTACAACTAACCAAACCAAATACATTTTTGAAAGGAACGGAACTATGAACAAGATGACAGTTGCTATCCTGGCGCTGGCCCTTACGGGCAGTGTTGCTTTTGCGCAGGGACAAGGTAACGGCGGCGCAG
Source organism: Victivallales bacterium (assembly GCA_016285345.1). GTDB lineage: Bacteria > Verrucomicrobiota > Lentisphaeria > Victivallales > UBA1829 > UBA1732. The sequence continues at coordinate 79 of JAEEQN010000028.1, read as the reverse complement.
GCCGCGGCGGTGCCCGTGGCAATCGTGGCGGCGCAGGCCGCGGCGGTGCCGGCGGCGCGGCTGCCGGTCAGGTTCAGCC
>JAEEQN010000027.1 GCA_016285345.1 Victivallales bacterium | reverse complement strand
GCCCCGGACAGCAGGGCGGCCAGCAGCAGGCCGCGGGTCCCAAGCCGGTCGAAAGCACTGCTCTGCTCGACTGGTACCAGTTCAAATGATTCGGACAATCCCATCAACGCAACCCTAACATAAGGACAAAAACAAAATGTCTATCTCCATGAAATCCGTCTCCGCCATCGTGGCGGGCATCTGCCTCGGCGCCCTCGCGTTCCAGGCTCAGGCCGCCGATGAACCCACCCGTCTCCGCGACGCCGCCGAAGGTCTCTTCCTGATCGGCAACGCGGCCCCGACCCGTGCGTTCAGCGACCTCATCGCCTCCGACATCCTCGCGCAGGACTTCAACCGTCTGACCTGCGAGAACGAAATGAAGTTCGACGCCACGGAGCCGCAGGAAGGCCAGTTCAACTACCGCGCCGGTGACACCCTCGTCGAATTCGCCCAGAAGTACGGCATGAAGGTCCACGGCCACACGTTCCTCTGGCACAGCCAGACCCCGCAGTGGGTCTTCCAGAACCCCAACGACGGCCGTCCGATGCGCGAAGTCGTCCTGGCCCGCCTCGAAAACCACATCCGCGCCCTCATGACGCACTGGAAAGGCAAAATCCAGAGCTGGGACGTCTGCAATGAGTGCTTCGAAGACGATGGCCGTCCGCGCGGCTTCTCCCCGTGGCGCCAGAACATCGGCGACGACTACATGGAACAGGCGTTCCGCATCGCCGACAAGGTCGCCAAGGAACTCGGCGAGGAAAAAGTGCTCCTGGTCTACAATGACTTCAATATGTACAAGCCCGGCAAGGTGCAGGCCGTCGTGAAGATGGTCAACGACTTCAAGGCCAAGGGCGTCAGAATCGACGCCATCGGCATGCAGGCCCACTGGCAGAGCAACGACGATCCGTCCATCGAGACCATCGAAGCCGCGTTCAAGGCCTATGCCGCCACCGGCTGCAAGATCATCATCTCCGAAATGGACATCAACACCCGCAACGGTTTCCGCAACAGCGGACGCGGCCTCGAACGCGACGACAGCGTTCAGGGCAACGCCGACAGCTCCGCCGACGCGCTCGCGAAGCGCTACGGCCAGATCTTCGACCTCTTCGTGAAGTATCATGAGAGCATCTACGCGGTCACCCTCTGGGGTATCGGCGACAGCTGGTCCTGGCTCCGCGGCGGCCAGCCCCTCATCTTCGACAACAACCTCGATCCGAAGCCCTGCTACTACTCCGTGCTCGAGTCCCTGAAGAAAGGCCAGAAAGCCCTCAAGAAGTAAGGAAGGCAAGCCCTCCCCTGCGATAGTGCTCTCAGCTGCGCTTGAGCTCGGGAAGGCAAACTCTCCGACCTTTTTTCCGACGAAAGTCACCGGCGGTCTCCCCCTCTGCGGGAGACCGCCTTTTTTCGTGAAAAAACACGTCCCGCGCTTGAAATATAGAGAAATTATGGCATATTATTTCAATTTGTTTTTTTGCGAATAAGCCAACGACAAAACACGGAGAAGACACAATGGCGAAGCGGCAAGACATCAAGAAAATCCTCATCATCGGCTCCGGCCCGATCATCATCGGCCAGGCCTGTGAATTCGATTATTCCGGCACCCAGGCGTGCAAGGCGCTGCGCAAGGCCGGCTACGAGGTCGTGCTCGTCAACTCGAACCCTGCCACCATCATGACCGACCCCGGCATGGCGGACCACACCTACATCGAACCGCTCACCGTGCAGGGCGTGGAACGCGTCATCCAGCGCGAACGCCCGGACGCCCTCCTGCCGAACCTCGGCGGCCAGACGGCCCTGAACCTCTCCTCCAGCCTCGCCGAAGCCGGCGTCCTTGAGAAGTACGGCGTAAAGGTCATCGGCGTGGACCTCGACGCCATCAAGCGCGGCGAAGACCGCATCGAGTTCAAGAAGACCATGGCGCGCCTCGGCGTGCCCGTGCCCGAATCCGCTCCCGCGAACTCCGTCGAGGAAGGCGAAGCCATCGCCGCCCGCATCGGCTATCCCGTCGTGCTCCGTCCCGCCTACACCATGGGCGGCACCGGCAGCGGCATCGTGTACAACGTGGAAGAACTCCGCCAGGTCATGGCGCGCGGCCTCGCCGCCAGCCTGATCCACGAAGTCCTCGTCGAGCAGTGCGTGCTCGGCTGGGAAGAGCTTGAGCTCGAAGTCGTCCGCGACGAAAAGGGCCAGAAGATCACCGTCTGCTTCATCGAAAACGTCGACCCGATGGGCGTCCACACCGGCGACAGCTTCTGCGTGGCCCCCATGCTCACCGTCTCCAGGGAAGTCCAGGAAAAGCTTCAGGACTACTCCTACCGCATCATCGACGCCATCGGCGTGACCGGCGGCACGAACGTCCAGTTCGCGCACAACCGCAAGGACGGCCGCATCGTCGTCATCGAGATCAACCCGCGCACGTCGCGTTCTTCCGCCCTGGCCTCGAAGGCCACCGGCTTCCCCATTGCCCACGTCTCCACGCTCCTCGCCACCGGCATCACGCTCGACGAGATTCCGTACTGGCGCGACGGCTCCCTTGAAAAATACACGCCGAGCGGAGACTACGTTGTCGTCAAGTTCGCCCGCTGGGCGTTCGAGAAATTCCCGCAGGCGAAGGATGCCCTCGGGACTCAGATGAAGGCCGTCGGCGAAGTCATGTCCATCGGCAAGAACTTCAAGGAAGCCTTCCAGAAGGCGATCCGCTCGCTCGAGATCGGCCGCAGCGGCCCGGGCCTCGACGCCAAGCTCGCCGCCCTCTCCATGGACCAGCTCCGCGAGAAGATCCGCACGCCGAACAGCAAGCGCTTCTTCATGATCTACGAATTCCTCCGCCGCGGCGGCACGGTCGACGAGGTCGTCGGCATGTCCTTCATCACGCGCTACTTCATCGAGCAGATGGCCGAGCTGGCCCAGTTCGAAGGCGAACTCCAGAAGTTCAGCTTCATGTCCCTCCCGGACGACATGCTCATCCGCGCCAAGCGCGACGGCTTCTCCGACAAATACCTCGCCAAGCTCTTCTCCGTCAGCGAACGCACCGTCCGCGAACGCCGCATCAAGCTCGGCGTGGTCGCGGCCTACTGCAAGGTCCCGGTCAGCGGCGTCGAGAACGCCTGCTACTACTACTCGACCTACCAGCCCGTGCCGGACGAGGTCGAAGTCTCCGCAAATAAGAAAATCATGATCCTCGGCGGCGGCCCGAACCGAATCGGCCAGGGCATCGAGTTCGACTACACCTGCGTCCATGCCGCGTTCGCGCTCCGGGACAACGGCTACGAGTCCATCATGGTCAACTGCAACCCCGAGACCGTCTCCACCGACTACGACACCAGCGACAAGCTTTTCTTCGAGCCGCTCACGACCGAGGACGTGCTCTCCATCTACGCCAAGGAAAAACCCTACGGCGTGATCGTGCAGTTCGGCGGCCAGACCCCGCTCAACATCGCGCAGGAACTCAAGGACAACGGCGTGAACATCCTCGGCACCCAGCCCGAAGGCATCCGCCTCGCCGAAGACCGCGAATACTTCCGCGAGCGCATGATCGCCCTGAACATCCTCCAGCCGCGCAGCGCCACCAGCAAGTCTCTCGAAGAGGCCGTGAAGATCGCCAACGAGATCGGCTATCCCGTCATGGTCCGCCCGTCCTTCGTGCTCGGCGGCCGCGGCATGGAAGTCATCTACGACGAAGCCACGCTCCGGCGCTACGCCGTCGAATCCCTCCAGGTCAGCCCCGAATACCCGATGCTGATCGACCGTTTCCTCGACAACGCCATCGAGTGCGAAGTCGACGCCATCGCGGACGGCAACGAGACCTACGTAGCCGCCATCATGGAGCACGTCGAGCTCGCCGGCATCCACTCCGGCGACTCCGCCTGCACCATCCCGCCGATCACCATCCCCGCGAAGCACCAGAAGACCATCGAGGAATACACCGCGAAGATCGCGAAGGACTTCAAGGTCGACGGCATCATGAACGTCCAGTACGCCATCTGCGAGGATGAAGTGTACATCATCGAGGCCAATCCGCGCGCCTCCCGCACCGTGCCCATCATCTCCAAGGTCACGGGCGTCCCGCTGGCTCGCGTCGCCACCGAACTCATGCTCGGCAAGAAGATCGCCGACTTCAAGCTCCCGAAGACCGGCGAGACCCCGTTCGTCGCCGTCAAGGAGGCCGTCCTGCCGTTCAACATGTTCCCGGAAGTCGACCCGATCCTCGGCCCGGAAATGCGCGCCACGGGCGAAGTCATGGGCATCGCCGACAACTTCGGCACCGCGTTCTTCAAGGCGGAAGCCGCTTCCGGCTGCAGCCTGCCGACCGAAGGCACCGTGCTGATCTCCGTCAGCCGCCACTACCGCAAGTACCTGCTCCCGATCGCGCAGAAGATCCAGAAGCTCGGATTCGAGATCCTCGCCACCGAGGGCACCGCCGCGTTCCTCAGCGAGAACGGCATCCCGAACACCGTCGTCTGCAAGCTCGGCGAAGGCCGTCCCGACATCCTCGACATGATCAAGAACAACAGGATCCAGCTCATCATCAATACGCCGATCGGACGTGAAGGCAAAGTCGACGACAGCTACATCCGCCGCAGCGCCATCCAGAACCGCATCCCGTACATGACGACCATCGCCGCCGCCAACGCGACCGCGATCGGCATCGAGGCTGTCCGCGCGAACGCCGACAAGGAACCCAAGTCCCTGCAGGAATACCACAAGTGATCTGACGCAGAGGGGGACTCCGGATCATGCCCGACAGAATCTGGCTCGAAATCGACCTCGGCGCACTGCAGCGCAACTACCGTACGCTCGCACGGTCGATTTCGCCCGCCGCGCTCTTCCCGGTCATCAAGGCGGACGCCTACAACCTGGGCGCGGTCGAGGTCGCGCGGTCGCTCTGCGACTACGCCCCGACGTTCTGCGTGGCGACTCCTTCGGAAGCCCTCAAGATCATCTCCTTCGGAAAAAACGTCCGTCTGCTCGGCGCTCTGCTGAACACCGAGATCGCGGACGTCGTGCATTTCGGCATGGTCCCGAGCATCCCTTCGCTCGAAGTCGCGCGGATGCTCAGCGAGGAGGCCGTCCGCCAGCGCCGCACGCTCGACGTGATGATCAAGCTCGACACCGGCATGGGGCGCCTCGGCCTGCTCCCCGAAGAGGCCCCGGACGCCATCGCGAAGATCGCCGCGCTCCCCAATATCCGCTGCACCGACATCTTCTCGCATTTCCCCGTCGGCTACAAGATCGACCACCCCATGACGCGCGAACAGCTCCGGTTGTTCCGTTATGTGCTGGACGCCGTCGCCGAACGCCATATCATGATCCCGAACGTGCATTTCGCGAACAGCGATGCCATCGGCTGCCTGCACGAATCGGTCCGGACGCCCTACAACTGCGCCCGCACCGGACTTTCGCTGTACGGGTTCTCCCCCGATCCGAAGCTCGCTTCCAGCCTCGAACCGGTCGTCTCCTGCTATTCGCACGTGATCGCCGTCCGCCGTCTCCCGAAAGGCCACAACGTCGGCTACGAATGCACGTACACGCTCCCGGAGGACACCGACATCGCGCTCATTTCCGCGGGCTATGCCGACGGCCTCCCGCTCCAGCTTTCCAATCAGGCCGAGATCCTGATCCGCGGATACCGCTGCCCCGTGCTCGGACGCGTCTGCATGGACTACATGATGGTCTCGCTGGCTCCGCTCGGCGGCGAACTCCCCGACCAGGGCGAGATCGTCACGCTCATCGGTTCCGACATGGGCGAGACCGTTTCCCCCGAGGAATGGGCGAAGCTCAAAGGCACGCACGTCTACGACATCCTCTGTTCGTTCGGCGGCCGCATGGAGCGCCGCTACGTCGCGCGGTAAGGCCGCGAAGGTCTCCCTTGCTTTTTTCAATAAGGTGCGATATATTCAGCCTGGAAAAAGACATGGAGCTGAAAGAAATCCCGAATATGATTTGACTTTTTCCTGTTCCGGGCGTAAATTATAGACAATGAACAGGAAGCTTTCTTTTTAACGCAGGAGACAAACCATGTGCCAGCTCGACAGACTGCGCAGTTTGAGAAGCGAAATCTACGAAATCGCCAGACAGCACAAGGCCGACAGGGTCTATGTGTTCGGTTCCTGCGCCCGCAAAGAGGAGACTCCCGGCAGCGACATTGACCTTCTTGTGGAACTGCAGAAAGGCGTTTCCTTCCGCGACCTGCTCGGGCTTCAGGACGGATTCGAAAAGCTCCTGGGATGCAGCGTCGACGTCGTTTCCAAAAACGGACTCAGCCCGTTCATCCGGAGCACCGTACTTAAAGAGGCCGTCCTTTTATGAAAATGCGGTCCGACGGTACGTTCCTTCTGCATATTTACGAAGCGCTGAATGACATCGTCACCTATACCGCGGACGGCCAAGCGGAATTCTTTTCCGAGAAAATGCGTCAGGACGCCATCGAACGCAAATTTGAGATCATCGGGGAAGCCGTCAAGAATTTATCCCAGGACTTCCGGGAAAAGTATCCGGATGTCGACTGGTCCTATATGGCGAAGTTCCGCGACCTGCTCTCGCATCATTATTTCGGGATCGATCTGGACGTCGTCTGGTCGATTGCCCGGGAGGATGTGCCTTTGGCATTGAAGCAGATCAAAGAGATTCCCGAATTTCTGAGCGCAAAACGGCAATTCGATCAATCACAGGAACATGCTCTTGATTTTCTGCTTCGCAATCAAGCTGAAATCAGGGAAATAGCCGGACGCTTCCATATAAAATCGCTCAAGGTGTTTGGAGAAATCGCCGGTCGTTCCGAGAACTACGATTCGGAGTTGGAGTTTCTTTTCGAACCGACCCGGCCTTTTTCTCTTTTTGATCAAGTCGCGTTTCTAAATGAGCTTACTGTCCTGCTCCGGCGCAGAGTATCTCTTGTTTCTCCTGACTGCCAGCTGTATCAGGAACATCCTGAGCTGTTTGAGAACCCCGTCGAAATCCTGTAGACGCGTCATAAACCTTTTGCGCCGCTTTTTTCGTAATCCTCTGCTTTTTTTGATTTAGGTTGTTTTTTCGGATTATTGTGATATAGTATGACAGCAACATGATCATACGGAGCAAGACAATGGTCAAAAAGATAATAACTGTCCGGGACATCGGTTTCATCCATATCACCCTGCTTATCCTGTTCTGCGCGGTCGGCGTCTGCCTGACGGGATGCTGCTCCGCATACGTTTTGAACAGCAAATTCGGCGCAAGCAAATCCTATTTCGACTCTCCCAAATACGAACTGTCGCCCGACCGGGACGAGATCATCCTCACGAGCTCAAGGATAACAACCCGTTCCTCCCTCGGATTACAGTCGAGATCGACGTGGAAGGAACGCATCCCGCTCGACCCCCTGCCGGAAAACCTGATGCGCTGCCGCCTGATCGTGGAAGAGGATCCCGACGCGCAGAAATACTGGCATGACACGACCGAAAACATGATCCCCAACGACAGATTCGACATCGAGGTCGAATCGCTTCCGTTACAGGCGGACGAAACGCTTCATCTCAGGACCCGTCCCGAAGAACAATATACTTTGTCCCAGCCGTTCCGCGTCCGCCTGATTCCGAAGAACGAAACCGGAGAACTCCCGGCGGACAAGGACGTGCAGGCCGGATCGCCCGCGCCAGCGAAAATGGCGGGCGAGCTGCGCCTCATGATCCCGCTTTCGCGTTCCCTGGACGGCCGCAGCTACGAACTCCTGACCGTCGCGCCCTGCTCCTCGCGGCCGAATCCCTACCGGGAATGGCTGGGGGAATTGGACCGGATCTACCGGGAAGAATATAAAGCGCGTGAAGCGAAAAGAGGAAAGATCCCCTCTTATTTCGATTTCTGCAGAGTCATTCTGAGCAGCGTCGGCGGCTCCACATACGATCCATACGATCAACGGCACGAGATGTTGTATCAGGCGGCAAAGGAATGGGACCAGCGCGAGGAACTCCGGTATTATTATCCGTTCCTGGAAGGACAGGAGGAAGCGCGCATGATCGAATACGAACGCCTCATGGGGGACCGGTTCCCCTCGTTCGGCGCGACCCTCTGGAAAACGGTCATGCTGCCGCCTGCATTCGTCCTGGACGTGGCGTTCCTGCCCGCAACGGTCCCCATGTCTTTTTACTACTACCTCGGATATATGGCCGTCGGAGCATCGATCCAATAACACCGTCGCCCCGGCCGCGACGTACAAAGGAGCAAGACAATGAACTGGAAAAAGACGCTGATCCGCAATCTCCTCTTCGCCGTGCTCGTCATGGCGGCGGGATTCTTCTGCACCGGCTGCTGCTGGACGATGACCGAAAAGACGTGGAATCGCCTCGGTTCCGAAAAAGCAAGCATCACAAACCGTCATTACGAGTATTCCCCCGACTGCAGCGAGATCGTGTTTTCCGGCAAAAAGCAGACAAAGCACTATGTATGGCCGTTCCTCACCGCGTTCGACGTGTCCTGGAATACATACAAGCCGTTTGAGAAGCGTATCCCGCTGGAACCCGTCCCGGAGAACCTGATCCGCGTTCATTTTGAAGCGGTTCCCGATCCCGCCGCGCTTCGCGCCCACAACTTCCTGCGTGAGTGGATGCCGGGCGAAAACCAGTTCGACAATCCCGTGGAACTCATACGGGACGGAACCGTTCTTTCCGCAACACGCCTGCCGTTTGTTCGGCCGGACGACACGCTTCGCATGCATGTGCATCCGGACGACCTGCCGGTTCTGTCCGGACCGTGCGTGATCCGTCTGGAACCGATTTACAATGCGCTCCTGCTGTTTCCGTATGCTCAGGACGGCTCCCGCTATGAAATGCTGACCCGCGACGATGTTTTCGCCAACAGCCTCCACGTGTTCGCGGATGAATTCGAGGATGAGGCGAAACGGGACAACGAAGACCCGATCGGAGCGCTCGGCTACTGCTGGAAATATTTCTGGCTTCCCTCGGCGGCCGTCACGGACATCCTGATTACGACGCCCTGTTCCTGGGTGATAAAGGGCGCGGCGGTTGTCTATCTGTTCGGCGGGCTTGTCGCACACGGCGACGAGCTGTGAAAAAAAGCATCCGTGTGCTCCGTCAATCAACGTGGCTGGCAGACATACGTATCTTTTTCTAAGAAAATATACGTACTTTGTTTGATTCTCACTTGATATTTTGTTTTTGACACGTATAGTATCATTGAAATAAAAACAGCAAGGAGGCAAAAGAATGACAACGAAACTGACTCTGAGCATCGACTCCAGGGTCGTTGCAAAAGCGCGCAGGATATCCAAGCTCCGCAAGACCAGCATCTCCGCCATGGTCGCGCACTATATCGCGTCGATTCATGAGGACGAGGAAGAAGAAACCACCCCGGCGCCGCTCACCCAGCATGTCCTGGAACTCGCACAGAAAGTGAAACCCGTCCCCGACGACTGGGATTACCGCGACGAACTTTCCGATGCCATCGCCGAACGGTATGATGTCAAATGAACCGGATATTCCTTGATACCAATATCCTGCTGGACGTGACCATGCACCGGGAAGCGTTTCTCGCGGATTCCGCCCGCATCTGGTCCGACTGCGAAACGGGGAAAACGGTCGGTCTGATCTCCGCAATCAGCCTGAACAATATCCACTGCATCATGCGGAAGCGCCTGCCCTCCGCCTCCGCGCTGGACTGCATCCGGTGCATCCTGAACATTTTCACCATTGTGCCGCTTGATACGCCCATCCTCAGAATGGCGGTCGATTTCCCGCAGAAAGACTTCGAAGACGCGATTCAGATATTCTCGGCGCTTCAAGCGAAAGCCGACTGCATTGTGACGCGCGACGGGTCTCATTTCTCCTCGGATTATCTGCCGGTCCTGACTCCGGCTGAATACCGCGGTCTTCGAGCGTAACCGAGTACTGTATCAACACATATTGTGAGAAGCCCTTGACTTTCCAAAGTGCTGGTATTATATTTATGGCAGTAACGTGGCAGTCCGCCGCGTTTTGAACTTGATTCCCTCGAATACCAGCACGACACCATGGCAAGAAAGATACAGTCCCGGACAAAAACGGCGAAACCGGCGGTTCCCGATCCCGCGGAACCGGAAGCCGTCGCGCCCGGATTCGAGACCAGCGAGGAAGCGGTTTTTCATCAGCTGTACGATCCCGGCTGCACGCCGCTGACGCCCGCCGAGGCGGAATCCGTCTGGGGCGAGATCGACGCCCGGATGGACGAGATACGGTTGTGCCTGGCGCAGTTCGTCTTCGTGCTGGAGGAACACGAGCGCGTCGTGGACCTCTGCCGGACGCCCGACGACGTGACTTCGCTCTTCGTGGAATCCAAACTGCCGGACGCCGTCCGCGCGAATCCGCCGTCCGCTCTGCCCGCCCTGATGAAATGGCGGTCGGAGATCGCGGCGTTCCGCAAAGAGCTGAAAGACTTTTATGCCGGTTCGCAGTTCAGTAAAAAGTCCGCCCGCGAAGCCATGTGGGGGCGTTCCCGCGAACTCCTCATGCGCTATCCCGTCTCCACGCTGAAGATCATGGAGTGGTACCATGTCGCGTCCTCCTGGTGCACCACGCCGGAATCGCCCGCCATGGACGAACTTTTCCGCAGCCGCCTGATGCCCGACCGCGCGCTCTGTCTCTCGGTTTTCCAGACGATGAAGGACGCGTTCGAGCGGATGGAACGCCTCCGCCAGCGCATCCTGTATTCGCATCTGCGCCTCGTGATCAGCCTCGCGAAACAGTCCTGCAACCAGCCTCAGCAGCTGATCGACATCGTGCAGGAGGGCAACATCGGGCTGGTGAAGGCGCTCGACCGGTTCGACAGCAGCCTCGGCCATAAATTCTCCACCTACGCCACGTGGTGGATCCGCCACGAGATCATGCGCGCGCTGGCGCGTCAGACCCGCGTGATCCGCATCCCGCAGCACATGCTCGCGACCATCTCGCGCATCAACCGCGCCGAACAGGCATACGTCAAACGGTTCGGCGAGGAGCCGACCGTGGAGGAACTCGCCGCCGAGCTCGAAATGCCGAAGGCCCGCATCCACGCCATCCGGCAGATGGCGCGCCAGCAGATTTCGCTTCAGGCTCCGCTTCACTCCAATGCGCTGTCCGAGGATTCCGAGATCACGCAGGAGGACCGCTTCGGCACGCCCGCCGACAACGACGATTTCAACCCGGAACTGCACCTGTCGTTCCAGTTCCTGCGCGACGTCGTGCACAGGGCCGTCGACGGGCTCCCCGAACGCGACCGCAAGTTCATTCAGATGCGGTTCGGTCTGGACGGCTATGAGCCGATGAGCATCCGGCAGATCGCCGAGGAGTTCCATCTGAGCCGCGAACGCATCCGCCAGATCGAGAACAGCGTATTCGAGAAGCTTCGCCGCAGCAATCCGGAGCTGGCGTCCCACTGGCAGGATTCGCTCTACTGAGCCTGTCCGCCGTCCTCATTTCCTCTTTTTTCCGCCTGAAAAACGCGTTTTTTTCCGGCAAACGATTTGAAATTTTGTGAAATATGCTGTATAGTAATAGGTTTTGTCTAAAATTCAATCAATGCAGCATAGGACCCTGTCCCAGAGATGGATAACTATACCGAACAGTCCGCGGAACGCCTGAGGGAGATTCAGGCCGACCTTGAACGCCAGTATGCCGGATATAAGGCCCGCAACCTCAAGCTCGACATGTCCCGCGGGAAACCTTCCGGCAGCCAGCTTGACCTGACGAACGGCATCCTGGATCGCCTCGACGGCTACATGGTCGAGGGCGGCATCGACGCGCGCAACTACGGCTGTCTGGAAGGCATCCACGAGGCGCGCAAGCTCTTCTCCGAGCTGCTCGGCATCCCGCGCGACCGCCTCATGATCGGCGGCAACTCCAGCCTGAACATGATGTACGACACGATCGTGCGCCACTGGGTCTTCGGCACGCACGGCCACACGCCGTGGGGACGTCTTCCCGCCGTCAAATTCCTCTGCCCGTGCCCCGGCTACGACCGCCATTTCGCGATCTGCGAGGACCTCGGCATCGAAATGATCCCGGTCCCGATGACCCCCGAGGGCCCCGACATGTTCATGGTCGAGAAGCTCGCCGGTTCCGACCCCGCCGTGAAGGGCATCTGGTGCGTCCCGCTGTACTCCAATCCGCAGGGCGTGTGCTACTCCGACGAGACCGTCGACCGCCTTGCCTCCATGCACACCGCCGCGCCCGATTTCCGCATCTTCTGGGACAACGCCTACGGCGTGCATCACATCTACGAGGAATGTCATCTGAAGGACATCTTCGCGAGCGCCGAAGCCGCGGGCAATCCCGAACGCGTCTACTACTTCTTCTCGACCTCGAAGATCACGTTCCCCGGCGCGGGCGTGGCGCTGCTCGCCACTGGTCCCGGCAACTTCGCCGAGCTGAAGCACCACATGAGCATCCAGACCATCGGCCCGGACAAGCTCAACCAGCTCCGCACCGTGCGTTACCTGAAGAGCGCCGAGGGCGTCCGCGAACACATGCGCGTCCTGGCGCGCGAACTCCGCCCGAAATTCGACCTCGTGCTCGATACGCTCCAGCGCGAACTCGGCGGGACCGGACTCGCCTTCTGGCTGCGTCCGAAGGGAGGCTACTTCATCGCCCTCGACACCATCCCCGGCTGCGCGACAGCCGTCATCGAGCTCGCGAAAGAAGCCGGCGTCAAACTCACCGGACCCGGCTCGACGTTCCCGCTGCACCACGATCCGCTCGACCGCAACATCCGCATCGCGCCGTCCTATCCGCCGCTCGACGAACTGAAGACCGCCATCGAACTCTTCTGCGTCTGCGTAAAACTCGCGGGCGTCCGGAAGCTCCTCGCGGACAAAAAAGCCTGAGCATATTCATTTCCCTCGGCAGTGCCATGCGACACGACGAATTCCTCACCAGCCTGAAGAACCCGAAGGTCAAATACGCCGCATCCCTGCGGGAACGCAAGGAACGCGACGCGCAGGGCGTGACGCTGCTCGAGGGGTACCGCGAACTCTTCCGCGCGGACGCCATCGGCCTGAAATTTCACGAGGTCTTCTACTGTCCCGAGCTGTTCCTCGGCGAAAACGAGGACGCGCTGCTGGATTCCCTCGCCTCGCACGGCGCGTCGCTCTACCGCTGCACCGAGGACATCCTCCGCAAGCTCGCCTACCGCGACCGCCCCGAGGGGCTGATCGCCGTCATCGAGGTCAAACGCAAGACGCTCGCCGACATCCCGAAGGTGAAAAACGGCCTTTACCTCGTGGCGGAGACCATCGAAAAGCCCGGCAATCTCGGCTCCATGCTCCGCAGCGCGGACGCCGTCGGCGCCACCGCCATGATCGTCTGCAACAAGCAGACCGACTTCTACAATCCGAACGTGATCCGCGCCAGCACCGGCGCGATCTTCTCCGTCCCGCTGGCCGAGGCCACCTCCGAGGAATGCCTCGCCTGGCTGCGTTCCTTCGGCATCCGCACGCTCGCCGCCACGCCGCATACCAAACAGAATTTCACGGACGCGGACATGGCGCACGGCGTGGCGATCGTGGTCGGCGCGGAACAGTTCGGCCTGACCCCGTACTGGATGGATTCCGCCGACCAGAAAGTCGTGATCCCGATGCTCGGCCTGATGGATTCCCTGAACGTGGCGACCGCGGCGACGATCCTGCTGTACGAGGCGGCGCGTCAGCGCGGCTGGAAATCCTCGGCGGCCGACGATTACGGGCTGGACCAGTTCGCGGGCGGTGAAAACTCGCTCGGACGCGGCTGATTTTCCCTCACCCGTCTGCCTGTCCTTCGTGGCATTTCGAGCTTTTTTCTATATATACTGCTTTTTCGGCTTGCTTTTCCGTTTTTATGTTGTATAGTATAATATCAACATATTTTCCATATTAAAACAATCATATGCCTTAAATGGTAAGGAGAATAAACGATATGCCGGCCACCCCCGCTTCCCGCCGCACTCCCCAGATGTCCTGGGAACTCCTCTTTCAGATCACCGACCTGCTCCGCGTTCTCGGAGCCCCCGGAAACACGCTCAACAACAAGAAGATAACGCTCGGCAAGATCCGCGTCATCAGCTATCTTTTCGCCAACATGGACCAGCCCCCGATGCTGAAGGATATCGCCGAAGTCTTCGGCCTGACCCCCGGCGCGGTGTCCCAGACGATCGACTCCCTCGTGGAAGACGGCATCGTCCAGCGCGAACAGTCCAGCGAAGACCGCCGCGCGATCCATATCTCCCTCACGAAACAGGGCATCGCCCTGAAACGCCGCCACGACAACTACTTCACGGATTACATGGATCATTTCTTCCGCAACATCGACGAGAAGAAACAGCAGATCTTCCTGGAGGTCCTGGAGCAGATGGTCGAGACGCTTCAGCCCGAAGTCGAAGAACAGGCCGCGGAATCCGAAAAAGAAGATTGAGCCTCCGGAATGGAGGACGTTATGATCGACCTTGAATCCTGGCTGGAACGTTTTACGCTGGCTCTGCGGAAGACGTTCGGGGAACGCGTGTGGTTCGCCGGGCTTCAGGGGAGCTATGCCCGCGGCGAGGCGACGGACTCCAGCGACATCGATTTGGTCGTGATCCTAGACGCGCTGACCGCGGAGGATATCGCGTCCTACGGCGCCATGCTGGATTCGCTCGACCGCAGGGAGCTGGTCTGCGGGTTTCTGTCCGGCAAAGAGGAACTCCTGCACTGGGAATCGTCGGAGCTGTTTCAGTTCTGCCGCGATACGAAACCGGTCATCGGCAGTCTGGACGGGATACTCGCGACCGTAAAGCCCGGCGACATCGACCGCGCGATCCTGACCGGAGCCTGCGGCGCTTATCACGCCTGCGTCCACAACATGCTCTACGAGAAGGACGAAGACATCCTCCGCAGCCTGTATAAGACGGCGACCTTTACCGTTCGTGCGACCACCTACCGCCGCACCGGGATATACTGCTCCCGTCTGGATGAGCTGTTGCAGCATGTATCCGCCGCCGACAAGGAGATCGTCCAGTCTTATCTCGCCATGAAAGTAAATGAACCCGTTGATTTCTCCTCCGCCTCGAAACTGCTTTTCTCCTGGGCGAAAGCGATCATCGTGCAGAGAAGCTGACTGTTGCGGTTCCCCTTTAACCATTTATGTTTTCTAAAATGCACGGAAAAAACATATTCCGGCTTGAAATCCATTTAAATCCTGCTATAGTAACGGTTGAAACGAACAATCAACCTGGAAGACACTGAGATGATCCTGTACCACGGAAGCAATATACAGGTAAATAAGCCGCGCATTCTGGAAAGTCTGCGCGCGTTGGATTTCGGCGCCGGTTTCTATACGACATCCAGCCGCGAACAGGCAGAAAAATGGGCGGGGATCGTGACGAAACGTCGGCGGACCGGTGTGCCGACAATCAGCAGTTATTCCTTTGGTGAAAAAGCCGTTGCCGAACTCAAAATCCTGAAATTCGACTCGCCGGATGGCGACTGGCTTGATTTCGTGGTTGCCAATCGTAAAGAACAGCCGGTCTCCGAGGAATATGATTTGATCATCGGTCCGGTCGCAGACGATTCGACGCTCCCTGTGATAGACGATTATGCTGACGGCAGGTATACAAAAGACGAGGCGATCCGGAGACTTCTTCCGCAGAAACTGACGGATCAGTATGCTTTTCTTACGGATCATGCCCTTTCTTTTTTGATCTTTCAACGATGTGAGGTGCTGTCATGATGCCAGACGCCAGAATGCTTGATTATTACGACCGGCATGTCTCCCGGATGATCTCGGAAAAATACGGGCTTGACGAACGCAGTGCGATCCGGGCTTTTCTTGAGTCCGAGACTTACCGGATGCTCATCACGCCGGAGCTTGAGATTTACGCGTTAAGCCCGGTCATTGTATTCGATATGTGGGAAAATGAAAAGGTGTCGGGCGATCCCCGGCAATCCGTTTATATCCGGGGAGAATGACGAATGAGCAAGCCCAGCGAGTTTTTTATTTACCTGATCGAACGGTACGCCGCCTATAAAAAAACAAGCGCGGATAAGGTTTTGGCGTTTTGGGATGAGCTTGGCATGACGGATTTTATCTACGACATGTACGAAATCTATCACAGCGAACGCCTCCAGAATGCCTTTGATGACATTGATTCGCTCATTGCGGAACGACGCAAAACGAACACACAGCCGGTTTGACTGTGTTCAAGTAAACCACCAAAACGGGAGACGATCATGAAATACAAAAAGCCGGTGCGCCTGAGCGATCCGATGAGTGATTTCTCCCAGGAGGAACTGGCCGGGATCCTGTCGAAACAGGATGCGGAGCTTGACTGGCGTGACTTTGACTGTCTTTTTCAGGGGAAGCTGCCCGCCGGGACCTACGAAGAAGTGCGCTATTATATCCCCCTCGCTTGTTCATACATTGAAAATCAGGCGGATGCGTGCGGTTTCCTCGAACACTTTTCCGTTTGGATTGAGGACAACTGCGAACGGTTGAAAGAGGATGATCTGATCGCACCGGTCGTTTCCGCGTTCCACAATCTTTTCCGGAAAGCGACTTCATCATTTTTACTGGAAGAAAACGGCGATCATTGCCTCTATCCATCCGGCTGCAACTCGGTGGAAAGCCTGCTTGAGGCGCTGTTCCGGCTGTCGCCGAGCATTCCTGCGTTCAGCCCGGACACACTGTTCTCCGAACTGAAGGATCCCCTGAGTTTTGTTCATGCGGAATGGATCGTTTATATCTCGACGGAGATGGATCTGCTGTCCCCCGAATGGATTCGTTCCGTACTATCCGCTTCCGATTATCAGAAAGCGCTCGGCGTGCTCAATGAAAACATTGATGTCATCATGAACGACGAAACGTTATACGCTTTCTGGGGGAAGAGGATATAAAGCTGGCGCATCCATTTTTATGGCTTCGGGAGGGTCTTCAGGACGTCGGCGACCTTGATCGCCTGCATGCAGGCGCGCGTGCCGAGCGGGCAGACGTGCTTGAAACACGGCGAGCAGGGTTCCTTGCGGTACAGGACGTTCCATTTTTTGGAAAGCGGCCCGGTGGCGGCCATGTCGGTGGAGCCGAAGACGGCTGTGCCCGGCGTGCCTATGGCGGCGGCCAGGTGCATGATGCCGCTGTCGTTCGCGATGCAGTACGCGGCATGCTTCAGGATGAACATGAGCGCGTGGAGCGAGGTCTTTCCGGCGAGGTTCAGCGTCAGGGACGGCATCAGCCCTTCGGCGCATTTTTCGCAGATCGGCGCTTCCGTCTTCGAGCCCAGCAGGATCACGAATCCGTTGCGTTTCCTCTGCCAGTGGTCCGCCACGGCATGGAACGCGCCCGCGTCCCAGCGTTTGGCGTCGCCGAATGCCGCCCCCGGCGCGACCGCAAGAACGGGATGTTTTTCATCGGGGAAGGGACGCTCGAACGCGAGTTCGAAACGCCGCGCGTCGAAATCCGGATGGATGGCGGGCATGGAGACGCCGTCCCAGTCGTCGATGCCGAGTTTTTTCGCGACTTCGAGGCAGCGTTTTGCCTGATGTGGCGGATTGAGCTGGCCGGAGACGCGTTTGGGGAATGTGATTGGTTCGCGAAGCAGGATGGAGCGGCCGCGCGCCGCCGCGCCGTAGAGCGGCTTCACGCCCAGACGGCGCATCACGACGGCGTCCCGGAGCGAGTTGTTGAAGAGGATGCCCGCGCCGAAATGCCTGTGTACAAGCGGTTGGATTTCACGGCGGGTCGGGAACGCGTGCGGATCGGCCACGGGGACGATCTCGTCGACCGTCTCGTCCAGCGCGTCGAGCACGGGCGCGAGTCCGGCGGGACAGATCACGGTGAGGGCACAGAACTCGGGGAGGAGGCGTTTCAGGAGCATGAGCGCCGGGAACGTCATGACGAGGTCGCCGAGCCAGTTCGGGGACCGTACGAGCAGGCCTTCTTTCCAATGTTCGGGCTGGATGGCGGTCATGGCCGGGCCTCCCTGTTGTCCGCGTTTCCAGCGTCGGCCGCTTCGAGCACGACGAACGCCGTCGCGAGCTCGCGTTCATGGCTGATGGAGACGTGGATGCGGGTGATGCCGAGTCGTTTCGCGGTCTCGGCGGTCGCGGCGTACAGCTTCACGAACGGCTTGCCGCGTTCGTCGGACAGCACCTCGATCTCGACGAAGGCGCATTCCGCACACATGCCGGTGCCGAGCGCCTTGGAGAACGCCTCCTTGGCGGCCCAGCGGCCCGCGATATATTCCTTCGGGTCCTTCAGCTCCGCCATGCGTTCGAGTTCGGCGGGGGTTAGGATGTTTTTGACGAAATGGTGGCCGTGCTTCGCGTAGATGGAGCCCACGCGGACGCAGTCGGCGATGTCCGTTCCGATTCCGAAAATCATGTGCAATCTCCTTCCAGCTTCGTCAGCAGATTGGTGCGCCCGCGTTCATGTTCGTGCTCGCGGTAGCTGTAGAACCCGAACCGCGACACGATCACGTGGTCCAGCAGGACGATCCCGAGCGGCGCGAGCGCCTTGCAGATGCTGAACGTGATGGCGTCGTCATCGCGGGACGGCATGAAGTTTCCGCCGGGATGGTTGTGGCAGAGGACGACCGAACGCGCGCCGCAGAGCAGGGCGGTTTTCGCGACTTCGGACGGGTAGATGCTCACGGCGTCGACCGAGCCGGAGCCGGGCATGTCGCAGCGGATCAGGCGGTTCTGCGTGTTCAGGTAGAAAATGAGGGTGACTTCGTTGCTTTTGTCGCCGAGCCGCATGCGGGCGTAGTCGGCGAAGATGCGCGGCGAATCCAGCAGCGGCAGCGATTCCATCGTCCGCGCCAGATACCGCACGTTCGCGCTGCGGATCAGTTTCAGCAACGTGACGGAGTTCTGGCCGAGGCCGGGCACCTGCGCCAGATCCTCCGGGCTGGCATCCATGACGCCGGGGAACGTGTGGAACCGGTTCATCAGGTCCTTCGCGATGGGCTTTACATCGCGGCGCGGGATGGAATACGTCAGGATCAGCTCCAGCAGTTCGTAGTCCAGAAACGCATCCTGTTCATGTTTCCCGAACTTCTCGCGCAGGCGCTGTCTGTGTCCGAGTCTGTCTTCCGGCGTCATGATGCGCACCTCCTGAAGAGCGTGACCGACTCGAAGTGGCCGGTGGCAGGGAACATGTCGATCATGCCCGCGGATCGGATGCGGAAACCGAATTCTGCGAGCCGGTCCGCGTCGCGCCGGAGGGTGTCAGGGCCGCAGGAAACATACAGGACGGCCTCCGGGCCGAATTCCCCGAGCTCACGCGTCAGAGAGGCCGGGAGGCCCGTTCTCGGCGGATCCACGAGGACGCAGCACTTCGCCGGATCGCAGGAAGACGCCAGTGTGCGGAACGCCTCGCCGGCGTCCGCCGCAATAAAGGTACAATGGTCCGAAACGTCATGCTGTTCGGCATTGTATTTCGCCGCATCAATCGCCGCCTTGTCCAGCTCGACCGCGCGTGCCGTCAGATTCGGGATTGCCTCTGCGGCGAGGATGGAGAAGACGCCGACGCCGCAGTAGAGTTCGAGGAGCTGTTCCGCGCCGATCTCCTTCAGTAACGTCAGCACGCGTTCCGCCAGCTTGGGCGCCATGTCCGGGTTGACCTGGAAGAACGACGCTTTCGGTACGCGGAAATCTCCGAACGCGCCAAGCTGTTCCGTCAGGTGCGTGATCCCCTGCCACTTCTCCGAACCGGAATCCAGCGCGCCGTCGTGATGCGTCCGGCGGAACGTGCGTTTCTGTCCCTCGGCGCCGGGTTTTGCGGTCGCGAGGAGTCCGCGGATGTCAGGATGTCCGAGCAGGCAGTCCTGCACGGGGACCGCCGTCTTGTTGTCGAGTCCGCGGTAACAGAACGCGCCGTTTTCGCAGACAAATGTGAGCTTGTTCCGGCAGCCGTTGCGGGACGGCGCGCCCAGCGGCGGCAGGAATCGGATGTCCCCGGCGGCGGGATTGCCGCGCGTGAGGAAGTCGGTGAACTGCCTGTTTTTCCATTCCAGTTCGCAATCGTAGGAGGCGTGACGGTACACGCAGCCGGGACAGGTCCCGGCGAGCGGGCAGTCCGGCCTGATGCGTTCGGGCGAAGCCGTCAGCACGTCCAGAACTCTGGCGCGCGCAAACGACTTCGCCTCATGGGTGATCTCCGCGCGGACCGTTTCCCCGGGCAGGGCGCCCGGGACGAAACAGACCTTGCCGTCCGAAAGCCGGCCCACGCCGTCACCCCCGAACGCGATACGCGAAACCGGAACGGAACAATCCATCAATTCGGGATCTCGCGGAAGAGATCGAGCGGTTCGACGATCTTGAGTTCGCTCTTGATCTTTTCGATGGCATCGTCGGGGTCGGCGAACCGGAAGATGATGGCGGCCCGGCCGTTGAGCCCGGCGGCGAAGGCGTACAGGTATTCGATGTTGACCTGATGCTTGTCGAGGACTTCGAGGACCTTGCTGAGGCTGCCGGCGGCGTGGTCGACTTCGATCGCGACGACGTCGGTGATCTTGACCGCGAAGTTATGCGCTTCGAGGAGTTCGCGCGCCTTCTCCCAGTCGCGGATCAGGAGGCGCAGCACGCCGAAGAACTTGCTGTCGCTGAGCGAGAGCGTCGAGATGTTGATCCCGTTGTCGGCCAGAAGTTTGAGCGCGGCGTTGACCGTGCCGGGCTTGTTCTCGACGAAGAGAGAGATCTGTTTGAGTTTCATTCTGACGTCTCCTGTGTTATGCGTTGAGGTTGCGGCGGTCGATCACGCGTTTGGCCTTGCCTTCGCTTCTCGGGATGGAGTTCGGGGCGCACATCTTGACGAAGACGCGGATGCCGAGGATGCGTTCGATGGCATGGCTGATGGTGTGGCGGATGTCTTCGATGGCGGACACGCGGTCGTGGAAGATGGTCTCGTTGACCTCGATGTCGACCTCGATGTTGTCCAGGCCGTGGTCGCGGGTCAGGATGATCTGGTACACGGGCAGGACCGATTCCACGCTCAGGATCGCCGTTTCGATCTGGGTCGGGAAGACGTTCACGCCGCGGATGATGAACATGTCGTCGCTGCGGCGTCCGATCTTGCTGATGCGGCGGATGGTGCGTCCGCAGGCGCATTTCGAGGTCATGATGCTGGTGATGTCGCGGGTGCGGTAGCGGATCATGGGCATGGCGTGCTTCGCCAGCGTGGTGAGGACGAGCTCGCCCTCCTGGCCGTCCGGGAGGACTTCGCCGGTGGCGGGGTCGATGATCTCGGGATAGAAGAAGTCTTCGAAGATGTGCAGGCCTTCCTGTTCGAGGCAGGAGCAGCCGACGCCGGGGCCGACGATCTCGGAGAGGCCGTAGATGTCGTACGCCCGGATGCCGGATTTCTTCTCGATCTGGGAGCGCATGGCTTCGGTCCAGGGTTCCGCGCCGAAGATGCCGAGGCGGACGGGGAGCTCGCGCATGTCGACGCCCATCTTTTCGGCGGTCTCGATCATGTGCAGGAAGTAGCTCGGGGTGCATGCCACGCAGGTCACGCCGAAGTCTTTCATCAGCATCACCTGGCGTTCCGTGTTGCCGCCTGAGGCCGGGATCACGGTCGCGCCGATCTTCTCGAATCCGCTGTGCGCTCCGAGGCCGCCGGTGAAGAGGCCGTAGCCGTAGGAGATCTGGGCGATGTCGCCCTCGTGGACGCCGACTGCGGCGAGGGCGCGCGCGACCGCCGTCGACCACACGTCGAGGTCTTGGCGGGTATATGCCACCACGATGGGCTTGCCGGTCGTGCCGCTGGACGCGTGGAGGCGCACGATGTCCTTCATCGGCGAGGCGAAGAGGCCGAAGGGATAGGTGTCGCGGAGGTCGGCCTTCACCGTAAACGGAAGCAGCCGGATGTCCTCAAGCTTCTGGATGTCGTCGGGTTTGATGCCGCGCTCGTCCAGACGCGCCTTGAAGAGCGGGACGTTGGCGTAGGCGAGGTCGACCATTTCGCGGAGGCGTGCGAGCTGGAGCGAATGGAGCTGTTCCTGCGGGATGAAGTCCATCGCGCTGATGGGGTTCATCGGGACTGCCTTGGTGGGTTTCATGATGGTGCCTTGGGTTAGTTTTTTGTTCTTCAGGGCGGGACCGCATGATTCGACGTTCCCATGTTTCTGCCTGAATTTTTGATTAATAATATACCTCTCGCGCGTATCATTATCAAGGCGTCACGTGCGAAAAAAGAATAAAAAACCTCGTGTTTTACGATTGGAAACTCATAAAAAGGACAAAAGCCTGGTTCTCCAGTCGGACCGTCTATCCTGTCTTCCGGTCGGATGGTATGATTTCCGGACTTGATTTTTTCCGAAAACATGCTATTATAAATGCTTATATTTTTAACCGCAAAACGAGGCTGATATGGTTTCTCGCAAGACAAATGATCCAGACAGGCAGAAAGGAGTATGCTCCTTTGCGAAGATCCGCGCCGTCTTCGCGCAAATCGGCCTCTTTGCGTTCATCGCGTTTCCTGTCTGACGCGAGCCGCCCGTAACCATTTGCCGGGGAAGATACGGGTGGTCCGGAGACGTCCCAGTCCGGTTTCCCTGATCTTTCCTGAACAATCCACAATACCCCCCACCCATAAGGATTGCATCCTATGAAAGTCCCACAATCCCTCCGAAAAGCAAACGCAAAACATCTGAAACATTTTGCGTTGCTGATCCTGGGCGCCAGCCTGGCCGGAACATGGAATCTCGCGGCGCAGGAACCCGCGCAGGAATCCGCGAAGGAAGTCCGCACCATCAAACTGCTCCAGGACGATGCCCAGGTCCGCTTCGCAAGCAAGCTCTACGAGCTGAAATACACGAAGCCGACCGACGTCCGTCCGTTCATCCTCGCCGCGGTCACCCGTTACAGCGCGCGTTCGAAGGTGGACCGCGTGAACAACAACGTGGCCGACAAGCACTATCTGCTGGTTTCGACGGGGGAAGACTTTATTCCCTACGTGGACAAGCTGATCGCCGGGCTGGACGTGCCGGGCAAGCAGGACGAATTCGGCTCCATCATCGAGGGGACCGGCGTCACGCGCGTGACCTACCATCCGCAATACCGCCTCGGGACCGAGATGCTCCGCATCGTCTCCTCCGGGCTGCAGAGTCCCGAAGGCTCGATCTTCCTGAACGAGGACACGAACACGATTTACTGGAAAGACGACCGGGCCGCCGCCATGGGCGCTCTCTCCTGGATCCAGTATCTTGACCGGCCGCTTCCGCAGGTCAACCTCAAGCTCAAATACTACGAGGTCCGCGAAAGCAAGCTGCGCGACATCGGGCTGGATTACCTGGCATGGAAGAATGGTCCCGGGCTCGACATTTTCTCCGCCGGATTCGATACGGGGAAGATCTTCTCCAACGAGGCGGTCTGGAATCTCGTCGGCGGGGCGACCCAGCTGGTCGACCTCACGAAGGATTTCTCCTCGGGCTGGGGGTACGGCGGATTCTTCACCGCGCCGAAATTCGACCTCAGTTTCGTCCGTCTGCTCCAGCAGTCCGGCAACGCGAAACTCGCCGCGGAGGCGGAACTCACGTTCGTGAACACGCCGATCTACGAGACGGAGGTGCTGAACACGCATCTCCCGAAGGTGTACACGGCCAGCCTCGTGCCCGACTACGAGAACATCAAAAAGGACGACGACGACCGCACGAGCGTGGTCACGGGCGGCGACAGCAGCCTCACGCTCTCGGTCATCAACCCGGTCATCTGCTTCAACGCCACGAAGGAGGAGACCTCGCTGAAGGGCCATATCCCGTCCTCGCAGGAGTTCTACGAAAAGAATGACGGCGGAGTCGTATTCGCCTACAAGCTCGTGTCGAAGAGCGTGACGGAACGGAGCAACCGCGGCGACGAACTCGGCGACGTCGCCACCTCCTCCGGTGAACTTACGCTCGGGTTCAAGACCGAAAAGCTCCTGGCGTCCTATGTCCGCGAAAACGACGTGGAGCAGACCGTCGGCATCCCGTTCCTCGTGAAGATTCCCGTGCTGAAATACCTCTTCGGCACGACCACGAGCATCCGGGAGCGGACCTACGTCGTCGTGACCGCCGAAGCCTCGCTCGTCCACCCGGACGGCCCGGTCGCGACGGCCGCCGGACCGGTCGTCGAGATCGAAAATGAAACCGGATCCGGCAACTGAACAGGAAGGGAACACGTACTATGAACACCATGATGAAACACTTTTTCGCAGCCGCGTTTCTCCTCGCCGCCGTTTCCGCGTTCTCCGACGAGCACATCGTCGACGTCACTCCGCACGGGATCCCCGGCACGCCCCAGTCGTACAACAATATGCCGACCGAAGGCTACGGCAGCAGCACCGTCCAGACGCAGATACGCGTGGACCTGAAGGACACGGAGGACGCCGTCCATTTCATCCGGGGCAATACCGACCCCTTCGTCGTGACGAAGCTGTACGAGCTGAAACACACCAATCCCTACACGATCCGGGGTTATCTGCTCGGCGTGGTGAACGGCACGCAGATCACGGGGAACCCCGTGCACGTCGATGCCGTCCGGTACAACGACGGACGCGGCGTCGTGCTGGTCTCCGCCGAGGACTACCGGTTTGAGAACAACGGCAAGGGCGACAGCATCGACGAGATCATCGCCGGACTGGACCAGCCCGGCATGGAACTCATCACGGGCAAAGGCTTCTTCATCTACTTTCCGAAAGTGAACGCCGCCGCCAATCTCCGTGACATGGTCATGAAGGTCGGCGCGACCAGCGAGGACGTCGAGTTCTCGCATGGCGTGGACCGGCTGGTCGTCGACGGCGGCCTGAACGCGCTCTTCATCGCCGCGCCGTACTGGAGCTGGAACGGCGTCAAGTCGCAGCTGGAATCGTATGACAAGCCGATGCCGGAAATCCGCCTCTCGTACTGCCTCTACGAGGTCGGCACGGAGAACGACGACAAACTCGGCGTCGACTTCCAGAGCTGGAAGAACAACGACGGGATCGATTTCTTCTCAGTCGGCGGCCGCTACCGCAACAACTGGGCGCGGACGTTCGCGGGCGGCATCGACGGTTCCCACAGCAGCCGCACCGACTACTTCAACTTCAATCCGAAGTGGAACACGAAGTATTTCGACTTCCTGACCTCCACCGGACGCGCGAAGGTCGTCACGCAGGGCGTCATTACCGCGAAGAACCGCCGCAAATCGGAAATCTCCGTCGGCTCAGGCCTCTTCTACGAGGAGGAGGACCCGATTGAGGACACCTCCATCAACGACGGCATCCTGATCGACGGCAAGGAGAAGCTTCCCGCAGGCGCGGACGTCCCGATCGAACACGGCAACCGTCAGAACACGAAGGCGTCCGAAGGCTTCAAGTTCAGCATGGAGGTCACCCCGGTTGTGGCCGAAAAGGCGTCTGTCCTGCCGATCAAAGTCTCCGGCGTGAGTCTGCTCGGCTGGAACAGCGACGGCACGCCCCGCCTCAGCAAGTCCGATTTCGAGACGGAAATCCACCTGGGATACGAAGCGCGTGACTTCGTGATCGGCGGCATCAAGCGCAAGCAGATCGTCCGCAGCGTGTCCGGCCTCCCGATCCTGAAGGACATCCCGATCCTCGGCTGGGCGTTCTCCACGGAATCCGAATCCGCCCGCGAGACAGAGCTGATCCTCTCCGTACACGCAGAATATGCCCGGCCGTCCGACAACGTGCCGGAATCGCTCCATGACGAGCTGAACGCGACGGAGCACGATCTGATCCACGGCATCGAACATCCGATCACCAACCTCGGATTCGAGCAGTTCGGCCTGGATTCGAAGACGATCGAATAAAAACTGTCTTGTTCGAGCACAAAAAACTGCCCCCGGAGCCAGTGACTTCGGGGGCTTCGTTTTGCTTGGGATTGCGCTGTGCGCGGCTCAGACGAGGTTCGCGCCGCGGCGGAACGCCTGGACGTTCGCCTCGCCGATCGGACCTGCGAAGTTCTCGCGGATCAGGGTCTCCCACAGGTCCGCCGGGAATTTGAGGTAGCGGTTCAGTACGCCGAGCATCGCGATGTTCGCCATGCGGGACTTCGCATCGTCGGCGGACAGGTCGGACGGACGCACGATGACCGTGGCGTCGTTCAGGTACGGACGGGCGACCTCGATCTGGTCTTCGGAGACCGCCACGAGATAGTCGGTCATGCCGACCGAGACCATCGGACTGAGAACTTTCCTGCCGAAGCGGACGTCGCTGGAGACGGAGCCGCCGCGCTGGCTCATGCCGTGGAGTTCGCTTTTCTTGACGTCGAAACCGAGGCGGAACGCCGCTTCGGTGAGCATATCGGATGCGCGGATGATACCCTGGCCGCCGATGCCGACGAACAGGACGTTGGTAATGTCACGACTCATTGTTTCACCTCGGTATGATTGGCCATTTTCGCCATCTTTTTCATTTGCATCAGGCACGGACGGCGCACGATGATCACGGTCGCGTCGTTGGATGCCAGGCGTTCCTGCAGGAGCGCGCGGTAGCCGTCGTTGTCGCCGACGGGATCCACGACGTCGACGTGGTCGACGCCGAGCGAACGGCAGACGTCTTCGAGCTTGATCGGGACCGCCGGAGTCTTGTCCAGGTGGTAGCCGGTGGCGGCGTGTTCCTGAAGTCCGGTCATGGCGGTCGTGCCGTTGTCGAGCAGCAGGACCACGTGCCCGGTCGCGGGCTTGTTGTAGACCATGTCCACGACGCCGGTCAGGCCGCTGTGCAGGAACGTGCTGTCGCCGATCACGCTGACCACGCGGCGGGCTTCGGGCGTGTCGCCGAGCGAACGGCGGAGTCCGAGGCCCATGCCGATGCTCGCGCCCATGCATTCGGAGGCGTCCATGGCGTTGAACGGCGGGAGCACGCCGAGCGTGTAGCAGCCGATGTCGCCCAGCACGGTCAGCTTCAGATCGCTGAGCAGTTCGAACGTCTTGCGGTGCGGACAGCCGGGGCAGAGCGCCGGGGGACGGCCCGGAGCGCCCGCGGGCGGCGGCGTGGTGTCGTGCGCGAGGAGCTGTTTCACGCGCCCCACGGAGAGTTCGCCGCATTCGAAGACGTCTTCCTTGCCTTCGACCGGGATCCCGGCGGCGCGGAGGTTTTCCTCCAGGAAACGGCTGCCTTCCTCGACGACCACGAAACGCTTCACCCCGGAGGCGAACTTGCGGATGGCGTCCATCGGGAGCGGCCAAGTCATTTTCAGCTGGAGCACGGAGGCTTCCGGGGCGGCCTCCAGCACATGCTGGACGCTCACGCCGGAGCTGAGGACGCCGAGTTCGGCGGAGCCGGGATTGAGGACCGTGTGCAGGTCGGAGGATTCGTTGTAAGCCGCGAGGTCCTTCATCACCCGGATGAGTCGGACGTGGGCGCGGCGGGCGTAGGCCGGGATCATGACCTTGGTCGTGGCGTCGGCCTTGTACGGGGCCGGACGGAACGCTTCGTTTTCCTTCCAGAGCGTGACGGGTCCCATGGAGTGGCAGACGCGCGTGGTCATGCGAAGCAGGACTGGCACTTTGAATTTTTCGGACAGCTCGAACGCGCGGATGGTCAGGTCGTAGGCCTCCTGGCTGGAGGACGGCTCCAGCATCGGCATCTGCGCGAACTTCGCGTAATTGCGGTTGTCCTGTTCGTTCTGGCTCGAAACCATGCCCGGATCGTCCGCGGAGACGATCACCAGGCCGCCGTTGACGCCCATGTAGGTCAGCGTGAACAGCGGATCGGCCGCCACGTTCAGTCCGACGTGCTTCATGGTCACCAGCGCGCGTCCGTTGCCGAGCGAGACGCCCGTCGCGACTTCGAGCGCGACTTTTTCGTTGGGCGACCACTGGGCCGCGCCGCCGATGGATGTGAGGGTTTCAAGGATTTCCGTGGACGGCGTGCCGGGATAGCCCGCGCCCAGCGTCACGCCGCACGCTTTCGCGCCGTAGGCGATCGCGCCGTCGCCGCTCAAAATCATTTTTTTATCAGCCATGGTATGCCCTGATGATTGATGATCCCTGTTTGAGGGATAGCTTATTTTTGTGAAAAAGATTATCTAAATATAACGCACGAATGCGATTTTTCAATAGCGGACGGGAAAAAAGGTATGAGGAGAAGCGCTCAGGCGAGCTTCAGCAGATACTCGAACGTTTCTTTCAGGCGTTCCACGGGGAGACCGATCACGTTCGTGAGCGAGCCGTCGATCGTTTCGATGATGTCCTCGCCGTGCTCCTGGATGGCATACGCCCCGGCCTTATCCAGTACGTTGACGTCCTGCACGTACTTGTCGATGACCTTGGACGTCAGGGGGCGGAAGGTTACGTGCGTGACCTCCTCGAACCGGACGAGAATGTCGGCTTCGACGCAGCGCACGCAGACACCGGTCGCCACGTCGTGCGTGCGGCCGGAAAGCATCGCGAGGATCCGTTTCGCGTCTTCGAGGTCGGCGGGCTTGCCGATGGTTCCGCCCTCGAACCTGATCACGGTGTCCGCGCCGATCACAAGCGCCCGCGGATTCATCTGCGCGACCGCCTCTGCCTTGCGCATGGCGTTCTCCAGCGGGTCATTTCCCTCTTCCACCTGCGAGGTTATGATTTGTATGGACGCAAATACCGGGCCCGCCTCCCGGAGCAGGGCGGACCTGCGGGGCGAGGCGGAGGCGAGGATGATCGGACGTGAAACGGAGCCGGTTCCATCCGGCATATCAGACATTGCGTTTCTCCGCTTCCAGCTTGAACGACGCGGCGATTTCCGCCGGATCGGTCGTGGCGGTGCCCGCCTTGCCGACGACGATTCCCGCCGCCTGATTCGAGATGAGGGCCGCCTCGCGGTCGGTCGCGCCCGCGGCATGGTACAGCGTGAACGCGGAAATGACGGTGTCGCCCGCGCCGGAGACGTCGAAGACTTCGCGCGCGATGGTCGGGATCACGAATCCGCGCGGTTCCTTCTCGGAATACAGCGCCATGCCCTGGTGGCCGAGCGTGATGAGCAGGATGTCGGGCGCCCATTCCTTGCGGATCTTCGCCGCGACGGCCTGCAGTGCGGTGTCCTTCGCCGGATCGTCGGCGGGGTCGGCGTGGTAGACTCCGGCGAGCGCAAACGCTTCGGCGCGGTTCGGGGTCATGAGGGAGATTCCCCTGGTCCGGACCGGATTGCCGGGATGTGGATCGAGCGAGGTGAAAATGCCTTCGTGCGAGGCGGTCGAGACGATCGCGTCGAGCATTTCCTGTCCGATGAGCCCTTTTGCGTAGTCCTCGATGACGACGGCGTCAACCTCGTGCAGGCGGATCTTCTTGGTCAGGGTCTCGATGAGCCGGTCGCGGACTTCGGTGTCAACCGGCGCGGTCTCCTCGAAGTCCATGCGGACGATCTGCTGGTTTCCGGCGATCACGCGCTGTTTTTCGATGGTCACGCGGCCGGGCACGCCGACGATGCCGTTCGTGTTGATGCGGGCTCCGGCGAGCAGGGCGCGGAGCTTTTCGCCGGGTTCGTCGATGCCGACGATGCCGAACGCGAAGATTTTCGCCTCGGGCGAAAGCGCCTTCAGATTGCGCATGACGTTCGCCGCGCCGCCGAGGCGGATGTTTTTGTCGCGGACACGGAGCACAGGTACGGGGGCTTCCTGGGAGAGGCGCGACGCGCTGCCGGAGATGTAGGTGTCGAGCATGAGGTCGCCGAGCACGGCTATGCGGAGCGGTTTTGATGCGCTGACGAGCGCGGAGAAGCGTTCGGGGGAGATAATCGGGGACATATTGGAATAACCTCAGTGTGTGTTCAGAATGCTGGTTTCGATCGTCTTGGCGTACGGGGTCGTGTCGAGCGTGTCCTGCCGGATGTGGTAGTTGTCGGTCTTCTTTTCATTCCAGGTCATCACGGTCAGTTCGTAGCGAGACAGCACGTTCCGCATTTCGGCCACCTGCTCCAGATTCATTTCCTTGCCGTTTTCGCGCACATGGAGCGCGAACTGGTCGAGGATGCCTTCGACGAGCTTGACCTCGCCTTTCTGGGCGAAATCCTTTCCTTTTGTTTTCCGGATGGCTTCGCGGATGCGGTCGACCTGTTCGTACATCTCGTCCTTCTCCATTTCAAGGACCAGGAATTTCTGGTGTCGCAGCTGAAGCGGGAAGACGATCGTGATGTAGAGCTGGAACAGGATCAGGATTCCGAACAGCGCGATGGCGGCGCCGGTCACGACGTCGCGCTTGCGCTTCGTGGAGTAATACTGCTTGAGATTTACTTTGCTCATCGGAAAGAATCCGTTCAGTTGTTCTGCCATGGCAGATCCCATTCGCCGAGCTCGTGGAGCGCATAGAGCGCGACAGACGCGCCCGCGTATTCGCCGAGCTTGCCGCCGAGCTTGCCGGGCACGATGGAGCACGCCTCGCGCGGCTGCTTCCAGCCGTATTTCTTCACGCGTTCGAGGAGCGGCTTCATGAAGAGGTCGCCGCACTGGATGGCGATGGTGCCGAGGGCGATGATCGACGGATTGAAGATATTGTGGAGCATGCCGATCGCCTGCGCGTGGCGTTCCATCATCTCGTCCCAGATCGCGCACGCATACGGATCGTTCGCCTCGACGGCGTCGGAAATCGTCTTCATGTCGATGTTGTCGATGTTGCCGCCCGCAAGCTGGACGACGGCGCTGTTCGGGCTGTTCGCGAGTTCGCGCTGTACGCGCTGGGCGATGGCGCGTCCGCCGGAGAACGCTTCCCAGCAGCCGCGCAGTCCGCAGTTGCAGAGCGGTCCGTTCACGTCGAGGACCATGTGCCCGACTTCCCCTGCGTCGCAAGTCGCGCCGCGCACGAGGCGACCGTTCGCGATGACGCCCGCGCCGATACCTGTGCTGATGGAAATGTACAGCATGTCCTGTGTGCCGACGCCGGACCCGAAAAGCCATTCGGCCAGGCCGGACGCATTGGAGTCGTTATCGAAGAATGCACGCACGCCGAACGCCTCGGACAGGTAGTCGCGGATGGGGACGTGCTTCCACTTCTTGAGGTTGGAGGGCGCCATCACGATCCCGTTCTTGAAATCAAGCGGAGAGGGCGTACAGACGCCGACCGCCTTCAGGTCCTCGCGGGTCATTCCGGCGTCCGCGAGCAGGGATTTCCCCGCGGAGACCATTGCGGGGAGGACATCGTCCGGTTCGCGTTCCTTGTTCGGGACGCGGGCGGACGCGACGAGCGTGCCGTCGCTGAGGACGAGCGAGACGGCGACCTTCGTGCCGCCGACGTCGAAACCGAGAATCGGGAATGGATTTTCCATGATTTGTGGCTCCTTCCGGAAAAAAGTAAAAAAAAACAGAAAAACCGATACAATATACATTGAAAAATCGGTCTTGGCAAAGTAATTTATAGAGTTTTTAAGTTTTTTTTCCAAAAATGAGGTCCCTTTCATGTTTTCCGCTGTTTTTCTGTCTGTCCCTCCCCTCCTCGCATCCAACGGAATTGCTTACGCTTTTAAAGAAAGCGACGGCGTCGGCCAGGGGATTTGCGTATTGCTCCTCATCATCTCTATTGCGGTCTGGTATATCATGCTGGAAAAAGCCGGCAACCTGATCTCCGCCATGAAGAAAAGCCAGGCGTTCCTGCGCGCCTTCCGCGAAAAGCGCAATCCGCTCGGACTGAAGGAAAAAGCCGCGGAATCCAACTCGCCCGCCGCGGCGGTCTACCTCGCCGCATGCGAACGCATCGAGTCGTTCCACCTGGAACAGCCCGGCGGCGGACGCCGCGCGATGAGCGACGACGAGCTGGAAGTGATGCGTTCGGCGATGAACCAGGCGGTCGAGGACCAGCTCGTGATCCTGCAGAGCCGGACCATGGTCCTGGCGACCGCGGTCAGCGGAAGCCCGTTCCTCGGCCTCTTCGGCACGGTCTGGGGCATTACGGTCGCATTCACGAAGCTCGCGCAGGCGGGCAAGGCCGACGTCCAGACGCTTGCGCCCGGCGTTTCCGGCGCACTGCTCACCACCGTGATCGCGCTGTTCGTGGCGCTGCCGTCCATGGTCGGCCTGAACATCATCTCGTCCAAGATCAAGGACATCACGGTCCACCTCGATTCCTTCGTCGACGAGGTCTACGCCAAGTTCAAGATCGAACAGCTCGACTCCTACCGCGCAGCCGGGGAGCAGGAATAAGGGAGCGCCCCAGTCATGCCGCCGAAACGCAGATCGCTTCAAGTTCCGATATACGATCAGATCAACCTCACGAACCTGATCGACACGCTCTTTTTCCTCCTGATCATCTTCATGATCACCGCGCCCCTGCTGGAGTATTCCGTCGACGTCACGCCGCCGGAGATGAACGCCGACCCCATCAAACCGGATTCCGATTCCAAGATCATCAACGTGAAGGAAGACGGCTCCATCGTCTACAACCGGGAGACCGTTACCGAGGCCGAACTTCAGATCGAGCTGTCCCGCATCGAACAGCAGAGCGGTCGCGACACCGCCATCTTCCTGCGAGGCGACCGTGACCTCAGATACGGCGTCGTGATGAACGTGATGAAGCTCATCCGCGCGGCTGGATTCCGCAATGTCAACCTTGTGATGCAGGAGGAACAATAATGGGCGGACAGATCACCGGCAAAGACCCTTATTTCAACCCGAAACGGGCACGTGCGATCCTCACCGGCGTATTGCTGATGCATGTCGGCCTCATCGCCGTCCCGCTCATCTACTCCTCGCTCACGGACTTCTTCGATCCGCCGCTCATCGTGATGAAGGTCGGACTCGCCGATCTTCCGCTCGGGGATTCCCCGGATGCCGGAGCGGCCGCCGACGTGCCCCAGCCCAAGTCGTCCGAGCCGGAGCCTGATGTTTCTGTGGACGACCTCCCGAATCCGCAGAAGGTCGACGATCTGCCGCCGGAGACAGTGTCGCCCCCGCCGAAGGTCGAGAATCCCCCGCCGAAACCGAAGACCGACACGAAAGTGCCTGTCGAAGAGCCCCCGCCGAAAAAGAAGACGGACACGAAACCGAAAGTTACGCCGCCGAAGACGGAGCAGAAAAAGGATCCTCCTAAGACGCAGACGAAACAGGATCCGCCGAAATCGAATCTGCTGAAGCCGGAAGACATCATCAAGCCGAAAAACACCAGGACGCAGGCGCAGATCGAGGCGGAACGCCGGGCACGCGAGGCCGCCGAGGCCAAGGCGAAAGCCGACGCGAAGGCACGTCAGGATGCCATCGCCGCCATCCGCGACGCCGCTCAGTCGGGCCGCTACGGCACGACAGATCCCGGTCAGCAGGGTATTCTCGCGACCAAGGAAATGCGCGACTACTACGAACAGCTGAACGCGTACATTCGCCCGAAATGGAACGCCGTTTCCCCGTCCAGTGTTGAACTCAGCGGCAAGGTCGCCAACTGGCCGACCATTCACCTCACGATCGCGAAGGACGGCCGCATCACGAAAGCCGTCATCGTCAGCAAGTCCGGCAACAAGGCGATCGACGCCGCGGTCGAAATTCTGCTCGCGGACCTGAAGGTCGCCCCTGTGCCGCCTCAGGCCGCGACCATCCCCGTCACACTCGAAATCCGCTGATCTGAACCCGTTTCCCAAACGCGAAAAACTCCGCATAGCCATGAAACCGTGCGGAGTTTTATGTTTTCAGAGGAGAAGCGTGTTTTTCAGGAGCGACTGAGTGTAATCTCCAGCTCGACGCTGTCCGATTCCACCGGAGCGTCCGGCTTGCGGATTCTGAGCGTGACGCGGTCCAGAAGCTGGAACTCAGCCAGCAGTTTTTCTCCGCAGGCGTAGGCGAGGCGTTCGAGCAGATAAAACGACGTTCCTGCGGCATATTCCTTCACGCAGCGTTCGACCGCGGTGTAGTCGACGGCGTCGTCGAGGTCGTCGGTCCGTCCGGCGCGGGAGAAATCCCCGCACAGTTCGAGGTCGAAAAAAAGGGTCTGCTGTGCGGTGCGTTCGGCGGGAAGCGTCCCGATCACGCAGCCGACGGGCAGACCTTTCAGGATGATCTTGTCCATTCGGAGGAAAGACGGTTATTTCGGCTCGTCTTTCTTCGTGATGTCCTCGTACTGCTGCTTCGCGGCTTCTTCGCGGAGCTGGATTTCGCGGGTGCGCGCCGCGGCTTTTTCCTTGTTTTCGGCGATTTCGCGGGCGCGGTCCTCGGCGGTCTCGGAGAGGATCTGTTTCTCGCGCTCGAAGGAGAGGCGGTCCACGGGGCTTTCGCCGCGGATAAGCCGGGCGATGCCGGTGGCGAGGATGACCGCAGGCAGCTCGCTTTCGCGGATGGAGGTGATGGGCACGGCCAGCGGATCGTATTTCTTGCCGGTCTTGTCGTACACGTTCACGGTGACGTCCTTCTCTTCCTTGTTTTTATCCTTTCCGGGATTGATGGAGAGGAACACCAGGAAGTCGCCCTTGGCGCTGGCGAGGATTTCCTTGATCTCGTTTTCCGTGAGAGTGGTGCCGAGTTTGTGCTTGAGGCGGAACTCCTTCATTGTCTTTTCCACGGTGTCCGCGTTGCACAACGCGATCTGGGAGTGCGTGACGAGCTCGGATTTCAGGTATTCGATCAGGAGCGACGTCGTGCGGTTGTCCTGCTGGTCGGAGGACACGGGACGGGAGAGGTCGTCGAAAACGAGCACGGAATAGGGTTTGCCCGCGAATGCCGTGAGGGAGACGAGCATGGCGGCGGCGATGACTGCGATATGCTTGAACATGCTGGATTCCTTTCAGTCCGGATGATTTGCGTCTGCCGGAAACAGACAGTTTGGATGCCGTAATCATAATAATCTACCACGCAAAAACACAACTTTCAAGCCGTTCCGCGTTTTTTTCCGCTGTTTTTTCGTCCTTTCGCGTGTTTTTTTCCGTTTTCCGTTTGGAATCCTTTTCTTTTTGTGCTATAGTTTTAGGACTGATCTGCATCGAAAACGTACAACCCTCCAAGGATTCTCCCATGTTCAAACAGCATGCCGCTTTCTCGTCCGAAGTCCGCACCGCTATGCGCGGCGGCGACGGCTCCGTCACCATCGAACACGTCTGGAAGCCCGGCGTCGAAATGGGCTCCCCCGCCCGCATGTACTCCCGTCTGGTCCTTCAGCCCGGATGCTCCATCGGGTGGCACATCCACGAAAACGAGGAAGAGATATTCTACATCCTCGCGGGGCAGGCGCGCATCGACGACAACGGCAACGAGGTGATCGCGTCCGTCGGCGACTCCGTCATTACGCGGTCCGGCGAGGGGCACTCCGTGGCCTGCGAAGGCACAGACACGCTCGAAATCCTGGCGTGCATCATCCGCTATGTCAACGAGTAATTCTTCCGGCGTGACGAACGTCGCGATCATCGGCTTCGGCCTGCTCGGCGCTTCCTTCGGGCTGGCGCTCGACGGCGTGCCCGGCATCCGGCGTCTCTGCTGCACGCGCAACGCCGCCGCCCGCGAATGGGCGCTTGAATCGCACGCGGCGGATTTCGCCTCGGCCGATCCCGCCGAAGTCATCCCGCGGGCCGACGTCACGTTCCTGTCGCTCCCGCTCCCCGTCATCGTCCGCTACCTCACGGATTACGCGCATCTCTGGCGGCCGGGCTCCGTCGTGACGGACATGGGCAGCGTGAAGGGCGCGATCCTGAACGTGGCCGAGCGCACCGTGGTGCCGCACGGCGTCGTGTTCGTCGGCGGACACCCGATGGCCGGTACCGAATATTCCGGGCACGTCCACGCGTTCCCCACGATGTTCCGCGGCGCGGACGTCTTCCTTTGTCCCGCCTCGAACGCTTCGGATGCGGACGTCGAGACCGTCGCCGGGTTCTGGCGCGCGGTGAAGACGAACGTGATCCGCATCGACCCGAAAGAGCACGACGACCTCGTGGCGCACACCAGCCACGTCCAGCACATCGTGGCGTCCGCGCTCGCGCTCACCATCCTCGGCAGCGAGGACCCGCGCGAAAAGATGCTCCGCGACGCCGGCTGCGCGGGCGGTTTCCGCGACACCAGCCGCATCGCGTCCAGCAATCCCGTCATGTGGCGCGAGATCATCGAGTTCAACACCCCCGCCATCCTGACCGCGCTCGACAACTTCCAGAAGAAGCTCGACGTCCTGCGCGGCGAGATCGCGTCCGGCGACTACGACGCCTTCCAGCGCGAATTCGCCCGCGGGAAGGAGCTCCGCGACGCCTGGCTCGTGAAGCACATGCGGAACAAATAAGCCGTTTTCTTCAGCTCAAAAACATCGGGCGCGCCTCCGGTTTCAGGGACGTGCCCGTTCTTTTGCCTTTGTTCCGTGAGGCGGATTTACTTCTTTGCGACGGCTTCCGCGAACTTCACGATGCCGTCCGCGTAGCGCCCGATGGAATCCAGTTCCACGTATTCGCCCGCGGAATGCTCGTTCGCGCCAGTCACGCCGAGCACGGGGACAGGGACTCCGAGCTTGCGCCAGTGACGCGAATCGGTCGCGCCGCAGATGCGCGCCAGCGGGATCTCCTGTCCGCCTTTGACCTCGTCGGAGAGCACGCGCTGGAGCAGGAGGAACACCGGATGGTCCTTGTCGAACGACACGGGCGGGATGTCCTCGCCGAGCGTGACCTCGCATCCGGTCGTTTCCTTCAGGTCGCGCAGGATCACGTCGCGTGACGCCTCGTCGACGAGCCGGAAATTGATGGTCATGGTCGCCTCGCCGGGGATCTGGTTCGGCGCGGTCCCGGCGGACATCATGCACGCGGCCATGCTGTTCCGCCAGTCGTTTTCCGAGGTCGGATTCTCCCATTTCGCGCGGAACTTCGCGTACCCCGCCATGAGCTTGTCGATCGGGTCTTCGCATTTCCACGGATACGCGGCGTGCCCGTCGCGCCCCTTCGCGGTCAGGTGAACGATCAGGATGCCCTTCTGCTCGTAGATGATGGTCGGATCGTCGCCGGAGTCCAGGATCAGGACGGCGTGTTTCGCGGTGTAGCCGAGGTCGACCATGTGCTTCGTGGTCGTGCCGCCGGTCTCCTCGTCGGCGGAGAAGACCGCCGCGACGTGAACGTTTGCCTTCAGCAGGATTTCCGTCAGGCAGACCGCGTTGCCGAGGCAGTCGCAGGCGCCGCGCCCGTACAACTTTCCGTCGCGGATCACCGGCTCGAACTGTTCTTCCGAGGCCGGCACCACGTCCAGATGCGAGTTCAGGATGATCTCCGGCGTGCCGGATTCGCGGTTCGACGCGTACAGGATCTGCCGTCCCTCGAACTCCTCGACACGACAGAAGACGCCGCGCGTTTCGAGGTAATCGTGCATGATCGCGGTCGCGGCGTTGACGCGTTCCGGGTCGGTCGTGACGGGGCGGGTGCGGATGAGTTGTTCGAGCAGTGCGATCGTATCGTTCATGAGATGATAAACTCCGATTTTAAGTTCAAAAGTGATAAGGTTTGTGGTTTGTTACTGTTCCGGCGCGGTCAGGACGACTTCGTGCTGTTCATTCTGCGGGATCGTGAACGATGTGCCGACCTTGCCGTTCCACACCATCGGCGTCCGCGTGCGGAGCTTCAGCCCATCTTCGGGCCAATTCCAGGCATAGATTTCAATGCGGACGGGGCGTCCGTTTTTCCACTCCGCCGAGACCCGTTGTCCGCCGTGAATGCGAAGCCCTTTGAACGAGCCGTCGGGCCAGTCCGGGAGTTCGACCGGGAGCACGAAGACGCCGCCGGAATCGTTCTGCACGAGCATTTCGCAGATTGCGCCGACGATCCCGAGGTTGCCGTCGATCTGGAACGGCGGATGCGTGGTGAAGAGGTTTTCGAGGGTGTTGTAGCGCAGCAGGCTGTTGACCATCTCGGTGGCTTTTCCGCCGTCGCCGAGCCGTGCCCACAACGCCGCGCGCCAGGGCCACGTCCACGACCGCCGGGCGTCTCCGGTGAGCGCGCGCCCTTCAAGCGCCACGCGTGCCGCTTGGAAGAGCTCGGGCGTCTTCACGGCGTCGATGGAGCTGCCGGGGTAGACGGCGAAGAGGTGCGAGGTGTGGCGGTGGTCGTCGCCCTTCCTGTCGCGGTCAGTCTCCCATTCCTGAAGCTGCCCCCAGGACCCGATCTTGTTTCCGAGCAGATGCGCGCGGATTTCCGCCGCCTTTTTCGTGTCGTCGTTGTCGATCTCAAGCCAGCGGGCGATGTCCAGGTACTGGTCGAAGAACTCCGCCACGATCTGCTGGTCGTGCGTCACGCCGTCCTCGGTCGGGCCGTGTTCGGGCGACCAGCCCTGCGGGACGACGTACGTGCCGTCGGCGCGCTTCTTCAGGCGCTTGAACCAGAATTTCGCGACCCCCTGATAGAACGGCCATGCCTTCTGTTCCAGGAACCTCCCGTCCGTACCGTACTCGTACTGCAAGTGCCGGTAGAAATGCTGGGCGATCCACGCCGCGCTCGGCCAGTTCCAGCGCCAGCCGCCCGCGCCGTAGCTGTTCATGCTGGTGCGGAACGTGAATCCGCTGTCCTCGCCCAGGACGGTCTCGGTGTCTTTCGCTGCGATCTGCATTGCCGCCAGCATGAAGTCGAACAGCGGTTCGTGGCATTCGGCGAGCCCGGCGGGCTCCGCGCCCCAGTAGTTCATCTGGAGGTTGATGTTCGTGTGGTAGTCGCTGTGCCAGGCGGGCGTGTTGCTGTTGTTCCAGATGCCCTGCAAATTGGCCGGGAGCGATCCGGGTTGGCTGGACGAGAGCAGCAGGTAGCGGCCGTACTGGAACATCAGCGCGACCAGGCCGGGGTCGGATTTCCCCTCGCGGCAGCGTTTCACGCGTTCGGCGAGTGTGAGCTTCTCCAGCTCCGGATCGCCGCCAAGGTCGAGCTGCACGTTGTTAATGCGCGAACTGAACCAGACGCTGCTGCTGTTTTTGAGCTTGGTATAACCGAGTTTTATGGCGTCGGCGATGCGTTTTTCCGGCAGCGCGAGCTTCGCGATTTTTTCTTCGCGTGTGAACTCCGCCAGCTTCGGATTGTAGTCGGACTCCGCGGCAAACAGGACTGTGATCTCGCGGCAGTCCCTGAACTCCACGCCGTCCTCCGCCGTGCGGAGCCAGCCGTCCGCGACGACCCTCGCCCGGACCTCGTATCTCAGACACTTGCGGCCGTTAAGCGCAAACATCCGCATATCACGGATGTTTTCTATTTCGAACTGATAGTCAAGATAACGGTCCGGCACGTTCGGCTCCTTGAACTTTTCGGGGATGACCCCGGAGAAGGAGAACCCGTCCGCAGAATATTTCGTCGTGCGGGTGGAAGGAATCGGATCAATCCTGTTCGTGTTCGGGACCAGCAAGCCGAAACGTTCCCTGTAGCCTTCGATGACGGTGATCCCCTCGCGGGCGTCGCGGTACTCCACGCGGCCGGAGACAGGCGTTTCGGAGGAGACATGGTAGACGAGCACGTTGGATCTGGATATGGCGCTGGCGAACGCCTCGCGGGTCTGTT
Source organism: Victivallales bacterium (assembly GCA_016285345.1). GTDB lineage: Bacteria > Verrucomicrobiota > Lentisphaeria > Victivallales > UBA1829 > UBA1732. The sequence goes on along the minus strand of JAEEQN010000027.1, from coordinate 3,264 downwards.
TCTTGCCGTCGATCTCGAATTCGACCGTGTGGACGGCGTCGGAGATATTGAGGGCACGGCTGTAGTTCTTCACCTCGGATTCCCTGATGCCGTCGAACTTCACCTTCAGCGTGCCGAGCGGCAGATAGCTGCCCATTTCCGCGTAGTTCGCGTCGGGGTTGTCCTTCAGCTTTTCGGTGGAGTACGGGCTCCCGCTCCACAGCGAATCCAGATTGAGCTGGAGTTCATCTTCTACAATGCCGCCGTTGAGCATCGCCCCGAGCGAGCCGTTCCCGATGGGGAAATACTGCGATTCCCAGTCCTTCGCGGGGGCGTCCTGCCGGAGCAGGAGATCGGCTGCAAACGAGGCGGAAGAAGCGACGAGGAAAGCGAGCGCGGCGAGCAGTGTCTTTTTCATGGTCCGGGATCCTTTTTCGGCGGGTGGATATCTCATTTCCAGTAGAATATACCACCCGTGCAAGGAAAAGTCAAGAGACGGCAGAACTTTATCAGGATATTAACGTTGCGCCAAACGAAAAACGCGCCCGGGGCGGAAACCCCGGACGCGCTGAAGTTCATTCGAACTGACCGAAAACGGATTATTCGTCCTCGTCGGAATCGTCGTGGAACTTGCTGATGATGTCGTTCATGACGTTCGGCGGAACGGTCTCGTAGCGCGCGAAATCGACTTCGTAGGAGCCCTGTCCCTGGGTCATGGAGCGGAGTTCGGTGGCGAACTTCTGGATTTCGGCTTCGGGGACTTCGGCTTCGAGGACCTGGAGACCGTCCTTCATGCTCATGCCGAGGATGCGGCCGCGCTTGTGGTTGAGCGCGCCGTTGACGTCGCCGGTGAAAGCGTCGGGGATCATGACCTTGATGTCCATGATGGGCTCGAGCAGGGCCGGGCGGGACTTCGCCATGGCGTCCTTGAAGGCGCGGCGTGTGGCGATCTTGAACGCCATTTCGGAGGAGTCGACTTCGTGGTACTTGCCGTCGAACACGGTCACGCGCATGTTTTCGACCACGCAGCCTGCGAGCGGGCCGCGTTCCATGGCCTCGTGGATGCCCTTTTCGACCGCGGGGATGAAGTTCTTCGGGATGGCGCCGCCGACGATGGCGTTGACGAATTCATAGCCGCCCTCGAAGGGTTCCATGCGGAGGTGCACTTCGGCGAACTGGCCGTGACCGCCGGACTGCTTTTTGTGGCGGTAGGCGGCCTCGCCGCGGCCCTGGATGGTCTCGCGGTAGGCGATCTTCGGGAGCTCGAGACGGACGTCGACCTTGGCGGTGGCCTTGAGGTTCTTGATGGCGATGTTGATGTGCTGTTCGCCCATGCCCTTCAGCAGGGATTCGTGCGTCTCGTCGTTGCGCTCGATGTAGAGGGTCGGGTCGCACTCGGAGAGGCGCTGGAGGCCCTGGATGATCTTGTCTTCGTCGCCGCTCTTCGTGGCGTAGAGCGCATAGGAGATGACGGGCTTCGGATAGACCTGGCGCGGCATGGCGTGGTTGTCCTTGGAGGCGCCGAGGGTGTCGCCGGTGGTGGTGCCTTTGAGCTTGGCGACGCCGACGATGCAGCCGGGGCAGACTTCTTCGACCGGGATCTGGGTCTTGCCCTGGAGCAGCACGAGCTGGCCGACGCGTTCCTTGGTGCCCTTGTTCAGGTTCAGCATATCGGTGTTGCACCCGATCTTGCCGGTGAGGACGCGGAGATACGCCATCTGGCCGATGAAGGGGTCGAGGGCGCTCTTGAAGACGTAGGCGGCCGCGGAGCCGTCTTCGGACGGGACGATCTCGGTGCCGTCTTCGGCCTTGCGGACGCGTTCGAGCGGGTTCGGCATGAGGGAGACGATGCCGTCCATGAGCTCGGCGACGCCGATGTCCTTCGCGGTGGAACCGGCGAACACGGGGACGAGGCTGCCGGAGAAGATGGCCTTGTGGAGGCCCTTCGCGATCTCTTCGCCGGTGAGCTCTTCACCCTCGAGATAACGCTCCATGAGCGCTTCGTCGGATTCGGCGGCGGCGTCCTTCAGCTGGGTGCGGTATTCCTCCACGGCGTCCTTCAGGTCGGCCGGGATTTCGCTGTCGGGCGTGTCGAGCACGCTGATGACCTTGGAGAAATTGCCTTCCTTGCCGACGGGGAGAGTCATCGGCACGCAGACGGTCTTGCCGTAGGCTTCCTGGAGATGCTCGAGGACGGTGTCGAAGCTGGCGCGCTCGCGGTCGAGGCGGTTCACGAACACCATGCGCGGAAGCAGGAAGTCGCGGGCGAACGACCAGGCGCGGGTGGAACCGATCTGGATGCCGTCGACGCCGTCGAGGACGATCACGGCGAACCCGCAGGAACGGAACGAGGAGATGACTTCGCCGACGAACTCGCCGTAGCCGGGAGTGTCGGTCAGGAAGAGCTTGTGGTCCTTCCAGTCGCAGTGCATGAACGAAGCGTAGATGCTGGAACGCTTGTCCTGCTCGTCGGGAGTGAAGTCGGAGACGCTGGTCTTCGCGTCGACGGACCCGAGGCGGTCAACGGCTCCCGCCTTGAAAAGCATCAGGTCGCAAAGGGTGGTCTTGCCGCTGCCGTTGTGGCCTGCTACAACGAAGTTGCGGATCTGCGTGGGGTTGGTGATCTTCATATGGTTGTTTGCTCCTTGTATGAGTTTGAATTGTTCCGATCCAGCACAGCGACAGGGCGGAAGACGGTACACCGTCCGGCGAAACACAGGACGGAATCCCGCACCGGCATGCGCCGACGCCGCTGTTTTTTGTTATCGTTCTCTAATAATAGCACGCATTTCCGGTTCTGTCAAATCCTCTTTGAAATAAAACGAGACTTTTCTTGCACCGAGAGGGGCAGTGACTGAGAATGACGACGGACGGAGCGACTAAACCGGGGAGATGATCGTGCCGGGACGATGAAACGAATCCGGCGGCCCGAGTCCATGACATCCTTATCCATATCCAGTTCAAGATCAAAACGTCAAGGTACAGTAAATACGAACTTTATTTACTGTACCTTGAGGGTGTGCGCGTGAGATGTCTTTTTTTCGGTACCATCAGTCTTTGTCGTATGCACGCACTTCTGGGCTGCTCGCCTCGACTTTTCCATGGTCGAGTTCAAAGCATCAAGGCATTGTCTCTTCACGATCAGAATCAAGACCTCAACCTGCTGCTCTGACAGATTCAAGGTCAAAACGTCAAGGTACAGTAAATACGAACTTTATTTACTGTACCTTGCGGGTGTGCGCGTGAAGATATCTTGTTTTCGGGACCATCGGTCTTTGTCGTATG
>JAEEQN010000056.1 GCA_016285345.1 Victivallales bacterium | reverse complement strand
GCATCACCGATGTCCGCACCCCTTCGTCCCTGATCCTCATGACGGACCGGTGGACGCCGAAGCATACCATGAACGGGAACGACTTCGCCAGCAGCAAGGAGGAGCATGACAAGACAAGCGTGTTCCACATCCGTCCGGGCACAGACAATTCGGAAGGGGAATGGGGCTATTCCGGAGCCGGATACAACTGGCGTCACAAGGGGGCGCCGCCGCTCCTCTATGTCGACAACCACGTCGAGATCAAGAACTGGCTTGCGACAATCCCCCCGTCCCAGCGCGCCAGCGCCGGCAAGTCGGAACCGACGGAGGCATACGGCGACTGGTCCGATGATCCGGCACACAAGAACTAGGACCACCCCGTTTCCGGAATTCAGAGGGATGCAACAAATGAAATCGGAAAAACATGCCAGCAGTTATGTGGAAAACGTTATTGACCTGATTGGCGATACCCCGCTGATCTCCCTGAAGGAATCAACGGGATATAACATTTTTGCCAAGGCCGAGTTCCTGAATCCGGGCGGCAGCATCAAGGATCGTATCGCCCTTGGGATGCTGCGCGACGCCGAAGAAAAAGGCTTGCTGAAAAAAGGAATGACGATCATCGAACCTACCAGCGGCAACACCGGGATCGGGCTGGCGTTCTGCGGTCCCCGGATGGGCTACAGGGTGATCATCGTTATGCCGGAAAATATGAGTGAGGAACGAAAGAAGATCATCCGTGCGCTGGGGGCGGAGCTCGTTCTTACGCCGGCGGAGGAAAGCATCGCCGGAGCGGTTCGGGAGGCGGAACGCCTTGCGGCCTCGTCGGACGAATACTTCATGCCGCAGCAGTTTGAAAATCCCGCCAACCCGGAGACGCATTACCGGAGCACGGCGGTCGAACTCTGCCGCCAGATCGGCAGGAAGATCGACGTGTTCGTGTCCGGCATCGGGAGCGGCGGAACCCTCCAGGGAATTGCAAAATACATTCTGGAGCAGAACCCCGAATGCAGAATCTGTGCCGCTGAACCCAAGAATGTTTCCGTACTTCTGGGACAGGAGCCGGGGCTTCATCAGATTCAGGGGATCGGCGACGGTTTTATCCCGAAGGTGCTGGATGTGGACTGCATCACGGACATCGTGGAGGTGTCCGACGAGGATGCCATCGACACTGCGCGGAGTCTGGCCCGCGTGCAGGGACTTCTGGTCGGTACGTCTTCCGGCGCCAACATATTTGCCGCGAAAAAAATGCTTGAGACAGTTGGCGCGGACAAGGTTGTCGCCACCGTGCTTCCCGACAGGATGGAACGCTATTTCAGCACATCCCTGATTTGATTTCCCGGGTGGATTCCCCATACAAGGAAGAAAGCCTGCCAAGCATAGATTCGGCAACTTGGCAAGATTTCATTCAGCAATTTGGCAGCGGGACGATCCTGGCAAAAAGATTTCGCCCGGCCCTTGTCGGAGCCGGACGAATCGAAACCTCATTTTCCCCCTGATCTTCTCCGCTTCCGCCTCGTCCGGTCAATGGCAGCGTCCGTCCAAGCGTTTCGGACAGTCACCCTGTGGATGTCCGGTTCCCATGCAACGGTAGCAGATCTCATTTTCCAGGGGCGCACCTGCAAAGAAGGCGTCCAGATTGGCAAGTGTTGTGGTGGCGATGTTGGCCAGCGCCTCGCGGGTCAGGAACGCCTGATGTGAGGTGACAATGACATTCGGCATGGATACCAGCAGCGACAGCGTACGGTTCTGCCGGGTCACCTCGGAGCGGTCTTCGTAAAACCACTCGCTTTCCTCCTCGTAGACATCCAGTCCCGCCGCACCGACCCGACCATCCCTGAGCGCGGAAAGCAGAGCTTCGCTGTCCACCAGAGCACCGCGTGAGGTGTTGATGAGGACGACGCCCGGCTTGACCTGGGAGAAGGTTTCCTCGTTGAACAGATGCTTTGTTTCCGGCATGAGCGGGCAGTGCAACGATATGACGTCCGATTCCGTGAGCAGAGTATCAATCGAAACGAACTCAATGCCGTCCTGCGGCTTCGGGAAGGCGTCGTATGCGAGGACACGCATCCCGAAACCGAGGCAGATACCCGCGAAAATGCGGCCGATCTTGCCCATCCCGACCACGCCGACGGTTTTTCCGTGAAGGTCAAAGCCTGTAAGTCCCACAAGCGAGAAATTGAAATCGCGGGTCCGGGCGGCGGCCTTGTGGATGTGTCGGTTCAGTGTCAGAAGCAGCGCGGCAGCATGTTCCGCAACAGCATAAGGCGAATAGGCTGGTACGCGGACGACCGTCAGACCGGCCTCGTAGGCGGCTTTGAAGTCAACATTGTTGTAGCCCGCGCACCGCAGCGCCAGCACCTTGATCCCCTCCGAAACCAACCCCTCTACGACAGCGCGGTCAATCTCCGCATTCACGAACGCACATGCCGCGTCACAGCCCTTCGCAAGGGGCAGCGCCGCAGATGTCAGCCGTGTCTCGAAATACCGGATGTCGTAACGTCCGTTGTTGAGCCGGTCAAAGGATTCCCTGTCGTAGGGTTTCGTGTCGAAAAAAGCGATTCTCTTCATATTTTTCTCCTAATTATTTGACTTCGTTCCGGTTTTCAAAGAATCCGATAATGCGGGATGATATCCTCGAATGTTCCGTCCTTTTTTCGGAATCCGTCTGGGATCACGCCAAGCTGAACGAATCCGAGCTTCCGATACAGAGCAAGAGCGCCTTCGTTCGTTCGGACAACAGCATTGAATTGCAGAATACGGAATCCGAATTCTTTTGCCCGACTTATGGAGTCGAGGACAAGCATCTCCCCGACATGATGCCCTCGCCAGTTTGATGCAACGGCATAGCTGGCGTTGCAGATATGCCCGCAACGCCCGACGTTGTTCGGATGCAGGATATAGAGCCCGGCGATCTCTCCGGTTTCTTCGTTCCGGGCAAGTCCCGTGTACGTCTGCATGGAAAAGAACGCATCGCCGGATTCCGCAGTGAGCTCGTCCTCCTGAGGAAAAGCTATGCCGTCGCGGACGACCTCGTTCCAGATCGCGAGGCTCGCTTCAATGAGTTTGGGCGTGTATGGTATAACTTGAAATGGCATTATTCTCAAAACTCAGAAAAAAAAATCCAACCATCTGACATTCTCCGTTTCCGCCTCATCCGGCACGAAGGATTCAACGGTCACGACGAGTGCTCATCCAAGTGTACGGCAACGATGCCGATACGCGGGTCAAGCCCTCGGGGACATTGGATTACGGATTGTAGATCAGCGGGCCGTTGCCGTCGCCGCCGGTCATGCCGGGAACGTCATAGGTCCATTTGGAACTGCGTTTGGATTTGGAGTTGCTACCCTCTTTTACGCATTGCGGCGTGATGATGATCGGCTCGTTCAGCGCCTCCTGCATCGGCTGGGGCAACTGCTGTACGGCCTGCTCGACCTGCTGCGTGACCGGCCCTTCAAGCTGGCGTGCCATTTCCTGTATCTGTTCGGCGCTTGGCATGTTCCGCATGACCTGTTCGACCTGCTGCGTCACCGGCCCTTCAAGCTGGCGCGCCATTTCCTGTATCTGCTCGGCGCTTGGCATGTCCCGCATGACCTGTTCGAGCAGAGGCTGGAGCTCCTGCACGGCCTGCTGGACCTGGCCGATGTTCAGCTCAAAGCCGTCGGTATAATAAACCACGCTGGAGATTTCATTGCCCGGACGGGGCTTTGGACCCGGTTTGGGATCGGGACCCGGCTTCGAACCCGGCTTCGGATTGGCCCCCTGAGTCGGCTTCACGGCAGGAGTCGAACCCTGCGGTTTGGTTTTCGGCTGCTGTGGTGCAGGTTTTACGATTGCCTTATCGACTACGGGGATACTTTTCCCCACGAATATCCTCGTCCCTCCGCCGGATCCGGCGAACGCCGTGGTGATTCCAAACCCCGCGATCAGGGCAGTCGTCGCGAATCGTATCAGAGGTCTGTTCATGTCGTTTCCTCCTTGCATGCCGGAGATTTCCGTCGCGCATTCATTGCTGAACATGTTGAAATTGAACCATCATCCATAAATATACCATGCTTCGAAGGAAAAAGCAAATCCATAAAACGGCAAAACAACAATCTGTTGAACCCAACATGGATGATTCCCACAAAAAAGAAGGACGCCTCCAACTCCGGGAGACGTCCCGCATCATCGATTGTGCTTAAGTTCAGAAATTGCCGAAGCCCGTTCCAAAACCATTGAAGGTGTTCTCATCGGCATTCGGCACCGTTCCGAAGCCGTTGAAGCCTTCGGTATCCGTTTGCGGTATCGTTCCGAAACCGGGGAAGCCTCCGAAGGGCGGCATCGGCATCATTCCAAAGCCGCCGGCAAAAGGCGTCGGCATCGTGCCGAAGTCGGCGTTCTGCATCCCGTTTCCGTTGAAGCCGGTGGGGACGACTTCGACCGTTTCTTCCGGTTCAGCCACGGTGGTCTTGGTTTTTGCTTCACGAGCCGCCCGGCGCTGGGCGCGTCGTTCCGCGGCCGTGAGTTCCGTGGCGGTTTCAACCGCTTCCGCCGTCAGGATAGTCGTCCCGGTTGCGCGGGGCTGAGCCCGGAGGACCTGCACAAAGCCAAAAAGGCCAATGGGCACTACGGTTAAGAAGACCGCGACATAGGTCGCAACGGTGATCAGCGGGTTAGTTGCCTGTGCAACTCCAATAGCGTTTGTCGTGACATTCTTGACAGCCTCCTGACCGCGAGGTGTTTTTGGTTCTCGCTTCTGTCTCAAATAACGTTGCGGAAAAAAGCTTTATTGTGCCGGACAAGCTTTTTTCGATTGTTCTTGTCCGGCCTTTCGGCTTCCTTGAGGACTGAATCCCCTGCTCCTCAAGGAACTGTTTTGATCCGGGAGGAAACGAAATGCTCGCTTCGGTTTTCCTGCCGAGCGTTTATTTTTTCAATCGTCAGCAGAAAGAAATCCGCAAAAAGATTCTCTTCCGGCTTGCATTTTCTCGCGTGTGGGTGTATGTTTACGTAAATTTTTCAAACCATACCGTTGACCCAACCACAAAGACATGATTATGAAGTTGTTCCGACACATGTTCGTCTGCATGGCGCTTTTCCTTCTGTCCGGGTTGCTTTTTGGCGCGGAAACACCCAAACGGAAAGTTGTCCGGGTCCCCTGCACCGACTTTGAAAGGCAGATGGTGCTGGATGAAAACAACCGTCCGGTATCGGGATTCGCCTACGAGTTTATTCAGACGATCGGGACCTACGCCGGATGGGATATCGAATATGTTTACTGCGACAGTTTTTCCGCCAGTGTGGAAAAGCTTCTTTCCGGTGAAGTCGATATTGACTACGACATCAGTTACACGGAAGAACGTGCAAAACAGATACTGTTCCCGGACGAACCGATGGCATATGAATACTATTTTCTGTACGCATCGGACAAGAACACTTCCATCACGCCCGGCGATCATGCGTCTCTGAACGGCAAGACCGTCGGCGTCACGACCGGAACGCTGCAAATCGAACTCTTGAAGGAATGGTGCAAAAAGAAAAACGTGGATTTGAAGTTCATCGAGTACAAATCCATTCCGGACAAGGAGGCGGATCTGATCGCCGGCAAGCTCGATTTGGATCTGGAAGTGAACATGCTGGCGAAGCCCAACATCTCGGCGATTGAAAAAATCGGCTCTTCCCCCTACTATCTGGTCGCAAACAAAGCAAGACCCGATCTGATCGAGGACATCAATTCCGCGCAGGAGAAAGTGCTCAACAACGATCTTTTCTATTTCTCCCGGCTTCAGGAGCGGTACTTTTCCGATACCGTGTTAAGCCAGAATCTGACGGCTGAGGAAAAGGACTGGATCGCGAATCACAAAGTGCTGCGCGTCGGTTTTTTCGACAATTACCTGCCTTTTTCTTCACTGGATAAAAACGGCAAGCCGACCGGCGCATGCATCGAGGCGGTCAGGGAAATCGTCAGGAAACTGAACTTGGAAAATGAACTGAAAATCGAGTTCATCTGCTATCAGGATCAGAAAGCGGGATACAAGGCCGTTGAATCCGGGGAAGTCGATCTCATGCTTCCCGCCTACATCAGCAATTCGGTCAAACACGATTACCGCATCATGGGCGGAAAAGTCCTCACTACGCTCACAAGCGACCTTGCTTTTCTGGAGGATTTCGGGGACGGCAGAGGCAAACGCATCGGCGTCAACAGGCACAACCTGATGCAGTACTACAACAGCATGGATTCTTTCCCCTACTCGGAAATCGTGTTCTATGACAGTATCCAGGAATGTCTCGACGGACTGCTGGACGGGACGTCGGACGGAACGTTTCTGAACGGGCTCAGGTCCGAAGCACTGTTAAAACCGAAAAAATACCATTCCATCAAGAAGGCTCAGGCCCAGACAGATTATATATTCTACATGGCGTTTTCGGATGAAAACGTTGGCCTGATGCTGCTGATGAACCGCGGGCTGACGCTGCTTGATTCCGCTTTTGTCAACAAGAGGGCGTATTCCTATCTGGGACAGTTTTACTCCTACTCGATCCTGGACTTTATCCGCGACCATTTCCTGTTGTTCCACGGCACGATCATAGTCCTGCTTACCCTGATCGTTTTGACAGTCGGCAACCGGATCAGCAACAGGAAACTGACGAGGATGAACCGGGAACTGGAGGTCGCCTACCGGGAAATGAAGGAAAACTCCGAAACCATCGAAAAACAGCGGCTGGACCTCGAAAGGAAACAGGAAGACCTCGAAGGCGCGTCCGAAATAGCCCGTCTGGCGTCGTTCCACTATGAGATATACTCGCACAAACGCACCGGGTCCAGCCTGATTAACGAACTGTGGCCCGTAGACGAGAACGGAGAAGCAATTCCCGAGGAGCAATGGGTCCATCCGGAAGACCTTCCGGTCTTCAAAGAAAACTTGAATTCTCTGATCGGAAAGAATGTGGCAAACGAGACTGTGCAGTTCTCCTTCCGGGTCGGTCCGACCGACAATATCCATTACTATCGCATGAAAGTCAAGCTCGATCTGAGCAAACCTGGGGCGCCCATGGTTACCGGCATCATGCAGGACGTAACCGAACTCGCGGTGAACATGCTGAAGCTGAAAGAGACCCAGGCCCTGTGGGACGCCGCGATCAACTCCATTCCCATCATGTTCACGGTGAAGGATATGGACGACGAGTTCCGGTATCTTCTCTGCAACAGGGCGTTCGCAAAGGGCTTCAGCTTTTCGCCCGACGAGATCATCGGCAAGACGGACCGGGAGATATTCCACAACGATACGATCCTCGGCTTCGCGGACCAGATCAATTCCACGACGACCGGAACGGACGGCCTCATGGAGATCGCAGGCGAGGTCCCGGACGGCAACGGAAACCTCCGTTACATCAAGAGTATCCTGCGGGTGTTCAAGGACGCCCGCGGACACCGTCTGCTCCTGGCGGCCGGCAGCGACGTCACGGACATGCACAGGATCCTGCAGAACCAGAAACTCGTCAACAACTTGCTTGAGGACATCATTGGTGAGGACGATTTCGACTTGTGCATCCAGCGCACGCTGGAAAATGTCTGCAAAATCATCGGCGCCAGCCGCGGCAGCTTGATGAAGCACGAGAGCGACGGGAATATGGTGCAATGCATCTCCGAATACGTCGAACCGAAACATTCCTACGCCAACTTCAGAATGCTTAACCGCAGGTTCAGCCGTACCGGCGGACTCATGGGGGCGACGGATAACAATCGCCTGTTCATATGCAGCGACTTCAAGGCCCTTGACTGGAGTAAAGTTACGGAAGAGATGCATCAGACTGTCATTCGGTTCGATCTTCGGGCGATGTTCCTGTCGAACATCACCTGCAATGGCGAAATCTGGGGTGCCGTCGGGTTCAACTTCGAGGGCGTCGATCATTCATTCACAGAGAACGATCTCTCTCTCCTGCGCGCCACGGTCCACATCATCGAAGTCGTCCTCTCCAGGAAACGCGCCAAGGCGCTCATCATGGATGCACTTGCCCGCGCCCAGGCCGCCGACAAGGCGAAGAGCTTCTTCATCGCCAGCGTCAGTCACGAAATCCGTACGCCGCTGAACTCCGTCATCGGATTCGCCGAACTCCTCCGCGACGGCGGCGCATCCCCCAAACAGGAGAAAGAGTACTTCGACGCTATTTCCTCCTCGGCAAACGCCCTGCTCATGCTCATCAATGACGTGCTCGACCTCTCCAAGCTTGAGGCGAACCAGATGCAGATCATCACCGCGTTCACCGACTTCAACGCCCTCTGTCGCGAGGTTCTGCTCATCTTCATGTTCCGAGCCCAAGAGAACGACAATAAACTTGTCTCAGACGTGCCCGAAGACCTGCCGGAACTTGACGTCGACAACATTCGCATCCGCCAGATCCTTATCAACTTGCTCGGCAACGCCGTCAAGTTCACAAAGAATGGAACCATTACGCTCCATGTCTCCTTCACGCCCGATTCGGATTCCGTGGACACCGGTACACTCAAATGTGCCGTCAGCGACACCGGTATCGGCATTTCCGAGGACGACCAAAAGAAGCTCATGGAACCGTTCGTCCAGCTCTCCAATTTACGTGGCACGAATGCTGCGAACAACGGTACTGGTCTCGGTCTCTCCATCTCCAAACGTCTGGCAACCCGTATGAACGGCGAACTGACCTGCACCAGTACACTCGGCGAAGGAAGTACATTCACGGTCACGCTCAACTCCGTGCGCTATCGCGCGAAGGTTGTCCGACCGGACGAGACGCAGCCCAAACCCCAAATCGAGGTGGAAAAACCCGTTGCGCACGATGTGAAGACGAGCCGCATTCTCATCGTCGACGACGTCCCGATGAACCTCCGCGTCGCCAAGGCGCTCTTCAACAAGATCGGATTCGACAACGTCTCCACCGCCGGATCGGGCAAAGAGGCGCTCGAACTGCTCGAAAAGCAGCCGATTGACCTGATCCTTTCCGACATGTGGATGCCGGAGATGAACGGCATGCAGCTGTCCGCCGAAGTGAAGAACAATCCGAAATTCGCGCACATCCCGATCGTCGCGCAGACCGCCGACGTCGAAACAAGTGCAAATTTCGACATGTCGCATTTCGACGCCATCCTGCTGAAGCCCCTCACCAGGGAAAAACTCTCCAGCATGGTCAAACGCATCATAGAGAACGGAGAAAGAGGCGACGGCGGCGGACCGATCAACCTTGGATGACATTACGTCGCAGCCCCGATAAACGTCAGCCCGAAACTGGCACGGATTCAAAACAAAGATGAACCGTCCGGGTCTCCGTCAGGAAGCATGGAAAAGCTATTAGTTTCATGCGAAGTGGAGACTGAGTAAACCATTCGCATGGGGGGAATGATACTCCCCCCCATGCTGTCTTACGTATTCAAACGCCCGTTCTCGCAGAACGGATAGATTCCCCCAAAAAAGGAATGAGTCCGGTTCAACACCGAACTCATTCCATGAATCAATAAACCGTTCAGGGTTTCAGAGGTCACATCGGCGGGATCCGGAGGGGAGGATCCCTTTGCCGATGTGACGGCGACGCGGTTATTTCGTCTTCACCATTTTCTTGAAGGCTTCGCTGAACAGCAGATAATTGCTGTTGCCCGCGACCGTGCCTTCGTTTTCACCCCAGAAGAACGGCCAGTCGTCGACGTTCTCGAAGTGGTCGGGTCTGCGGAACAGCAGGCCGGGGGCCACGTTGCCGGGGATGAACGAGAGGTCGGCGCGGTTGTTGCCGTAGAACATCGCTTTCGGACGCGCGGCGCCGACGGCGGCCACGAGGGAGTAGTTGTGGTACGGATGGCAGCCGAACAGGAACGCCGCGGCCTTATAGGCGTAGCTCTTGTCGATAATCTCGGGGAAGTAAAGGTTGGCGAGAGTCGCCGTGAGGCCCATTTCCGTGACGGAGCCGCTGCCGGCCCAGTTGCCTTCGGGGATGGGCACGCCGTACGGGTTCAGGTCTTCGTAGCTGTCCAGATACTCCTTGTAGTCCTCAACATAGGGGACGAGCTTCTTCTTGAAGTCGTCGCTCAGGTAGGGAAGCGCCTCAAGCGCGGGACGGATGCTGTTCGCGCCGCGGCCAAGAGACTGCAGCAGTTCCTGTTCGAGCTGCGTCTTGTAGGATTCCTCGCCGGTCGTGCGGTACATTTGCAGATTGAAGTTGTTGCCGACGCTGAAGCCGGGACCGCCGATGCCCATGCCGCCGCTCGTCGCGCTGTTGCTGCTGCCGGGTACGGCCGCCGTCAGTTTGTACTTCCGCACGAGGCGGTAGAAGTCGCGCATCGCGGAAGCGGAGTCGGTCTTGTCGGTTTCGAGAAGCTTCGCGATGGCGTCGGCTTCGATCTCCAGGAACTCAAGCAGATCAGATTTCTGCTGTTCGGCAGTATAGGCGAGATTGACTCCAGCCTCTTTCGCGAGCGCATGAATCTTTGCGGTCGCATCGTTGATATCCTGCTGGATCTTGGCGTAGGCGGCTTTATCCTTCGCCTCGATCTGCTTCAGAGCCTCTTCGCGCGGGGTCGCGGCTTTCAAACGGTCAATGGTCTGCTGAAGCTGGCCTGTGCGGGCCGCGCCTGCCATAGCGCCGCCGCCCATGCCGCCTCTGCCGCCGCCGAAACCGCCGCCCATGCCCATACCGGCGCCTCTGCCGCCTGCGGCACGCTGACCGCCGGCACCGAAACCGCCCTGAGCACCGGCACCAAAACCGGCACCGGCCGCACCAGCAGGACGCTGTCCGCCTGCACCAAAGCCAGCACCAGCGCCAGGACCGCCCGCGGCACCAGCAGCACCACCGCCAAAGCCCTGACCGGCAGGACGCTGTCCGGCCGCACCAAACGCACCGGCACCGGGACCGC
>JAEEQN010000026.1 GCA_016285345.1 Victivallales bacterium | reverse complement strand
TGCCGGTGACAGTCACGTTTTCCCCGCGTACATTTTCCAGCACATTATTCCCGACAAAGAACGCGCCGCCCTGATTGAATCCGTCGATCACGGTCGTATCGCCTTCCGCATAATCAAACCGCAGCGATCCGCCTTCCTCCTGCCGCAGTCCCGCAACCCTCCCGCCTTTCTTTACTTTCAGGACGCCGCCGGATCCCAACGTCGCATTGTTCAATGCTCCATTGTTTCGTACAAGAGCCAGGGGAAAGGCATCCGTTCCGATCGTCAATTCCGACGCGACGGCGCTGTGACGGATCGTCCTGTCCGCATCATACCACACGACGGAATAAGACTCTTCCGCATCGTCGGAAATGTCAACGGTCAGGAAAATATTCCCGTCTTCGGAGGACATCGCATAGCTGTAGTTGCCGTTCACGAATTCCCGGTTGTTTCCGTCGATCGTTCCGATGATGCTCCCGTTGACGCTGATATGATAGGTATCGATGATTCCCTGTGCGGCCCCTGTTGCGATCGCATACGTCCCGATCACCTGGTCTTCGTTCAGATTCAGCTGAAATACCGTATCTTCGGAGAAAGCGTCCCGCCGGATCATCGCTTCATCCCTGTCTTCCCGTCCCGTATAGTCCATGATGGCCGAATGACCGTTCATATCAAAGAAACCGCCCCTGTATTCAGGCTGTTTCGTAAAGAGCAGATCACCTTCGCATGTGACATGGCCCATGACTTTGAATCTGGTTGTCTGATAATCCGCCAGATCGAACGCCACATTGGAAAGCGTCCCGCCAAGGAGGCTGACATATGACTTGAAAACGGAATCGGACACACTTGCGCCGGAACAAAGGACTGTGGGCGCTGTAAAAACGGAGTTGGATACGTTCGTGCCGCCGTAGAACCAGTAATTGTATGTTTCCTCGCTCATAACATTTATGGTCCCCCTTCCGTCCAGCCGACAATGATCAATACGGTTGCCGGAATGGAAGGAGGCATGGTCTGTGCTGACGGAAACGCCTTCCATCGTTACATCGGAGAGAACCAGTTCTTCACTGTGCAATGCTCCCGTGATGCTCACGCCGTCACGGGCTTCAAATCTGCCGGATCCCCCGTAATCCCGCACCGAGACATTGCCGGTGACAGTCACGTTTTCCCCGCGTACATTTTCCAGCACATTATTCCCGACAAAGAACGCGCCGCCCTGATTGAATCCGTCGATCACGGTCGTATCGCCTTCCGCATAATCAAACCGCAGCGACCCGCCTTCCGCCTGCCTTACTCCCGCAGCTCTTCCACCGGCTTTCACGGTCAGGAGACCGCCGCCCCCCAGTGTGATTTGTTCCGCGCATCCATTGGCCAGGACGATCATCTGGTCGAACTCGTTCTGCCCGGAAAGCGTCAGTTCGTATTCGGATTCCTCGGCCAGTACAAGCCGTCCGTTTTTGTACAGGAGGATGTAATCCGTCTCGTCCGGGATATTTGACGACACGATGAAAACCAGTTCGTTCTTTTCATTCTTTGTCAGTATGTACCGGGTGATGTCGTAATCAAGCGTTTCCTGTTCCTCGGAAATGGTCCCGCGGTTCATCCCGTCTGTGCTTTTTACTGTTAGCACGCCATCGAATTCCTGTGCGTTTCCGGCCAGGATGTATTCGCCTTTATTCTGATCCGGGTCCACGATCACGGAGAGGGCGGCCGCCGTGACAAACGCAAGGTTGTCCAGCAGGATCCCGTATTCCTCTTTACGCTTGGATATGTCAAGTTCCAGATTCGCATCCGTCGCGTTCACGATGCCGTTTGCACGCACGTCGGTGCCGAGCCTGACCGTCCCCTGCAGGATCGCGCCTTCTTCCAGGATCAGCGTGCCGCCCCAGGGGATTTCCACGTCTCTGAGGACTGCGCCGCTTGTGATGCGGACGATATCGCCCGTGTTTTCCCAGACCAGCGTTTCCTCGGACGGAATCTCCGCACCTGAGCTCACAATGATTTCTTCCGGTTCGTTCTGTTCCGCTTCATGATAGACATCGTTCCTTGCGACCGTCAGGGAGAGCGAACCGTTATTGAGGTTCAGCGCATAGGTGTTCCAGCCATGGACAAGCGGATTCTCCACGCTCAGCGTGCCGTAGCGCATCGTCTCATCCTGTACCGTGATGACGCCGTTGAACTCCGTCGCGCCGTCCGCAAGCAGATACTCCCCTTCCGCGATCTCTGCCGGAACCGTGATCGTATAACTTGGCGCACCGGCAATGACGCTCAAGTCGTTGACGAGCGCAGTCGTGTTGTTCGCTTCGCCGAGGTCGAAATCGATCACGCTTCCCTCGTATGCCGACATGACCGCGCCCTCGGACAGTTGCAGATGTCCTCCGAGGACCGCGCCGTTCAGCAGATACACCACTCCCCCGGATGCCACATTCGCGTCTTCCGCCTTGCCGCCGTCCGACACGATCATCATGTTGTACGTGTTCAGGCTCACATTCCGAAGTCTGCCGCCGCTTTCAACCTGTATCACGCCGTCCCGTACGGCTTGGACATCCGTTGCCACGCCGCCTCGACTCACGATCAGGAATCCGCCGTTGTTCAGCGTCGTTTCCTTCACCGAACCGCCGGACATCACGATCTGACTGCCGCTTCCGGCTAGTTCCGTGGCGCTCGCGATACCTCCGGACAATACGTTCTGCGGTCCGCATATGATCTGCGCTTCAAGACTCAATCCGCCTTCCAGCACGTTGAAATCGTCCCAGGAGTTCTTCCTGATCCCGATCGCGGTCCCGCCGCTTGATACATGGAGTGTGCGAGTGATGTCCGAATCCTCCAGTATCCCGCCGCTCGACACATGGACCGTTCCCCCAGCCTGTATCCTTCTGGCATATCCTCCGCCGTAGATTGTCATGCCTCCGAAAAGGTTGGTGACCTGAATATCCTGGACCAGCCCTGATTCATAAACATACACCGTCCCGGTGCAGTTCGCCGATTCCAGCGTCCCGCCGGACTGCACGTGAATGTTCCCTCCCGCTTCTTCCACGTTTCTCAGCTTCCCGCCATCCGATATGACGATCTCGCTGTCCCCGGTCTGGGACACGTTCAGGACTAAACCGTTGTCCGAAATGTAAATATATCGCGTCGAACTCATGTCTCCGATAACCGTGATCCCTTCGACGGTTCCGCCTGTTACGCGAATCGTCGTCGCGCGGTTCATCGTCACATCCCGTGCCACGCCCCCATTCAAAACCTCCATCTGTCCTCGATATTCCAGACTCGTCAATCCGGCATATCCCCCGTTCCCCACGGACAAAACGCCCCCGCTGCTCACGTGTGTCTTTTCCGCCACGCCGCCGGTGACCGAAAGATTTCCGCCGGCATTGACCGTGGTCTCGTTCGCCACGCCGCCGGAAGAGACCCGCATGCTGCCATCGGAATTGACCGTGGCATGATCTGCCACTCCGCCGCTGTAGACTTCCAGACGGGCCCCTTTTTCAAGAGTCGTTTCGGTCGCGGTCGTGCCCGCGTGGACTGAGGCGCTCTGCTTGTCGCCCAGGGTCAGCCCGCTGAATGTGTTCGCCTGGAATGTCACGTTCGCGTCATTTCTGTTCCAGAGGCGTACCCAGCCGCCGTTTTCCACAATGCCGGTGGCCGTGCCGCCGTTGTCTACCGACATGCTGCCGCCGACGTTGACCGTGGCATTGTCTGCTACGCCGCCGGACCTGACCTGCATGCTGCCGCCGACGTTGACCGCGGCATGGTCTGCCACGCCTCCGCCCTTGACTTCCATGCTTCCACCGGAATTGACCGTGGCGGAGTTTATGACAACGCCATCGTTGACTGTAAAGTTCCGGTAAAGGACCGCGCCGTTCACAACCCCGCCGGAGGAAACCCACATGCTCCCGCCGGAGGAAACCGTGATGTTGTTCGCCATGCCGCCGGAAGAGACGGTCATGCTGCCGCCTTTGGCAACTGTGGTATTGTTTGCCGTGCCGCCGGAGGAAACCCACATGTTGCCCTTGTAACTGACCACAGTGCCGTCCGCCAGGCCGCCTTCGAAAACATACATACTGCCGTAGAAATTGACCACCGTGCCGTTCGCCGTGCCGCCAACTTCCATGCCGCCGTTGGAATTGACCACCGTGCCGTTCGCCAGGCCGCCGGAAGAAACAGTCATGCGATTACCGTTGACCACGGTCTCATTCGCCGTGCCGCCGGAGTAGACAATGATTCTGCCTCCCTCCAGCATGGTTTCGTTTGCTATGCCCCCGGAGCAGATCATGAAATCCCCCTTATAGTCCCCCGAGAACGTGATCTGAACCGCCGTAGTCCCGGAATGCAAGGTGACATTTTGGGAGAGGACCAGGCCAGACAGGACGTTGGGAATGAACGTGACATTTGTCCAGGCGTCGTCATGGACCCATACGTTGCCGCCGTTTTCAAGGATCGCCGTTGCCGTACCGCCGAAAGCGATATCAAGATAACCGCCGGGATTCACTGTAATGTCATTCGCCGTCGTACCGGTATGGACCGTTGCGCTCTGATTAACATTCAGTGTCAGTCCGCTGAACGTATTCGATGTGAAAGAGACAGTCGCGCCTTCCTGCACATCCACCCAGCCGCCGTTCTCCACAATCCCGGTCGCCGAAGCACCTTTCTTGACTTCCATGTATCCACCGACGTTGACCATGGCATTGTCCACCACGCCGCCGGAAGAAACCAAAATGATTCCGCCGGAGTTGAACGTGACGTCAGTCGCCACACCGCCGTTTTGGATTTCCAGCAAATCGTCTGCATTGAGAACGATACCGCTTGTGGTCGACGTGTCGCCGTTGGAAATGATTTCGGGGATAATGTAGTGTGCCATAATGATTTGGGCCTTTCGTTCTGTTTTTTTGTCCAATTTGTCCAATCGGTATATACTGAATAAAAGGACAAAATCTGACACCTCGTTTTTTTCTTATGAGGAAAAGTCTTCCGGATTACCCGTCATTCCCATCTGGTCAACAACCGGACGGAAGAAAAGGTTTGCCCCGTTGATTCCCTCGCTTTGAAAACATTTTGTTTTCTCGGCAGACCAAGGAGTTCAATACCGAGCGTTGGCGGCTGTGTGACACGGAGGAAAAGAGGTTTCTCCGCGGCGCGTTTGTTTCAGAGAAGTGGAAGGAACTCGGTATTGCTGATAAACCGAGGACGGCCGATTTGTTCTCCGTCAACGACTGTCACTTCAACTCCTATTTTTGGGGAGTCAACGGTGGCATGTTGCTCGCCCCCATGCAACGCAACAGCAACGGAAAAAATTGCTCCTTTTTTCTCGGCGAATCTGCGCTCCTGAGTATCTTCTCTCGAACGGTGGGACTTGACCTGGCGGCATGTTCGGAAACAGAACGTGCTGAAATGGCGAAAATGGAGGGGGGTTCTCTCGACCGCCGAGGTCTTTCTGACAAATTACTGCGCTCAGCACTTCGGCATCTCCCGTGACTTCGACAAGCCGTATTACGGAAAAAAAAGAGGCGATGCAACTCTCCGCGGTTGATCCGTTCAACATGTATCATCCCGGCATGCCCAAGATCGTTTTTCATGGAAAAGACGGGGGGGGCCGCAACTCCATGTGGTTCGTCCGGATGTAGCCGGGCGAACGCTGCTCCTGCCGATCAGGTTCTTCTCCTCGGCCAAGGACCCGACGCTGTACGGAATCCCGATGAACATCGTTCAGGGGATCGTCGGCCACATGACGCCGGAGATGACCAAGCTCTACAGCAATCACGCCAGCCTGGAGGCCAAGCGTGAAAAGATGCTGCTCCTGCCCGACTTCCTGAACCTCGCTGACGGAACGAATCCGCATACGCTCGGAAACTGCTCGCAGGACCCAGAGATCCTTGATCTATTGAAACAGTTGCCTCGCCAATATGCCGAGGAGATCAAGCAGATTCTGGAAATCATGATCAAATCCGGTCCGCGAACGGTCATTGAGCTTCGCCAAAAGCTGACGGGGTAAGGAGGACGCTTTCGCCGTGGGGTGGCTCAAACCCGCCTCACGGTCGTCTTTCTTGCAGAACAATATCACATTTCTTTCGGAATTATTCCGAATAAGAAATCAAGTGTTGCGGCATGACTGTCGAAATTGTGGAGAGATGTCGCAAGATGCCGGATTGTCCCAGCTTCTAATGCGAACTTTGTAGCTTTTTCTGCAAAGTTCGCAGTATAGTGAGAAGTTGTTGCGTTTTCTCATACCGGATCCTGCATTTTTGAGCTCATTTCTGTTCTGTTATTGGATAAATAATTCGAGAGTATTTTGACGACTATATAAAAAACTAGATTAAAACTATATTTAAACTGGGTTTTGAGTCTTGAAAAAATATATAATGGCTGTATATTAAAGTCGTAATCAGCTTATAAGGAGGAGATCATGAAAGTCAACGGACACTACGAAACAGAAACGCAGGAGTTCAAAAGTTCCTTGTCTGAACTGGACAAGGGGATTGTGGCATTGACCGCCATGCTGAACAAAGGCGGCAAGGGGAAAGTTTACTTCGGAGTCTCCAATGACGGTGAGATTCTGGGATTAAGGGGTTCGCTGGGCATAGAAACGATTCGGAAAATCGGAATGCGTATCACGGAGACGGTCAAGCCGACCATTGTTCCGAAAATCTATTTTGAGGAATATGGAACGGAAACGATTATCGTCGTCGAGGCCGAGGGATATAACAAACCTTACTCAGCTTCGGGAGAATACAGAATCAGAGTCGGCAGCGAGAATAAGATAATCGAACCGGAACTGCTCGGGGAACTGTTCTTCTCAAATCCGGCTGCAATGGCCGCCAACGCGGAAGCAAGCAATCAGGATCTTACCTTCAATGAACTGAAGCGCCTGTACGCCAGCCGGGGATTGACCATTGACGATGCCACGTTTGCGCGGAACATGGGGCTGCTGACCAAAAGCGGTGCTTATAACTATATCGCCGAAACCCTGTCCGACAGCAACAACTGTTCGATCAAAGTCGTCCGGTTCAAAGGAACCGACAAGCAGGAAATGATCTCCCGCAACGAATACGGATACAAATGCCTCCTGGTCGCGATGAGACAGGCGTTCGATTATGTGTCTGCCCTGGATGAGGTGCGCGTGAACCTTCATGGCGGAATGACGCGCACGGAGACGCATCTTTTCGACATTGACTGCCTGGATGAGGCGTGGACCAATGCCTGCTTGCACAACCGCTGGATCAAAAATGTGCCGCCTGCCATCTATATTTTCTCGGACAGGATCGAGGTGCTTTCAACTGGCGGTCTTCCTGTTGATTTCACCAAGGAGGAATTCTTTGCTGGCATATCCCGTCCGATCAATCTTTCGCTTCAAAAGATCATGGGGCAGCTTGGGATGGTCGAACAGACCGGGCATGGTGTTCCCAAGATCGTGAGTGTTTACGGGAAAGATGCCTTCGAGCTGGCCGACAATCACATCACGGTGAAGATTCCCTTCGCATTCGAGCCAAGTATGGCACAGTCAAGTTACGATGATCTGCCGAAGTCCCATGCGGCTGTTCTGAAAATCATACGCAATAATCCACGATTCAAGACGAGCGAAATCGCCGAGGCTGCCGAATTGAGCCAGGCTCGAATCGGACAGATCATTTCAGATCTGAAGGAAATGGGGAAACTGAAGAGAGTCGGTGGTAAACGAGGCGGTATTTGGGAGACGAAATGATCAATACCGTGGGGATGTGTTTATATCCATAGTGCAAGGCTCGCGCGCACATACGACGGCAACACGCACCTTGCTACAACAGAAAACAAGCACACTTATGAAGCTATATGAAAGCAGAAAACTCGGAAAAACTCGGAAAAGCATTACAATTGTCTATAAATCAATACGTTCATGCCCGTTGATATCGTGGAGGTCGTAGATTCGAGTTCTACTGCGCCCACCATGCCGCACCGATCTAAACCACTGGAAACAAGCAGGTTTCCAGCGGTTTTTCTTTTCTCCGGCTTTCCCCGTCCCCATCCCGCGAAAACAAACCGTTTCCATAAGAAAAACGCTCGTATCGTGCCGCCTTTCCTTGCATTTTCCTGAATATTATGCTATATTATTTACTTTCTTCGATTTTAAACCCCGAAACCATAAAGGATTCCGCATGAAAATTCTCGTGATCAACTCCGGCAGCTCCTCCCTCAAATTCACCCTTTTCGAGATGGAAGGCGGCAGCAACACCGTCATCGCATCCGGTCTCGTGGAGCGCGTCGGCACCCCGACTCCGAACCTCATCATCAAGCGTCCGGACGGTTTCAAGTTCGAAGAATCCCCCGAAGGCGTGAAGAATCATTCCGACGGTCTCCGCGCGGTCTGCGCCAAGCTCGTCGATCCGCGGATCGGCGTCCTGAAGAGCCTGTCCGAAGTCAAGGCGATCGGCCACCGCGTGCTCCACGGCGGCGAAAAGGTCACCGCCCCGGTCAAGGTCGACGAAGCGGTCAAGGACATCATCCGCGAGTGCATCCCGCTGGGACCGCTCCACAACCCCGCCAACCTCAGCGGCATCGAAGCCTGCGAAGAGATTTTCGCCGGCGTTCCGAACGTGGCCGTGTTCGACACGCAGTTCCACCAGACCATGCCCCCGGAGGCCTACCTCTACGCCATCCCGATGGAGTTCTACAAGAAATACGGCATCCGCAAGTACGGATTCCACGGCACCAGCCATCGTTTCGTGACCCTCTCCACCGCCGAATTCCTCGGCAAGAAGCCCGAAGACATCACGATCATCACTTGCCACCTCGGCAACGGCTGCAGCATGGCCGCCGTCAAGAACGGCAAGGTCATCGACACAACGATGGGCCTCACCCCGCTCGAAGGCCTCATGATGGGCACCCGCAGCGGCGACATGGACCCCGCCGCCGTCCTCCGCATGGTCGAAGTCGGCAACACCGCCAAGGACGTCGACACCATCCTGAACAAGAAGTCCGGCCTCCTCGCCATCGGCGGCATCGGCAGCGGCGACATGCGCGACATCGTGAACGCGGCCGACTCCGGCAACAAGGACGCCGCACTTGCCCTCAAGATGTTCATCCGCCGCATCGTCAAGTACATCGGCTCCTACTACGTGCTCCTCGGCGGCGCGGACGCCATCGTCTTCACCGGTGGCATCGGCGAACACTCCATCCCGGAACGCAAGGCCATCCTCGACGGCATCGCCTGCCTCGGCATCAAGTGCGACGACGCGAAGAACAAGGAATGCTTCGGCAAGGCCGGCGTCATCTCCACCGACGACAGCGCCTGGAAGGCAATCGTCATGCCCACCAACGAAGAGCTGATGATCGCTCTCGAGACCGTCAAAACCCTCGGTCTCTGAGACGAAGTCTCCTGCGATAGTGTCCGGCTCTGCTCGGACACATTGTACTGAAAAAGATTAGCCCCGGAACCATGCTTGATGCAAGATTCCGGGGCTGGTTTTTATCGGTTTGTTAGTTTCTTGCCGTTATCTCGGAAATGATGGATGAAGGAATGTCAAATCTTTCCAAATCAATGAAATGACGGAATGACGGCGGAATGACGGACACTTTTGACGGAGACGGAATCCGCCTAATATACTTCGCAAAAAAGGAAGACTATTTCGCCGCCTGGAGCCGGTCGAGATACGCGCTGAAGGTCTCGAACGTGCCGGATCGGCCGAGGCTCGCGATCAGACGGCGCAGGCGGCTGCACTGGGATTCGCCGGCATGACGGACGATGTAGCCGGGGATTTTCCATTGGGGTTCCGCGGCGCGCTCGTGGTATTCCCACGGATGCGAATACATGTTGAAGAACCCGGTGGCGGACATGGCGGTCTTTGCCATCGGGATGTAGAGCGCCGGCGGGAGATTCTTGAAGGAAAGCCAGAATAGCGGAAAGCGGACCACGGGCAGGGCGGACACGGGCATCTGACACAGGCCGCACGCCTCACGGAAGGGTTTCAGCGGCGCGGTGAAATTGCTGTAGCGGCCCGGCAGCCAGACGGGATTCAGGGAGGATTCGTACTCGTATCCGGCGTCCAGGATGTCCTGTTTGCCGACCTTCGCGAGACGCGCCATGCGGAATCCGCGGACGGGCGAATCAATGATCTCCTCCAGCGCTTCGCGGGAACGCTTCAGGTCGGCTGGCTCGAACGTGGTGTGGGAATATCCGTGGGACGCGATTTCGTGGCCGGATGACTTCATCTCGCGCACGAGATCGGGGAACTCCAGCGCGAATGCCGCCGTCACGAAGAACGTGACATGCGCGCCTGCTTCATTCACGATTTTGAGGATGCGCCGCGTACCCTCGCCCGCGATGGAAAACATGTCGTCGCGGGAGATCTCCACGCCGAACTCGGTCGGCAGGTCGAATTCCTCGATGTCGAACGAAAGCAGGATGCTTTTCATCGGTCAGTCCTGTGCCGGACGGTGCTGTTTCTCGCGGAACCAGTGCGCGGGCATGATGCGGAGGAAGTGTCCGAGCTCGCGGAACAGCACGCGCCAGCCCATTTTCGAGAAGGAGAGGCCGGGCCGCAACGTGAGCGGGATCGTGTCGATGCGGAGCCCGCGGTCCCAGGCGAGCAGGATGAACTCGGTATCGAACAGAAAGGTGTCGACCGTGGTGTCCAGGAACGCCTGTTTTCCGTCCCCTTTGAATGCCTTCATCCCGGCCTGCGTGTCGAGGTAGCGTTCCGGCATTCCGAGCAGGAACCGGTTCAGACGGCGCATGCCCTTCGAAATGAACTTGCGGAGCGAATGCAGGGCCTTGCCGTAGTCGGAGCCGCGCACGCCCATTACGACGTCCGCGCCGGATTTCAGTCGGTCGAACGCTTCGGCGGCGCACTGCCAGCCGAACGGGAAATCGCCGTCGGTGTAGATCTGGATGTCTCCGTCCGCTTTCTGAACGGCATGACGCAGGCAATAGCCTTTTCCGTGATTCACGTCGTAAGTGGAAAAAATGAACTCGTCGGCGACCGCGCGGATGGCGTCCAGCGCCTCGTCCGGGTAGCAGGACTTCGGTGAGCCGTCATTGGCGAGGATTACACATAAAGTCGAGCCGCGTTCGTTCAGTGCCTTTCTGAGCGCCGTAACGGATTCGAGCAGATGATTCAGCCACCCTTCATGGGGTTTATAGAATGGAAGGATCAGGTCGGTTTTCATAGGATGCGCGGGGTGCGCGAGAATCGGATGCGTTGGGGTTACTGGAAGAAATCGGGCTGGTCGGAATCGTTTTTTCTGCCGGAGGAGCCGCGTCCGGTCAGTCTGTTTTTCGCGGTGAGGCCGAAGAGCGACCAGGATTTGTCGGTGGCGATGCGTCCCTGCGGCGAACGCATGAGGTATCCTTCCTGGATGAGGTAGGGCTCGTAGACTTCCTCGATGGTGCCGGGGTCTTCGCCGATGGCGACGGCGAGCGAGTTCAGGCCGACCGGGCCGCCGTTGAAATTCGCGACGATGGTTTCGAGGATGCGCTTGTCCATCTCGTCGAGGCCGTTGCTGTCGATCTCCATCATGGAGAGCGCCTTGCGGGCGGTCTCGTCGTCGATCGTGCCGTCGCCGCGTACCTGCGCGAAGTCGCGCGCCCAGGACAGCAGATTGTTGGCGATGCGCGGGGTGCCACGGCTTCTGCGGGCGATCTCGAACGCGGCTTCCGGGGTGATCCCGACGTTCAGGATGCGGGCGGACCGCTGGACGATCCTCTGCAGATTTTCCGGGTCGTAGTAGTCCAGGCGAGGCGCGAGCTTGAATCTGGCGCGGAGCGGCGCGGAGAGCAGCCCCTGCCGCGTGGTCGCGCCGATGAGCGTGAATTTGGCGAGATTCAGGCGCACGGACCGCGCGCCGGGCCCCTGGTCCAGCATGATGTCGATGAAATAGTCCTCCATGGCGCTGTAGAGGTATTCCTCCACGGCCGTGTTCAGGCGGTGGATCTCGTCGATGAAGAGGATGTCGCCGTCCTCCATGGACGTGAGCAGGCCGGCGAGGTCGCCGGGTTTTTCGATGACCGGGCCGCTGGAGGATTTGATGCTCGCGCCTTTTTCGTTTGCGATGATGTAGGCGAGCGTGGTCTTGCCGAGTCCGGGCGGACCGTAGAGGAGGAGATGCCCGAGCGGTTCGTTGCGCTGTTTGGCGGCCTCGACGTAGACTTTCAGGCGTTCCTTGACGCTGTCCTGACCGGGGAAGTCCTCGAATTTCTGCGGACGGAGCGTCTTTTCGACGGTCTCGTCGCGGCGGTTCAGCGTCGAGGTGATGTAGCGTTCGGTTTCAGCCATTTCAGATCGGGAACCGGATGCCGCCGCCTCAGTTCATTTCCTGCAGGACCACGCCGGTGCCCTTGACGACGGCGTTCAGCGGGTCGTCGGACACGAAGACGGGGAGGTTGATCTCTTCGGAGATCAGGCGGTCGAGGCCGCGGATCAGAGCGCCGCCGCCCGCGAGCATGATGCCGCGGTCCATGAGGTCGGACGCGAGTTCAGGCGGGCAGTGTTCGAGCGTGGAGCGCACGGCGTCGACGATGCTGGCGATGGGCTCCTGAAGGGCGGTGCGGATCTCCTGCGAGGAGACGCGGATGCTCTTCGGGAGGCCGGACACGAGGTCGCGCCCCTTCACTTCCATGGATTCGTCGAGGTCGGGTACCTGGTAGGCGCTGCCGATGCGGATCTTGATGTCTTCGGCCATGCGTTCGCCGATGAGCAGGTTGTACACGCGCTTCATGTGCTGGATGATGGAGGAGTCCATCTCGTCGCCGCCGACGCGGCAGCTGCGCATTTCCACGATGCCGGAGAGCGAGATCACGGCCACTTCTGTCGTGCCGCCGCCGATGTCGACGATCATGCTGCCGGTCGGTTCCGCCACGGGCAGGCCGACCCCGATCGCGGACGCCATCGGTTCCGGGATGGTGATGACCTTCGCCGCACCCGCGTGCATGGCGCTGTCCTGCACGGCGCGGCTTTCGACTTCGGTGATGCCGGAGGGAACGGCCACGACGACCGTGGGATGGAAGATGCGCTGGTACGGCGCCATGAAGCCCTTCGCCTTCGTGATGAAATAACGCAGCATGTCCTCGGTTA
This sequence comes from Victivallales bacterium, assembly GCA_016285345.1. GTDB lineage: Bacteria > Verrucomicrobiota > Lentisphaeria > Victivallales > UBA1829 > UBA1732. The sequence continues at coordinate 31,017 of JAEEQN010000026.1, read as the reverse complement.
CGGCGAAGTCGGCGATCACGCCCGCCTTCATCGGGCGGACGGCTTTGATGTTCATGGGACAGCGTCCGAGCATGCGTTTCGCCTCGATTCCGACCGTGACGTCCCCATCGTCGCGGATCGCGACCACGGACGGTTCATTCAGAACGACGCCGTGGTCCTTGACATAGACCAGACAGTTCGCGGTCCCCAGGTCGATCCCGATATCGCTCGAAAAGAATTTTGAAAATCTGAACTTCATATTTATGCCCTCCGGCGGTTCGTGTTCTCAGGCTGCATCATCGCATATCCATAATTTACTCTGCATTTGCAGGAAGTAAAGCGTGTTTCCTGTTTTTTCTGTTATTTTTTCAGACGCTCCGGCACATGCGTGTGATTGATCATGTCGTCGAACGTCTCGCGGTCGCGGATCACCGTCGCATCGGAACCGTTCACAAGCACTTCGGCGGCGCGCAGACGGCCGTTATACTGGTAGCTCATGCCGAATCCGTAGGCTCCGGCATTCTCCACCACGATGAGGTCGCCTGGAGCCAGGCTGGCGGGCAGGCTGCGTTCCTTGACCCAGTAGTCGGTGTTCTCGCAGAGCTGGCCGCAGAGGCCCAGGTTTTCGCGCGGCTCGCTTTCCTTGCCGTCGACGTAGATGTGGTGGTAGGAACCGTAGAAGGCGGGTCGCACGAGCACGTTCATGCCGACGTCGGTGCCCACGATTTTCGTGTAGGATTCCTTCACCGCGTGGACGCGGCCGATCACATATCCGGCGTTGCCGACGAAGTAGCGCGCGGGCTCCATTTCGAGGCGCGGCGGCTTCATGCCGTACTGTTCCACGAATGATTTGAAGACGTCGGCGGTCTTCTTCGCGGCGGCTTCCAGGTCCAGGGACGCTTCGCCGGGTTCATACGGGATCCCGAGTCCGCCGCCGAGGTCGATGAACTCAAAGTCGATTCCGAGTTCTTTACTTGTCTTGCACACGATTTCCATCAGCAGCTTCGTGACGAAGGGGAAATAGTCCGCATCGGTGATGCAGGAACCTGTCATCATGTGTACGCCGAAACGCTTCACGCCGGCTTCCTTCGCCATGCGGAACGCGGCGGTGACTTTGTCCGGATGGATGCCGAACTTTGCCTTCGGTCCGGCATTTGTCACGTACTCACCGACGTTGCTCTTGCCGTAGCCCGGGTTCACGCGGAACGATATGACTTCCGGCACGCCGAATCTCAGGAGGCGCGGGAACAGGCTTTCGTCGTCGAGGTTGATGACGGCTCCGGTCTCGATGCCTTGACGCAGGTCCTCGTCGGAGAGAAAGTTGCCGCTGAACATGATGTTTTCACCGGTGATCCCGACGGATTTCGCCAGCAGAATTTCGTTCACGCTGGCGCAGTCCGCGCCAGCACCCTCCTGGCGGAGGATATTCACGATAGCCGGATTGTTACAGCACTTCACGGCATAGAACATGCGGAAATCGGGATAGTATTTCCTGAATGTCGCGACCGCGCGCCTGTAGTTGTCGCGAATCTTCTGTTCGTCGTAAACATAAAGCGGGGTCCCGTATTTTGCGGCGAGATCCGCAACTGGGATATCTCCGATTTTGATCTTGTCCTGTTCAAACTTCATGGTTGCAATACCTTTCAATATGTCATTGCTTAATTCCCTATACCGACTCTGGGCCCGAACGAGAAGCCGGGCATGGCCGTGAGTCCGACGGAAATGGCAAGGTAGTTTTTCAGGCGCTGCGAGTATTCGCCGTTTCTATGGCGTTGCCACTTTTGGCCCGTGCCGCATTCGGCGGCGACGTACCAGCAGTGGAACCGTTTCGTGAGGCCGATACAGGCATTCTTGACCAAATTCTGGTCAATGTCGTAGGAACACCGCGTGTAGCCGTGCAGGTCCTTGTCGATGAGCAGCGGGAATTCGAATCCGCCGCTGACCACCTGGGAACGCGTCGTCGGCGAGACCATCATGGATGCGGCCGTGATCGTGGAGAACTGTGTACCCATGGAGTAGACGGATCGTTGCAGGAATGCGTCCGAATACGTATAGCTCCCATAAATACGCCATTCCGGGGCAAACCTGTAATCGATTGAGGTTGTCAGACGGTTGATTGCCGTCCCGTTGATGCCGGGCCGTCCTGCATACGAACCGCCGCGCCGCACCTCGTAATCGTGGTCGCCGTTGTTGCCGATGTCCAGCAGCAGTTCGGCGGAAATCGTGAGTTCTTTTGTTGGCCGGAACTTGAAGATCGTGCCGAAGTCGCCGATGTTGTTGAATCCGTCGGAGGTGTGAATAAAAAGGTCCCAATAGTTTTCCAGCGACATCCACTCGTAGATCTCTCCGTTCCGGCGCGTCTGCAGCCGGTTCGTGATGCCGAACCGGACGAAATGCTGCTCGGTGATGCGGTCGATCTCGTCGAAATAATACAGGTTGTCGGCGTTCACAGTCGGCCGCGGGATATAGGTGTAGTTCACATACGGCGTAACCACGTGGCGCAGACCGTCAAGGCCCCAATACGCGCTCTTCACATCCTGCCAGGCATGGTAGAACTTCGTATTGACTTCGACGCCGAGTTCGCCGATCACGCGGAATTTCGATCCGCCCTTCGAGTCATAATTCGTGACCTGGTAGCCCCGGGGAATTCCCTCGGCCTCGTCCGCAATGGACATGTAGCCGAGCTCCTTGACGCCGACTTCCCGTTCGGAAGTGCTGGAATACGCGGTCAGGCGGATGCCGGTTCTCGGAATGATGTTGATGCCCCATAGGTTGATCGGATAGTAGAGCATATGAAGAGAATCGAACCGGAGCGTGCCGTAATTTCTGATGTGCCAGTTCTCGTCGCCCGGGATGTCGCGGTCGAATCTGCGCCAGCGCATGAAGAGCGGCGTGAGGGACATTTCACCCTGATAGTAGAGATTTGCGAAGAGTTCCTGACGCTGGAAATCCAGCCTCAGTTCCGGCAGACGGTCGACCGTGGAGTAGAAATCGTTGATGCGAAGAGTCATGTACGCGCTGGCGGTGAATCTGTCACCCTGATATTCCAGCGAGGCGTAAGTCGGAGGTTCATATTCGGAGTTGAACCGGCCGACATAAAAATCCCGCAGATACTCGTAGTCGCTGATGAGGTCGATCTGCATCCGGAAGTCCAGCCGATTTGTGATGTGTGTTAAGTTGTTCGTGCGTACTTCATAACGGTAATACGGAATCGTGAGGCGGGAATTGTTCAGCAGATAATGCGGATCGCCGTCTTTCAGGTCGCGGTCCCAGTACGCATACCGGTTCCGGTCATAAATGCCGTAGAAAGAAAATTCGGTGGCGGATTCAGGAGTGAGAAGGTCGGAGGTCAGGCCGTATCCGATTCCGCGTTCTTCGTACCAGTCCAGCATCAGGTTCATGTTCCAGTACGGCTCGTCCGTGAGCTTGAAGTGCTTTGCGCTGCGGATATACCAGCCCCAGTCGCTGTTACTGCCGAACTCGATCTTGCCGCCGAAACTCGAAAGGTCGGAGGGCTTGTACAGGACCGGCAGCCAGAACACGGGGACGCCGTAGATCTGCAGGAAGTTGTTCTTCATCAGGATGCTGTGGTCGCCAAGCTGGTTGTCGTAGTGGAACAGGCTGCTGTTGCTTTCCCTCGGTTCGATCGTGGCGTCATAGGCGGCGATCGCGAAGTGGTCGTGATCGTCCTGGATGTATTCGCAAGTCGTGAATCTGGCCTTGTGGACCTTCAGCGTTCCGTCGAAGAAACGGTCCGCCTGTTCGCCGACGCAGTAGAACAGGCCGGATTTCAGCGCGAAGTTCGAGAACTGGATCACGCCCGTCAACAGGTTGCCCGCCACGCGTTCGGCGCGAATCACCGAGGATTCCGTCACGATTTCCACTTCGGCGAGCTGTTCGCCGAGGTCGTTCATGACATAGCGGAGCAGCGTCACGCGGGCTCTCGGGTTTTCCAGCATAGCCTGATAGTTTTCCATTGTCATGGTCTGCACGACGCTCGACAGGACGCAGAACTTAACATTCCCGGCGGCTTCGAAATCGTAAAGCTCGGAGTCGAGATTGATCACGATTTTGTCGGCGGACACCTCGGTGCCGGGAGCCTGAATCACGGCATTTCCGCGTGCCACCAGGTTGTCCCCTACAAACTCATAGGAGTCGGCGGCCGCATCGAAACTATCCGGCAGTTTCGACAGCTTTTCAATGTCCGAGACATTGACTAAACTGTCGGTATTGAACCTCCGGACCGACGGAATATCCCCGCCTTGACCGTATGCTTCCGCCGCACTCAGAAGCAGAAACATGGCCGTCATGGCGCAAAGAATATATGTCCGGATGGATTTCAACGTTTTTCTCCGAAAACAGTCTGTGGATAATTATTTAACAAGAAATATACTACGGAATTCAGGAAAATGCAATCAAAAAACAGAAAACTTTTGCTATTTATTATATAGGCAAACGGACAGAGCCATGAAAAGAACGGATGTGATACTGAAAAGAAACAGCTGATAGTACAGTCGTTTTTGCCTTATTCCTCAGCGGGAACAGAGAGAAAAACGGCTTCCTTGTGCTGGCTGCGGAACCAGGATGCCTGCCTCCGGGCATACTGACGCGTCGCGATCACGATGGACTCCAGCAGTTCGTCACGGGTCATCTTTCCTGCCAGATAGTTCCCGATCTGGGCATATCCGATGGCCTGCCATGCGGTCGGCGCCTGAAGCAGTCCTTTCGCGAGCATTTCCCGAGCTTCCTCGATCCAGCCGGATTCCAGCATCATTGCGGCACGGCGGCGTATCCTGTTCACCAGATCGGCGCGGTCGCGGACCAGCACGAACTGCGAGAATGCCGGGTCGGGAGTGAATCCGCCGGATTGAAGCTCGGATATTTGTTTGCCGGAAAGCAGGAAGACTTCACGGGCACGGATCAACTTGCGCCGATGCGGATAGAAGCGCTTGAAATCCAGCGGACATTCGCGTTCCATGATTGCCGCGAGTTCTGAAAAATGCTCCTCATTGTCGTAGGCCGCATCGAGTTCGTCGCGCAGACTCTGTTTCGCGGGAAGTGAGTCCAGCCCGTACACGAGCGCATGAAGATACAGTCCGCTTCCGCCTGCTACGACCGGAAGATGGCCGCGCGTCTGAATTTCGCCGATGATGCGGAGAGCATCCGTACGAAACCGGAACACGTCGGACTTTTCCGAGATGTCCAGGGAATCGATCAGGTGATGCGGTACCAGACGGCGTTCTTCCGCGGTCGGTTTGGCAGTGCCGATGTCGAGTCCGCGGTAGAATTGCATGGAGTCGGCGGAAACGATTTCCCCGCCGTATTCACGGGCAAGGGCGAACGCCAGCTCGGATTTCCCGGCGGCGGTCGGTCCCATGATAACGGGGATCCCGGGTGCCCGCCGGACGGCGTCAAGCAGAATTCGCAGCGTCGCCGGCGTCATCCTGCTTCGCCTTTGATTTGTTTTCGGGCCGGAAGAATGAGGAGATTACGAAGAGCGTCACGCCGCAGCAGATTGCCGAATCCGCCACGTTGAACGACGGCCATTCAAGGTTGCGCCAGTAAAAGCGGAGGAAATCGATGACCGCGCCATGCCAGAGACGGTCCGTGCAGTTTCCGACGATGCCGGAGGCGACCATCAGCAGCGCGAAACAGCGTTCCGGCCATCCCGCGCTCAGTTTCCGCAGAAAGACGATCAGCAGGACAAACGCCAGAATCGAGATTCCGAACGGGATCCACGGCAGGTTGTGGAACATGCCCCAGGCCGCGCCCTTGTTCGTAACATGTGTGAGGTCGAAAAAACCGGGGATGACCGTGATGCGTTCGTGCAGTCCGATGTTCCGCAGGACCAGTATCTTGGTCGCCTGGTCCAGGACAGCCAGGACCAGCGCGAACACGGCGGCCGCGAGGATGACATGCCGTTCCCGGAGGGATCCGGGCTTCATCTGTGCTTCAGGCGAGAAAAACTTCATGACGGAAAATGGCGGCGTGGAATGACGACGATACAGTACGGCGGATCATGTGTAATGATGCGCATCCGCCATGCAGAACTTATGCCGGAAAACCGGATCAGCGGTGGCGCTCATACGCTTCTTTTTTTGATTTGCATTCCAGACAGAACCGCGCATACGGCTTGACCTCAAGACGGGCGGGGCTGATCTCCTGGCCGCATTCGATGCAGATGCCGTATTCGTTCTCGTCGAGACGGGTCAGCGCTTCGTCGATCATTTCGATCACGGTTCCTTCGTCCGAAAGGAGTCCCAGCTCGAAATCGTGCTGGAAATTGTCGCTGCCCAAGTCGGCCATGTGCGTCGCCATGCCCGCGCCGGGACCGGATTTTCTGTTGGTGAGGGCGTCATCGCGGTGAATATTCAGCTGGTCCTGATACGATTCTCTCAGTTTCAGCAACATCTCTCTGTAATGTTTCTTCATCTTCATCGAGAGGTAGGTTTTTTTGATGACGTGCCCGTTGGCTTCCGCCTGGTTCTGAAACGCCTTGAGTTCGGCCTTCGTGATGATACGGCCGTGATGGGACGCCTGGACGTCTTTGTTCTTGTCGAGTTTCTTTTTTGTGGAAACGGATGTAGCGGGAGATATCTTCTTTGCGGACGCGGCCTTCTTCCTTTCAACCTTGACAGCAACCTTCTTTGCCGGAGCAGCTTTTTTGGGGGCAACTGCCTTGACAACGGCTTTCCTGGCAGACGTGATCTTCTTCGCGGCGACAGCCTTGGCCGAAGCCTTCTTTACCGGCGCGGCTTTCTTCGGAGAGACGGCCTTGGCCGGAGCTTTCTTCACCGGCGCGGCTTTCTTCGTGGCGACAGCCTTGGCCGGAGCTTTTTTGGGGAGAGCGGCCTTCTTAGTGGCAACAGCCTTGACAGCAGCCTTTTTCGGAACGGTTTTGACAGCCGGCTTGGAGGCCGGTGTTTTGGCCTTCTTTGATTCGTTCTTATTCATCTGTTACAACTCCTGGTTTTACGGCTGTCAAAGGCCGGTTTATTGTGTTTTTGAGTTCGATTCCTCCTGCCGGACCGGTCTTTCATACTTTCATCGAATGATTGTTCGTGGTCCGAAAAGATTCATCGAAGTATTTAAAATAGCACTAAAAGTATGATAATCAAGCCGGATGAATTGAAAAAAACGTTTTTTGCTGTATATTTTATGGCCGGGTTTTCCGTCGCGCCTCAAATTCCGGAGTCCATGCGCCGCCGATCCCGCCTTTTGGAGACCTCATGATTGACCTTCACATGCACAGCACATGTTCCGACGGCACCCTGACGCCGGAGGAGCTTGCCGCCGCCGCCCTGAATATGGGGCTGGAAGCTGCCGCACTGACCGACCACGACACGGTTTCGGGCATGGAACGTTTTCTGTCCGCCGCGTCCGGAACGTCGCTTCATGCCGTGCCCGGCGTCGAACTCGCGAGCATGCTGTTCAACAAGGACATCCACATTGTAGGCTTGTTCATTGACCCCGGCTGCCCCTCTTTGCTGTCCGCGCTGGAACAGATGCGCCTGTGGCGCGAGGAACGCAACGCGGAAATGGTGAAGAGAATTCGCTCGAAGGGATACGAGATCACGATGGACGAGGTGCTGGCCGAGGCGGGCGGCGAAAGCGTCGGGCGTCCGCACATGGCGTCCGTTCTGCTCAAAAAGGGCTATTTCCAGGACATGCAGAGCGTGTTCGGACGGCTGATCGGTCGCAACGGCCCGTGCTATGTCCTCCGCAAATATTACCCCGTCGACGCCTGCATCCGGCTGATCCATGAGGCGGGCGGCCTGGCGATCTGGGCGCATCCGCTTCATGCCGCGCACGGAGCAAGGGCGGCCCTCCGCAAGATCGGATCGCGCCTGATCTCCTACGGCCTCGACGGCCTCGAATGCTATTATTCAATGTTTGACGAACAGCAGCGGATTGATGCGCTGGATTTTGCCCGCGCCCGTTCGCTGCTGGTTTCCGGCGGAAGCGATTTCCACGGTGCCTCCCATCCCCGTGTCAAAATGGGAACCGGAATCGACAATAACCTCGCGATTCCGTTTGAGGTATATGAACGGCTCCTTGCCGCAAAACAGAACAGGGATTCCCATGACAACGAAAAAACATGTTGACGGCATCGTGATGCTCCATAATCTGTACGCCCGGCTGGAGAACGTGCTTCCGATGCCGGAGCCCGGAATGCGCGTCGAGCTCGACCTCGGCTGCGGCGACGGCGAATACGCGCTGGCTCTGGCGGTACGCCGTCCCGACGTGTACGTGATCGCGGCGGACATGCTGCTCGGCCGCGTGCGGAAAGTTCAGAAACGCGTCCTGCGGGGTGGAATGACGAATCTGCACGTGCTGAAATGCGAATCGCGCGTGCTGATTTCCCGGACGATCCCGGATGCGTTCCTCGACCGCGTGAATCTGCTCTGCCCGGATCCGTGGCCGAAGGCGAAACACCGCTGCCACCGTCTCATCACCTCGGACATCATGATGCAGTTCGCACGCATCCTGAAGCCGGACGGCGTGTTCCATTTTTCCACGGATAATGCGGAATATCTGGAGATTGCGGACCGGACCGTCGCGGAGTCGGGGCTTTTTGCTCCGTCCGATCTCGCGCTCATCGCCGACGTCGCAGACATCAAGACCGGATTCGAGCTTCTCTGGGAGTCCGAGGGCAAGACAGTGACGCACCGGGCCTGGAGGAAACTCTGAAATCTTTTGCATTTGAGGAGAATTGAAGCGGAGTCAGAAAAGTCAAAAATCCTCCAAGTTTCTGTCAAAAGGAATCTGGTTTGACAGAAACTTGCGCGTGTGCGCGGGAAAGATCGGGAAGAGCCCTTGAAACCATTCCCCGTCCCGTCCCGTCCCATGAATAGCTTCTTATCTCGAAAAGGCTCCCCGGGAGGGAATAAATGACCGTGTGCATTAAGGTTTTGAACCGAATCTTATTCAGGGAAAACCCCGGTCAAGTTTCTGTCAAAAGGAATCTGTTTTGACAGAAACTTGCGCGTGTGCGCGGGAATGGAATCCTGTCCCTTTTTTCGCAACGCCGAAACACTATCCGTGTGCTTATCCGCCAGGCATGTGATAATGAATCTTTCGGAATGGTCCCCAGTCATTATCGCGCCAGCATGATTTCTGACGCTTGAATCCGCCCCGCCGCCTTCTTTTTTCCTCTTTTTTTGGAAAACTTCGGAAAAACGACTTGATTAAAACGGCGGAGTATGATATATTGCTTTATAAACTATACGCTTTTAACTGAAACTCATCATATCAGGAGACAAATCCCATGAAAAAGTCCCTCAAACTCGCCGTCCTTTCCGCCTGCGCCGTCCTCGGCGCCCTTTCCGCCACCTCCTGCGCGACGCCGTTCCCGCTCGGATGTCTCTACACCGATGTCATTCTGCCCGGAACCGTTGGCGACGGCAACCTGAGCCAGTCCTATAACCGTCGCGGTACTTCCTCCTGCTACAGCATCCTCGGCTGGGTCGCAGGCGGCGATGCTTCCATCAACGAAGCCGCGGTCAACGGCGGCATCGACAAGATCGCATGGACGAATACCCATGTGACGAACTATTTCGGCATTTACGGCATCTACAAGACCGAAGTCTTCGGTACCGGCAAGGCCCTCGGTCCCGATCAGACCCTTGCTCCGGCCAAAAGCGGCCAGAAGTAATTGATCGCTCCGGTCCAGATCCGTTCCGGCCGAAACAAAGCAAACAGGCGGTTTTCACGACTGTGCCGCGGTTTTTCCGCGACACGTCGGATGCCGCCGTTTTTTGTACGGAAACAACCTCGTTTTTTCTTCTGTCATGACATTTCTTGAACTGAAAAAGAATCTCAAGGAACGATTTTCACAGGCCGGATTCGAGGCGGCCGATCTCGAAGCGCACTACATTGTCTGCGAAGCCGCCGGAATCCCCGACCGCGAGTTCCCGCTTTATGCTCATGAACACCTTTCATCCGAAGTGCAGGCACGCGCGGAATCCTTCGCGGCTCGCCGCCTGAAGAATGAACCGTGGCAGTATATCTTCGGACATGCGCCGTTTCGCGATCTGGAGCTTGCCGTGGGTCCGGGATGTCTGATCCCGCGTCCCGAGACGGAGTATTCCATCAGCCTCATGCTCGACGGTCTGCCGCACGGTGCGTCCGTATGTGAACTCGGCGTCGGCAGCGGCGCGATCTCGCTGGCGCTCGCCTCGGAACGTCCCGATCTGACGGTCGTCGGCATCGAACTATCCCCTGACGCACTGAAATGGGCCGAGCTCAACTTGAAAAAACTGGCCCTGCCGAACGTGACCTTCCTGCAGGGCGATCTCTTCTCTCCGGTCGCCGGACGCAAGTTCGACCTCATCGCGGCGAATCTCCCGTACATCCCGGAAGGCGACCGCGACAATCTTCCGCCGAACGTGCGCGGCTTTGAACCGGACGAGGCGCTGTTCGGCGGTGCCGACGGTCTGGACGTCATCGTCCGTGCGCTGGAACAATCTCCCTCATTTCTGAATCCGGTCGGGCGCGTCTTTTTCGAGCTTGACCCGTGCAATGCTGACCGGGCATTTGAGCTCGCCTCAAAATATCTGAACAAGCCCGCGCTTTTGAAAGACCAGTACGGCTCGGTGCGTTTCCTCTCGGCATATAAATAACGCCCGGACCGCCGTAAGGCAATCCGGGCACACATTGTGTGTCGAGCAGTGCACGGCTACGCTCGCGCACAAACGATCTTATCGGTTGTTCCGTTATTTTCTCAGAGATCCAGCACCATCCGGATGAACGCGTCGCCGGTCATGAACCCGAGCGAACCGTTCGGCGCGGCCTTCTCCGAGTATTCCGTAACGGAATCGGGCAGGATGTGCGGACCCCAGATACAGACCGGCACCGGAGTGCGCGTGTGCTGGCGCATGGAGAGCGGCACGGGGTGGTCCGGGAGGACCGCGAACGTCGCGCCGCGTCCCTGAAGTGCCTCGACGACGGGCTTGATGATGCGGTTTTCGAAGTCGCGAATCGCCTGCATTTTGAGGTCGAGACGTCCCTCATGTCCGGTTTCGTCGATCGCCTCAAGGTGAACATAAACGAAATCGTGGTCTTCGATCGCGCGGATTGCCGCCGCCGCTTTGCCCTCATAGTTTGTGTCGATGTAGCCGGTGGCGCCCTCGACCGGGATCACGTCCATACCGGCGCACTTGGCGATGCCGGAGATCACGTCGACCGCGGTGATTACCGCGCCGGTCTTGCCGCCGTAGCGTTCCGTGAACTTCGGGAACGACGGCGTGCGGCCCGGGCTCCACGGCCAGATCGCGTTGCCCTTAGCCTCGCCGGACTTCACAAGCGGATGTTCGGCCAGGAACGCCGCCGCGTCCGCCCAGAGCTTGTTCAGGAATTCCACCGTGTATGCGGCTTCCTTCGAATCGTCCAGCGCGGTCCACGGGAGTTCGGCGACCGGGATGTCCTGCGAGGAATCCGGTTTGTAGTAGCCGACTTTCGGGGAGAATTCCGGTCCGTGCAGGATCAGCAGGTTGCGGTAGCTCACGCCGGGGTGGAACGTGAGTTTGTCCGAGCCGAAATGCTCCTGAAGCGCCTCCATCAGGACGCGGGCGTGTTCCTTCGTGATGTGACCGGCGGAATAATCCTTCAGGATGCCGTCTTCGACCGTGATCAGGTTGCAGCGCCAGGCGACGTCGTCGGGCGCGAGCGGGATTCCCTGGCTGACCGCTTCAATCGGGCCGCGTCCCGGGTAATACAGCGACGGCGCATAGCCCAGTACGGACATGTTCGCCACGTCCGAGGAGGTCGGGTAGCCTTCCGGCAGGGTCAGGAACGTGCCTGACGCGCCGTTCGCGGCGATCTTGTCCATGGTCGGGGTCGGGACGGATTCGAGCGGGGTCTTCCCGCCGAGTTCGGGGATCGGGAGGTCGGCCATGCCGTCGCCGAGGAAGACGACGGCTTTGCCTTTCAGGTCGCATGCGTTCATGATTGGAGAGATCCTTTCCTGTCATGCAGTGGATGAATTGTTTTGATATAAATAAAATACTACACCGGAGCCGAAAAGTCAAGGCGTCCCGGCGGTGTCCGGCAACGAAAAACATGCTGACAATTGTTAGTATACTTTGAAAATACTTTCAAAAAAGTTGCAAAACTCGCTTGAAAGCTGCAGCTTCGTGTTGTATTGTATTCTGTCGAAAGACTGTTTTCCTATTCCAAAAACATGACTCCGGGTTTTTCCTCTGCCCCGGAATCACGCTAATCCCGACCCCAGGACCCGGATGAATGAAGAAAATCACGAAACGTCAGTTTGAGATTGCGGTTTTCATTCGCGATTTCATCGGTAAAAACGCTTTTTCGCCCACGCTTTATGACATAGCCGGGTATTTTTCCATCAAACCGTCCACCGCGGCCGCGCATGTCGCCGCACTCGAACGCAAGCACGTCATTGTCCGGCAGAAAGGCCGCCGCCGGAGCATCCGGCCTGTCGGAATGGGGGTCTGTCTGCCGAAGAAACTCCCGCTCTGCGTTCCGTTTTACATGAAGGGCACAAATGTTTCGGGCGCGCCGTCATCCTATTATCACGTGGATGCCAGTCTGCTGCCGGACAATGTTCGCGCAAAGGACCTTTTCGCCGTCCGTTTCGGCCTGTTCAGCGGGCTGTCCGCCGGATTCGATATTGATCCCCGCGACATTCTGATCGTCTGGACCAAGCCGGCCCGTCTGCATCCCGGCATGATCGTGATGGAACATACCGAAACCGCTCCTGTATGCCGTCAGGTAAACGTGGATTCGGAACCCGGCCCGGAAGTGGTCGGGCAGGTGATCGCGCTGCTTCGCCCGCTCAAATAAGACATCTCGCCCCGGTGTTTTCGTCTTTTTTTCTTCATACAGGCTTGACTTTGCGGAAAATGACTCTACATTATCATACCGTGCATTTATTCAACCGGAAGGGCCTGTCATGTTCAGATTTTTATCCATCCTTTTTTCTGCCGCTCTTGTCGTCCTGTTCAGCGGTTGCAAAAGCACTGTTGAAAACAATGATCGTACCGCGCTGGAGCTTTGCCGGTACATGATGCAGCAGACCGGCGGTAAATTCGACGGCGCGATGGCGGTCGAGCCGATCCATGCGGACGACGGGTTCGCGCTGAAGATCGCGGACCGTCAGGTCGCGTTCTACAAGTTCAACACGAAGTACAAAAAGGCCCGCGATAAGATCGAATACGTCGACAAAAACGGCTTCATCTACATCTACGGGTTCAAATACTCCGCCATCTCCCGCGGCTCGTTCATCATGGTCGATTACGAGACCAATCCGCTGAAGGACAAACTCCTCGAAGCGTTCAACAGCTTCTGAGCCAGCCGCGTTTCCTTTTTTCTTAGTCCCTGAAGTCAGGGGACAACTGTCTGCACGAGCGTCATGTACACCGCGGTCCCCGCCAGAATGGATATCAGCGGATTGCGTTTCCACAGCTGAAGCGCGACCACCACGACCGCCGCCGCGATTTCCGCCAGTCCGAACATGTGCTCGACGGGCGCGCGGTCCCGCACGTAGCAGGCGAAACAGTACACCACCAGCATGGCGATCGCCGCAGGGGAAAGAACGTTTCCGATGCTCAGGACGAGCGCGGGCGGGCGCTTTCCGGTGCCGAAGAACAGGAACGGCAGTGCGCGGAGCAGGAACGTGACGCCCGCGGTCACGGCTGTCAAAATCAGCAGGTACTCGGTCGACGTCCCGTTCATTCTTTCCCTCCGAATCTCCACGATTCCAGTTTCTCAAACGGTTTCCGGAATACGATCAGGGCGGACAGCATCAGGATCATGGACGGGATCAGCATCTTTCCCGCCCCGAAGACGAGCGCGCATGCGACGGATGCCACCAGCCCGACCGCCGCGTAGATGCGGTTTTTGCGTTCCCGGCACTGGTCGGTCAGGATCACCAGGAAGAGCGCGGTCATGGCGAAGTCGATGCCTTTGTTCGGGAACGGCAGCGCGGCTCCGGCGAGTGCGCCGGACACGACGCCGACGATCCAGTAGAAATGGTTCAGCGCGGCGAGCGTGACGCAGTACAGGATGGAATCGCCTCCGGGCGGCACTTTGTTCTCGACTTCGAGCGCGTAGGTCTCGTCGGTGAGACTCCAGATCAGGTAGAGCTTCTTCGCGAGCGGGATTCCGCGGAACCGTTCGATGAGCGAAAGCCCGTACATGGAGTAACGGATGTTCAGGCAGACGGTCAGGAGCGCCACGTCCAGCATCGGCTGCGAGTTCCGAATCCAGTCCACGAGCATGAATTGAAGCGCGCCGGAGATGCTTGTGGCGCTGGTCAGAAACGCCCAGAACGCGGGCAGACGGATCCCGCTTTTCGCGGACAGCAGGACGCCCGCCGCAAATCCCATGGCGGTATACCCCATCAGGACTGGCAGCGAACTGATAAAAGCCTGTTTCAGAACCGGTTTCTGATTCATGGACCGTATGCTCCCGAAAAATGAAGCTACTAATATATCATCGTTCTCTGCAAATACAAAATCTTTTTCCTTTCTTTTCGCCGCTTTTCCCGTTTTCGTACCCTCTTTTTCTTGAAAAAGGCTCGCACGCATGATATATTATATTCTGAACTACTGCACACTGTACCGCCGCGCTCCGTATCCCTGCATGGAGCCGGCAGAATGAAGGAAACATGTTCATCATGAATGATGAAAAGACCCCGGCCGCGAAGACCGGGGCATCGGCACGTACCGCCGCGGCTCCGGCGGAATGCACGCTGGCGGAACTCCCCGTCGGCCAGTCGGCCGTCGTGATCTATATGAAGCCTTCCCTGCGCGGGAAGAAAAAATTCGCGGACGTCGGGATCGTGCCCGGCACCCTGCTTGAGATGGAAGCCCACGCGCCGTTCGGCGGTCTCCTCCGCATCAAGGTCATGGAGAGCAGCCTCTCCATCCACCGCGACGATGCCGCGAACATCATCATCCGCATGCAGGAGCGCCCATGAGCCGCAAATACCGGATCGTCCTCGCCGGAAATCCGAACTGCGGCAAAACCACGATCTTCAACTGCCTCACCGGCGCGCGCCAGCACGTTGGAAACTACCCCGGCGTGACGGTCGAGAGCAAGACCGGTGAATTCATGCTCGGCGAGGACGAGATCGAGATCATCGACATTCCCGGCGTGTACAGCCTGTCCTCCAGCTCGCCCGAAGAGGGCGTCGCGTTCGAAGAACTGACCAAGCCCGGGATCGACCTCATTATGAACGTGATCGACTCGTCGATCCCCCAGCGCAGCCTGTACCTCTCCACGCAGCTCGCCGAGCTCCATATCCCGATGCTGATCGTCTTCAACATGAGCGACGAGGCGAAAAAGAAGGGGCTCAAGTTCGATATCCGGAAACTTCAGTCCTATTTCGGATGCGGCATCGTCCAGACGGTCGGTTCCCGCGGCGACGGCATCGACAAACTCAAAAACGCCCTTGCGGAAAGCCTCCTGCATCTGGAGGACCACGACGTTCCGAAGCTCACCTACGGCGCGGACGTCGACGACGCCATCCACGAGCTTGAGGAATGGATCGAACCAGCCATGACCGACCGCATCCGCCACATCCCCGCGCGCTTCTTCGCCATCAAGCTGCTGGAGAAGGACACCTGCGTGATGCGGCTCCATGAGTTTCAGGGGCTCGACGCCATCATCGACGCCCAGATCACGCATCTTTACGCCCGGCACGCCATCACGGCCGAGACCTTTATGGCCGACTGCCGCTACGCCATGATCTCCGGCGCATGCCGCGACGCGATTTCTTTCACGCAGGAACGCCGCCGCGAGATATCCGACAAGATCGACGCCGTGGTCACGAACCAGTGGGTCGGACTCCCCCTCTTCTTCGCCGTCATGTACCTCATGTTCTGGTTCACGTTCACCTGCGCCGCGCCCATGACGGCCGGCATCGAATGGCTGTTCGGCTGGATCCAGAGCCTCATCGAACGCTTCTGGTCGCCGGATGTCCAGCCCGTCCTCCGCAGTCTCCTGATCGACGGCGTGATCCACGGCGTCGGCGGCGTGATCGTCTTCCTCCCGAACATCCTGTTCCTCTTCCTCGCCATCGCGTTCCTGGAGGACACCGGCTACATGGCGCGTGCGGCGTTCGTGATGGACGGCATCATGCGCAAGTTCGATTTGCAGGGCAAGAGCTTCGTGCCGCTCGTGCTCGGATTCGGCTGCAACGTCCCCGCGGTCATGGCCACGCGCAGCATCGAGTCCGAACGCGACCGCAGGACCACGATCCTGGTCCTGCCGCTGATGAGCTGCGGCGCGCGCCTGCCGATTTACGCTCTGCTGATCCCCGCGTTCTTCGCGGTCAAATACCAGGCGTTTGTCATGTTCCTGATCTACGCGATCGGCGTCGCGTTCGCCATGCTCGCCGCCCGCCTCCTCAAATCCACGCTGTTCAGGGGCGACGGCGAAGTCTACCTGATGGAGCTCCCGCCCTACCGCGTCCCGACCGTGAAAAGCATCCTCCTGCACATGTGGGACCGCGGCGTGATGTACCTTCAGAAAGCCGGCACGATCATCCTCGGCGTCTCCGTACTGCTTTTCATCGCGAACAATTACCCGGAGAAGAAGACGTTCGACGCCGATTACGGCGCGCAGATCATGGCCGTCGCATCCGATACTGTCCTCACTCCGGAGGAACAGGCCGATGCCTTCCAACGCATCGAAAGGATGCGTCACGCCGAGGCCGCCGAATACACCGTTTCCGGCCGCGTCGGGAAGTTCCTCGAACCCGCGTTCAAGCCCATCGGATTCGACTGGCGCGTCACGACCGCCGCGATCAGCGCCCTGGCCGCGAAAGAGATATTCGTCTCTCAGCTCGGAATCCTGTACGCCGAGGACGCCGAATCCGCCGGAGACGGGGAGGACGAACAGGAACCGCTCCGCCAGCAGCTCCGCCGCGCCTACACCCCGCTGCAGGGATTCTGCATGATGCTGTTCTGCCTGCTCTCCATCCCGTGCCTCGCCACGCTCGCGATCATCCGCCGGGAACTGAACTCGTGGAAATGGATGTTCTTCGAGGCCGCCGGACTCTTCGTCCTGGCGTACGGGACCACGTTCATCGTGTACCAGCTCGGCCTGCTCCTGAAGATCGGGACGAACTACCTGCTCTGAAAAACGGGTAAGACATTCGCAAATCTTTCTTCAGTAGATTCAGGTTATAGTTAACAAAAAGGCGGAATCTCTCCAAGTTTCAGTTAAGGAACTTGTTTTAACTGAAACTTGCGCGGGCAGCGCAGTTATATGAACGTGCGCTCGCGCATCCATGCGCGTGAGCCCTTGATCTCGGGTCTCAAACCTTTCCTCTGTCAAAAACCTCTTTGTGCGGGAACGGTCATCCGGATTGCTATGCAAAAAAAAAGAATTTGAACTTTTGCTGTTGGTACTTGCTTTTTCTTTTACGCATGCTATAGTATGTCAATAATTTTATCGAAATACCCTCAAAACCCCTGGAATACAAGAAAGGAAGCACCTCATGCCTGTTCTTATCTTTTTTGGGGCCCTTCTCCTGATCTTCATTATCGGGATTCTTCCTATCATCAATCTGGTCCTTCTGTCCTCGTGCAAATCCAGAATTGAGGATCTTATGCTCCGGATCAGGGATCTGGAAAAGGCGGTAAAGGACGGACAGTCTGTGTCCACGCCGAAACAGGATGTCAAGATCCAGGTCCCCGGCTCGGCGGAATCCAAACCGGTTCCCGAATTCCTTCTGTCAAATCAGCCTGCGGCGAATCCGCCTCAAAAACCGGCGGAGATCAAGCCGGAAGTCAAGCCGGAAGCCCCCGCTGTCAAGCCGGAAGTCAAACCGGAAGCCCCCGCTGTCAAGCCGGAAGTCAAGCCGGAAGCCCCCGCTGTCAAGCCGGAAATCAAGCCGGAAATCAAGCCCATGCCTGTCCAGCCTCCGTCGCAGGCTACGCCGCCGATCAAGCAGAAACCTCCAAAACCGGTTCAGCCGGAGATCAAACCAGCCGCCGCTGCTGCGAATACATCCGAACCATTCGATACCAAGTCCCTGCTCAATGTTCCGAGAGGGAACGGCAATGCCTGGATGGCGGGATCAAAACCTGTCGACGACACGCAATTCCCCTCGCAACATTCCGCCATTGAGGAACGCACGGCCGAAGTGCTGTCGAGGCTGTGGCAGTGGATCATCGTCGGGGAGGAATACCGCAAGGGCAACATGCCGAAGGAATACGCGGTCGCGACGACCTGGATGCTCCGTTCGGCGGTGCTTCTTATTGTGCTCGGTCTGGCGTACTTCATCAAGTACACGCACGACCGCAATCTGCTCCCGCCGGAACTCCGCCTCTCCGTCGCCGCGCTGTTCACGCTGGCGCTGCTCGGGATCGGATGCCGCCTGCTGAAGGGCGCGAAATACCGCATCTTCGGGACAGCGCTCGCCGGAGCCGGGTTCGCCGGACTGTACCTGTGCGTGTTCGCGAGCGTATCGGTGTACCATCTGCTGACTCCGCTGGTCGGGCTGGCCGGGCTGGTCGTCGTGACTGCCGCCGGCGTCGCGCTTGCCCTTCGATTCAATTCGATCATTCTGGCGGTGCTTGCGGTCAGCGGCGGCTACCTGGCTCCGGTCCTGATGGACACCGGGTCGCACAATCTCGCCGGACTGTACAGTTATATGCTGATCCTGGTCGTCGGTTCGCTCATCATCGCCCGCATGCGTTCGTGGCAGCCGGTCAACATCCTGTCGTTCATGTTCACGTGGGGCATCTATGCCGCCTCGAATCCGTTCCCCCCGGGCGGCGGGATCAACGTGCCCCTGACCGCCTCGCCGAACTGGCTTGAGCTCGCGGACGGCGTGAATCGCGGCTATGCGATCGCACTGGGAGCCGGAGCGCTGTTTTTCCTGGCGTTCTGCGTGCAGACCGTGGCGTTCAACCTCTTCACGAAACGAAAGGTATCGCTGCTGGAACTCGGATTTGCCGCGCTGAACGGCATTATCTTCATGTCGCTGACGATCCATCCGACGATCCGTATTTACGGCCGCGAATACGCCGCCGCGATCACGTTCGGCGGTGCGCTCGTCTACCTGCTCCAGATCGCGCTGCTGATCCGCACGAAGCTGGAGGACCGCAACCTCCTGCTGACGCTCCTGGTGTTCGCCTGCGGCCTGATCTCGCTGACGTTCCCGCTGCTGCTGAACCAGGACCACCTCGCCGTGGCGTGGTCGGCGCAGGCGGCTGCGATGCTGTACATCGCGTGCCGGACGCGTTCCGTGATCCTCCTGCGCCTGAGCTACGTCGTCTACATGGTCGCCGCGGTGCGCCTGCTCGGATTCGACCTGTCGCGCGGATACTGGCGCCACAGCGTCACGTTCCTGACGCGCCTGCTGAACTTCGGTTCCTATACGGCCGCGCTCGCGGGCGGGTTCTTCCTGCTGAACCGTTACGGCGCGGAGCTGACGCCCGCGTCCGAACGGCCCGCGGACGACGGATCCCGCACCGTTTACTCCCGTTCGTCGAAAACGATGTTCTGGTGCGCGTTCGCCGTGAGCTTCCTTCTGATCGCGGGCGAGTTCACGTATCTGCCGCACCTGAAGGTCGGCGGCGTGGTCGTGACGGCCGCGCTGTACCTGCTGATCCTGTCGCTGATCCCGAGGTTGTTCCGGGAGAACCGGAGGGCCATCATGACGGCGGGCGCGGTTCTGCTCGTCGTGTTCCTGTGGTATGTCATCGTCTCGTGGCAGTCCGGCGGCCAGTCCGTGCACGATTCGCTCTGGCGGTTCTTCCCGAACCTCCTGGCCGTGGCGTCGCTGATTTTCGCCGGGACGTTCTTCGCGGCGTTCGACGGCGCGGAAGACGATGAACGGTTCGGCGGCAAGGACGTCAGCCGATTCTTCATCCTGAGCGCGTGCATCCTGTGGTTCGTCTACAGCACGGACGAAACGTCGTTCCTGGTCCGGCTGTACGGTTCGCCCTCCGGCGCGCGGATCGCCGTCTCGCTGCTCTGGGGCGCTTACGCGCTCGCGCTCCTCGCGTTCGGCATCCTCCGCAAGAAGAAGATCGTCCGCATTCCCGCGCTGGTCCTTTTCGCCGTTACGGTCCTGAAAATATTCTTCTTCGACCTCGTCGGGACGCCCGCGCTGTACCGGATCGCGGGCTGCATGATCACCGGCGCCGTGCTCGTCGCCGGAGCCTGGCTCTATGTCCGGTTCGCACAGAAAGGAGATCCGTCCGATGAAACCCGTCCGTAATCACCTCAAACTCCTGACCGCCGCGGCGTGCTTCCTGTTCGCGGCCGCGACCGGATTCTCCGGCGAGGAGAAAACCGCCGCGTTCCCGTTCTACAAGGACATCATCCTCCCCGAACATCAGGGGGACATTTTCACTTTTACCGTCGATGCCGGTATCTACCGTGAAACGGAGACCATCCCGAACGACATGCGCATCTTCGGTCCGGACGGGGAGAACTGCCCGTTCATCCTCAGCGAACAGAAGCAGATCGTCCAGGACAATACCGTGGAATCCAGTTATCCCGCGACCGTCACCGGCTTTGAAACGCTTCCGGACGGTTCTGTGCGGATTACCGTGAGCATGAACAGTACCATCGCGGATTCTTCCGATCCGCGTGTCGTCGGACTGAAGATCCAGACTGCCGCGAAGGATTTCGACAAGAAAGTGAAGGTCTACGACAAGACCGGCGAAACCCTGATCGCCGAGGGCGCGTTTCTGGATTACTCCAGCCGCGTCAACCTCAGAAACGATTCCGTCCGGTTCCCCGCTCCTGTGAAGGAATTCAGCTTCGTCATCGTCATGGACAACTACACGGAGATCAAGGATTCGCCTCTCTTCCGCGTCGTTGAGGGAGACACCAACATCGTGGAGCAGGAGAAGTTCCGCGAGTCGCCGAAGATCGACGGCATCTCCCTGTTCGTTCTCAGGAAACAATCGGTCAGAAACACCGTTCATACCCAATGGCCCGTCGAGATACTCTCCAAAACGAAACGGGGCAATACCACGGTCGTGAACTTCTCCAACGGCTTCGCGCCGCTCGACAGTATCACCGTTGACAGCTCCGACGTCTTTTTCTCCCGTCCGTACCGCCTCTACGACGCATCCGGGAAGCTTCTTGCATCCGGGACTGTCCGCAAGCTTGATTCCGCATCGTTCCGCACGTCCGTGTCCGACCGCGTGATCACGATTCCCGAGCATCGTTCCAGGACCTGGACGCTCGAACTGGACAACGGCGAATACGGCGAACTGAAGGATATCACGCTTCAGACGGGCGGCCGTGTCTGTCAGGTTTGGTTTCTCGCACTGAAATCTGCTACCGCGGACGGATCGGGACAGGCCGGCTACAGGGTCTACTACGGCGCCTCCGGTCAGCCCATGCCGCCTTCGGATTTCACGGATGTCCTGTGGCACAGGGAGGAGCCCATTGTATCCGACGCTACGCTCTCGGCGCAAAAGGATAATCCACACTGGGATCCCTCCGGCACACCTTTCGCTTATGCTCAGAATTGGGGCCTGGTCTACAAGATCATCATGGCCGCCGCCGCGTTCGCGGTCTTCGTGATCCTGCTTTTCTCCGTCAAGAAGATCGACAAGGTCAAGGACTGACCTGTCGCAAATAGCTGAATCGGAAAAATGTCTCCGCCTGCTGAAAACGCAGGCGGAAAAGTACGCTTTTGTCCGCAAAAGGCGCTTTTCCGTCTTTTTTTGCTTTTCCGCCTTGACTTTGTATCGGACGGGGCTATATTTTCTAAATAGAGAACGATACATCACTTGTTGAACAATACACCACCAGGAGGTTTGAACCATGAGAACATCCGTTTTGGCCATGATCCTCGCAGGCGGCGAAGGGACCCGTCTGGCTCCCCTGACCGACCAGCGCGCGAAACCCGCCGTCCCGTTCGGCGGCAAATACCGCATCATCGACTTCGTGCTGAGCAATTTCGTGAACAGCGGCATCGACAGCATCTTCGTGCTGACCCAGTTCAAATCGCAGAGCCTGATGGAACACATCATCAACGGCTGGAACCTCTCGAACGCCCAGCAGCGCGGCCACTTCATCATCCCGGTGCCCGCCCAGATGCAGACCCGCGAACGTGAATGGTACCAGGGCACGGCGGACGCGATCTACCAGAACATGAACCTGATCGAGGACTTCGACCCCGATCTCGTGGCGGTCTTCGGCGCGGACCACATCTACCGCATGGACGTCAGCCAGATGGTTGACTTCCACCAGGCGAACAACGCCATCGCGACCGTGGCGGCGATCCCGATCCCGATCGAGGAAGCCAGCCAGTTCGGCATCATCGAGGTGGACGACCAGTGGCGCATCACCGGATTCCAGGAGAAGCCGAAGAACCCGACCCCGCTGCCGAACGACAAGAACATGTGCCTCGCCTCCATGGGCAACTACATCTTCAACTCCGCCGACCTGCTGGCGCTGCTGAACCGCGACCACAAGGCGGGCAAGACCAGCCACGACTTCGGCAAGGACATCATCCCCGCGCTCGTGAAGACGCAACGCCTCTACGCCTACAACTTCTACACGAACGTGATCCCCGGCCAGGACCTCTCCACGAAACCCTACTGGCGCGACGTCGGGACCCTGAAGGCGTATTTCGAGGCGAACATGGACCTGCGCAGCACCACGCCGCACCTCGACCTCTACAATCCGCTCTGGCCGATCAACAACTACCACTACAGCCTGCCCCCGGCCAAGTTCATCCACAACGAAGAGATCGACGCCTACGGCCTCCCGCGCATCGGCAGGGCCATCAACTCCATCGTCTGCGACGGCTGCATCGTCTCCGGCAGCACGGTGACCGACTCGATCCTGTTCAACAAGGTCTTCGTCCACAGCTACGCCACCGTCCACAACTGCATCCTGCTGTCCGACGTCGACATCGGCGAACACTGCCGCATCCGCAACGCCATCATCGACAAGCACAACATGATCCCGCGCGGCACGATCATCGGCTACGACAAGGCGGACGACGAGAAGCGTTATTTCGTGGTCGATCTCGGCGTCGACGAGCAGGGCAATCCGAAGTGGCTGACCGTGATCCCGAAGGAACGCCATTCCCTGCAGGTGGTCCATCCGTCGGCCGACATCGCCCGGCTGGACGCCGAACCGGAAAAAGACGAAAAGGCGGACGGCGCCAGCCCGGCGAAAAAGTAACACCCCGCGAGACTTGCCGTGAACTCTTCCGGGGCATCCCTCGGCCTCTGGGACCGTGTATTCGATCGGGTACGCCGCGAACTCGGCGACGCGCCCGGTTGCCACGACTTCGCCCATACGCTCCGCGTACTGAAAAATGCCGAACGGATTGCCGCGGAGGAATCCGGATGCGACCGGGAAGCCGTGCGTTTCGGCGCGCTGCTCCACGACGTCGCGCGTCCGGAGGAACTTGCCTCCGGCGGCAAGCTCTGCCATGCCGCGCTCGGCGCGGAGAAATCCCGCCGCATCCTTGAGGAGGAGGGCTGTGAAGACCCGGCGTTCGTGCAACACATTTCCGAGATCGTGCGGACGCACCGTTACCGCGGCAACCTCAAACCCGCCACGCTCGAAGCCTGCATCGTATACGACGCGGACAAGCTTGATTCGCTCGGGGCGTTCGGCGTGGCGCGGGCGTTCCACTTCGCCGGACGCATCGGGGCCTGCCTGCACAATTCCGAAGAGGCCGCCCTCGCCTCCGAATCGTATTCCAGTCAGGATTCCGCCTACCGCGAATATCTCGTGAAGCTTCGCGGTCTCCCGGACCATCTGCTGACCGGATCCGCGCGGCGGTTCGCCGCCGACCGGGCGGCGTTCATGCGGGCGTTCTTCGACCGTCTGAACGAGGAACAGGAGGGTCTCCGGTAATGCTCTCCGAGTTCATGGCATTCTGTTTCCCCGGTATGACGGCGTTCCAGCTGGTCATCCTCGCCGCCTCCGCGCTGCTCGTGGGCGTGAACAAGTCCGGCATCCCCGGGCTCGGCATGCTCCCCGTGATCCTGCTCGCGGTGGCGTTCGAGCTGAATCCCGGCTTCGCAACCGGCGTGATGCTGCTCATGATCTGCGCGGGCGACATCTTCGCGGTATCGTACTACCGCCATAATGCCGACTGGAAGATCGTGCTCCGTCTGCTCCCGTATACCATGCTCGGGCTTGCGCTCGGGTTCGTGACGCTGCGGTATCTGAACCGTCCGGAGCATCTCCGCATTCTGATCGGCTGGATCATCCTGCTCCTGGCCGCCGTGCATCTCATCCGCGTTGCTTTTTTCAAACACGCGCCCGTCCCGAGCCACTGGGCGTTTTCCGCGGTCGTCGGGCTTGCCGCCGGATTCACCACGCAGGTGGCGAACGCCGCCGGGCCCGTGATGGCACTGTATCTGCTGAGCATGAAGTTGCCGAAGGCCCGCTACGTCGGCACGTGCGCCTGGTTCTTCATGATCATGAACTGGACCAAGCTCCCGATTTTCTGTTTCGAGGGGCGCGTCTCGTCAGCCGTCCTGTACGCCGTCCTTCCGATGTTTCCGCTTATCCTGATCGGCGCGGCCCTGGGCGTACTCTTCGTGAAACGCGCTCCACAGCGCTTCTTCGAGATCGTCATCGAGATCATCGTCATCGTTTCCGCGGTCAAGCTTCTCTGGCCGTCCTCACCCGTCAATTCACCCGAACCGGAATCCGTTCCAACGGAGGAAACGGCGCCCGCCGAACGTCCTTCCCCCGAACAGGAACCCGTCGCGGGCTGAACCCGTTTTTTTCATCCCCCTCACATACGGAGATCAAACATGAAACCTGCCTCCAAAAAAGAACCTGAACAGACGGCCGCCGATGTCCGCACGGACAATCCCTCCGCCACGAAGTCCGCTTTGAACGTCGCGGAACAGCCGGACAAGGAAGAAGCCGCCGCCCCGCTGAAACAGATCGAACAGAAAGTCTGGAACGTCCGCACGGCCGACCTGCCGAAGAGCAAAGCCTTCCCGCTTGCCATCGAACGCGTCCTCCTGCTGACCGGCAAGAACTTCATCAAGAACAAATGCGCACTGCGGGCCTCCTCGCTGACCTTCCTCACTCTGATGTCGGTCGTCCCGCTCGTCGCGCTTCTCCTTGGCATCGCGCGCGGCTTCAACTTCGAGGAAATGCTCCGCGAAAAGCTCGTCGAGAGCTTTGTCGGGCAGGAGGAAGTCGCCGAATGGATCCTGAACTTTGCGGACACCACGCTCAAGGTCGCCGCGGGCGGCGTCATTACGGGCATCGGCGTCGGCATGCTGTTCTTCACGGCGCTGAAACTGCTGGCCAATATTGAGAACTCGTTCAACGACATCTGGGGCATCAAACAGGGGCGTTCCGTGCTCCGCAAGCTCAGCGACTACATCACGCTGCTGCTCCTCTGCCCCGTCTTCGCGGTGCTTCTCCTCGGACTCAATACCTTCGGCATGGCCAGCATCGAGGGCGTCTCGTGGCTGCCCGGAAAGAGCTATCTGCTGGACGCCATCCGCTACGTCTTCCCGGTCGTGCTTTCCTGGGTCATGTTCTTCTTCCTCTACCTCTTCATCCCGAACACCCGCGTGAAGCCGAAAGCCGCCCTCGCGGGCGCAATCCTGACCGGCACGCTCCTCATCGTCACCCAGTACATCTACATGTTCCTGCAGACGATCCTGACGAGCTACAACAAGGTTTACGGAAGCTTTGCCGCGCTGCCGTTCTTCCTCCTCTGGCTTCAGGCTACCTGGACCGTGATCCTCCTCGGCGCGCAGTTCTCGTTCGCCGTCCAGAACGTCAACTACTACGAATACTACCCGGGCGACCAGCCCCTCTGCATGCACTACCGTTCCATCTGCGCCCTCCGCATCATGAAGCTCCTCGGCGACGCGTTCAACAACCGGACCGGCGCCGTGACCATCACGGATATCTCCGCCAAACTTGAAATCCCGATCCGCATCGCGCGCGCCGTGCTGAACGACCTGATCACAGCCGGACTTGTGATCGAGGTCACGTTCGACCGCCGCCGCGACGACGCCTTCATGACCAAGGTCCCGCTCGGAGACTTCATCCCGACGACCATCCTGGAACGTCTCTCCAACATCGGCGACAGCGGCTTCCGGTCCGAGAACGCCGCCGAAGCCGAAAAACTCCTTGCCGATCTCTGGTCGTCGGCGGAAAAGAATTCCGCGAACGCTCCGCTCGTGACCTTCACGCCGGAAGCGCAGCTGGAAGCGGAAAAGGCCGCTGCGAAAGCCTGACGCGCCCATCTCCATTTATTTGAAAGACACATGTCCCCTCTTTCCGGAGGGGATTTTTTATTTGCGCGGGAGGCGTTCCGTGCGGATCGGGAGCAGATACAGCGCCGTCAGGAAATTGACTCCGGCGACGAGCGCGAGCACGCCGACCGTGGAGAGCAGACCGTGCGCCATGAGCTGCGCCGTCACGACCGTTCCGATCGCGATCGCGAACGAGTTCACGATGTTGTTCGCAGCAACGGCGCGCGCGACCTCCTTCGGGTCGGCTTTGTGCTGGAGCAGGGCGTTCAGCGGGACGGAGTAGAACCCGCCGCATGCCGCAAGCAGGACCAGGTCGGCGGCGATCCGCCAGGACGCGGAGAATTTGAGCAGTTCGCCGATGGAGAAGAGCGTTTCGGGATCGCCCGGAGCGTGCGACCACGAACGCGCCGCGAAAAACAGATCAATCGTGAAGAACGCCATGAGGACAAGCGCGGGCGAGACGAGCGGCATCACGGGGCGGCGGCGTCCCGCGGTCTGGCACAGCACGGACCCGATCGCGACGCCCGCCGAGAAGAGCAGGTAGAGGACCGGGACGAGGTGCGACATGGCGTTCAGCACGTCCTTGCAGAATCCCGCTAGCAGCGACACGTACAGCGCAGCCGTCATCCAGAACGTCGAAAGCCCGAGTACGCAGTGCGTCAGGACGCGGTCCCGGAACACCGCCCGCAGGACGTCCCACGAGGCGCGGATCAGGTTCGGGTCAATGCGCAGCGAGGGCGATTCCGGCTTCATTTCCGGGATGAGGAACGCTCCGCAGAGCCCGAGGGCCGCCATGAACAGGATGACCGCGCCGGTCACGAGTCCGCCGTGCGGAACCGTGATGAGGTAGTTTCCGAGGACCGCGCCGAAGATGACCGCCACGTAGGTCCCCGCGTTCACATACGCGTTGCCGCGCAGAAGTTCGTGTTTCTCCAGCATCTGCGGGATGTAGGCGTATTTGAGCGGGCTGAACAGCGCGGACTGCGTGCCCATGAAGAACAGGAGTATGAGGAGAGGCCAGACGCTGCCGCGGATGAAAATGAAAAAGACCGGGACCATGAGCACGAATTCCATGATCTTGCAGGCGCGGAAGAGCTTGTGGCGCGGGAACTTGTCGGCGAGCTGGCCCGCGGTGGCGGAGAACGGGAAATACGGGAGCATGAGGAGCGCCATGGCCGTGAAAGACAGGGCGTTCGCCGTACCGGACGAGTAGCCGGACTGGTAGGAGATCATGATGACCAGCGCGTTGCGGAACAGATTGTCGTTGAATGCGCCGAAGAAGAACGTAAGAAAAAACGGGAAGAATCTGCGGGAAAAAAACATGTCGATGGAATCGGGGTTGAGAGGGAATTTGACGGATATAATATAAAACCTGGCGGCGGTTTTTCAAGCGGGGGACGGTGTTTCTCCTGCTTTGAAGTTGTCCGGGATGAAGGCTCCATTTAAAAAAAGAGATAAAAAAACACGTTTTCCGGTTGATTTTATGCGGATTTCGTGGTATAGTTCACAACGTAATAATTTATGAACGGAATAAAGACGGGCTTATGACCGGGAAAACAAGCACAGATTTGAGTTCAGTTCTGCCTCTCAATGCGCGAACCGCGCGCATCGCCTCGGGCGGAGGACTAGCCGCGTCTTTGCGCAAGTTTCCGGCGAAGGAAAATGAAGCACGGAACGGATACCGTGCCGGACTTGAGCCGGATGAGCTGGATTCCATAGCGCCTCATTCCGCGGAAAACCGTATGGAGTCTTCCCTCTCCGTGCTTCGTCCTTCCGTTCAATCTACACCTCATTTGAACAGCAACCCAATCTAAGATTCACCATACATCAAAACATCCTACGAAGGAGAAAACCATGAGCAGTCAACTGACGATCGGACTCGATTTCGGTTCCGACAGCGTAAGAGCCGTGCTGGTCGACGTGGAAAACGGCGAGATCCTCGCCTCCTGCGTCCAGAACTACCCCCGCTGGAGCGAAGGCAAATATTGCGACGCTCCGAACAACCAGTTCCGCCAGCACCCGCTGGACTACCTCGAAAGCCTCGAAGTCGTCGTCAAGGGCGTCATGCAGGGCATTGAGAAGGAACGCGTGATCGGCATCGGCGTCGACACCACCGGATCCACCCCGTGCGCCGTGAACAAGGAAGGCATTCCGCTGTCCATGCTGCCGGAGTTCGCCGACGACCCGAACGCCATGTTCATCCTCTGGAAGGACCATACCGCCATTTTCGAGGCGGACGAGATCAACGCCTACGCCAAATCGCACGGCGGCACCGACTACACCATGTACGAGGGCGGCATCTACTCCAGCGAATGGTTCTTCGCGAAGATCCTGCACACCCTCCGCATGAGCGAATCCGTCCGCAAGGCGGCGTTCAGCTGGGTGGAGCACTGCGACTGGATCCCGGCCGAGCTCACCGGCAACATCGACCCGCTCAAGATGGCGCGCAGCCGCTGCGCCGCCGGACACAAGGCCATGTGGCATGAGAGCTGGGGCGGACTTCCGCCTGAGGAATTCTTCGCCGGACTCGATCCCATGCTCGCCGGCCTCCGCGACCGCCTGTTCAAGGACACCGTGACCGGCGACAAGCCCGCGGGCAAGCTCTCCCAGAAGTGGGCGGACCGCCTCGGCCTCACCACGAACGTCGTGGTCGCCGCGGGCGCGTTCGACTGCCACTTCGGCGCGGTCGGCGCACAGATCCACGCCTATGATCTGGTCAAGGTCTGCGGCACCAGCACCTGCGACATCCTCGTGGCGCCCCAGGTCAACAGCTGCATCCCCGGCATCTGCGGCCAGGTGGACGGCTCCGTGATCCCCGGCATGATCGGCCTCGAAGCCGGCCAGTCCGCGTTCGGCGACGTCTACGCCTGGTTCAAGCGCCTCCTCTCCTATGCCGGCGACATCAAGATCGCCGTGCTTGAGAAGGAAGCCGCCACCATCCCGGTCGGCACCACCGGCGTCCTCGCGCTCGACTGGTTCAACGGCCGCCGCACCCCGAACGCCAACCAGAAGCTCACCGGCGCGATCTGCGGCCTCAACCTCGGCACGACCGCCCCGATGGTCTACCGAGCCCTCGCCGAAAGCACCGTCTACGGCGCACGCGCCATCATCGACCACTTCAAGGCGCAGAGCATTCCGATCCGCAACGTCATCATGACCGGCGGCATCAGCCGCAAGTCCCCGTTCATCATGCAGATGTGCGCCGACGTCTTCAACCTCCCGATCAAGATCGCCGCCTGCGACCAGACCTGCGCGCTCGGCAGCGCCATGTTCGGCGCGGTCGCCGCCGGACACTACGCCCGCGTGGAAGACGCCATGGAGAAGATGGGCGCCGGATTCGACGCGGAATACACGCCGAACAAGGAAGTCGTCCAGCTGTACGAAGAACTCTATCAGCGTTACCTCCGTTTCGGCCGCTCGATGGAGAAGGAAGGACTCTGATCCATGAAATTCGCATCCCTTCGCAAAGAGTGCTATGAGGCCAACATGGAGCTCCCGAAGCTCGGCCTCGTCATCTACACGTTCGGCAACGTCAGCTGCATCGACCGCAAGAAAGGCGTTTTCGCCATCAAGCCCTCCGGCGTCGACTACGACAAGCTCACGCCAGAAGACATCGTGATCGTCGGCCTCGACGGCAGGATCGTCGACGGCAAGCTCCGTCCCTCCAGCGACACCAACACCCACGTCGAACTGTACAAGGCGTTCCCGTCCGTCGGCGGCATCGTCCACACCCACTCCACGTTCGCCGTGGCCTGGGCGCAGGCCGCCCGCGCCGTGCCCCTGTACGGCACGACCCATGCGGACCACCTCGCCGCCGACATCCCCTGCACGGAATTCATGGCCGACGACCGTATCCGCAACGACTACGAGACTGAGACCGGCCTTCAGATCATCGACTGCTTCAAGAAGCACAAGCTGAAAGCCTCCGAAATCCCCATGGCGCTCGTCGCCGGCCACGGTCCCTTCACCTGGGGCGCGACTGCCGCAAAGGCCGTCTATCACGCCCGCGTCCTCGAAGAACTCTGCAAGATGGCGTACATCACGGAGCTCGTGAACCCCAAGGTCCCGCGTCTGAAAGATTCTCTGATCCAGAAACATTACAACCGTAAACACGGAAAGGATGCCTATTATGGCCAAAATTGATTTCTCCAAGTACACGATCCGGTTCATCACCGGCAGCCAGCACCTCTACGGTCCGGAAACCCTGAAGCAGGTCGCCGACAACGCGAAAAAAGTCGTCAAGGCGCTGAACGCTTCCAAAGAGATCCCCATCAAGATCGAGTGGGTTCCCACCGTGAAGCTCAACGAGGAAGTCGTCGCCGCCATTCAGGAAGCGAACGCCGACAGGACGTGCATCGGCGTCATCTGCTGGATGCACACCTTCTCCCCCGCCAAGATGTGGATCAACGGCCTCAAGATCCTCAACAAGCCCATGCTCCACCTGAACACCCAGGGCAACCGCGACATTCCGTGGACCACGATTGACATGGACTTCATGAACCTGAACCAGGCCGCGCACGGCGACCGCGAGTTCGGCTTCATCTGCACCCGCCTCGGCCTGAACCGCAAGGTCGTCAACGGCTACTACGCCGACCCCGTCGTCCAGCATGAGATCGGCGTGTGGGCGCGCGTGGCCGCCGCATGGGCCGACTCCCAGACCATGAAGGTCGCCCGCATCGGCGACAATATGCGCGAAGTGGCCGTGACCGAAGGCAACAAGGTCTCCGCCCAGATCCAGTTCGGCTACTCCTGCAACGGCTATGCCGTGCCGGACGTCCTGAAGTTCATCGACGCCGTCACCGACAAGGAAGCCGAAAAACTCGTCAAG
>JAEEQN010000025.1 GCA_016285345.1 Victivallales bacterium | reverse complement strand
GCGAAGTGGCCGTGACCGAGGGCAACAAGGTCTCCGCCCAGATCCAGTTCGGCTACTCCTGCAACGGCTATGCCGTGCCGGACGTCCTGAAGTTCATCGACGCCGTCACCGACAAGGAAGCCGAAAAACTCGTCAAGAAGTATTTCGACCTCTACACCGTGCCGAAGAAAGGCGCCGCCGAGAAGAAGTCCTTCCTCGCCGCCGCCAAGCAGGAAATCGGTCTCCGCGCCTTCCTCGAAGACGGCGGATTTACCGCGTTCACCACCACGTTCGAGAACCTCTACGGCCTCGACCAGCTCCCCGGCCTCGCCTGCCAGCGCCTCATGGAAGAAGGCTACGGCTTCGGCGCGGAAGGCGACTGGAAGACCGCCGCGTTCCTCCGCACCGCGAAAGTCATGGCGGCCGGCCTCCCCGGCGGCGTCAGCTTCATGGAAGACTACACCTACCACTTCGAAAAGGGCCGTGAACGCGTCCTCGGCGCGCACATGCTCGAAGTCTGCCCGTCCATCGCGGCCGGCAAGCCCTCTCTCGAAGTCCATCCGCTCGGAATCGGCGGCAAGGCCGACCCCGCCCGCCTCGTCTTCACCACGAAGCCCGGCCCGGCGATCAACGCCACCGTCATCGACCTCGGCGATCACTTCCGCCTGATCGTGAACGAGCTCGAGATCGTCAAGCCCGACAAGAAGCTCGCCAAGCTCCCGGTCGCCAGCACGGTCTGGATCCCGAAGCCGAACCTGCACGAAGGCGCGCGCCGCTGGATCGAAGCCGGCGGAGCCCACCACAGCGTGAACGCGCCGTCCCTCACCACGGAATACATGGAAGACTTCGCCCGCATGGCGGGTATCGAGATCGTCGAGATCAAGTAAGGTTTCCGCGTTCCGAAAAAGCGCAATCCGGGGACTGCCGCAAAACCTTTGCGGGATGCGGCAGTCCCTTTCCCTAAACACGGGAAACCGATCATGAAAAAACAAGTCAGACGCTTCACTTTGGCTGAGCTTCTCGTTGTGCTCGTAGGAGTTGTTGTCGCTTTTTGCTTGATGTTTCTTCCCACGATCATCACGCTCAGGGAACATGAAAGAGAGATCAACTGCACCAGCCACCTTTCCCAAATCGGCAAAGCCTTCTTCCAATATGCCATGAGCTATGACGGCTGGTATCCGACCGTCAGAAGTTACAGAACGGAGACTGTTTCAAGGACGGGTACGAATGGTAAAATCTATGTATATGAGAGGGCTGTTGATGGCGGCAAATGGCTTGGCGCGGACAGCTGCAAAGCCTTTACGCTCCTCTTTGACGCCGATCTTCTGAAAGACCCGAAAGTTCTCATCTGTCCCTGCAACAAAAAAGTCTCTGCTGCTATACGGGGCCAGTCTCTCTCCGGCCATGTCAGCTATCAGTGGTGCGACGGACTCGTGGAGGAAGAAGCCACCTTGTTTCCGGTCGCCGCCGATGGCGCGGACAACCACGCCTCTTCCGGTCGCTTTCGCTTTGTCCGGGGCGATGGTTCTGTCGGCATTGCAGACGGCAATCGCTCTATGAAATGGTATGAGAATAAGGCCATCAAGGATTTCTGCAAGTCTCCGAATGATCTTCCGGATTACAGCTTCTGATCTGTCTCTTCGGAACCGGCTTCAAAACCGGAGGACCTCCTTCTAAAAACATTGGTTGCCGACCGATGAGGTTTTGCAGCAGCCCCTTTGCATAATACCGCTTCCATCCGACCGGGAAACCGTCGTTTTCACGTTTTTTAACGTTAAAAGCGCGAGGAAAGCTGAAAAAAGCCGAAAAATGTTTTCTTCTCTCTTGATTTCTCTTCGCACGCATGATATATTAGCCCATCGAAATCCCTAACCTAAATATAAAAACACAAACCCGGAGCACAAGAAATGACGATTGTCTCGTTCATCCTGTTCCTCGCCTTCGCCGGTGCCCTCACCTGGTTCATCGTGCGAAAACAAGACGTTGGCTCGAACACCGGCTTCTTCCTCGCCGGCCGCAGCCTCACGTATCCCCTGATCGCGGCGTCCCTGCTGCTCACCAACCTCTCCACCGAACAGATGGTCGGCCTGAACGGTTCCGCGTTCCGCCAGGGCCTCTGCGTGATGGCGTGGGAAGTGGTCGCCGTGGTCTCCCTCGTTGCCATGGCATGGTTCTTCCTTCCGAAGTTCCTGAAGAGCGGCGTGACCACCGTCCCGGAATACCTGGAACTGCGCTACGGCAAGTCCACGGGCACGATCGCGAACGCGATCTTCCTGTTCTTCTACGTCTTCCTTCTGCTCCCGCTGATCCTGTACACGGGCGCCGTCGCCCTGAAGCAGATCCTCGACTTCAACACGCTCCTCCCCGGCCTCAGCGACACGGCGATCCTCTGGATCGCGATCTGGCTGATCGGCCTCATGGGCTGCGCCTACTCGCTGTTCGGCGGCCTCCGCACCTGCGCCGTGCTTGACACCATCAACGGCATCGGCCTCCTCATCGGCGGCTTCATGATCGTGTTCTTCGCCCTGAGCAAGGTCTCCGCGATCAACGGCGGCGAACTCTCCCTCATGCAGTCCCTCTCCGAGGTCAAAAACGCCCACGCCGACATGTTCAACACCTTCGGCCGTCCGAAGTCCGAAGTCCCGTTCGGCACCCTCTTCACCGGCGTCCTCATCATCAATATGTTCTACTGGTGCACCAACCAGCAGATTATCCAGCGCACGTTCGGCGCAAAGGGCCTTGCGGAAGGCCAGAAGGGCGTCCTGCTCTGCGGTCTCCTGAAGCTCCTCGGCCCGCTGTACCTCGTGCTCCCCGGCATGATCGCGTTCTACTTCGCCTGCAAAGGCCTGCTTGACCTCGACATGAACTCCTCCGCGCTCGCCTACGGCAAGCTCGTCACGTTCGTGCTCCCGAACTGGCTCGCCGGCTTCTTCGGCGCGGTCCTCATCGGCGCGGTCCTCTCCAGCTTCAACGGCGCTCTGAACTCCTCCTGCACTCTGTTCAGCATCGGCTTCTACAAGGGCCTCATCAATCCGCAGGCGGAAGACAAGAAGGTCGTCCGCTCCGGCCGTATCTTCGGCCTTATCATCGCCGTCCTCTGCATGTGCGGCGCTCCGCTCCTCGCGAACACCTCCAGCATCTTCGACTACCTCCAGAAGACCAACGGCATCTACAACATTCCGCTGTTCGCCATCATCGTGGTCGGCATGCTCACCAAGTTCGTGCCGAAGATGGCCGCGAACGTCGCCCTCTTCGTCGGCGTCGTCCTGATCGCCTTCCTCACCTTCGGCGATCCCGCCACCGTGCAGAAGGTCACCGGCGGCATGAACATCTACCACGTCGACACCATCGTCTTCCTCATCCTCGTCGCGATCATGGGCATCTGGTCCTTCGTCGCCCCGCGCAAGGAAGCGTTCGTCCAGCAGGACGCCAAGGCCGTCGACATGACCCCGTGGAAGTTCTCCTGGGTCGCGGGCGGACTCCTCCTCGTCCTCGTCGCGCTCATCTACGCCAGCTTCGCCGACTTCAGTGCGCTGAAGGACAACAAGACCGAGCCCGTGCCGTATCACTGGGAACTCATCGCCACCGACATCGCCAACAAGGAAATGGTCGCCCTCGAGATCGACGAAACCGAACAGGGCGTCATCATCACCGAGATCAAGGCGTCCATCGACGAGTTCGACAAGAGCGACAAGAAGCCTGCCGACACCGCCGTCACGCGCAAGATCGTCTACCAGACCATCGGCAAGCACTACGCCAAGGCGAAAGGCTTCACCGACGCTCAGATCGAAGCCTTCAACAAGCTCGTCGAGCGTGAAGCCGCGAAGAGTGCGAAGGAAGCCGACGACATCAAGAAAGCGACCGAACCCGCCGTCAAGAAGTTCTTCAAGGCTGTCATCGAAGGCATCGAGGAAAGCGCGGAAACGGTCAAGAAGGAAGCTTCCGAAGCTGCCGACGCTGTCAAGAAAGACGGCGAAACCGCCTCCGATTCCATCAATAAGAGCCTCGAAGGATTTTCCGAAGGCGTCGGCGGGGCCGTTCAGGGCGCGGTCGACAACGTCAACAAGGGCGTCAGCGGAGTCGCCTCCGGCATCTCCGACACGCTCAACAACCTCTGATCAGTTCGTCTGACCAGACCCGCCAAGGGCATCCCGGGCGTCCGGACTCGTTTCGGACGCCCGTTTTAGCCTGAACCAAAAACAATCACATCATCCGATTCCATTCAACCGAACAGAAAGGAGATCCCCTGTTATGTTCTCCCTCAAACGTACCCTCCTCATCCTGTCCGCGATCGCGCTGTCCGCAACGGCGGTCCAGCTCGCGGCCCAGGACCAGCAGCAACAGCAGCGTCCGCGCCGTCAGCGCCAGCAGGGCGAAAACGCCCAGCCCGGACAGCAGGGCCCGCGCCGTCAGCGTCCCGACGGAGCCCAGTTCGGCGGCGGCCAGTTCGGCGGCCAGCGCGGTCAGCGCGGTCAGCGTCCGCAGCCCGAAGCCGCCCAGCCCGCCGCTTCCGCCACAGGCGACGTGAAGCCCATCGGCGAATACAAGCCGGTCGACAACCCCGTTTTCAAGCACAAATACACCGCGGACCCCGCGCCCGTCGTGATCGGCGACACGCTCTGGCTCATCACCAGCCACGACCACACCGCCGAGAACGGCCGTCCGAACCCGAACTACACCATGAAGGACTGGTGCCTCTTCTCCACGAAGGACATGAAGACCTGGACGGAATGGCCCGCCCCGATCCCTGTTTCCGACTTCAAGTGGGACACCACGCACACCGCCTACGCCGCGCAGATGATCGCGCGCAACGGCAAATACTATCTCTACACCAGTACCAACGGCGCGGGCATCGGCGTCGCGGTCGCCGACAAGCCGGAAGGCCCCTACAAGGACGCCATCGGCAAGCAGCTCGTGAAGCCGGAAGACTGCTTCGCCACCCAGCACTCCTGGGCGTGCATCGACCCGACCGTCCTGATCGACGACGACGGCCAGGCGTACCTCATCTGGGGCAACGGCCATTGCTACTACGCCAAGCTCAAGGAAAACATGATCGAGCTCGACGGCCCGGTGAAGAGCCTCGACGTCGACTGGAAGCAGTACCGCTTCACCGAGGGTCCCTGGATCCACAAGTACAACGGCAAGTATTACCTCACCTACGCCTCCGGCTTCATGCCTGAGCGCATCGCCTACGCCATGGCCGACAGCATCGACGGCCATTTCGAGGCGAAGGGCATCCTTTGCGACGGCAACAAGAACACCAGCACGAACCACCCCGGCATCGCGCAGTTCAACGGCCAGTGGTATTTCTTCTACCACGACGGCACACTCCCCGGCGGCGGCAGCTACAACCGCTCCGTCTGCATCGACAAGCTCGAGTACAACGCCGATGGCACCATGAAGCCCATCGTGATGACCAAGGAAGGCATCTTCGGCGGCGCGGCTAACGCGGAATCCGCGGGCGGCACGATGACCAACCCTGTCGACGTCAAGACGACGGGCAACCCGCTCTTCAAGGACGTCTGGACCGCCGACCCGGCAGCGCTCGTCGTCGGCGACACGCTGTACCTCTACGCCGGACATGACGACGCACACGGACGCGAGATGTTCACGATCAAGGCGTGGCGCGCCTATTCCACCAAGGACCTCGTGAACTGGAAGTCCTACGGCGACGTGCTCACCTCCACCGACTTCCCCTACGGCCAGAAGAACACCTGCTGGGCCGCGCAGGTCGTGAAGAAGGGCGACACCTACTACTGGTACGTCACCATCCGCAACGACAAGTACGGCGGACAGTCCATCAACGTCGCTACCTCCGACAACCCGATCGGCCCCTGGAAAACCTATGAAAAACCCGTGGTCACCGACAACCTGACCAGCGGCTTCATGGGCTGGCACGACATCGACCCGACCTGCCTCATCGACGACGACGGCACCGCCTGGCTTTGCTGGGGCAACGGCAACTGCTATCTCGCCAAGCTGAAAGACAACATGCTCGAGCTCGACGGCGAGATCACCGACCTGAAGATGCGGAGCTACGAGGAAGGCCCCTGGCTCTACAAGCGCAACGGCCTCTACTACTGCATCTACGCGTCGCGCACCTACGGCGACGAAGCCAACCACAAAAATCCGCAGGGCAACGAGGTCATCGCCTACGCCACCGCCGAGAAGATCACCGGCCCGTGGACGTACCGCGGACAGGTCACCGGCTCCGCGCGCAACAGCTTCACCATCCATCCCGCCGTGGTCGATTTCAAGGGACGCACGTTCCTCTTCTACCACAACGCCGCACTCTCCATCAACGGCGAAGGCGGCGCGCTCGGACGCCGCGCGGTCTGCGTGGACGAGATGTTCTTCAACGAAGACGGCACGATCAAGCCCGTCCGCCAGACGAACGAAGGAATTCAGGAACCGGTCAAGTAATCCCGGAGCGTTTCAGACGCGATTATCCTGCAAACGCACAGCCGCCCCCCGCCGGTCAAACGGCCCGGGGCGGCTTTTTCATGGTCTTGAGGGTGAAAAGAAGAGAATACCCGATATCCGGACACAAAAAAAGCGGACGCATCGGAAACGCGTTCGCCGTCATACTCCAAGGTGGCTGCCCGTCCAGGACTCGAACCTAGACTAAATGAACCAGAATCACTTGTGCTACCATTACACCAACGGGCAGTGAATGAAATATTAATATAGCCGCTTTCATGGAAAATGCAAATCGAAATCGCGGACAACGCCGAAAAAACACGAAAAAAGGGGGAAAAACGCGGATCGTCTTCCGGCGTTTCAGTCCGGTCCGTACTGTCCGTATCCGTCCAGAATCTCAGGATAATAACGGAGTAAACGCAAATGGCAGTTGACTTTATGCGCGTCCGCGTGTATATTATATGCTCCATGTTTTTTTGAGAAAGGACACTGCTCATGGAAACGAAACCGAAAAAGACATTCCGCTGCGACATCGCGTTCGACGAATGCAAGGGCTGTTCCCGCTGCGTCGAGGCGTGTCCGCGTTCCCTCCTCAAACTCGGCGACGCCATCAACATGATGGGCTTCCCCGCCGCCGTCTACGCCGGCGAAGGCTGCATCGGCTGCGGCGCGTGCTACTACAGCTGCCCGGAACCCGGCGCGATCACGATCGTCGAGATCACGGAAGACTGAAAGGAGAATCCTGAAATGAACCGAACCAACCGCGTGCTTCTGAAAGGCAACGAGGCGGCCGTGTACGGCGCCCTGCTCGCCGGATGCGAATGCTACTTCGGATACCCGATCACGCCCGCCAGCGAGATCGCCCACGCCTCCGCCCGTCTTTTCCCGGCCATGGGCCGCGTCTTCATCCAGGCCGAATGCGAAATCGCCTCCATCAACATGGTGATGGGTGCTTCCGCCGCCGGCAAACGAGTCATGACCGCGTCCAGCGGCCTCGGCATCAGCCTCAAACAGGAAGGCGTCTCCTACATCGCCACCGCCGAACTGCCCTGCGTCATCGTCGACGTGATGCGCGGCGGCCCCGGCCTCGGCAACATCTCCCCCGAACAGGCGGACTACAACCAGGTCGTGAAGGGCGGCGGACACGGCGGCTACCGCTGCATCGTGCTCTCCCCCGGCTCCGTGCAGGAGATGTGCGACCTGACCATGCTCGCGTTCGACCTCGCCGACAAATACCGCACCCCGGTCTACGTCCTCACCGACGGCATGATCGGCCAGATGATGGAAAAGCTTGAGCTGCCGGAACCCCGTCCGCGCCGCATGCCGCCCGCCTGGTCGCTCGACCGCGACGTCAGCGCAGACAACTGGATCAGCTCCATCTACATGGACCCGGTCGACCTCGAAGAGACGAACCGCCGCCTCAACCGCAAGTACGACGAGATCCGCGCCAAGGAACAGCTCGTCGAGGAGTTCATGATGGACGACGCGGAATACGCGTTCGTTGCCTACGGCATCGCCTCGCGCATGGCGCGTTCCGCCGTGGACGAGCTCCGCAAGCAGGGCGTGAAGATCGGCCTCGTCCGTCCGAAAACCCTCTTCCCGTTCCCCGAAAACGCGCTCCGCAAGGCCGTCAAAAACGGCGTGAAGCAGTTCTTCTCCGTCGAAATGAGCAACGGCCAGATGATCGACGATGTCCGCCTCGCCATCGAGTGCGCGCGCCCCGTCTCCCTCATCAACCGCATGGGCGGCAACGTGCCGACCGTGGAAGAAATCGTGAACCGCACGATGGATGCGATCAAAGGAGGAAAGTGATCATGAGCGAGAAAATCAAACTCGGCCGTCCCGCGGGATTCTTCGACGTCTTCGAACGCCGTCCGGGCGCCATCAAGAAAAATATGCACTACTGCCCCGGCTGCGGCCACGGCGTCCTTCACAAGCTCATCGCGGAAGCCATCGCCGACCTCGGCATCACGCACCGCGTGGTCCTGGCCGCCCCCGTCGGCTGCGCCGTCTTCGCCTACTACTACTTCAAGTGCCGTTCCATCCAGTGCGCCCACGGCCGCGCGCCCGCCGTCGCGACCGGCCTCACCCGTTCCAACCCTGACGACGTGATCATCTCCTATCAGGGCGACGGCGACCTGGCCTCCATCGGATTCAACCACATCCTGCAGGCGGCCAACCGCGGCGAGAACATGACCGTGTTCTTCGTGAACAACGCGATCTACGGCATGACCGGCGGCCAGATGGCCCCGACCACGCTGCCCGGACAGAAGACGCAGACCAGCCCGCTCGGACGCGACGTCCTGGAGACAGGCTACCCGATCCGCGTCTGCGAAATGATCTCGCAGTTCGATGCGCCCGTGTACGTGGAGCGCTGCGCGCTCACCAGCTTCAAGAACATCATGGCCGCCCGCCGCGCCGTCCGCAAGGCGCTGCAGAACAGCATGGACAAGAAGGGCTTCTCCCTCGTCGAATTCCTCTCCGGCTGCCCGGTCAACCTGAAGATGAACGCCCACGACATGAGCGAGTTCATCGAGACGAAGATGACGAAGTTCTTCCCGCTGGGCGTCTATCTGGACCGCGCCGCGGAACGCGAACCGATCGTCCGCGCCGAAATGAACTACGACGCCGACAAGATCAAGAGCCTGCTTTATCCGGAAGAGATCCGGAGCGAGCTCGGCGACTACAAGGTCTCCTCGCCGGTGTTCGACCGCGAATGCCGCGTGAAGATCAGCGGCTTCGGCGGGCAGGGCGTGCTCTCGCTCGGCTACATCCTCGCCATCCTCGGCAAACAGCGCAATTTCAACGTCTCCTGGCTCCCGTCCTACGGCCCGGAAATGCGCGGCGGCACCGCCAACTGCTCCGTCGTCTTCTCCAAGTCGCACATCGGCTCGCCCGAAGCCGCGGAAAACTGCGACATGCTCGTCTGCATGAACCAGCCGTCCGTCGAGAAGTTCCTGCCCATCCTGAAGGCCGGCGGAGTTCTCGTCTACGACTCCTCGACCGTCAAGCTCCCCGAAGGCGCGGCGAAGGACCACTACGTGTACGGCCTGCCCGCGTCCGACCTGGCGAACCACCTCGGCGACCTCCGCGCGGCCAACACGGTCATGCTCGGCGCCATCGCGGCCGTCATGGCGGACAACTTCCTGGACGACGCGGACAAGGCGAACCTCGACACCGCCATGATCGAAGCCGTCCGCGAGATGTTCGCGAAGAAGGCGAAAGCCGCCGACATCAACATCGAGGCGTACAAAACCGGCAAGGAGAAAATCGAGTTCAAGTCCGTTCCGAAGGCCTGAACCTGAATCCGAACCATATCACTCCCCTCATCATTCACGATTCCACGAGATGAAAGCGAGGCGTCCATGAACAGAATCTACTACTTTTCATCGACCGGCAACACCCTGGCGGCCGCGCGCGAATTCGCGGCGAAGCTCGGCGACACGGAACTCTGCTCCATCGCCGACCTCGACCGTGCCGGAGAGGTCGACTTCTCCGGCGCGGACACCGTAGGCATCTTCTTCCCCGTGTACTGCTTCGGCCTGCCGGGGATCGTCCAGAAATTCATCTCCCGGATCGTGAAGGGGAGCGGAAAATACGTCTACTCGCTGTGCACCTGCGGCGGCATGAAAGGCTCCGCGGCGTACATCCTGGAGGCGCTCCTGAAGGAACGCGACATCAAGCTCGCGATCTCGTTCAGCCTCACCATGCCGTCCAACTACATCCCGCGCTCCATCCCGGCCTCCGAAAACCGCATGGAAAAGCTCTTCGCGAAGGCGTCCCGCGACATCGTGTACGCCGTGCGCGCCGTGAAGAAACGCAAGACCGAGGCGCTCCTGCACGTGTTCCCGTTCGACGTCTTCGGCGACGCCGTGGCGCAGAAGGCCGTCGCATTCCTCTCGAACTATGACCGTTATTTCTGGGTCACCGACAAGTGCGATTCCTGCGGCCTCTGCGAGAAGATCTGTCCGGACTCCAACATCATCATGATGAACGGCATCCCCACCTGGCACGGACACTGCGAGCACTGCCTCGGCTGTCTCCAGTGGTGCCCGAAGGAGGCCATCCAGTTCCGCAAGGTCACGCTGAAGTACAAACGCTACCACCATCCCGCCGTCAAGGCCGAGGATATGATCCTGAAGATCTGCCGCTGAGAAAGGAGCCGGGCCATGAACAACGACCTCATTCAACTCATCATGACGCGCACGAGCATCCGCGCGTTCCAGGACAAGCCCGTTTCCGACGAGACGGTCGAAACGCTCCTGAAGGCCGCTATGGCGGCTCCCTCGGCGAAGAATTCTCAGCCGTGGTCGTTCGTCGTCATCCGCGACCGCGCCCTGCTCGAAAAGCTCGGGGACAGCCTGCCCAACGCGAAGATGACCGCCACCGCGCCCGTCGCTGTCGTGATCTGCGGCGTACTCGACAAAGCTCTCCCCGGCGAGGCGCGGGAATACTGGATCCAGGACGCGGCGGCCGCGACCGAAAACTTCCTGCTGGCTGTTCACGCGCTCGGTCTCGGAGCGGTCTGGACCGGCGTGCATCCCATCTCCGAACGCATCCGCATCCTCAAGGACGCCCTGCGTCTCCCTGACGGTATTGAGCCGTTCTGCCTGATCCCGTTCGGCTATCCTGCCGTCCCTGCGGCGGTGAAGGACAAATGGGATCCCACGATCATTCATCAGGACATCTGGTGAGCTTGCAGTTTTCTTTTTTTCATTTCTTTATTTGAAAATGTTTCGACTGAAAGTATATTAAAACAGTCGATTATTACATCGTGTCTTTTTAACAAAACAGGAGGTTGTTATGCTGTTCCGGAAAATGTTCGCCGTCACGTTCGCCGCGTTTGCGGTTGTTCTCAGTTCGTTCGCCGCGGATGCGCCCGAAAAGATATCCGTCAAATCCGGCCGTATTCTTGTGGCATATTACACCTGGAGTGAATCCGGCAATACGAAGTATGCAGCCGAACAGATTCAGAAGGCGACAGGCGGCGAACTGCTTGAGATCAAGCCGAAGAATGCCTATCCGAAGGACTACAACGCATGCCTGGCGCAGGCGCAGAAGGAGATCCGCGACGGCATCCGCCCCGAACTCGCGAACGAACCCGTCGATTTCAAGAAGTACGACGTCATCTTCATCGGTTCCCCGAACTGGTTCGGCACGATCGCGCCTCCGGCGGCGAGTTTCCTGGCCTCCGCCGACCTCGCGGGCAAGACCGTGATTCCGTTCTTCACCTACGGCAGCGGCGGCATGCAGAACTGCGAACGCGATACGAAGAAGATCGCCGAGAAGGCAAAAGCCGTGCTTCCGGCGAAGGCCATCCGTGGGGCCAATGTCCGTCAGGCGGACAAGGAGATTAACGACTGGATCGAATCCGCGCTTGCGATCACAAAAGAAGCGGCGGCATCCGGTTTCTACGGATTCGAGCTCAAATCCTGGGACGGCAAAGAAGTCAAGACCGCCGATTTCAAGGGCAAGGT
Source organism: Victivallales bacterium (assembly GCA_016285345.1). Classification (GTDB taxonomy): domain Bacteria; phylum Verrucomicrobiota; class Lentisphaeria; order Victivallales; family UBA1829; genus UBA1732. Next base: position 33,701 of record JAEEQN010000025.1, on the reverse strand, counting down.
CGTGCTCGTGGTGAACACGGCCACGCGCTGCGGATTCACGCCGCAATACGAACGCCTCGAAAAGCTCTACAAGGAATACCATGACCGGGGCTTCGAGCTCATCGACATCCCCTGCAACCAGTTCGGCGGGCAGGCGCCCGGCAGCGATGAAGAGATCAACACATTCTGCACCTCGCGCTACAGCACCACGTTCCCGCGGATGACGAAGTGCGACGTGAACGGCGACAAGCAGATCCCGCTGTACAAGTTCCTGAAGGAGGAAACGAACAAGGCGGACATCCGCTGGAACTTCACGAAGTTCCTCGTCGACCGCAACGGCAAGGTCGTGAAACGCTTTGAATCCGGCGACAGCCTGGACGAGCTCGAAAAACTCATCAAATCCCAGCTGGAGCAGAAATAAGCGTTCCATTTCATAGATTCCGGCTGAAGGTCAAGTTCAATTGAACGAAACTGAGCTGTACAAGGAGCTCGGATCGCTGACGAAAAACAGGGACGAATGGGAAAGGAACATCCCGTACGTCTCTTCGCTTCTTTCCTTTGATTCCGTCAGGATCAGGGCAAAGGCGCTCTGGCTGCTCGGTGAAATGGGGCTGAAGCATCCCCCCTCCATTCGCGGCAGTGTTCCCGCTGTCGCCTCGTTCCTCGACAGCGGGGAGCCTCTTTTGCGCGAACGGGCGGTCAACGCGCTCGGCAGGATCGGTCGAGGCGACTTTCATCTGATCGAGCCGTACTGGGCCGATTTGTTCCGTTTTGCCGCGGATCGTGAAGCGAAGGTGAGGTTGAGCTTCATCTGGGCATCGGAGAACATCGCAACGAACACCCCGGACCCGTATCGGGACTACATGTCCGTGTTTGCGGAACTGCTGCATGATCGTGACGACCGGGTCCGGATGGAAGCGCCGGAGATATTTCGTGTTTTCGGCAAGCGCAGGCCTGAGTTCGTTCGCCCCTACATCGAGCTGCTGCGTACGGTTTCGGAAACCGACGGCAACCGGGTCGTAAGGATTCATTGCCTGGGAGCTATCAAGGCCACTGGCGGAAATCAGACAGACCGCGAGCCGTGAACGGACCATATCCGCCGAGTTTTGCCATCGCTTTTCCGATTCGTCCGGGCTTCGACACATGAAAAAGGATTATAATGAACACATCTCGCCTCAAAAGCAAAAAAAAGATATGCTTATGTAATATAAAATCTAAAATATTAAAAACATGAAACGACTTTTTTTCTTTCTTTCCTGTTTTTGTCTGGCATTTCATCAAACCGGATGTTTATTTCATCATTTTTGTACAATCGTCTGCTTTTCAGGCTGATTTCGTTGAATCGAAAAGAACCTGTTTATTAAATAATCCATGCATTGTGTTAAATAATGCATTTCTATTTTTTCGACACCGCTGTATATTAATAAGACAAATGCCACATGGTGTGGCTATGTCGTTCAAAACAACATAAAAACATCCGGCTGTGCCCTGCGGAATGCTCCGTTCCCCTCCGGCTCGGCCAGGCTGGAACAACCCGAAGGCGGTCCCTATGAAAAAACAGTTCTTAGCAGTCACATCCTGTCGCAAACTTCTTTTTATCGCGGATCGGATCCGTTCCACCTCCGTGGGCGTGTTCGGTCTTGACGGCGATTACTCCTTCGCGCAGTTCCCCATCGTGAAATATTTCCTGGAGAATCCGGATGCCGTGCCGCAGATCAAGCGTCTCTCCGAGTACTCCGGCCTCAGCTCCGGCGCGATCTCCCAGGCGGTCGACCTGTACGTCGCGAGCGGCATCCTGGAACGCAAGTCGATTCCCGAGAACCGCCGCAGCACCGGCGTGCTGCTTTCCGCGAAGGGCAAAGCCCAGCGCAACGCCACGGTGGCCCTGCTCAACAAGCGTTTCGCCGCCTTCGAATCCTCGCTTGATTCGGACACGCTCGCGAAATTCCGCGAGGTGCTCTGTTTCCTCTACCAGTCCAGGACCGGCTCCGAGCATCTCACCGCAAAACATGTCGCCGACCTCTGCAAGCTCCCGTCCGAGCCGATTCCGATCCCGGCCGGCGAGACCGCGCCCGCCAAACTGCCCTCCTGGCTGCTCCTGATCCACTTCGTGGACGCCCTCCGTTTCCCCGTGATGCATTTCCATTATGCGTCCCGTTCCGGCCGCACGACCCTCGGCAAACTCCGCATCCTGAACTATCTCTTCGCCATTCACGGACGCAAGACCCTCCCGATGATCAAGGACTTCGCGGACCGCTTCCATCTGCCGTCCGCCGCCGTAACGCAGACGCTGAACGCGCTGTTTGCCGACGGCCTGGTCAACCGCATCCCCGGCCCGAAAGACCGCCGCGTGACGCTGATCAACCTCACGGACAAGGGCGAACATCTCTATCGCGTCTGCACGGCCTCCTACGTGCGCTTTATGAAGGAAGTTTTCGACAAGCTCCCGCAGGATCAGGTCGAAGCCTTCGTTGCCGCGCTCGAAGCCATGTCGGCTTTCCTCACCAAGGAACGCTTCGTCTCTCCGTACGCCGTCTCGGTGGAATCGCTCTATCCCCCGATCTCCGAAGCCGAAACGGCCGATATCGACGTCGAAGAAGCGGCGGAGCTCGAAAAGACCAAGCTCGACTGAACATAACGGCATTCGGCTCCGTGGCGGTCGTTCTGTTTTTCTCCGCTCCGGCATATCCGCCTTCTTACGCCCGGATTTCCCGCATCCCGCCGGAATCCGGGCTTTTTCTGTCTCCTGTTTGCCTGTCTCCGCTTGACTTTTGCGCGAAAGAGCTGTATAATACAAAACGATCATTGTCTTACTTCACCTTCTTTCCAAACCCCACCCAACCCCAAGGAACACCATGAAACACCTCAGACTCTTCGCCTGCGCGGCGGCCCTCGCCGTCCTCTGCGGCTGCGCCAGCACCGGCGCGTCCACCGCCTCCACCCGCACCAGCTTCCCCGACAACGCGTTCAAGGAGATTCCGCAGGAATACATGAGCGTCTGCGAGAAAGGCGGCGTCATCAGGGACTTCAAGTACACGACGCGTGACAACCAGACCGCCGACAGCCCCGAGTTCGAGAAATCCGGCCTCGTCTATCTGCCCTACGGCTACGATGAGAACGATAAATCCACCCGCTACAACGTGCTGTACCTGATGCACGGCGGCGGCGACAATCCGGGCTGGTACTTCGGCGGAGCGGGCCAGAACACCCGCCTCAAAAACGTGATCGACCACCTGATCGCGAACGGCGAGATGAAGCCGCTCATCATCTGCGCGCTTTCCTACTACACGCAGTACAGCAACGACGCCACGAAGAACTGCATCGACTTCCACTACGAGCTCGACAAGGACGTGATCCCGGTCTTCGAGACGCAGTACCATACCTACGCCAGGGACGTTTCGCAGGATGCGCTCGACGCCTCCAGATGGCACCGCGGCTTCGGCGGATTCTCCATGGGCGCCTGCGCCACCTGGTCCGTCTTCGAACACTGCCTCGGCGAAATGGGCTACTTCATCCCGATGAGCGGCGACTGCTGGGCCGTCGGACGCGGCAAGTCCGCCGAATCCGCCAAGTACCTCGCCGATTCGGTCGTCAAGAACGGCAAGACCGCGAACGACTTCTACATCTACTCCGGCTGCGGCCGCAACGACGTCGCGGAGCCGAACATGACCCCGATGATCAACGAGATGAAGAAGTATCCCGAGATCTTCAAGTATTGCGACAACTTCAAGGACGGCAACCTCTACCAGATGGTCTACGAACGCGGCGGCCATGACATCAACTCCGTCATGCGCGTGATGTACAACGGCCTCCCGAAACTGTTCGATTGAACATCTGATCTCCGATCCGGGAGCAGCATGCCCGGACCATCCCCGGCGTGAGGCTCTGTTCGGCAGGGCATCCGCCGGGTCCTCATCCGCACTATGAATAATTGCGCCGGATTCCGTAAGCAACTTTTCTTATGGGATCCGGCGTGATGCTTTTGCACAAAAGATCAGTGTTTGGGTTTGCGGAGTCCGTACCGGAGGAATTGAAGCGGGGTTTTCGTGCAGCGCAGGATCAGTTTATGGGGGATGGGGCGCGAATCCGGGAACGCATGCGGCGCCATGGCATCGTTGAGGAGCCTGCGGAACGTCTCGCGGTGCACCTTCATTTTCTCCAGGGCGGCGGCGCGGATCTTCTCCGGTTCGGGGGCGTGTTCGACAAACTCCTGTACAGCCGCCGCGACTGCTTCGGGCGTGTCGGGGACCGTCTTTACCGCGAAATCGGGGAAAAGCACATCGCGTCCGCCGAGACTGGGCGTGTTGACGACCGGGACGCCGCAAAGAAGATACTCGATACTGGCAAACATGGCGCCCTCGGCCGCGGACAGGCAGAGGCCGCAATGCGCAGCGGCGATTTCCGCCGGGATGTTTTTTGCATCGACGTGCGATGACCACACGGCATGTTTCAGTTGATGATGAACGACTTCATCCGTAAACGACAGTTCTTTTTCTTTCCAGGCGGGATGTCCGATCAGATGAAGCGATTTGATCTGCGATGCCAGATAATGGCGCTTGAACGGTGTAATTCGGGCGATATAAACGGCATCGTATTTTTTGGGAAGCTGTAAAACGGGATAACGCTTTTCATCAATAAATGCATTGTGATTGCACAGCACCGCGTGCAGTCCGTGTCCGGATAAAACGCGCACTTCGTTTTCGGCATTCGCCAGAAGCGTGATCTTCAGACGGTCGCACTGCGCCAGCACTTCCTTGACTCTCCGGACAAGCGGTTCCGAATTCTCCGGAGTCTCATGTTCCCAGCCGAACTGAAGAAAGACGTGAACCGACTTTGCCCGGCTTTGGGAAAAACAATCTAGAAACGCCTGTGCATTTGTCAGGAATTCATGCTCGAATGTGACCAGGACCAGGGGATCCCGGCAAAAAACGGTACACGGCAGGTATCGGCTTGCTATGTGATTCTGATACACGTTTTTCAGGCGCTTGACAACTGGGAGGGACATGTTCAGCTCATTCCTTTAACGACAATGAAAACCGGACAAAATGAAAACGCTAATAATATACCATACCGCAAGCGGATTTCAAACGTATCCCCAAAAAAAGGTAAGAATCAGGTGGACAGATGCCGCAAGCCGAAGCGTTCAAGAAAAACCCAGGTAAAAAAACAGAAAAAAGCCTGCCGGTCCGGTTGTATTTGAACCTTCGGACTGTATATTATTAGAGAATCATATAGGGGTATTGTGCCCTTTTTTCTCAAAATAAGCTGCCGAATATCGAATACGGAACGCATCATGCCGGAATCCGAACCTGAAAAAAAGATCGTCCCCGCCGGAACACCGGACTCTTCCGGGGCCGACAAGCGGAACAATGAGCCGGACAAAAAAACGTCCGGTTCCTCTGCTGCGTCGGCTCCCGCGAAGAAACAGCCGATTCCGCGCCGTGCGAAATGGGCAATCGCTCTGCTGATCCTTCTGTGCTTGCTTTTGCTGGGCGCGCTGGTCGAGCTGGCATGCCTGCCGCGTCTCCTGGAAGAGGACATCAACAAGATTCTTCAGCCGCTCGCCGAGGGCGGCGGCGTGGAGTTCCGCATTAAGACCATCAGCCTGACCTCGGCGGAAGTCGCCTGCAAGATCAAAGACACCACCCGTGACGGCAGGCCTCTGAACGTCGGCAGCATCGGGTCTCTCTCCATCCGCTACTCACCGCTCGAGCTGATGCGTAATCGCGCCATCGAATCCATCGAGATCGAAAACTGCAACATCATGGCCGACTACTCGGACGGTTCGTTTTCCATCCCCGCCTACGACCTCTTTGCGAAGTCGTTCCAGTCCGGCGAAAAGAAGGAAAAGGAAGATTCCGCCCCCGTGGACGACCTCAACGCCGTGATCCCGGTGAAGGTCGGAAAGATATCCCTCTCCGGCAGCCTGGCCGCCGTGGCGCGCGGCGAGGACGCGATCGACAACGTGCACATCCCGTACGCCGTCACGGTCACGCCCGACGCGGAACAAGGCTGGAACAGGCTCGAATGTTCGCTCATGGTCCATTTCTCGACCAACGGCATCCGGTGCAAGGCGGCTTATCTGCACCGGGAAAAGAAGGTCGAGCTGAACCTTGACGATTTCTCCCTCGCCACGTCCGCAATGCCCGGCACGGTCCGCGGCGCCCTGCCGCGCGGCCTGCGCGCCGGACTCTCGTTCCGCTCGAAAGCCGAACTCGACCTGAACACCCTCAAGGTCAGCGATAATTCGTCCGTCGAGGGCTCGTTCACGGTCACCTACCGCACCCCGCAGGGGCTCCGCATCAACTCCGAAACGCCGTTCTCCGTGAAGATGCTCCCGGACGAGGTCGTTGAGCTCACGGTCGGCACGCTGAAAGGCGAATACGACGCGATCCCGTTCGAGGTCGGCGAGATCAAGGTGAATGTCTCGCTTCCGAAACGCACCGTCAAGGGCGGATTCCAGGTCAAACTCGCCGAGTCCGAGCCCGCGGAATTCAGCTTCGGCGGCGGCATGGAAGACGACAGCTTGTCGTTCAAGCTTGCCATTGAGAACAAGCCGCTGTTCAAGGCAAAATACATGGGCGCGGACGTCACTTTCCGGTTTGACGAACTCGGTGCCGAACTGGAAAAGGACGGCGGCGGAATGAATGCCTCGGCTTCGTTCTCGCTTCAGGATTTTCAGGCGGATATCGACGGCAGCGCACTCAATCCCGAGCTCAAGAGCCTGACCGCTTCTCTCAAGCCGAAAGCGATCAAGGGGAATTTCACTATGGACGAACTCAAAAAAGAGGCTTCTCTCGGCGTTTACGGAGGGGATGTCTCTGCAAAATACAAAGACATGACCGTTTCTTTCAAGCCGGAAGACGAAACCTCAATCGCTTCACAAATGTTCAGTGCTGTCTTCCAAATGGACGATGAAGTGAAAGTCTTCTCCGCTGAACTCGCTCGCGGGGAACTCAATTTCGAGAAGGACGGTATGAAGGTTTCCTTCAAGCCCGAATCCTTCAAGGCAGGCGCCACGCTGACCGACGGTGTCGACAAGGCTTCTGCCGAGCTCGCAGGCGGAAAACTCCTCGCCGAGCTTGAAGGCATGACCTGCGAGGCGGACACGCTTTCATTTGACGCCAAATCGGAGGACGGACAAACATACAAGGCCGACGGGAAGATCGCCGGTTTCCAGTTCAAGCAGGATGCCGCCAACCTCACCTACGACGCGCCCGAACTCGGCCTGAACGCGGCGTTCGACATCGGCGGGGACGTCCTCTCCGGCGCGCTTTCCTGCCCCGATTCCAAGCTCGCCATGCCCGAACTCAAGCTTCTCGCGCAGAACCTCCACTGGGATTTCCCGTTCGACTACGTGCTCGCCGAAGCGGAAGAGGACGATGCGGAAAAAGCCGCGCCCGCCGCGCCGCGCACGGGCAGAATCTCGCTCGGGGACTTCGAGTTCAACGGCGCTCAGGCGGCTTCGCTCGACGGCACGGTCCAGTGGGACGACGCCGCGAAGACGTTCCGCCTGAAAACGGACGCGAAACTTTTCTCCATCGACGGTCAGATTTACGCGAACGTCGCGCTCGGCGGAGGCGCCGGAATCGAGGTCGAATGCGGCCTGACCGTCCCGGAACAGCAGGCCGACCTCTCGAAGGACCTCGCCAAATTCCTGCCTCAATTCGAGGAGATCTCCTGCACGGGCAAGCTCTCCGCAGACGCCGTGTACAAGATCCTGCCGAAGACCACCACCGGACACGCGAAGTTCCGCATCGCCGACGCCGACCTTTTCATCCCCGAGCAGAAACTCGAGGTGCGCGGCATCGGCCTCGGATTCGAGGTCCCGGAGATCTCCATCCTCAAATCCGCGCCCGGCCAGACGCTTTCCTTCAAGTCCGTCAAGTACGACAGGATCGAGACCGGGGCGGGCCTCGCCACGTTCCGCATGGAGGCCCCGGACACCTGGCAGGTCGAAAACGCCCGCCTCGACTGGTGCAACGGCCACATCCGCCTCGGCGGCATCACGTACCGCATCGGCCAGACCACCACCGAGGCCGTGCTCTACTGCGACCGCCTGGAGATGCCGGTCTTCCTCACGCAGATCGGGCTCGGCGAGATCAGCGGCAGCGGCTCCATCAACGGCACCATCCCGGTCGTGCTCGTGCAGAAGACCGACGCGTTCGGCAAGTCGAAGATCGACAACATCTATTTCGAGGACGCGTTCCTCTTCTCCACGCCCGGCGAGGAAGGCGTGATCAAGGGCGACCTCGACGAGGCGCTGATGGAGGCCGGAACCGGCATCGAAATGGAGCTCGCGAAAGACGCCCTGAAGGACTTCTCCTACTCCTGGGTCCGCATGCGCCTGCAGTCCGTCGGCCCCGAAAAGGAGAACATGAAGCTCTCGCTTTCGCTCGACGGCAAACCGAACCGCGCACTGTACTATGCGTTCGACGAGAACACCGCCTCGTTCATGAAGTCCAACACCCCCTGCATCTTCCAGGGCATCCGCCTGGACACGAACGTGAACATGTACGGGAAGGCGATGGAGCTCGCCGACTATTTCCAGAAGATCTTCTCCAAAGCGGAGTGACGATACCCCGAACCCTTAACCTGTCAACACAAAACAGCACACATAACAAACCAACAACTCAACAGAAAGGAATCCGACATGAAAACATTCCTGCCAATCCTCGCCGCCGCGGCCGTCCTGGCCGGCATCGGCGCGTCGGCCTGCATCCGGACCGACAACACGGTCGACGTCAAGCCGATCGAGATCAAGCCCGTGCACATCACGCTCGACATCAACATCCGCATCGAAAAAGCCCTCGATGACTTCTTCGGCGACCTCGACGCACTTTGATCCGAACCACATTCTGAGGAGACTTTACCATGAAAAAACTGCTCGCTCTCTCTATCGCCGCCCTCACGCTCGCTTTCGCCGTCCCGCAGGCGCTCTCCGCCGCTGACGACGCCGCCACCATCAAGAAGAACATGGCCGAACGCAAGCCGAAGATCGAAACCCTCAAGAAGGCCGGCACCATCGGCGAAAACAAGACCGGCTACCTCGAAGTCATGAAGGACAAAGACGGCAAGGACGTCAAGATCGAAGACGCCGACAAGAAGATCGTCGACGCCGAAAATACCGACCGCAAGGCCGTTTACACCGCCATCGCCAAGAAGGAAGGCTCCACCGTCGACAAGGTCGGCGAACTTCGCGCCAAACAGATCCGTTCCAAGGCGAACGAAGGCGACTGCATCCAGGGCGAAGACGGCAAGTGGGTCAAGGCCCCGAAACCCGCCCCCGCCGAAAAGAAGTAATAATCTGTACCACACAGTAATCTAAACCGGCAGATACCCATTGAATCCGGGTATCTTGCCGGATTGTAAGTTAGGAAAAAGTCTTTACTATTAGTTCAAATATTGCGTGACACTTGAAAAAAGCAACCCTCTTTCAAATATACGAGATGGAAGATGAGTATATCTAACGATTATTTACAATTCGTTGCTGATAATCATGCTCTTGGGAGTGGCACAGCACAATCATATGTAACCGCCATCAATAAGCTGGAGAATGCATTGCGCCAGGCGAATATGCTTTCACCAACGCAATCATTGTGGAAAATATACGATACAATTTTTCTTGCAAAGCTTTATGAGTTTGTTAAAAAGGAGCAAAAAAAAGAAGATGGCGGTATTTTTCATAACGAAACAGCGAAAAGCTATTGGCAGAAAGGTTTTTGTTCTGCAGCACTAAAACAATGGTCTCAATTCATTTCTCTAGGTACCAGGGAAGAGGATATGCTCAAAAAGATAGCTGTTGCTTCAAATGGATCGCAACTCAGTCGCGAGCTTATGGACACTCCTCTTTCGCAGAATCCACTTTTGATAAATGATGACCTTAGTATTGCTTCTCTCGAAGGGAAGACCGCTCTACGGGAAATTGAGGTCCGACAGAACCAATCCGTTTTCCGTAAAATGATTCTTTCCCATTACAACCGTTGTTGCTGTTTGACAGGGCTCCCCATTCCAGAGATTCTTCGCGCAAGCCATATCAGTGAGTGGGCTAAAGATAAAGACAATAGAATGAACCCGGAAAATGGTTTGTGTCTATCCGCAACCTATGATGCAGCTTTTGATAGACATTTGATTTCTTTTGACGAAGATTTTCGATTAATTCTTGCGCCTTCTCTACGCGAGTATTATACAAACAATGCATTCCAAGAATATTTCAAGCGTTTTGAAGGGGCAAAAATAACAATGCCAATACGTTTTCCACCCTCAAAGATTCTACTTGCTAAACATCGGGAAATGATGCAGTGAATTGTTTACCTTTTTTCTCTGTTTAGGAAAGGTTTTTTGGCGGAGTAAATGGCGGTGTAACGGGGTATGAAGAACTATAAGATACTGGATGCGAATGCGATCAAGCTGATCGCGATCATCGCCATGACGATCGACCACATCGCATGGGCGATCTACCCCGGGTATGCACTGAACTGGAAACCGGAACTGATGCACATCATCGGGCGCATCACGATGCCGACGATGTGCTTCTTCATCGCGGAAGGATTCTTCCATACACGGAACGTCAATAAATACACGGCGCGCATGTTTCTCTTCGCGCTGATCTCGCATTTCGCGTACGTCTCGGAGTGGAACGGGTTCGGCGACTGGCGGCCGTTCGTGCCGCTCTACTACAGCGGGATCTGGGAAGCGATCCGGTTCCGCGACATCACGTTTCTGAACGCCTTCTGCTGGCACAGCCAGACGAGCGTGATCTGGACGCTGGCGTGGGGGCTGGTGATGCTCCGCGTGGAGTATTCGGAGCGCATCCGGAGCGCGTGGCTGAAAACTCTGCTGATTTGCCTGATCTGTGTGGTGAGCTTCCCCGGCGACTGGAGCTGCACGGCGTCGGTGCTTGTGCTGAGCTTCGGGACGAACCGCGGGCACTGGCTGAAGCAGACGCTGTGGCTGATCATCTACGTGGGCGTCTTCGGATTCCTGTTCCCGCCGGTCAACGTGACGTACGCATTCCTGCAGCTCTCCGTGGTGCTGTCGATCCCGATCCTGCTGCTCTACAACGGTAAACGCGGCCCGAATCCGGCGTTCAACGCGTTCATGAAGTGGTTCTTCTACGTCTATTACCCGCTGCACCTGCTGATCCTCGGCCTGCTCAGATCGTACCATCTGCTCCCGACTATCTATTTCCCTTAGTCCAAATCCCCCTCTGAAAACAGGCACGAAAAAACTCCGAGCCGGGGAGGCGGGGCCTCCTCTGCGGTAGTGCCCGGCTACGCTCGGGCACGAGGTACAATAAAACTCCGGGCCGAGTCGTTGAACTCAGTCCGGAGTATTCTTTTGCTCAGACGAGCTGGAATGAAGCTCGGATCACTTCTCGATGAACTTGATCCAGTCGATGTACATCAGGAGGCCGCTGCGCATGTTCACGACGAGGTCGTGCGTGCCGGTCAGCTGCGAGGTGACGGGGGACTTGATCTCCTGCCATTCACCGCCGCCCTTTCCGGGGATGTCGACCGTGGCGATGACCGGGCCTTCGAGGGAGTCGGCGTGTATCTCGACGCGGCCGCCGACGTTGGACTGGACGCGGACGAGCACGGAATCAAGCGGCTTTTCGCCGAAATCGACGCGGTCGTATTCGACCCAGATCGGATTGCGGGAGCTGTCGTTGTTGCGGAAGACGGTCTTCCAGCCTTCGAACGGAGATTCGGTGCGGAGGAATTCGATCCAGGCGTGGTTCTGGTCGGCGATCTTGGAGTAGCGGTCAAGCTCGATCTTGCTGGTGGCCTTGGTGACGCCGACGCCGCGCTTGGTGGGGGTCACGAGGTTGATGGAGCCGTCCTCGTTGAACGTGAGCTCGTCGATGCAGACGGAGCGGTTCTTGTCGAAGTTCGGAGAATAGTCGTTGTGGTGGTAGAAGAGATACCATTTGCCCTTGAACTCGACCACGGAGTGGTGGTTGGTCCAGCACTGCGGATTCTGCTCCATGATCTTGCCCTGGTACTTGAACGGGCCGAACGGGTTGTCGCCGGTGCAGTAGCAGAGGCATTCGTGGTTTTCGTCGACCCAAGGGAAGGTGAAGTAGTAGATGCCGTTGCGCTTGAACATGAACGGACCTTCCTTGAGGCCGCGGTTCGGGGTGTCGTGCTGGATGGTCTTCGCTTCGCCGTCGAATTCCTTCATGTTGTCTTTCAGCTTCGCGATGCGCATGCCCTGGCCGGACCAGATGAGATAGCACGCGCCGTCGTCGTCGATGAAGATGCACGGGTCGATGCCGCCCGCGCCCTGGATGGGCTGTTCTTCGCAGCGGAACGGGCCGTAGGGGGTATCGGCGGTGGCGAGGCCGATGCGGTTGTCGGCGGGGAAGTAGAAGTAGTACTTGCCGTCCTTCACGTTGCAGTCCGGGGCCCACATGCTGTAGGAGTGGCGGTTCACCCACGGGACGTAGTTCTGGTCCACGATCACGCCGTGGTCGACCCAGTCGACGAGGTTGTCGGAGGAATACACGTGGTAGTCCGCCATGCAGAACCAGTCCTTGCGGCTGAAGTCATACGGCGCGGGGATGTCGTGCGAGGGGTAGACGTACACGCGGCCGTTGAAGACGTGCGCGGAGGGGTCGGCGCAATAGGCGCTGTTGATGATGGGGTTCTGGGCGTAGGCCAGAGCTCCGGCGGACAGCGTGAGGGCCGCCGCGAGGACAGTTTTCGTGAAACTCATGGTTGTTCTTTCCTATTTGAGTTGTTGAGGGAAAAACGAGCGTAACGGACTTTTTTTCGCCGTCCGTTGCTGTACTATACCATAGGATGTACGCGAAATCAAGCCGGAAGCCGGATTTTTCTGAAATAAAAATCACGAAAAAGGAGGCAAAGCCTCCACTGCAGTTGTGCTTGGCTTCGCTCAAGCACGGAAGAAAAACGATTCTTGACCGCGGAGAAAACGCGTTCCGCGGCTTGACATTCCGGCAAAGCGTGATACAGTATCGGATAGAACGCACACGGCGCAATCCGCCGTTCCAAAGAGACAAAAGAGGGCGTCTCTATTGATTCGACCGGATGGATTTTCAGCAGATGGGCAAAAAGACGATGCAGAAAGATTCGATGTGTGGCTACCTGAAAACGTAACCACCGAGAATCTTTCCAGTCGGATTTCGTTCAGATGCGAAAAGCCTCCGGACTAAATCATATAGATACGACCTTAAACAAAAGGAGACGCCACGCCATGAAAACTCTGCTTATCGCCGGTCATCCGGACCTTTCGCAATCCGTCGCGAACGCAACAATCCTGAAGGAGATCGCTGTCGCGCTGCCCGACATCACGGTCCGCAAACTGTGCGCGGTCGCGCCGGACGGCAGATTTGACGTCGCGGCGGAACAGGCCGCGCTCACCGAAGCCGACCTGATTGTCTGGCAGTTCCCGTTCCACTGGTACGCCATGCCGTCGTTCATGAAGAAATGGCTGGACGAGGTGTTCGTGCACGGATTCGCGCACGGGACCGGCGCGAAGCTCGGCGGAAAGAAACTGCTGGTGTCGGTCTCGACCGGCGCGCCGGAGGCCGCGTACACTGGCGGAGCTGGCTCCATCGGCGATATTCACGATTTCGTCGCGGCGTTCGAATCCATCGCGAAAGTGTGCGGCATGGAGTACATGGGCGCGATGTGGGTGAACGGCATGAGCTACGCCGCCGATGCGGAAGGAATCGCACGGCAAAAGGCAAAGGCGAAAGAGTACGCCGCGCGCCTGATCGCCCGCATCCGCGAAATCCGGGGATAAGGGAAGATCACCTCAAAATCCCTGGGCGTGAAGACAAAAACTGGTCGGGGCAACAGGACTCGAACCTGCGACCTCATGCTCCCAAAGCACGCGCTCTACCAGACTGAGCTATACCCCGACGTTCCGAAAATGAGGAAATAATACTTTACCGCCGAATCCGGAAAAAAGCAAGCAGAAACGGAAAAAAAGATACCCGAAACGCCGCTTTCCGCTTGCTTTTCCGGCGGAGAGGGTGTATCTTGTTCTACTGTAATCTGAACTCATCCCCCAGCATAACGACCGCCATGAAAAACCTTGACCCGAAGATACCTCCGACCCCGTGTTTCGTCGTCGATCTCGCCGCCCTGCGCCGCAACCTGGAAATCCTGAACGACGTCCGGCGGCGCGCCGGGGTGAAGATCCTGCTCGCGCAGAAGGCGTTCTCCATGTTCGCCGTGTACCCTATGATCAGCGCGGTGCTGGACGGCACGTGCGCGAGCTCGCCGCACGAGGCGCGTCTCGGACGCGAGGAATTCGGCAAGGAGACGCACGGATTCGCCGCGGCGTACTCGGAATCCGATCTGCGCGGGATGCTCCGGTACTGCACCACGGTCGTGTTCAACTCGTTCAGCCAGTGGCGGCGGTTCCGTTCCCTCACAATCGAGGCGGCGGACCGCGTGAAGTTCGGACTGCGTGTAAACCCGGAACACGGCGAGGCTGTGCGCGAGATCTATTCGCCCTGCGCGCCGAAATCGCGCCTCGGCATCAAGCGGGCGGCGTTCGCGGGGGAATCCCTGGACGGCATCAGCGGGCTGCATTTCCACACGCTGTGCGAACAGGATTCGGACGCGCTGGAACGCACCATGGATGCGTTCGAGGCGCGTTTCGGCGACCTGCTGGGCGGCATGCGGTGGGTGAATTTCGGCGGAGGACACCACATCACGCGTCCGGGCTACGACATCGAACGCCTCGTGCGCATTCTGACCGAGTTCCGCACGCGGTATCCGCACCTGACCGTGTACCTGGAGCCCGGCGAGGCGGTCGTGCTGAACGCCGGTTCGCTCTTCGGGACCGTGCTCGACATCGTGCACAACGACGGCGAGATCGCGGTGCTGGACGTCTCGGCCGAGGCGCACATGCCGGACGTGATCGAAATGCCGTACACGCCGCCGCTGGCAGGCGCGGACGAACCGGGCGTGCATCCGTACGAATACCGTCTGGCGGGGCATTCCTGCCTCGCGGGCGACGTGATCGGGGATTATTCGTTCCCCGCGCCGCTGAACGTCGGCGACCGCGTGGAATTTCTGGACATGGCGCTGTACACCATGGTGAAGACGAACACGTTCAACGGCCTCGCGCTGCCCTCGATCGCAACGTTCGACCCGGACACCGGCGAGTTCAAATTGATCAAGTCGTTCGGCTACGACGACTTCAAAAACCGTTTGTCGTAAGCTCAGTTCATGCCCGCGCCAGAATCAGTGTTCTCAGCAGAGTTTTCCTCTTCCGACGGTTCCGCCGGGGCGGATTTTTCCTCCGGGTTTTCCGTTTCCCCGGCACGCATGAGATGATCCGGCTCGGCGGAAAGCAGGCGGATTCTCATGGAAAGCTCGTCGATGCCATTCACTCTGCCGTCGCCGGAAAGCCAAGCCGCGATCTCCGCGTTCGATGCGCGAATCTCGGCCAGCGGGATCGACTTATGCCATCCGGTCAGGAACCTGTGGAACACCGATGCCTCGTACGCGTACCCGTTGCCCCAGGCGATCTGCCAAATCCCGGTCAGGAAGACGACCAGCGCCGCCAGGATCATCATGATGCAGTCGGCGGGATGGCGTTTTTCGCGGCGGCCGGGGCCGAACATCATCAGGTTCGCGCCCGCGAAGAGGAAACAGCCGCCCAGCAGCCAGACGTAGCGGAACCGGAGGTTTTTGTCCGGCTCGCGGATCTGATACTCGTCGGAAGCGGCGGCGGCATCCATGCGCGCGATCGCATCGGGAAGCGTCTCCGTCTGTTTCAGCGTCTCGACGAAAGCCTCGCAGTAGCGCTGCTCCAGCGCAGCGGACTCAGTGGCGTTGCAACCGACAATCATCCCGACGATACCGACCAACGTTGTGCAGTAACACGTCAGGATGGCGAGGAGGATTACGATGCCCCACCAGCGCGTCCCCTGGGTCCGGATGGCGCGCACCAGCAGATAAAAGATAAGGAAGAGAAAGAGGATGGGGACGGCGAGCGTCACGAAAACAGGCAGTATCTTCGTCATGCCGACAGCACAGCCTTATCGTTTCACTTCGCTTCGCGGGGCGCGGGACAGACGTCCAGGAGGATCCGTTTCCACTCGGATGCCGTCTTCGCGTCGCCCATCAGGTCGCGCACCTTGCGGAACCCGTCGCCGTAGACAGGATCGGTGTTCTGCTCCATGCGCCACGGGACGCGGTCCAGCTTTTCCGTCTTGGCGTACAGCCACGCGACAAACTCGGCGAACCCTTCGCGTATCTGCGGATCGTCGATGTGCGGCAGATTCTCCTGCATCCAGTCGTGGGCGAGCTCGTGTGCGCCGACGCCGCGGAAGAAGTCCGGCGGCTGGCCCCTCAGGATCAGGATGCGGAATTCGTCCTTGCTGCGGATGGGACGGTTGAAGAACGTGAGCGTGTTCCGGTGGAAGATGAAGAGGCCGAGCTCGCGTTCGCCGTCGCCGGTGGATTCCTTCTTGAGTTCCTCGCGGGTGCAGAGGTCGAACTGGATCGCGTGTTTCGTGCCCATTTTGAACTTGTCGGCAAGCTTCTGGCGGAGCGCTGTCATGATCTTTTCCGCCTCGGCCTGCGTGAAGATCGCGTCGCGGGCGCATTCGCGGCAGAGACTGCGACCGTCGCCGAGGTCCTTGGCGAACTTGTCGAGCGGCATCTGGCAGCTCGAACACGCCGGGAGCTCCCGGCAGTAGTCGCAGAGGAAGATGTCCTTGCCGAGGATGACTCCCCTCGGTTCGCGGCGGTGGCAGTGGACGCACTCGTGGAACGTGGTCTCCAGGCAGGCTTTCGAGCAGTAGTTTTTGCCGTCGCTGGTGAATCCCTGCTTGAAGCGTCTGCCGCAGACGTCGCAGACCGGGAGAAGCGATTCGGCGTACTGGTTGAAACATTTTTCGCTGCAGAAATTCTTGTCCTCGGACCGCAGGAACGACGCGTTGGACGCGATCTTTTTACCGCACCAGTCGCAGGTCATGACATTCCGCGCCGCGAACAGACCGCCGCTGAGCAGAACAGAGAGAAACAATGTCAGAAACAGGGTGAAAAAACGGTACATCATGGTGCTTCTGAAACTCCGTTGTCAGTTCATATCGGACAAGAATATAGCACGGGGAATGATGAATGTCAAATGTCCGGTCTGTTTTTTTTAGATTTTCGAAAAAAAACGGAGCCGGAGACAGAAGTCATTTGCCGGATTTCTTCCCCTTCAGCGGGAACTCTTTCAGCAGGACGTTTTTCCACTCGGAAGCCGTCTTCGCATCGCCCATCATCGCGCTGACTTTGCGGAATCCGCCGCCGTACACATCGTCGGTGCGGCGTTCGGTATAATCCATCATGCGCTTGTTTCCCTCGGCCTTCGAAAACGACCATGCGACGAATTCGGCGAACCCTTCACGGATCTCCGGTTTGTCCATGAGGTGCGGCAGCTCCTCGTTCATCCAGTCGTGCGCGAGCTCGTGCGCGCCGACCGAACGGAACACGTCGCGCGGAAGTCCGGTCAGGATTCGGATCGTGTACTGCGGCTTGTTGCGGATGGTCTTCGGGTCGAACCAGCCGAGCTCGTTGTGTTCGCCGTCGGCCTCCAGATTGAGGTCCTTCCGGTTGCCGATCTCGTAAATGATCTTGTGCTTGGTGGTCATCTTGAATTTCGTATTGAGCACCTGCCGGACGTCCTTCATGACTTTTTCCGCCTCTGCCTTGTCCTTGATGCAGTCCTTGGCACAGTCCCGGCAGAGACTGTCTCCTCCGTCAGTTTTTACTTCGGACGGCAGCTGGCAGTAATCGCAGCGCGGGAGCATTGAGCACTTGGTGCAGAGGGGAACCTCTTTCCCGGCGGCATTTTTCGCCGGAGCATAATACTCCGTCAATGCTTTCCCGCAATGAGCGCATTTCGCCGTGGAAGACGCTTTCTCCTGCGCGGGAAGAAGCGCCGGAACCAGGCTCAGCACAGCGGCGATAAGAAAGAAAGTGAAAACGCGTTTCGGCATAAAAGACCTTTGGAAGGAATAAGGAATAAGAATGTTCTATCAGGAATATAGCATCCTTGACGCGGAAAGTCAAATGGATACCCTGTGTTTTTTTCGGAGGATACCTGTCTGCAATAGGATAGAGCGGATGGAAGCATCTTTCTGCTTTTATCATGACAATACGATTTGATATTATCCCATTTCATCACAAAAAACAGGTTAACCCGTCCAATGGAAAGAGGTTCTTTGCCTGTAAAGCTCTTTTGAATTATTCATGACAGACTGTTATCCATGTTCCTTTTCGTCATCGGATTTGTCCGTATTTGTCTTCCGAAATGCTCAACTTTGCCTTATTTTTCAGAAAAGTGATTGTTTCGATTTGCAATAATATTTGACTGGGTGTATATTATCGTGTTACTATATCCGTCAACCCGCAAAACGGAGTTCAAAAACATGGCAAATTCCGATCCCGCAATCCTCAGAAAAGCTGTTTCACGTCTTTACAGCGCATTCCGTGAATCGGTCGACAATATTGGAAACATGTCATCGATCGACGTCAGCATCCGCCAGCATCAGACCATGGATTTGGTATGCCGCCTGACCGAGGAGAAACCGAACGGCGTTACGCTGAAAGAACTTGCGGAGTCCATGAAACTCGCGCCGGCGACCGTGTCCGAGCTCGTCGAATCCCTCGTGAAAAAGGATTTCCTCCAGCGCGTGCAGAATCCCGAGGACCGCCGCGCGGTGCAGATCACGCTCACAGCGCATGGCCAGACATTGCTCGACGAAAGCATCAAGCGCGTTGAAGGCCTCTGCGAAAAGCTCCTGAACGGACTTGCCCCGGCCGAACGCACCGCCATGCTCGGCGCTCTGGCCAAGATCACAAGCAAGCTTTGAGCTCGGTTCTCTGAATGTTTCCGCCGGGCGCAAGCTCGCGAAATACGCGCATTATCAGCACTCCCGAATCCGCCCGGAACCTCCGGCGGATTCTTTGTTTTTTCTCAAAAAAACGACTTTTCTGCTTGCATTCGCCGCAGGCGCATGCTATATTATTTCTTATCTTATCTGCGGAGAGATGGCCGAGTGGTCGAAGGCGCAGCATTGGAAATGCTGTATAGGGGCAACTCTATCGTGGGTTCAAATCCCACTCTCTCCGCCATTTTTATGCTCAAAAACGGGGGTTTTGCCCCATTTTTGCCCCATATTTTTCCAAAAAGCATCATCCGAGTGGCACAGTCTGTCTTGGCATCGAAAGAAGGAAAGGTCGGTCGTCATGGTCAGCTTGCAGAACAAAAGAAAGTACAAACGTATGTCCACATTGCAGGGAAAGCTTCGGAGACGAAGTAAAGGCGGTCAGTTCTCGTACCTGCCTGATTATTGCGTCTGGATTACGGAAGGAATTCGCCCTCGGAACTACCGACCCGAAAGTCGCTTGTCAGAAGGCCGAAGAGCTGGATTCTATCTGGCTTGCCCCTACGCCGGACGTCGCATTAGCTCAAATGAACGCGATTCGAGGCTTCTCTCGCTCGTCCATGAAGCTTCCTTTTGCGGAAGCATGGGACAAATACCAAGTTCACCCCGAACGTGCCACCCCTCACGCCGTCAGCGAGCAGAGAGCGTATCGCATTACGTTCGATGAGTTCGTCCGGTTTGCGACTGAGGAGTATTCGATCAACAGGAACGCGAAGCGTCCTGTGACCAGCATCAGCGAGGTTACACCCCATCTCTGTGAGGCGTTCGCGGCTTACCTCAAGACCACCATGCTTGCGGTCGATACGCACAACCGAATAATCAAGCGGCTCCGCAAAATCTTCGACTGCCTCAAGGACTACTACGAAGGCGAAAACCCTTTCCGTTCAAAAACTCTTTTGCGGAGCGAGCGTGAGGAGCGAGGAACTGTTGTCCATCGGAGGGCTTTCACGAAAGAACAGGAAGAGGACCTTTTGACGGTTCTGGCGGATTCAGAGCACAAGCTCATGAACGACAAGCTCGACAATGTCCGACGCAGGGTGACCTCCAAACTGGATTCCATGGAACGCAAACATCTAAAGGATTTAAGGTTCATCTTCCTCAAAAATGAAGAAGACATCCCAGAAAACAATCAGAGCCTTCTGCATAACTTGAGGGGAATCACATGTCCGATGCGCTATTACTTCCGGTTCATCGAACACGCCGAGGTCGAGCGCACCTCGATCAGCATCCCGTTCGGTCGTGCTTTCCACCTTGTCCTCAGAGATCGAGCCCTAAAGGGAACCGCATACGCCATCGTGGACGCGAAGGAAGACTTCGCCGTGTACTTCAAGGGCGAAACCGAGGTCTGCGAGAACCTGACGTACAAACAGGATGAGGACTACTGGTTCTGGGACAAGCGCGGTTGCGACATGTTCGACGTTGCCCTTGCTGACTGGCCTGACGATTACACGGTCAAAATTTATGCCCCATATTTTTCCAAAAAGCATCATTCGAACGGCACAGTTCGCCCAGGGGATTCCGGATTCCTGTTGGAACAAGTCCGGAATGAAATCCGTCAGATTCGGAGATTACTTTACTCCGCGGTGCAGCGCGTGAACGAGACGAGCTCGGCGGGAGACCGTTTGATCGCCAGCACGAAGATCCAGGCGAAGGAATAGGTCATGAGCGTCAGCAGGACGGAGACGAACACCTGGAAGCCGTTCAGTTCGACACGGACGTCCCTGGCGTTGTTGAGAATCAGGCCGTTCTTCCGCATGCCGCGCGTCTGGCCGTGGGCGCAGAGGCCCCAGCCGAGCATGACGAATTCCCAGGCGAAGAAGAGGAGCACGGCGCCGACTGCGATGCGTCCGGCGGTGGCGGCCTTGATCCAGACGGCCTTGCCCTTCTCCGCGGAGAGGCAGATGTAATTATCCTTCGCAGCTTCTTCAGAAAGGTAGAATGAACCGGCATGGTATCCGGCTTCCTTGTCGAGCTGGGCGAACGTGGCCGGCACATTTTTTGAGACACGAAGATGTTCGCCGTGTGCTGCCGCCGCTGCTACCAGCGCCTGCGTCGGCGACGGCAGGGAAGATGCGCCTGCCACGGCGAGCAGATAGACCGCGATGATGGCGGCAAGCTCCACCGGGATGGCCTTGAACAGCGCAAAAATGAAGTCAATGAAGAATGCCTTGAGGCGGGCGGCCGGGGCCGCCGGTTTCGCCACGAATTTCTCCTCTTCGGCGAGGGCGATCTTCTGCTGGTCCGTGAGCTCCTGCGAGGAGAAAATGCTGACGTCGCGGGCCTGCGCGGCGTTCAAGGCGAGGCGCTTGCGCTGTTCGTCGAGGAGGTTGGTGAGGAAATCGAACTTCGCGGCGGTGGACCAGGACGGCATGGGGGATTTCTTCATGGGGCACGTGGCCGTGACCTGATCGGACTCGACGAGAGCTGCGACGTCGGATTCCTCAAGTCTGAGGTGCTCCGCGCCGTTCACGTCCTTGACATCATAATACGCCATAATCGGAACCTGTTTCGTTATTGTTAAATTGAAGTAAAAACCTTTTGAAAATAATAAAATAGCCGTAAAAGTACGATTTTTCAAGCCGGATTCCGGAAAAAAAGGAAAAAAGGCGGCAGTAACGATTGTGAAAGATAACGTCGGCAGGAAAACGGGGAGAGCATTTTGTGTTGCGCCGGGGGGGAGTGATTCATCGTTTTATTGGCGGAAGATAGGAAGAAGCCTCCGGTCCATCCATTCTTTTTATCTCATGGTTATTGTATGAGCTTTGATTAAACGGATTGTCTTTATCCTTTTGTCGACCAGCAAAAAACGAAAACTTTTTCCTCATAGACTTGAAAAAGACAGAATGGATGATATAGTATTTTGTGTTTGGAGGAAAGAATATATCCCATGTTCCTCCTTTCCCCTTACAGGTGGAAGCGAACCGTCATGAATAATATAAAAGTAACACTTTATATCGTCTCCGTTATTCTGGCCATCGTCGGAGTTCCGACGGTGCTGGTTTTGGTTTACCTCAACCTGATTGATTCCGGTATTTCCTCCAAGTTCTTTTGGACAGCATCCCTCACATGCTGTGTTCTCAGTGTTCTTTTCTTTTCGCTTGCCCGTGTCCTCACGGCATGGGAAGAGGAAGACGAAAGAGAAGAGTGAATGCATTTTTGGATGCATTCATCGTCAGCATGGCTCCCACCTGATACAGTGCATCCGTATACGTGACCGGTTTTCAGGTGCGGCCGATCATATTCCTGACGGACGTTATTTTAGCCCGTTGCGACAAAAAAGTCGAAGAATTCAGTATTTTTTTATCGAATCGGACTTGTTTTTTTCTTAAGAATGGAGTATATTACGGAACGATTTTCCGAAGACCCTTTTCACAACCTTAAACCATATCCCTAACTCTCTACATTGGAGGCTCATTCAAACATGGGTGAAATGCATTGCGAGAACGGAGTTTGCGAGATGTCCTCCCGCAAATCCTCCCAGATGGAGGCCCTCGACGCCTACATCAAAAGTCTGCCTCTGGCCGACAACCCGACCCGTAAGCGCGGATTCCTGATCCAGACGCTTCACAAGGCCCAGTCCCTCTTCGGCTATCTCCCGGTCGAAGTCCAGTCGTTCGTCGCCGAACGTCTCGGTATCTCCCTCGCGGAAGTCTACGGCGTGATCAGCTTCTACAGCTTCTTCACGGACAAGCCGATCGGCCGCTACGCCATCAACGTCTGCACCGGCACCGCCTGCTTCGTCAAGGGCGCGGCGCAGGTCGTCGACGAACTCAAGCGCAAGCTCGGCGTCTCCGAAGGCGAGACCACGGCCGACGGAAAGTACTTCCTCGGCGTCCTCCGCTGCCTCGGCGCGTGCAGCATGGCTCCCGTCGTCATGGTCAACGGCAAAGTCTACGGCCACATGACCCCGGAAAAGGTCCAGGGCCTCCTGGACGACTGCAAAGACTGATCGACCCCATCCACCGACTAATCCTGGAGATTTACCAATATGAGAATTGACTCTCCCGCGGCGCTCGCTGAATACGCGGCCGCCCTCAAGGCGCGCAAGCACGCGCCCGTCAAACTGCTCGTTTCCATGGGAACGTGCGGTATCGCCGCCGGTACCGGCGAAGTCCTGAAGGCCATCAACGACTACATCGCCGAGCACAAGCTCGACGGCGCGTTCGACGTCATCGAAGTCGGCTGCATGGGCCTCTGCTACGCCGAGCCCGTCATCATGCTCACCGACGACAAGGGCAAGCGCATCATCTACGGCGACGTGACCCCGCACCAGATCCCCGCCATCATGCAGGCCGGCCTCGAAGCTCCGGCCACCGGCACCCACACCATCGACCGCTGCTGGTACTATCCCGAAGACGAATCCCCCGCCGAAGGCGAACTCCAGGCGCGCATCGTCCTCCGCAACACCGGCCGCATCAATCCCGAAGACATCGACCAGTACGTCGCCGAAGGCGGCTATTCCGCCCTCGCGAAGGTCGTTACCACCATGAAGCCCCAGGAGGTCATCGACGTGATCTCCGCCTCCAACCTCCGCGGACGCGGCGGCGCGGGCTTCCCCACCGGCAAGAAATGGTCTTTCGCGGCCGCCCAGCCCGAAGGCGAAAAGTTCATCATCTGCAACGCCGACGAAGGCGACCCGGGCGCGTTCATGGACCGCGCCGTGCTCGAAGGCGACCCGAACGCCGTCCTCGAAGCCATGGCGATCGGCGGCTACGCGATCGGCGCGCACAACGGCGTCATCTACATCCGCGCGGAATACCCGCTCGCGGTGAAGCGCCTCGAAAACGCCATCGCCCAGGCGGAGGAAAAAGGCTTCCTCGGCAAGAACATCTTCGGCAGCGGCTTCGATTTCAAGCTTGAGATCAAATTCGGCGCGGGCGCGTTCGTCTGCGGCGAGGAAACCGCCCTCATCCACTCCATCGAAGGCCAGCGCGGCGAACCCACGTTCAAGCCCCCGTTCCCGGCCATCCAGGGCCTCTGGAAGCGCCCGACCGTCGTCAACAACGTCGAGACCTACGCCTGCATCGCGGCGATCATCCGCAAGGGCGCCGACTGGTTCAAGGGCCTCGGCACCGCCGGTTCCCCCGGCACGAAGGTCTTCGCCCTCGCCGGCAAAATCTCCAAGGTCGGTCTCGCCGAAGTCCCGATGGGCATGACCCTCCGCCAGATCATCTACGAGATCGGCGGCGGCATCAAGGACGGCCGCGAGTTCAAGGCCGTGCAGACCGGCGGTCCGTCCGGCGGCTGCATCACCAGGAAGAACCTCGACCTCCAGATCGACTACGAAGCCCTCAAATCCATCGGCTCCATGATGGGATCCGGCGGCATGATCGTCATGGACGAGGACGACTGCATGGTCAACATCGCAAAGTTCTTCCTCGACTTCACCGCCGACGAATCCTGCGGCAAGTGCACCCCGTGCCGCGTCGGCAACCGCCGCATGCTCGAGCTGCTCAACAAGATCACCTCCGGCGAAGGCAACATGGAGATCCTCGAAAAGCTCAAAACGCTCTCCGCCACCATCAAGGACACCGCCCTCTGCGGCCTCGGCCAGACCGCCCCGAACCCGGTGCTCTCCACGCTCGCGAACTTCGAAGACGAATATCTCGCGCACGTGAAGGATCACCGCTGCCCCGCCGGCGTCTGCGCCAACCTCATCCAGTTCAACGTGACCGACAAGTGCGTCGGCTGCGGTCTCTGCGCCAAGCGCTGCCCGGTCGGCGCGATTTCCGGCGAGAAGAAGATGAAACATGCCATCAACCAGGCCAAGTGCATCAAGTGCGGCGCGTGCTTCAACGCCTGCAAGTTCCATGCCATCGCCAAGATCTGACCGAGAGGAGCATTACACTACTATGAGCACAGTCAATCTTACCATCAACAACAAGCCCGTAGCCGTCGAGGCCGGTTCCACCATCCTCGAAGCCGCGGAAAA
Source organism: Victivallales bacterium (assembly GCA_016285345.1). Taxonomy (GTDB): domain Bacteria; phylum Verrucomicrobiota; class Lentisphaeria; order Victivallales; family UBA1829; genus UBA1732. The sequence continues at coordinate 8,862 of JAEEQN010000025.1, read as the reverse complement.
ACTTGATATCAAAATCCCGACTCTCTGCCATTTCAAGATGGACGCCTTCCACGTCGAGCACAGATGCGGTTCCTGCCGTATCTGCGTCGTCGAGGTCGAAAAGCGCCCCAACCTGGCTCCCGCCTGCTGCACGCCCGTCATGGAAGGCATGGTCGTCCACACCAACACGCTCCGCGCCATCAACGCGCGCCGCGCCATCCTCGACCTGCTCCTTTCGGACCATCCGAAAGATTGCCTCACCTGCCCGAAGAGCCTGAACTGCGAACTTCAGAAGATCGCCGAAGAGCTCGGCGTCCACAACCTGCAGTACAGCGGCGAGCAGTCCACGTACGAGCTTGACGACAGCAGCGCCGCCATCCGCCGCGACCTTGACAAATGCATCATGTGCCGCCGCTGCGAAAACGCCTGCAACAACATCCAGACCGTCGGCGTCCTCTCCGGCGTCGGCCGCGGTTTCCACGCCGTCGTCGCTCCCGCCGGCCTCAAGAAGCTCGCCGATACCCAGTGCGTCTTCTGCGGCCAGTGCGTCCAGGCATGCCCCGTCGGCGCTCTCACCGAGATCAACTACAAGTACGACGTCTGGCGCGCCCTCAACGACAAGTCCAAGACCGTCGTCTTCCAGACCGCTCCGGCCGTCCGCGTCGCCATCGGCGAGGCCTTCGGCATGGAACCCGGCTCCATCAGCACCGGCAAGATGGTCACCGCCCTGAAGATGCTCGGCGCGGACAAGGTCTTCGACACCAACTTCTCCGCCGACCTCACCATCATGGAAGAGGGCACCGAGCTGATCGAACGCATCAGGAAGAACGAGAATCTCCCGATCCTCACCAGCTGCTGCCCCGGCTGGGTCAAGTTCCTCGAACACCAGTTCCCCGAACTCACCTACATGCCCTCCACCGCCAAGTCCCCGCAGCAGATGTTCGGCGCGATCGCCAAGAGCTACTACTGCGAGAAGACCGGCATCAAGCCGGAAGACCTCATCGTCGTCTCCGTCATGCCCTGCCTCGCCAAGAAGTACGAGGCCGCCCGTCCCGAGTTCACCCGCGACGGCGTCCGCGACGTCGATATCGTCCTCACCACCCGCGAGCTCGCCGAGATGTTCCACGAAGCCGGCATCCAGTTCGACAAGCTCGAGGATTCCGAATACGATTCTCCGCTCGGAGAAGGCACCGGCGCTGCCACCATCTTCGGTACGTCCGGCGGCGTGCTCGAAGCCGCGCTCCGTACCGCGGCCGACATCCTCTCCGGCAAGGACGTTCAGGAGATCGACTACACGCCTGTCCGCGGCCTCGAAGGCATCAAGGAAGCCGAAGTCGACGTCGGCGGCATCAAGCTCAAAGCCGCGATCTGCTCCGGCCTCGGCAACGCCCGCAAGCTCCTCGAGAAGATCAAAGCCGGCGAAGCCAAGTACCACGCCATCGAGATCATGGCGTGCCCCGGCGGCTGCATCGACGGCGGCGGCCAGCCCTACCACCACGGCAACACCGAGATCATCCGCAAGCGTATGGAAGCGCTCTATCAGGACGACCTGAATCACCCGATCCGCAAGTCCCACCAGAACAAATCCATCCAGAAGCTCTACGAAGAATACCTCGGCGAGCCCGGCAGCCACCTGGCGCACAAGCTCCTCCACACCTCCTACACCGCGCGCAAGAAATTCTGAGGCGGCGTAAGCCGGGCGTCTCCGTAAAACGAGGCGCCCCGGACAAAGCGCATCCGCCGGAGCGGGACCTGTTAGTTCAGGACTCGAACCTGACAGAGTGCGCCGCACGAGCAAAAAACACCCGGAATGGACCTCAAATCCATCCCGGGTTTTTCTATCGAACCAATTGAAACGCCGTTATTCCTGTTGTTCCTTCACCAGCCGGGCGTAGCGGCGTTCCTGTAGGCGTTTGCAGATTGGTTTTGAGATAATCCCGGCGGCGAGACCGATCAGCCAGAGGTATTTTCTGTCGATATAAAAACCGGCAAGAAAGATCAGGACGGAGACGATGCTCCAGTAAACAATTTGGAACCGGATATTGGTTTTGTTCAGCTCTTTTATCAGGTCGATGCCGTCCCATTCGTGCGGGGCACTTTCGATGAAGTCCGCCGCGCCGGAGACTCCGGAGCACGACCGGAAATCCCGCCCGCACTCCGCCGCCGCGTCCCCGTACGACGCATTTTCCAGTACGTTCCGTACGGCGGCGCGGATCCCCGCGACCGAATCGTCCTTCAGCAGGACGCCCGCGCCGAGTTCGGCGGCGCGCTTTGCCACGGCGTACTGTTCGCCGGTCTGCGGATAAAGCACCATCGGCGTCGCCATGTACAGGCTCTCCGACACGCTGTTCATGCCGCAGTGCGTGAGGAAGACGTCCGCGCGGGACAGAATGTCAAGCTGATCCACGTACGGCTCCACCCGGACATTCTCCGGCAGGACGCCCAGCTTTTCGCGGTCCAGCGCCATGCCGCAGGAGATCAGGCCATCGACGTCCATGCTCTTCAGCGCCTCGATGCACTTGCCGTAGAAATCCGGCCGGTCGTTGATGACCGTGCCGAGGGAGATATACACGAGCGGACGCGCCTTCTTCTTGTCCGGCACGGCGTCCGAAAAGACCGACGGCCCGACGAACGCGTAATGCCCGGAAAAGCTCTCAGCGTACGGCTGGAACCGCCGCGAGGTGTAGACCACGGAATCCGTCCTGTTGTCGCTCTGGACCAGCGTCAGCGGGTTCTTCACCTTGTACCCGTACGGTTCCATCGACTTCAGCGCCTTCCCGATGCGCGCCAGCCCGAAGACCATGTCCGCGATCTCCGCCGGCGGGTGCTTCATGTAGGTCGAAGACAGCTGGTTGAACGCGAACGTGCTGGTGGAGACGACCATCGGCACGTGGTGTTTCCAGGCGTTCAGCTTGCCCCAGAAACAGGCGGAGTCCGTGTACACGACGTCCGGCCGGAACGTCTTGAACTCCGCATCCAGAAACGCGTCCATGGAGAGCATGATCCGGATCGCCTGCACGGTCATCTCCGTGATCGAGACGCGTTTCAGCCCGGCGACCTCCTCCGCCGAGACTTCCGGCATATAGGCGTCGCACGCGATGAACTCCGCGCCCGTCTTCCGTATCTTCTCCGAGAAGTCCGGCAGGCCGCCGGTCCCACCGAACGAATAGAACCGGACCGTGTTTCCGCGCCGGACCAGCTCTGCGGCGACCGGAAGCATCGGATTGGTGTGCCCGTGCGCCGGGATGCAGAAGAACGCGATGCGCTTTTTCACCGGGGCGGCCTGTTGCATTTCAAGATCAGTTTGCGTTTCCATGATCGAAGCTCTCGTTTTCGGATGCAGAAATCCGCGTTTGGCGACATTGTGATTTTATTGTGGCGCTCTGTCACGAATAAAAGATATCACGGTTCAGGATTATTCCGCGTTGTCGCGCTCCAGACTCCGGGTTTCGAGGTACAGTAGAGTGCAGAACAGAATCTCCACGCCGATCATCACGGCGGCGAGCACGAACGGCTGGAACATCAGTCCCACGATCAGGGAGAGGATCGGCACGGCGATGGAAAAGGCGAAGTAACTCTTTGACAGGTAAAGCCAGCTGTAGGGCATCAGGTGCGCGCCAAAGATCATGGCGAAGACCATGAGCATCTTCTCCGGCACGGCGTTGTAAACCCACATCGCGATCAGCAGATACACGATCTGGTTCACGGTGAAGATCAGCCCGAGCTTGGTCAGCGGGTTGTCCTTGCCCTGGAAATCGACCCCGATCAGCTTCGAGACGAGGAATGCGATGGGGACCAGCGGAGCGGCGCAGCAGAACGTCAGCAGGTTTTTGGTCACGATCGGGAGTCCGGTCAGGTGGACGCAGAGGATCCCCGTCCAAATGAGAACGGACGTCAGGATGAACGGCAGCCCTTTTTTTTGTTTCCGGGCGCAATCTTTTCTCAAAGATTCCAAATCCTGACTCATACCAAGAATCCGATAATTTTATAACGTTTCAATGTGTCAATCTGACGCTTTATGTTAGTCGTTTTTATGAAATCTTCCTGCCTGTGACGAATTAACTCAAATATCAAAACTACAACGATTGACCGTCAAATCGTCAAATCTTTCCGTCATTCTGTCAAATCATTGATTGTCAACAGAACGTACCTTGTCATGCGTGTTCCGGCTTTTGGAAGACGCCGGGCGTATGGCAGGCGCAGAAACGGCCCGGAGAGACCTCCTGAAGCGCGGGAATTTCCGTGGCGCATCGCGGCTGTGCGAAGGGGCAGCGGGTGTGAAAACGACATCCGGACGGCGGATTCAGCGGAGACGGCACATCGCCTTTCAGGATGATGCGGTCCCGGCGGCGCGACTGGTCGATCTGCGGGACGCTGGAAAGCAGCGCAAGGGTATACGGATGGAGCGGACTGGAACAGACATCGTCGGACGGACCGATCTCCATGATGCGTCCCAGGTACATGACCATGATGCGGTGGCAGATGTGCTCCACGACGGCGAGGTCGTGCGCGATGAAGAGGAACGCCACGCCGGTTTGTTTCTGGATGTCCTGCAGCAGGTTCACGATCTGCGCCTGGACGCTGACGTCGAGCGCGGAGACGGGTTCGTCGGCGATGATGAAGGCGGGGTTGACGGCGAGGGCGCGGGCGATGCCGATGCGCTGGCGCTGGCCGCCGCTGAACTGGTGCGGATGGCGCATGGCGTAGTCGGGGTTGAGTCCGACGAGTTTCAGGAGTTCGCGGATGCGTTTGTCGCGCCCGGCGGCGTCGAACTTCGTGTGGAGCTTCAGCGCTTCCTCCAGGATGGAGAAGATGCTCATGCGCGGATTCAGCGAGCCGTACGGGTCCTGGAAGATCATCTGGAACTTCCCGCGCATCCTGCGGAGTTCCTCCCCGCGGACCGTTGTCATTTCCAGGCCGTCGAGCCGGATGGAGCCTTCGGTCGGGTCCTCCAGGCGGAGCAGGAGCCGCGCGAGCGTGGACTTGCCGCAGCCGGATTCGCCGACCAGCCCGAGCGTTTCGCCCTGTTCCAGCGTGAAGGAAACGTCGTCCACGGCGCGCACGTAGTCGGGCTTTCCGAAGAAGCCGCGCGCGACGGGGTAGAATTTTTTCAGGTGGGAGGCGGTCAGGAGCGGCATCGGTCAGGGATTCTGTCGGAGGGACGGGTTGGAGTCGCGGAGCGCGGCGAGGCGGATCCGGGCGGATTTGAGGAGGGAGTCGATCTTGTCCGATTCGGGGAGCAGGGCACGGATGCGTCCGAAGAGGTCCTCGTCGAGCGCGAGCGCGGCGGACGCGGGATAGTTGAGGTCGCAGGACCACGCGAAAAGCCCGAGCTTGAAGTCGTTGATGCACTTCATGTCGGTGTACACCACGCATTTCCCGCTCAGGGCGGTTTCGAGGATGGACGGGGTCCAGCCGGGCGTGTCGGGCAGGTCCAGCCGGATGGTCGGGTCGGAATAGTCGCCGGAGAAGAACCGGATGATGAGGCGCAGGATGGCGAGTTTGTCGGCGTCGCGGACCATCTTCGCGGCGTCGAGGTGCGCGGACGGGAAATCCGCCGGGATCGCGAACTTGTTGTGCACGCGGACGGCGTCGATGACGCAGGCGCGGTCTTCGGCGGGAAGTTCCGGCACGAGTCCGAGTTCGTCGATCAATGCGGCGCTCCGGTCTCCGTGGTCGAACGAGACGCGGTCGAGAAACGTCCTGAACTTGTCGTACTGCTCGAACCGCGAGATGTCGTGGAAGAGCGCGCAGAGGCGGAAGATGAGCGTGTCGTGCGGAGAAAACCGGGCTTCTCCGGCCACGATCTTCTCCGTGATCTCGCAGACCTCGCCGGTGTGCTTGAACTTGGCTTCGAGCGCGAACGGCAACGTGCCGGAGGCGTCGCGGAATTTCGCGACGTGCCGGTCGAACGCCGCCTGTGCCTGTGTGAAGATATCCATAGTGCGTTATTTGGCGTATTCCACGGAACGCGTCTCGCGGATGATCGTGACCTTGATTTGGCCTGGATAGGTCATTTCCTTTTCGATGCGGTTGCAGATGTCGCGGGCGATGACCTGCGCCTGCGCCTCGTTGATCTTCTCCGGTTCGACGACCACGCGGACCTCGCGGCCCGCCTGGAGCGCGTAGCAGGTGTCCACGCCGGGGAAGTCCTTGGCGATGGATTCGAGCTGTTCGAGGCGCTTGAGGTAGAGTTCGGTGGTCTCGCTGCGTGCGCCGGGACGGGACGCGCTGAGGGCGTCGCATGCGTTGGCGAGGATGGCGTAGATACTGGTTGCTTCGACCTCGCCATGGTGGGCGGCGACGGCGTTGACGACGTCCTTGTTCTCGCCGTATTTGCGGAGCAGGTCGGCGCCGATCTGGGCGTGCGTGCCCTCGATTTCGTGGTCGACTGCCTTGCCGATGTCGTGGAAGAGGCCGATGCGGCGCGCGCGCTGTTCGTCCAGCCCGAGTTCGGCGGCGATCGCGCCCATGAACGCCGAGGTCTCGATGCAGTGCTTGAGCACGTTCTGGGAGAAGCTGTAGCGGAACTGGAGCGTGCCGATGAGCGTGATGAGCGGTTTCGGGACGCCCTGCAGCCCGCAGTCCAGCACGGCCTGTTCGCCCGCGTTGAAGATCTCCTCGTCGACTTCCTTGCGCATCTTCTTCACGAGCTCCTCGATGCGGGTCGGGTGGATGCGGCCGTCGCCGATGAGTTTCTCCATCATGCGGCGCGCGACTTCCTTGCGGACGGGGTCGAAACAGCTGATGACGACGGCTTCCGGTGTGTCGTCGATGAGGATGTTGACGCCGGTCGCCGCCTCGAGCGCGCGAATGTTGCGGCCTTCACGGCCGATGATGCGGCCCTTCATCTCGTCGTTGGGGAGCGGGATGGTGGCGGTGGTGCGTTCGTAGGTGCAGTCGCCGGCGTAACGCTGGATAGCGTATGCGAGAAGCTTCTGGGATTCTCGTTCGGCGCGCTGACGGGCGTCCTCGACGATGTTGCGGATGAGCAGGCCGGATTCGTTTTCGACCTCGCCCTTGAGCTTTTCGAGGATCATGCCGCGCGCGGTCTCGCGGTCGAGCTCGGCGATGCGTTCCAGTTCGTTGATCTGGCGGTCGATCGTGTTCTTGAGCTCCTCCTCTTTCTGGACGAGGCGTTCGCGCTGCTGGACGAGTTCGGCTTCCCTGCGCTCGGCGTTCTTGATCTTCGCATCCAGGGAATCGTTCTTGCGGTCGAGGTTTTCCTCTTTCTGCGTGAGGCGTTTTTCCTGCTGCGTGATCTCGCGGCGGCGTTCCTTGATCTCGTTTTCGACTTCGTCCTTGATCTTGAGGGCGTCGTCCTTGATCTTGAGGGCCTCGCTCTTGGCGGTGACGCGGGCTTCGCGGAGGATCTGGGAGGCTTCGCGCTCGGCGTCCTCCTTCATTTTTGCGGCATCACGGGTGGCTTTGGTCTTTCCCTTTTTGGAAAGGATGGCAACGATGATCTCTACGATGGCGATGCCGACAATACATCCACCGATCATTTCCAGATAATCCGTCCATGTAAGGGCGGCGGCGATGATGACATTGGAAAACATGGGAATTAACTCCTGACATTGTTTGTACAGCCAAAGACGCCGGATTCGGTGACGACGCGGCCGACGGGCTGATCCGTGGGCTCGCAGGGCAGTTCCGCGCATCTCTGGAGTTCATAAAAGATACCGATGGTTTTTCCGGTTCCCCGGGCAAGCAGACGGTCGTAAACGCCTTTGCCGCGTCCGAGACGGCGGCAGGCGGGATCGAACGCCACGCCGGGTACCAGCCAAAGGGCTTCCGCAAGCAGTTCCGGAGGAGCCGCCGGGGCATCGGCGGACGGTTCCGGGATGCCCCAATGGGACACCGGAAAGTCCAGGGAACGTACCGTCACGATGGAATATGCGCCGGACTGCTCGAAACGCGGCAGGCTGAGCGTGATGCCCGCCTGAAGCGCGTACCGCATGACCGGAGCGAGATCGGGTTCCGTGCCGTCGCTGACGTATGCGACGAGCCCGGACGGCTTTTCCGTCCGGACGATGTCCAGGAGAAAGCTGTTGATCGCCGCATCCGCCGCCGAGCGTGTCTCGGGCGGCATGGCGCGACGCAGCGCGATCTTTTCGCGCCGGACGGCCTTTTTCAGGTCATGCAATGTCGCGGCATCCGCAGGCGCCGTCGAGGACGCGCCGCAAGCCTGCCCTGCATGACCGACTGTCTGTTCGTCGTACATGAACCACTGCGTTTTCTGCAAGCGGCGAAAACGTATGGCATCCGCGCTCGGGACGAGGCGGGAACATGTGGAAAAGGAACCCGGACCGGACGGCGGACCGCCCGTCTTCCCGGTATCAAATGCGGCAGCGGCGGCATCGGACCGCCAATGATGCGTTCCGGCCTGCCTTCGGCCTCGATTTGTCCAAACTCCAAGTCATATTTCCCGTTCGATCCGGAGAGCGGCGGTTGTTTCGGGCTGCCCTTTTTTCAGGAGCGCAGCCTCGTTTTCGCAGCAAATTCCAAAGTTGATATGTGAACGTTCCTGCCGAATGGCAAAAACCCTTACCGTAAACATAACCCCGTTTTTAAAAAAAGAAAGCCGAAAACGGAAAAAAAACAAAAAAAAGATACACTTTTCGGTCTTTTTTCAGAAATGACATATAATAAAACAAAAGATATCTCTTTCTTTGTGGTTAGTTTGAAGTTGCTCAAATCAATCCGAAACGGAAAAGACAAAACGATTGTACACTGTCAGCAATAAGTCCTAACCGAAAACTAACAAAGCCTTAACCGTGGTTTCATAATGTGCATGTATAGTAACAGCATAGATCAACAAACCAATAAGGAGAATCTATGCTTTTCGTAAATGCTTTGGGCGGGCTGGCGCTGTTTCTGTTC
>JAEEQN010000024.1 GCA_016285345.1 Victivallales bacterium | reverse complement strand
GCGGTACAGCTCGGATGCGAAGAAGAACACGCCTTACACGCTCGACTACCGGATCATCTGTACAGAATATGCCCTGCCGGGTGAGGGATGGCACAGCTGGGACAATCACATCGAGTATGCCTGCCGGACGAAGATCGAAGATGTCTGTGCCGTGGCGAACAGTCTCGGATTCCAAGCAGGTGAAATCCAGTTGCCGGAGACCTGGGGAAAGCGTGGTACGGTCTACATGGCTGATGAAAAGACCGTGCTCTTCGCATTCCGTTGCTACCTGAACCGGAACGTTCACATCAAGTTCAACATCGAGCTGATGAAAGCATTGAACGTTGCTGTTGCCCGTAAGCTCGGCTGGATTCGCAAACCGTCCGACATCGCGGAGGAGTTCACGCCGGAAATGGCCGAAGGAGCCGAGCGGTATTTCAACTGCTTCCGGCTGCTCGACGTCTCAACGGTGCCGTGCTTGCTCGGTATGCAGTCGGCGGAATCCTGTTCCGGGGAAGAACGTGATTCCGAGCCGAGCTTGTTCTGAACTCAATCAAACCTTAACTGTGGCGATGGCAAGGAGCCACCGCCACCTCAAAAACAATCAAATTCTACAGGAGGGAACACAAATCATGCTCAACACAGAAAACAGCTCCACGCCCGAATCGACCGGGGACACCCTGAAATGGATCGGGAAACTCATACTGACCGTCGCAGCAGGGATCATTCTCAGCAGGTACGGCGTTCGGATTCCAGATAACGTCAAGATTTGAGCAAAATGGAGCAGAAGCAATGATTATTCCGCCATTCTTTTCCACACCCAACATCGAAAGAGTCGCCCTTGTGGCAATTGTTGCAATTGGCGTCGTCGGTCTTACCTTTGGCAAATCAAGATATGATGGGATGATTCTGTAATCTGGCTTTAAGCAGAAAAGCTATGGAGAAGTCGTTATCGGCTTCTCTTTTGGTCTGTCCGTAGTGGTCATTTCACAACGACCCATTTCCCCTGTTTCCTTGAACCGGAGCGAACGATGAGATTGGCTTTCCGAAGTTCCGTCAAGGCTCGCTCAATTGTTCTTACGGATACCCCAAGCTTATCTGACATGGAGAACTTGTTTTGGGTTCCATCCTCAAAAAGCAAAGCAAGGACGTTCGTTATTCTTCAGTCGAAGCGAGCAGTCCACATATTTCGTCCTCATGAGGACAATTCCCAATCCATCCAGGTTCAAACATGTTAAAGAAAATGGCTTGAAAAAAGTGGACATGGTTAAACTGTAAAGATTATTTGCAAGTTGTTTTTTGCAGAAAAGTGTGATTGAGACTTGAAAAAATATCTCTATGGGTGTATATTTTAGAAAAAGATAACTCTAAAGATGTATGCTTGAGGCTAATATGAGCAATTTGATTCTTTACCACGGTTCATCAGAGATAGTGCGGACCCCAGAATATGGCAAGGGTAAGCCGTATAATGATTACGGACAGGGGTTCTACTGTACCGAAAGCCTCGACCTCGCCAAAGAATGGGCCTGTGGAGAAAACACAGACGGGGTAGTCAACCGTTACGAAATCAACACTGCCGAACTGCACATTCTGAATCTGAACTCAGAGAAGTACACGATCCTGCATTGGCTGGCGCTCCTGACGAAGTATCGCGGTGTCCGCATCTCCACGCCGACCATGAAACGCGGGATCGAGTGGCTGAACAAGCATTTTCTGCCGGAGATTGAGCATTATGACGCAATCATCGGTTATCGGGCTGACGATTCCTATTTCTCGTTCGCCAGGGCGTTCGTCAACAACGAAATCTCGCTCAATCAGCTGAGCTATGCAATGAGGCTGGGTGAGCTCGGCGAGCAGTTCGTCCTGAAAAGCGAAAAGGCGTTCTCTCTCATTCGGTTCATTTCCAGCGAGGTGGTTCCCAATGAGGTTTACTTCCCAAAGCGGAAACAGCGAGACGACAAGGCACGTGCTTCCTACCGCGAGGAGATTGAGCGGGAAGATTTGAACGGCCTGTTCATTCGCGACATAGTAAAAGAAGGAATTCTGCCTGATGATCCACGCTTACGATGAACAGTATTTGAGCGACGCCATGCACAATCTGGGCGAAGCATTCGATTTTGCCCAGAACGTCTGCCGTATCGAGCTCGACACGTTCCTCTCCATGATGATTTCGTCCGGCGTTGCAACCTTGTTTGAACAAGGTACACCGAAATACGTTTCCGGAATGTCCGGCACCGAGTTCGCCATGGGGGTCATGCAGAAATCCGGTATTGAGCTGAACCATGTATCTGCGCAGGTGGAATACGACTGTTCGCCGGAATACTGGACAGGCTGGATCGTGGCGTATTTCCAGTGGTACACCGGGCGGTCGTTTCAGAGCATTCGCGAGGTACTCTCCATGCAGGAAATACTTCGCCTCTATCCAACATTGCATGAGGTTTCCGAAGACAGAGCCGTTGACTCGCTGAACAGCATTATCCGCAAAAAGGCACTTCCAACTCGTCTGCAAGCCAGAAGAAAGAACTGCAAGCTGACCCAGCGTAAATTGAGCGAGTTGTCCGGCGTGAACATCCGCACGATTCAGCAGTACGAAGGGCGATCCAAGGACATCAACAAGGCTGCTGGAGCTACTCTCCGCTCGCTTGCCCAGGTGTTGTCGTGCCGAATTGAAGACCTGCTGGAATACGACACGCATGCTGTTCGCCAGTAAACCCAGGATTTCCGAATTAAGAGCAATATAAGAGCCAAAGAAAGAGGTTTTTAAGAGCAGTTGAGCTTTGTAAGACAATGTAAGGGAAAAAACCAAAAACTGCTTGAAAAAAAAGCGGGCATGGTGTAGATTAAGTTCATTCGGCAATCATATTTCCTGATTCCTCACGGCATGTTCCTGCCTCATATCTTCCTCAATCCACGAACACAATAGAACCAGTCGGTCCCAACATGATTTTTGCGCTGAAACAATACGATTTCGAGCTTCTGACCTTCGAACTCCGGCAGGAAGGTCTGGATGGGTTCGCATGTTCAGTTTTGAGCGTGAATGAGGCGAATCGCAAACTTCTCCCGATTGGAATGTCCGTTGACGGAGAAGGTGTGCTCGCGTGGCTGAGGTCACGCATTATCCCTCGTAATCGTGAATATGTCGATAAAATCCTGTCTGTATACGGTCTCAGCCACAACAATCTCCTGGGGATCATCAAGCTCAGCCTCGGCCTCTCCCTGAACGATAGTTACTGGTGCGTGCCGGAAGGTTTTTCCGGGCGTTTCAGCGAGTTCAATCTGTACGAGAATCCGTTCAATAAGGCCCTTGCACTGATTGCATATACCGGATTCGGCAGCGTTCGACCGAGCGGATTCTCGTCCTCGCCGGAGTTCACGACAAACGGTAATCTCCGGAAAGGCTGGCGCAAAGTCAACGGTCAGATTCTGCTGTACAAAGGTGGTAGCTCAGGGGCGGCCAACACAGGAAACGAACCATATTCCGAGTATTACGCTGCTCAAGTAGCTTCGGCCATGAGCATAAATCATGTGCCGTACAACCTCGCGAAGTGGAAGGGAGTGCTTTGCAGTACATGTCCTCTTTTCACCGACATTGATCATTCGTTTGTCTCTGCACATCGCTTTTTCCCGAAGCTCAAGCTCACAGAAATCGCCGCTGAACTCAAAAAGATGGGCGACACATTCTATCAGTCGTTCTGCGACATGATCGTCTTTGATGCGCTCGTCTGCAATACGGACCGACATCTCGGTAACTTCGGACTGATGATCGACAACAAGCGGAACAAACCCGTTGCGTTCGCTCCTCTCTTCGACAACGGCATGGCACTTTTCCCGTTCGCCATGAAGGATGACTTTGACGACCTGAACCGATATGCTGCAACCCGTCTTTCCGCATACGACGTCCCATTCAGTGACCTTGTCTCCGCATTCATGACCAATCGGCAAAGAAAAGACCTCCGCAAGCTCGCGGATTTCCGATTTGAACGGCATCGCTACTATAATCTCCCTGCATGGCGGCTGAAAAAGCTTGAGACGTTTATTCACGACCGGGCCCATGAACTGATATCTTTGTCCGAGGGAAAAGCAAAATGAGCACGGACAATCGGTATATCTTCGACGAGTATATCGTTCAGGGGGAAACGACGCAGAAGCAACGCGCCGAGAACTGGCAGATTGCCATCGGATTGCAGGACGTCGACAAGCTGAAGAATTCCCGTTATCTGCTGAACACCGCTAAAGAGCATATTGAGGGCAAGATTGACTTGGCAGCGGCGGAAGAACGCATTGCGGATTATTACCGGACGGAAGAAGGCCGCAAGCTCGCTGCCGACAGAACTGACGAAGCGGACATTGTGGCCACGAGAATTGCAGCGATCCTTGCCGAAGATGCTTTTGCCTTCATTCCTGAGGAGTATTCCCGTCTTCACAAAAGACTGTTCAAGGGTGTTTTTCCTCATGCGGGAAAATACCGTACTGTGAACATCTCCAAGAAGGAATGGGTATTGGACGGCGAAAGCGTTATCTATGCTCCTGCCGATCTGTTGAAAGAGACGATCGAATACGATTTCTCTCAGGAACGCAAGTTTTCGTATTACGGGCTCTCTCCGCAGGAATCGGTCAAACATATCTGCAAATTCATTGCCGGACTCTGGCAGATTCATCCGTTCATGGAAGGCAACACCAGAACGACAGCGGTTTTCACCATCCTCTATCTGCGCAAGTTCGGATTCCAGGTCAGTAACGAACCGTTCAAACAGTATTCATGGTATTTCCGCAATGCGCTGGTCCGGGCAAACTACAACAACTATGCTCACGGCATATCCTCGACCACTATTTATCTGGAACGTTTCTTTGAGAACTTGATCTTTCAAGGGAAGAATGAACTCAAAAACCGGTTCTGCCACATCCTTTGGAAAGAAGGGCAATCCGCCCAAAGTGCCATTCCAAAGTGCCATCGTGGCACTTTGGAAAAGGTCGCATTGGACTTCCTCCGGGAGAATCCAAAGGCAACACAGAAAATGTTGTCGGAGCATATCGGGAAGTCGGAACGAACAGCAAAACGTTTGACCAAGGCCCTTCAGGAAAAAGGTCTGCTCGTCCGTAAAAACGGAAAGCGCAACGGCGTGTGGGAAGTCAAGCCCGAAAAATAACACAAGCGATTGAAAAAGTCCCTCGCTTTTTTTCTGTCATCCCATGAAAATACTTTGTCTCTCAGATTTACACTTGCGGTCTAATGCCGTATCAGATTTCCTCAACACCCAAAAGACAACTCCGTTTTTGCGCGAAATCACGGCCACTGTCGCCGAGGTCTCACCTGATGTCGTGGTCGTTACGGGAGATACTGTTTGGGCGCGTCAGGTGCGCAAGCTTTCGTTTGTCCTCAGAAAGTTTATCCCTGGCGATATCCCGATTGTGGCCACCTTGGGAAACCATGAGTTCTGGGAACGGACCTTTGAAGAAACGTTGACCGAGCTGAAAGAGCAGACTTTCAACGATAAAAACATCTTTTACCTGGATTTGATCGGTGCTGTTGAACTCGGAGGACTCAATTTCGTCGGCGGGACACTGTTCTTTGACGGATCCATGCGGATTCGGGAAAGCCAGCGGATTGATGAATGGGACGGATGGCAGGACTGGCGCATTGGTGAAATCGTAACGCGCTACCTGGAATTCAACGCCTACTATGTCGATATGATTCTTTCAAAGATGAAGCCGGGCGTATCGACGGTGCTCTGCACGCATCATCTTCCACACGTCCTTCTGAACGGCCACGAGCCGAGCCATTACAGCTTTTATTCGGGGATGAAGGATCTTGTTCACGAACTGCCGTTTGATGCGAGATTCGAAAACTATCTGATCTGTGGTCATACTCATCGCCGTGTTATCGGTGAGGTCATTCCCGGATTTATGGGTGTCAATGTTGGCAGCGACTACGATCATCTCGAATCGTTTGTTCTGGAAATAGGGTAAAAACAAGGAACCAATTATGGAAAAAGAAAAAATGAGATTCTGTGCACCATTACTGAATGCTTATCGTTGGCATGAAAGCTCGCACTACAGAAACGGGCTTCCTGAACCATACAGTCGGGAAACAATGACTGCCCTTGACGAACTGTTCAAGATGGTGAGGGGTATTTCCCCTTATAACAAAACCACTGGCCTTCGGAAGCTTTTTATTCCGGTTGACAGGGGAACGGTTGAGGATTTCAGGAATTACTGCGGGTATTATGACGAAGAAGACGAGATAAGCCCCGAAGAACTTGATGAAACATGGAAACGGGATTACCCGTATGAAAAACAGTGGTTCTCCTTTGCTTTCATCGAAGACAATGAAAACGGATATCGGGGAATCTTTCTGGATAATCGGCTTGTCCTCGAAACAATGCCGGGACCTACTCCGCCGTATCCGGAAGACGCCAGTGAATTTGTCGAATGGCTCGTGGTAAAAGTCCGGGAATGTCTCCCCATACTAAAATCGGGTGAATACAATCGCATCATCCGGCAGGAGCTCTCCCCGGATCAGCGCACCGGCACGATTTCTCGCAAAGATTATTGGGAACTTTACCCCGAAGACCGGGAGGAGTATTTCTCGAATCTTTCGGATGCGGACCAGAAAGAGTTTCTGAAGTTGATGGAAAAATACGATGAAGATGCTCTGCCGGATAATCTGCTTCACGATATGACTTCAGGATTGTTCTTCCGGTGTTGCCAAATGGGTTACGCAGCCAATCATTACGAGGGAAGCGACACGCTTTCCCCGAAGGCACTTTATCGGAAATATGCTGACGGGCGTGATGAAGGACTCATGGATATTGACGAGAACTCGCCTGAGGCATTTGCACACTGGCTCAAAGATTGTGCCAACAGAGGCGGTCATCCATGGGAGGTTTGCAGGGGTGGTAACTCAACCCATGTCTCGCTGTATGTTTGCAAAGCCGACAATGGATTCTACTTTGCCGTTGCTGGCAGTTCATGGGGACGGTCCAACGAAACCATCCATTTTTATCTTGCTCTTCATCGTGCCGGAATGCCTGTGATGATTGATGAAGGAAATAAGCTTGCCGACCGCGTCAAGGGGAAAGACAAAATCGGGATTGTGCCCAGAGGCGTTACGCCCCGATATTGTGAATCGCGCTTTCCGGGAGTAAAAATCCTTGACTTCATGAACCTCCCGGAAGAGAAACATGACGAATTCGTAAAGAGATGCGTGTGGCGTGACGAACCGGAAATAACGGTTTTGAAATAGGAGCTTGGGATTGCCATGAACGATAAAAAAAGACCTGATCCAAATACCGTTTATCCGATTGCCGGATACGACAGGGAAATCTATATCAAGCCGACGATAAGGAATCCGAACATTATTGTCGGAGATTTTTCCTATATAGCTGATACGGATTTCGAAAGACATGTCACCCATCATTACGAGTGGCTTGGAGACAAGCTGATTATCGGCAAATTCTGCCAGATAGCAGCCGGGGTCGAATTCATCATGAACGGTGCAAATCATCAGATGAATGCGGTTTCAACATTTCCATTTTATACGCTAGAAGGATGGAATATGGCTCCACCCGCATCTGCCGATATGCCGTTCAAAGGGAATACGGTTATTGGTAACGATGTCTGGATTGGCCAAAATGCCGTAATCCTTCCCGGAGTCCATATCGGAGACGGGGCTATAATCGGTGCATGCAGTGTTGTCGGAAGCGATGTTAATCCATATTCCATTGTTGCTGGCAATCCCGCAAAACTCATTCGCAAACGCTTTGACGAAGAACTGATCGGGTTATTGTTGGATTTCAAATGGTGGGAAAAGAGCATCGAGGAAATTGACTGTCTGATTCCACTTCTGACATGCAGCGATTTAGATTTGGTCAAGTCGGAACTTAAAAAACGTCTGAACTGAGAATCCCCGCCTATCATTTGGATGGGCCAGACCGCCCGCAAGCCGGAGGGAATCCCTGAAAAAGATTCGCCTCCGGCTTGCTTTCTCGCGCGTATGGGTGTATTTTTTTAGGATAACGAAACATTGAACCATTTCAAATGAGATAATTATGAAACGAGTCATTTTTTTAGATTATCTTCGTGCCATCGCCATTTTCATGGTGTTCATCGTTCACTCCTGTGAGAATTTCTACTATGGTGAGGCAGGAACGCTTTTCCTCAAATCTCCAGAAAGCGCGCGCTGGGCAATCGGACTCGACTCCGCGTGCCGCGCATGTGTTCCGCTTTTCGTTATGGCGAGCTCGTATCTGCTGTTCCCCGTTACTCGCACGACCGGAGATTTCCTGCGCAGACGCATCCTGCGCGTCGGAATCCCGTTTGTCCTGTGGTGCTGCGTCTTCACGATCCTGAACCACGGAGAATGGGGGCGGATGCTGTTCAATTTCCCGATGACGGCGGGCGGACATTTATGGTTCGTCCCGATGCTGCTCGGCGTGTATCTGCTGATGCCGCTCCTTTCCCCCTGGGCGGAGCGGGTCTCAAAGAAGGAACTGCTCGGTTGGATCATCCTCTGGCTTTTCACGACAACCATCCCGTTTATCCGGCAGCTGTACAGCGCCATTTACGGAAACGGCTGGGGACACATGTTCGGAGGGGAAAGCCTTTTCAATGTGCCATTCTTATTCGGAGAATGTCACTGGAACACTTTCGGAACATTCCACTATGTGAGCGGCTTTATCGGGTACATCCTGCTCGGCTTGTGGTTCCGCAAATTTGCGCCGGACTACTCCTGGAAAAAGACAGTTGCATTCGCGATCCCGCTTCTGACAGTCGGCTTTGCCATAGTCGCCGGATGGTTCTATTCCCACATCCCAGATGGGAGCGGATACCCTGTTTCCGCGCCGTACTCGTGTGTCGTCGAGCTTGAAACGAGCTGGGAAAACTGTTCTCTCGGCGTGGCGTTGATGGTCATAGGGTATTTCCTTGTTATCAGAAAATTCTCTTCCGAGGGAAAGTTCTACCAGTTCATCGTCCGTCCATTCAGCGAGGCAAGTTTCGGCATGTACCTGATCCACATGATCTTCCTCGGTCATATCTGCGGCTGGCTCTCCGGGCATGTCGGCACCGGCTGTACGATCGTCGGCACCGCCGTCGCGACCTATCTTGTCGCATTCCTGATCATCTATCCATTACATAAAATCCCGAAACTCGGAAAGTGGATTGCGGGATAGTTTCCCCGCCCATCCGAGTGATGGGCGGGTATCCTTCCTCCACGCGAATATCCCCCCAGATGGCGAACGCCAGGTGAACGACATCCAGCACGCGCAGTCGTACAACCGCGAGATCAACGCGAAGGAGCATCCCCGCATCGCGAAGAGCAACGTCAAGGGCAAGTTCGTGATCGCGGCATGACAGCCGCCGCTCCTCTTCGGAGGAGATTTTATGTTTTTTTTGAAGAAAGCCCCTTGACATATCGACAAATGACGATATATTATATTTGTTCATGCAAACGCGAAGGCTACATCATGAGACTCGACGAGAAAAAAATACCGACAGTATTCAAGGCACTCTGCGACGAAAACCGCGTGAAAATCCTCAAGCTGCTTATGGGCGGAGAGAAATGCGCATGCAAGCTCCTTGACGCCTTGAACGTCGGACAGTCCACTCTTTCGCATCATATGAAAATCCTGTGCGATTCTGGGCTGGTCGTTGGACGCAAGGACGGCAAGTGGATGCACTACTCGCTTTCCCCGGAAGGATTCCGCAAAGCCGTTTCATACCTGAACGCGATTTCCGGCCAGGACGGCAAGGACGTATGATTAATTCTCTGAACCAACGCTTTTCTCTTTTTTTGCTCCTGAATATCGACATATTTAGATATATAGATTAACATAGGGAACCCTTACATGTGGAAATTCATCCAAGACGAACTTCTCGGAATGAACTGGCTCGAACGTCTGCTGGGACGCGGCCTGCTCGCCGCCAACGTTGATATCGACAGTCGAATCGGAGGAACTCTGCACTTCTTCCTGTACGACGTCATCAAAATCATGCTGCTTCTCTGCTTCCTGATTTTCATCATCTCCTACATCCAGAGCTTTTTCCCGCCTGAACGCAGCCGCAGGATTCTGGGACGCTTCAACGGCATTACGGCTCGAATCGTCTCCGCGCTGCTTGGAACGGTCACGCCGTTCTGTTCCTGTTCCTCCATCCCGCTCTTTATCGGGTTCACGAGAGCCGGGCTTCCGCTGGGCGTGACTTTCTCCTTCCTGATCTCCTCTCCGATGGTGGATTTGGGCAGCGTCGTGCTCCTGACGAGCATATTCGGCTGGAAAGTCGCGATTGCATACGTGGTCCTCGGCCTGATCGTGGCTGTGGCGGGCGGCACGTTGATCGAAAAGCTCCGGCTTGACAATCAGGTGGAAAACATCATCGGCGCGGATACTCTTCATGATACGGAACAGTCGTCGCTCACGATCCGGGCGCGCTGTGTCTACGCATGGGAACAGGTCCTCTCGACGGCGGAGAAAGTCTACCCCTACGTTCTGTGCGGCGTGGCGATCGGCTCACTGATTCATAACTGGATTCCGGAGGAGGTTGTCATCCGCACATTGGGGGGGACCAATCCGCTTGGCGTGATCGTCGCCACAGTGGTCGGCATTCCGATGTACGCCGACATTTTCGGGACGATCCCCATTGCGGAGGCCCTGCTTGGAAAAGGCGCGCTGCTCGGTGTCGTTCTCTCCTTCATGATGGCTGTTACCACATTGTCCCTGCCGTCGCTGGTCATGCTCCGGCGGGTCGTCAAGCCGAAACTCCTCTGGATCTTCATCGGCATCTGCACGTTCGGCATCATCTTGGTCGGACACCTGTTCAATCTTCTTCAAAACATCCTGCTTACCCCATAACCACGGAGGTTACCATGAAAATCGTTCTTTACGGAGGAGGCTGTCAGAAATGTGTACAGCTCCTTGAAAACGTTCAGGCCGCACTGGACACGCTGGGCATCCATGCCGACATCGAAAAAGTCACGGACGCGGAAGCCATCGCAAATGCGAATCTGCCCGCGAAACCCGCCCTCGAAATTGACGGCAGGATCGTTGCCGCCGGAGAGGTCCTCTCGGTCGAGGAGCGGCTTGGTATCCTTTCGAAAAACGCGGAAAAGAACGGTTCATGCTGTTCCTGCGGCTGCGGCTCCCCGAAACCGGAACCGCCCGCGTCTTGCTGTTGCGAAAAGGAGCCCGAACAGAAACAGACACCCTGTTGCTGCTGCTCGAAACCGGCCTCGCCGGGAAAACGCCTGCTAATCTACATCCTCCTCACCATTCTCGGACTGGCGGTCGCCATTATCGTGATCGGGAAGTTTCACTGAAACACGAGGTCCGGATTCCTCACGCTCAACCAATACCACAGGAGTACAACCATGAGCAAAAATATCATCCTCGGCGTCACAGGCGGCATCACGGTCTACAAGGCGGCAGACCTCTGCTCGAAACTCGTTTCCGCCGGATTCGACGTGCGGGTCATCATGACACGAAATGCGCTTCAGCTCATTTCCTCGCAGCTCTTCCTCACCCTCTCGAAAAACCGCGTCCTGACCGACCTTTTCGCCGAATATCAGCCTGTTCCGGAACACGTTTCCTGGGCGGTGTGGGCGGATGCACTCGTCGTCGCTCCCTGCACGGCCAACTTCATCGGCAAATTCGCATCCGGCATCGCCGATGACGCCCTTACGACCACGGCGCTGTCCTTCCGCGGGAAAATCCTTCTCGCACCGACCATGAACGAACAGATGTGGAACAGTCCGATTCTTCAGGACAATCTCGCGAAACTCTCCCGGCTGCTTGACGTCCGAACTGTCGACTCCGGCAACGGCAAGGGCGGCATGGCTGAAACCGATGACATCTTTCATGCGATTCATGCTTTGACGGAATAAAACCAGGCCACTTACTCCCCGCCCATCACTTGGATGGGCGGGTTTCGTCCTTCCTCCACGCGAATATCCCCATATAGCGAACATGAGGTCGGAAGTCTTTCTAAATCAAGGAGGTTGCCAACGAATGGCAACCTCCCGTATGGTTTTGTTGATTAGCTTTTTCTGGGCGCTTTATACAGCAAAGATCAGTAACTCGCTCAGTTTTTCCTTTTGAGTTGTCGTGAGGTTGTCGTCCAGCCAGTGCCCGAGAACGGCAAGCTTTTCAGCGTTGAGTTCCGTGATTATTTCCGCAATGGGCTTCTCTCCATTGATGAGTTTAGGTTGAGGAAGACACGGGAGAACGTTCAGGTTCTGCAAGGCTTCTCGTTTCGTTTCCATGTTGACGTGCGTATAGTGTGCTGTCATGTCGACCGAGGTATGTCCCAGAAGATCACGCACGACCAGAGGATTGACGCCATTGCAAATCATCAGAGATGCTGCCGTATGTCTAAAGGCATGAAAACCCATCCTCGACACAGCAAGGACACGACGAGTAGTCCCGGAATCGTTCGGTTTCAGTCCTGCTGCTACCAACAGCTTCTTCGTATCCCTCGATATGCCTCCTGAATTGTGCTGATAACGATATGCAACATTGGGCAGAACATAGTCGGTACTCTGATCCAGCGAAGAAAGGGCTTCGAAAAGAACGTCACCAATGGGAATCTCCACGATCTTATGGCTGCTGTGAGCTGTCTTGTGAGGTATGAACCGGATAACCCTGCTCTGCATATCGACCGAGGACCAGCGCAACAGACAGAGATCGCCACAACGAGCGCCAGTATAAAGCGCCAACTTGTAGAGGACGATCATTTCCTCTTTGTGCAGCATGTGGTATGTGGGGGAGGTCAGCGTATCCCAGATCTTCTGAAGCTGTTCGACCGTGAATGGTACACGTTCCTCCGTATGGCAAACCTTTTTCTTGAATCCGTCAAATGGGTTGCTGTCTTTGTTCATAAGCCGGAACACGCACCTCAGGATATCGAGGACGCTGTTATACGTCTTTGGCGAAATCCCTCTGCTCCAGTAGTACGATAAGAAAGACTGCGCCACCTCTTCGGTAACGTCTGCTACCGTTTTTACCTGAATCTGACTGGCGAAGTTCATCAGTGTGTTCAAAACGGAATGATACGTCTTTCGATGTTTTGGGGAAACGGTCGGTGCTGATGGATGATTGAAGAAGGCTTCTTCCAGTTCCACCAGTGGAACCCGACAGACTTTCAAAAGGGATTTGACCTCTGCAATCTTCTGGATCGTTTCCTCTCGACTTTTCAGCTGACTCAGAGACGAGAGTTCCGCTGACCATTGGGTAACGATCTTTTCTGCTTCCGAAAACTGTGTAACCTTTCCGCCAGTAGCATTCCTAATGGATTTTGTGGTAATGGTGCCTTGTGCGGTGCGGTATTTCCAGTGATAATAAATACCGCGTTTCATGATGGAGCCTTGATACTTTTTCATGGGGTTCGTTCACCCCCATGAAAAATGGTAAAAGGTAGCAAAAAGATAGCAAAAACTTAAAATTGAGGTTAAATAAGTTGGCTCATAACCTGGAGGCCGTTGGTTCGATTCCAACCCCCGCTACCAAAGATTTTTCAGGGCTTGCGACATCGTAAGTCCTTTTTTTTGCCTCAGTTTTGTTAGTCCGGATAGATTCTATTCTGAGATTATTTCTGATTGTTTTTTAACCGTTCAGAACCATTCCGAACAGCCGTTCGACTATGTTAGGCAACGAATAAACTGACAATAAACTGACAATAAACTGACACGCTCCCGCCGCCTCATCTGACCGGATAATCGAAATAGGTGTCCGGGTACGGCTCGTTTTTGAGCGTGAAGTGCCACCACTCCTCATCAAGCGGCTTGAAGCCGTGTTTCAGCATGACCTCTCGAAGCAGCATGCGGTTGCGGAACTGCGCGGCGCTGATCTTGCGATTGTCCGGTGTACCGGCGGGGAAATCGCCCGTGAATGTCTTCGTTTCGGGATTGCCGCCCCAGTCGGGATGGCTTTCGCGTCCGAACCAGTCGAACGTACCGCCCATATCGACCTCCTTTTCGGTCTTCATGTCGAACAGGGTGAGGTCGACGGTACTGCCGCGGCTGTGTCCCGATTTCTCAAGGATGTACCCCCGCGGAAACAGGAGGGATTTGTCGAGGTCCGGGTAAAAATACGCCTTCATGCGCGTGTCGTCCGTCTGTTTCGCCCATTCGACGAAATGATCGACTGCGCGCTGGGGGCGGTAGGAATCGTAGATCTTCAGGCGGTAGCCCATCGGAAGGAGTTCGTCGCTGACGGATTTCAGGGCTTTCGCCGCCTCAACGGAGAGCAGGGGGGTAGGGCGTTCGTAGCCTCGGATGCGGTCCCCGATGAAGTTGTACGTGGAATAGTAGCGGACTTCCAGGATCGCGTCCGGCACGGCTTCGGCGAGATGCACGAATCCGGGAGGCGTCGCGTCCGCGCAATCCATCCTGCACGCGGAAACGGCGAGCATGAGCGCAGCCGTCACGAAAACGAACATGGCGTTTTTCATGGAGAACATCAATCCCTTTCGGGGCGGAACCGGAGCGGAGAATCTGTGATACATGCAATCGCCTTTCTCTGAACTCATCAAGCGTGTTTTCAGTTTCAAAAAACGGGCGGACCCGTGTCCGTGAGCCCGCCCGGTGTTCTGCTTATTTGTACGGGAAGATCGTTATGATCCTGCCCGAGGCGTCGAAGTTCAGCTCGGTGAACTTCACGTTGCGCCGGTGGTTGATGCCGTTTGAGAGCTCGCAGTCGTGGTAGAAGAGATACCATTTGCCGTGGTATTCCAGGATGGAATGGTGCGTGGTCCATCCGAGCACGGGCTCGAGGATGCGTCCCTGATACGTAAACGGCCCGTACGGATTGTCCGCCACGGCGTAGACGATGTAGTGCGTGGTGCCGGTGGAGTAGGTGAAATAATACTTGCCGTTGTACTTGAACATCCACGGGTCTTCGAAGTAGCGGCGGTCCTCGTCGCCCGCCTTGATCGGCGCGCCGTTTTCGTCCAGGATCACGATGTCGCGCGGCGTCTCGGCGAACTCGAGCATATTGTCCTTCATGAGGGCGATCTTCGGGCAGACGGCGTTTTCGTCCTTCGCGGGCTCCGTGCCGTTCGGATCGAACTTGCCGGTGCGGTATTTCTCGAGCTGGCCGCCCCAGAGTCCGCCGAAGCACATGTAGACCTTGCCGTCGTCATCCGGGAACGCGCACGGGTCGATGCTGAAACTGCCTTTGATGCATTCGGGTTCGGGCTTGAACGGGCCTTCCGGCTTGTCGCTGATGGCGATGCCGAGGCGGAAATTGCCGTCCTTGTCGCGGGCGGGGAAAACGAGGTAGTACTGATTGTTTTTGAATGCGACGTCCGGCGCCCACATCTGCGTGCTCACCCACGGCACGTCGTACTGCGACAGCGCGAGGCCGCAGTCGACCGGATCGGAGGTCTCGTTGTCCATGCGGAAGACGTGGTAGTCCTCCATCTGGTACTCGTCGCCGTTGTCGTTGTCCTCGCCGTCGTGCGGGATGTCGTGAGACGGGTAGATATAGAGCTTGTCGTTGAAGACGTGGGCGGAGGGGTCCGCGGTGAACATGTGGGTGATGAGCGGCTTTCTCTGCTGTGCCATGTTGAAATCTCCTTGTCGAAGCCCCGCGCGTCGTGCTCGTGCGAGCACACGCTGAGCGGAGCGTTCCGGTTGTATTTTGGATGCGTGTGAAACGTTATCAGGTTACTATAGCAGAAATCGGATGAAAATCAAGCGGGAAAGCACTATATTTTTATGGATGCCGCATCCCGGTTTGGCACACAGGTCCGGCTCAGAGTGCAAATCGACGCTTTTCCGCCGGATATGGATTGCTTTTTCGTGCAATCGGGAGTACATTATAGCGTATCTTCGAACAGCAACCACAGGAGACCCGGATGCAGAATAAAATGGTGGTGCGCGGGGCGCGCGTTCATAACCTGAAAAACATCGACGTCGAGATCCCTCTTTATCAGATCGTCGGGATCGCGGGCGTGTCCGGGTCCGGCAAATCGTCGCTCGCGCTCGGCGTGCTGTACGCGGAGGGTTCGCGGCGTTACTTGGAATCCCTCTCGACTTACACACGGCGGCGCATGACGCAGGCGGCGAAGGCGCAGGTG
This sequence comes from Victivallales bacterium, assembly GCA_016285345.1. Classification (GTDB taxonomy): domain Bacteria; phylum Verrucomicrobiota; class Lentisphaeria; order Victivallales; family UBA1829; genus UBA1732. Next base: position 30,918 of record JAEEQN010000024.1, on the reverse strand, counting down.
GACGACGTTCTGTACGTGCCGGCGGCACTGGCGCTGCATCAGCGGCCGGGCGTGCCGGGCATCCGCAGCACGTTCGGTACGGGGACGGAACTGCTCAACAGCCTGAGACTGATGTTCTCGCGCCTCGCCTGCCACCGCTGCCCGAACGGGCATTACCACCCGCCGACGCTGGCGGTCGCCGCGGAACAGGAGCTGGTCTGCCCCGAATGCGGCGAAAAGTTCTTCCCGCCGGGCGCGGAGGAACTGGCGTTCAACAGCCAGGGCGCGTGCCGGAAATGCGATGGGACGGGCGTCGTGAACGTGGTCGACGAATCCACGCTGGTGCCGGACGAATCGTTGACGATCGACGAGGGGGCGGTGCGTCCGTGGCAGACGCTCATGTGGTCGCTGATGAAGGACATCGCGCGCGAACTCGGCGTGCGGACCGACGTGCCGTTCCGCGAGCTGACGGCGAAGGAACGCGACATCGTGTTCCACGGCCCTCCGGTCAAACAGCACATGATCTACCAGAACCGGACCAACGGCGCGGCGGGCGAGATGGACTTCACGTATTTCAACGCGACGTACACGGTGGAAAACGCTCTCGCGAAAGTCAAGGACGAGAACGGCATGAAGCGCGTGGAGAAGTTCCTGCGCCAGAGCGTGTGTCCCGAGTGCGGCGGCTCGAGGCTGTCCGACAAGGCGCGTGCGCCGCGTCTGCGCGGCGTTTCCCTTGCCGACGTCTGCCGCATGACGCTTGTCGAGCTCATTGACTGGGTGCGCGGCGTGCCGGGTTCCCTGCCGGAACCGATGCGCCCGATGGCGGAAAGCATCTGCGAATCGTTTTTCTCCGCCGCGAAACGTCTGATCGACCTCGGGCTTGACTACCTCACGCTCGACCGCGCGGCCTCCACACTCTCCACGGGCGAACGCCAGCGCATGCAGCTGGCGCGGGCGGTCCGCAACCGCACGACCGGCGTGCTGTACGTGCTGGACGAGCCGAGCATCGGGCTGCATCCGGCGAACATCGAGGGGCTGAAAGGCGTGATGCGCGACCTCATTGCCGACGGGAACTCCGTGATCCTGGTCGACCACGATACACAGATACTGTCCGAGGCGGACTACCTCATCGAAATGGGACCCGCCGCGGGCGCGGACGGCGGACGCGTAATCGCCGAGGGGCCGATCGAATCGGTCAAGAACTCGAAAGACTCCAGGATTGCGCCGTTCCTGACCGGACGCGCGAAGCTGACCCGGAAGAAAGCCGAAGGCGAACTGTTCGAAAACGGCAGGATCCACCTCGAAACGAAGCAGATCCACACGGTCAAGCCTTTATCCGTGGATATCCCGAAGGGACGGCTCACGGTCGTGACCGGGGTGTCGGGTTCCGGCAAGACGACGCTGATCCTGGAAAGCCTGATCCCCGCGCTGGAAGCGGCGACGGGGCAGGGGCGGACGCCGGATCACATCGTGAAGATCGCGCCGGACGGCATCCGCCAGGTCAAGCTCATCGACGCCACGCCCATCGGCATCAACGTGCGTTCCACCGTGGCGACCTACGCGAACGTCCACGACGAACTGCGGAAGATCTTCGCGCGGACGCCCGAGGCGAAGGCGCACGGGTTCAAGGCGGGCGATTTCAGCTACAACACAGGAAAACTCCGCTGTCCGGTCTGCGACGGCACGGGCGAGATCAACCTCGACGTGCAGTTCCTGCCGGACGTCGACATCCCGTGTCCCTCGTGCCGCGGCTCGCGCTATGGCAAGGAGGCGGGCGCGGTCCGTCTCGCTGGGAAAAACGGCGAATCGCTCACGATGCCGGAGCTGATGGACATGGACATCCATTCCGCGCTGGAGTTCTGCAAGGGCATGAAGCTGGTCCACGACCGCCTGAAAACGCTCGACGACCTCGGCCTGGGGTATCTCACTCTCGGCGAGGAAACGCCGAGCCTGTCCGGCGGCGAGGCGCAGCGACTGAAACTCTCCGGCGAGATCGGACGCGGTCAGGCGGACGCCATGTTCGTCTTCGATGAGCCGACGATCGGGCTGCATCCGCTGGACGTGCAGACGCTGCTCGACGTCTTCCAGAAGCTCATCGACCACGGCGCGACGGTCGTCGTGATCGAGCACGACCTCGATGTGATCCGCAATGCGGATTATGTGATCGACATGGGGCCGGGCGGCGGCAAGGCGGGCGGACGGATCGTCGCGTGCGGCACGCCGGACGAGATCCGAAGGTGTAAGGAAAGCCGCACAGGCGGATTCCTCTGAGCATACGGAGCTTTTGATGGATATCAGACATTTTTACCTCGAAAAAGGGGCGGGAGAGCCTCTGGTCCTGCTTCATGGAAACGGGGCGAGTTCCGATTATTTCAGTGGGCAGATCGACGCGTTCGCCGGGCAGTACCATGTATATGCGATCGACACCAGAGGACACGGCCGGACGCCGCGGGGCGGGATGCCGTTCACGATTCGCCAGTTCGCGGACGATCTGCTGGGGTTCATGGACGAACATCAAATCGAAAAGGCTCATCTGCTCGGTTTTTCCGACGGCGCGAATATCGCGATGGTTTTCGCCATTCGGCATCCCGAGCGTGTCGACCGGCTGATCCTGAACGGCGCGAACCTGAGCGCGGCCGGCATAAAACGAAGCATCCAGATCCCGATTGAGATCGGCTACAGGATCGCGAGGTGTTTCTCCGGCAAAAGCGAATCCGCAAAACGGAATGCGGAAATGCTCGGACTGATGGTGAATGAGCCGAATGTGTCTCCGGCGGAGCTTGCCGGAATCCGGGCGAAAACACTGGTTATCGCCGGAACGCGCGATATGATCAAGGAGGCGCATACGCGCCTGATTGCGGACTCCATCCCGGACGCCAGGCTCGTTTTCGTGAAGGGAAATCATTTCATCGCGAACCGGAATCCGCTGGAATTCAACCGGGCCGTGCTGGACTTCCTGCAGTGCTGAACAGAAACAGGGCGATTTCGTTCCTTCGGGTTGTTTTCCGGGGGAGGGCGTGCTATATTAAAATCAATAGTGGAGTCACGAAGGAGAACGGAACATGCGAGACGTTGTATTGGGATTGCTGATCCCGCTGGCCGGGACGGTCGGCGGCGCGGGCTGTGTTTTCTTCATGCGGCGGGCATTGAACGACACGTTGCAGCGTGTGATGACCGGATTCGCATCGGGCGTGATGGTGGCGGCGTCCGTGTGGAGCCTGCTGATTCCCGCCATGGAGCAATCGGGCAAACTTGGACGGCTCTCGTTTCTCCCGGCTGTGACCGGATTTCTGCTCGGGATCATGTTCCTGCTGCTTCTGGACCACCTGACGCCGCACCTGCACCGGAACACCACAAGCGCCGAGGGACCGGCGAGCCGTCTTTCGCGTACGGCGAAAATGGTGCTTGCCGTGACGCTGCACAACATCCCGGAGGGCATGGCGGTGGGCGTGGTGTACGCGGGACTTCTCGCCGGATCGGACGACATCACGGCGGGCGGCGCGCTCGCGCTGTCGATCGGCATCGCCATCCAGAATTTCCCCGAGGGCGCGATCATCTCCATGCCGCTCCATTTCGAGGGAAAAAGCCGGACAAGATCGTTTTTGTACGGCGGGCTGTCGGGCATCGTGGAACCGGTCTTCGGTGCGCTGACCGTAGCCGCCGCTGCACTCATTGTTCCTGCCATGCCGTATCTGCTGAGTTTCGCCGCGGGCGCGATGCTTTATGTGGTCGTGGAGGAGCTGATCCCAGAAATGTCTGCGGGCAGGCATTCCGACTGGGGCGTCGTCTCGTTCGCAGCCGGATTCGCCCTGATGATGGCGCTCGACGTGGCGCTTGGGTGAGCAGTGCCCTTTAGATCGAATCCCTGATCCACTTGTTGAGGAAGGACATTTGTTCCGGGGTGTGGAACCAGTGTTCGCCGCCGGGCATGACCGTGAGCGGAGCGTTGATTTTCGCTGCAAAAGTGGCCATCGTTTCCGGTGAGATCAGGTTGTCGCGGTCGCCGTACAGGATGCGGGTGGGGACGGTCCATTGAAGCGGATGATTCCGCACGTCGCAAAGCCAGTCCCAGGAGAGTGTTTCGCCGAAGTCCGTCTTGATCTCTTTTCGGGCGTGGAGGTCGTCTTCTGTGACGTTCGCCCGCGACATCATGTTCCGGATCAGGTTCTCCATATCCACGACCGGCGAAATAAACAGCGCGCGGTCGACGTGTTTTGCGTTCAGCGCGGACATGGAAAAGAACGCGCCAATGCTGTTCGCGATCAAGGTCAGGGAATCGCAGCTTGAACGCAGCGGCTCGAAGAAACGCGGGAATTCGTCGCGCGCCTCCCACGGCGTCTGCGCACGATAATCGAACCCGATGACCTCGCATCCGGGGAAAATCGGCGCATAGTGTTCCGCCTCATCGGCGCTGCCGCCCCTGCCGTGAACATAAACGACAAGCTGTTTCATGCTGTTTTCCGCCGTTTCCCGAACCGTTTTCCCCTTCAGGCGTCCATCCGGTCGGGGTCAATGGCTTTGCCCTCCTGATTGACCCGGACGCACTCGGGATCGGGATCGTCGATCCTGCCCGTCCAGAGATACTTCGCCGTCTCGGATTTTACGATGCGGCAGAGCCACAGCAGGCAGATCACGTTCGGGATCACCATGAGGCCGTTCGCGATGTCCGAGATGTTCCAGACGGTCTTGAGCGTAAGGACCGCGCCGAGGAAGACCAGCGGGACATACGCCGCGCGGAAGACCCGAAACATGAGCTTGCCGCCGAGGTAATGGATCGCCTGGCGTCCGTAGCAGAACCAGCCGAGGATCGTGGTGTAGGCGAAAATGGAGAGGCAGACGGCGAGGATGTATTTGCCCGCGTACGGGATCCGGTCGAAGGCGATGAAGGCGAGCTCCGATGCCGTGAGCTGCGAGAAGTCGGGATTCGGGTTCAGTTTCAGCGCAGAGGAGACCAGGCAGACGCCCGTCAGCGCGCAGATGCAGACCGTGTCCCAGAACGTCCCGGTGGACGAGATCAGCGCCTGCCGGACGGGATTCGCGGTCTTCGCGCTGGCGGCGACGAGCGGCGCGGAGCCCAGGCCGGATTCGTTGGAGAAGAGTCCGCGCGCCACGCCGTAGCGGATCGCGGTCATCATCGCGACGCCGAGGACTCCGCCCCCGACGGACTTCATGCTGAACGCCTCGGTCACGATCAGACGGAGCGCGGGCAGGACCGTGGAGGCGTTGCAGCCGAGGATGACGATGCATCCGAGCACGTACAGGGCCGCCATGGCGGGGACCAGCGCGCCGCAGACACGCGAGATGAATTTGAGGCCGCCGACCACGACGAGCAGGAACAGCAGCGCCTCGGCCGCGCCGGTCGCCCACATCGGCGCGGAGAACGTCTTCTGAAGGGTCTCCGCCACGGCGTTGCTCTGCGTCATGCTCCCGATCCCGGAACATGCCAGCAGCGTGAAAACGGAAAAGACGACCGCCAGCCATTTGCACTTCATGCCGCGTTCGATCGCGTACATCGGGCCGCCGCGGATCGTGCCGTCCGTGTCGACGATGCGATATTTGATCGAGAGCAGGGCCTCCGCGTACTTGGTGGCGATGCCGAAGACGCCGCAGAGCCAGCACCAGAAGACCGCGCCCGGACCGCCGCACACGATCGCCGTCCCGACACCGATGATGTTGCCCGTGCCGATGGTCGCGGCGAGCGCGATCGAGAGCGCGCCGAACTGCGAGATGTCGCCGTCCGCGGCGGAATCGTTCCGTATGCTCAGCTTAATCCCGAGAAAGACGTATCGCTGGATGAATCTCAGGTAAAACGTCAGAAAAATGTGGCATCCGACCAGCAGAATCAGCAGGGGCGGCCCCCAGAGAAAGGAATCAAGCTGGCTGATCCATTCGGCGATTTGTTCCATAATAGAAAAACCTTCTTAAAAATGAATGCAAAAAAGTAAATTATAAAATAGCATGAAAACGAACCTTTGTCAAACTTTGAACGGCGGACAGAGGGAAAGAGGTGTGATTTGCATCTCGAAGAACGCTGAAACGGTGTATAACGTTAACGATTGTGTATTAGAACCGCTTTAACGCATTTTTAACGCGAAAAACTTCTTTCGTAAAGTTGAAAACAGCAGAATCTATGCTATTGTTTCTTCAAGCAAGCGAAACCGTCTGAACAACAACCTCGTATCGATAAGGATGTACTCCATGAACCGGTTCTTCCCGCTGAAATCCATGAAACAGTATTCCATTCTCGCTCTGGCAGCGCTCGGCCTGTGCGCCGGGCTGACCTCGATCGCGCAGGAATCCCAGGCCGCGAAACCTGACGCGAAACCTGACGCGAAATCCGACGCGACGGCGGAACCGAAAACGTTCGGCTACCGCAATCCCGTCCTGCCGGGATTCTATCCCGATCCGAGCGTGTGCCGCGTGGGCGACGATTACTACATGGTGAACAGCACGTTCAACTATTTTCCCGCCGTGCCGGTCCATCACAGCCGGGACCTGATCCACTGGGAGCAGATCGGACACTGCATCACGCGTCCGACGCAGACCCGGCTGCAGAACATCGGCGTGTGGAACGGTATTTACGCGCCGACGATCCGTTACCACGAGGGGACGTTCTACATGGTCACGACCAACGTGTCCGGCGGGGGGAATTTCTACGTCACGACGAAGGACCCGGCGGGCGAATGGTCCGACCCGATTTATGTGCGCGAGGGCGGCATCGACCCCGACCTCTTCTTCGACGACGACGGAAAGACCTATCTCCTGTCGGCGCAGGGCGCGGGCGAGATCCATCTGGCGGAGATCGACCTGAAGACGGGGCGTCTGCTCAGCCGGAGCGAGATCATCTGGCGCGGCACGGGCGGACGCTGCGCCGAGGGACCGCACATGTACAAAAAGGACGGCTGGTACTACCTGATGATCGCCGAGGGCGGCACGGAATACGGCCACAGCGAGACGATCGCACGCAGCCGCAATCTCCGCGGACCGTTCGAGGCATGTCCCTCGAATCCGATCCTCTCGCACGCCCCGGCGCGGGGCTATCAGAACCCCATTCAGGGCACCGGGCACGCCGACCTCATCCAGGCGCACGACGGCTCGTGGTGGATGGTCTGCCTCGGGTTCCGCGTGCTCGGCGGATTCCATCATATCACCGGACGCGAAACGATGCTTGCGCCCGTCAAATGGGATGAAAACGGCTGGCCGGTCGTGAACGGCAATGGCGCGATCTCGCTCGAAATGAATGTGCCGACGCTGCCGCAGGTCCCCGTGGCGAAGAAACTCGTCCGTACCGACTTCGATACGTCGAAACTCGGGCTGGAATGGAATTACAACTGCGCTCCGCGCTACGAGAATTATTCCGTTTCCGCCGCGGGCTATCTGCTCCCCGAACGCGAAGGCTGGCTGCGTCTGCGTCCGTGCAAGGTCACGATCAGCGAATCCGACTCCCCCACATGGCTGGGGCGCCGTCAGCAGCACATCGATTTTTCGGCAAAGACGAAGCTGGACGCCTCCGGGCTGAAGGATGGCGACGAGGCGGGTTTGACCGTCTTCATGTCCAAGGATTCCCATTACGACCTGGCGGTGCGGAAACGCGACGGAAAGCTTTCCCTCGTCCTGAAGTACAAACTGAGCCGACTGGAACACACGGAAAAGGTGATCCCGCTCGATTCATCCGTCGTGTATCTGCTTGTCAGCGGTTCGAAAGACGCCTACGAGTTCTACTATTGCACCAATGATTACATCTATATCCCGCTCGGGACCATCGACACCACGTTCCTCAGCAGCGAGACGGCGGGCGGTTTTACCGGCGTCTATCTGGCGCTCTACGCGCAGACCGCCGGGCAGCCGGGCGGCCGCGCCGATTTCGACTGGTTCGACTATTATCCCGTGGAAGGCTCGAAGCTTTCTGAAGATGTGGTAGACAACAGAAAGAAGAACGAAGAAAAGATCGAATCCGAAGAAGAGGAATAGGAAAGAAGCAAAGGATTCATTGCTCCGGGGCGGAACGAACCTGTTTCGCCCCGGTTTTTAGTGCTCAGAGTCCGGCGACCGTGATCGCGCGGAGGGTGACGGCGACGGGAGGCAAAGCCTCCACTGCGGTAGTGCCCGGCTGCGCTCGGGCACGGTTCAAGCTCCGGTATCAAGTATTTTCTGAAGGCTGACTTTTACGTTGTGGACGCGGAGCGCTTCGACTCCGGCGCGGCAGAGGCCGAGCTGGAGCTGTGCCGTGGCCTCGTCGCGGTCGGCGGGGCAGGGGATGCCGTACATGCGCCCGATGAAGCCTTTGCGCGAGATGCCGTAGAAGAGGGGGAAGCCGAGCCGTTTGAACTCGGCGGCGCGGCGGATGAGCAACATGTTCTGTTCGTCGTTCTTGGAGAATCCGACGCCAGGATCGAGCATGATGCGGGCGGGATCGACGCCCGCGCGGACGGCCTTTTCCACGGCATCCAGCAGGAACGCCGCGACGTCGGCGATCAGGTCGTCGTAAACGAGGTTTTCCGGGGCCTGCATGGTCTCCGGCGTGCCGCGCATGTGCATGATGATGAGCGCGGCATGATGCGCCGCGACGACGTCCGGCATGCGCGGGTCGAACTGAAGCCCGCTCACGTCGTTGACGCAGTCTGCTCCGGCGGCAAGCGCGGCGTCGGCGACGTCCGCCTTGCGCGTGTCGACGCTGAGGAAAAGGTCTGGAAAACGCGCGCGGATGAGCTTCAGGGCAGGGAGCAGACGGCGGATCTCCTCGTCTGCCGGGACCGCGCCCGAACCGGGCCGCGTCGACTCCGCCCCCAGATCAAGCGCGTCCGCACCGTCGGCGACCATCTGTGCGGCAAATTCCAAAGAGGCTTCCGGCGAGGCCGTATGCACGCCGCCGTCGCTGAAGGAATCCGGCGTGAGGTTCAGGATGCCGAAAAGACGCGGCCGGGATTTTTCGCCCGGCCGCATCGGTTGGTTCAATCTTTCGAAGAAACGGTCAGAACGGGACGCCGCCATCGTCGCCTCCGCCGAAGTCGGAGGGATCGACGTAATCGTCTTCCTCTTCGGCCTGTTTCTTCGGTGCGTCGTCGTCGAAATCGTCGTCGCTTCCGGTCTCTTCCGCGACTTCTTCCGCCTCGGCTTCCGCATCCTCGCGGACGGGGAGCGGTTCGCCGGCGGCAGCGAAGACGCCGGTGTTTTCGGCCTCTTCCTTCGGCTCTTCCTCTTCGACCTGCATCACGGTGGAAACGCCGATGATGCTGTCGTTCTTGCGGAGAGCTATGATGCGGACGCCCATGGAGTTGCGGCCGACGAGACGGATCTCGTCGACGCGTGTGCGGACCACCTGGCCGCGCTGGGTCGTGAGGATGATGTCTTCGCCGGGGTGGACCTTGATGGCCGCCACGACGGTTTCGCCTTCGCCGAGCTTGATGTTGCGGACGCCCATCGCGCCGCGTCCGGTGAGACGGTAGGAGTCGACGTAGCTGCGCTTGCCCATGCCACGGCTGGTGACGACGAGGAGCTGCGGCTTGGAGGCGTCTTCGGGGATCGTCTCGTCGGCGCCTTCCGCAGGTTCCCCGGCGGATTCTTCCGCAGCTGCTTCGGCGCCGTCGATCGCGGCAGCTTCCTCCGCGGCGTCGGCATCGACGTCGGCGTCGCTGATTGGGGCGACATTCTCTTCGTTGTCCGCATCGACGTCCAGATCGGACGCGGGCGCTTCGAGGACGGGCGGCAGGCCGGTCGCGACGACTTCCATGCTGACCACATAGTCGCCTTCGATCTTGAACTTGAGGCCGTGGACGCCGCGTGCGGCGCGGCCCATGGGGCGGACCCTGGATTCGCTGAAGCGGCACGCCATGCCCTTCGCCGTGGAGAGGATGATCTCGCTGGAACCGTCGGCGAGGTCGGCGGCGATCAGATTGTCGTTCTCCTCGATCACGAGGGCGCGGAGCGCGACCTTGCGGAGGTTCCGGAACGCGGAGAGCGGGGTCTTCTTGATGATGCCGTTGCGCGTGCACATCACGAGGGACATGCCGGGCTGGTCGAACATCGCGCGGTTGATCGTGACCATGGCGCTGATCTGCTCGTCCTTCTCGAACTTGATGAGGTTCACGATCGCCTTGCCGTTGCCGGTGCGCGCGCCTTCCGGGATGTCGTAGACGTTCAGCCAGTACATGAATCCGCGGTTGGTGATGAAGAAGATAATGTCGTGGCTGTCGGCGCTGAAGAGGCGCGCCACATGGTCTTCCTCCTTTGTGCTCATGCCGATGACGCCGGATCCGCCGCGATGCTGCGTGCGGTAGGTGTCGGCGGGGACGCGCTTGATGTAGCCGGTGTCGGAGACGGTGATGATGCAGGAGTGACGCGGGATAAGGTCGGCGATGTCGATGTCGCCGTCGTCGTAGGTGATCTCGGTGCGTCTGGGGTCGGCGTACTTGTCGCGGATGGCGGCGAGTTCGTTCTTGATGAGCTCGAGGCGTTTCTCGCGGCTTGCGAGGAGCTCTTCGAGTTCGGCGATGCGCGCCATCAGTTCGTTGTACTGGTTCTCGAGGTCGTCGACCGCGAGGTTGGTGAGCTGGTGGAGGCGCATATTGAGGATGGCCGCCGCCTGGATCGCGTCGAGGTCGAAGCGCGCCATGAGGGCCTTTCCGGCGGTCTCGCGGTCGCGGGACTCGCGGATGATTTTCACGACTTCGTCGATGTTGCGGACGGCGATGAGCAGTCCGGCGAGGATGTGGGCGCGTTCGCGCGCCTTGCGGAGTTCGTATTCGGCACGGCGGGTCACGACCTCGAACCGGTGGTCGATGAACGCCTGAAGAATCTGGACGAGGTTCATCACGCGCGGACGGTTATGGTCGACCACGAGCATGTTGCAGCCGAACGCGGATTCGAGCTGGGTAGTGGCGAAGAGCTGGTTCAGGACCACGCTCGCCATGGCGCCGCGCTTGATGTCGATGACGATGCGGATGCCGATCTTCTTGTTGGACTCGTCGCGGAGGCCGGAGATGCCGGTGATGCGTTTTTCCTTCACGACGTCGGCGATCTTCTTGACGAGGAGTTCCTTGTTCAACGCGTACGGGATCTCGGTCACGATGATCTGTTCGCGGTCGTTCTTCTCCACGATCTTCGTCTTCGCGCGGATCTTCAGCACGGCGTGTCCGGTCTCGTAGAGAGCGCGGACGGGGTTGATGCCGCAGATGATGCCGCCTGTGGGGAAGTCGGGGCCGGGGAGGTACTGCATGAGGTCGCGGACCGTGGCGGTCGGGTTCTCGAGCAGATGGATGGTGGCGTTCACGACTTCGCCGAGATTGTGCGTCGGGATGCTGGTCGCCATGCCGACGCCGATGCCCACGCTGCCGTTCACCAGCACGTTCGGGAACTTCGCCGGGAGCACTTCGGGTTCCTTCGTCTCCTCGTCGAAGGTCGGGACCATGTTGACCGTTTCCTTTTCGATGTCGGCGAGCAGTTCCTCCGCGATGCGTTCCATGCGGCACTCGGTGTAACGGTAGGCGGCCGGCGGGTCGCCGTCAATGCTGCCAAAGTTGCCCTGGCCTTCGATGAGCGGCGTACGCATGGAGAAATCCTGCGCCATGCGGACGAGCGTGTCGTAGACGGACGCGTCGCCGTGCGGATGGTAGCTGCCGAGCACATCGCCGACGACCTTGGCGCATTTGACGGTCTTGTGGGACTTGGTGAGTCCGCGCTGGCCCATGGCGTAGAGGATGCGTCGGTTGCAGGGTTTCATGCCGTCGCGGACGTCCGGGATGGCTCGGCCGACGTTCACGCTCAGCGAGTACTGCAGGTACGCGGTGTGCATGATGTCTTCGATGTTGATCGGGAACACATTGTGAGGAGTGTCGGACATGCTTTTTGCCTTTCAGAAGAAGGTGGGGTTTTGTTGTTGCTTTTTAATACTATAATATATCACGGCAAGGCGCTGTTTTCAAGCGCGCGTGTGCGCGTGTGCGAGGAATTTTAAGAAAAAAGGTTAAAATCGCCGGAAACGGCCTTTGCAGGCGATTTGACGCCATGTTTAGAAATGAGAAATTTGCAAAAAGAGGTGAATTGCAACGAGGTCGATTCGTTCAACTTTTTTGAGAAAATGAGCCGTTCGGCGCTTGAAATTTCGGCTTTCGGAGGTATGTTATTACATACATTTTTTTGCGGGCGTAGCAAAATGGTTATGCTCCAGCTTCCCAAGCTGGCTACGCCGGTTCGATTCCGGTCGCCCGCTCCATTTTTTTTGCCTTTTTTTCAGGCTTTCTTTCCTTTTGATTCTCTCAGGAAAGAACAAGAACCACCAATGAAGACAGGGGCGGAAACCGGATTTGTGTCGCAAACACCCGGTTTCCGATCAATACTCCCCCATAAAATTATCTCCTTCCCATGCCCGCGCCGCCGGTGCGGTTCCCGGTATTCACCCCCGTACGCCCGGTGGCATTGTTCCGCGATGTATTGGAATTAGTACGCCCGGTATTCATATTGTTCCGCGTTGTATTGGAATTGGTACGTGAGCCCGTATTGGTGCGTGTCGCGTTGTTTGTGCGGCCTGCCGTATTATTGTTCATTCCGGTTCTGTTGCCAATATTGCGGGAAGAGGCGGAGTTCATGGTGGTCTGGCTGTTGGAATTCATTCCGGCACGATTACCCTCGGTCATAGAACGCGTTCCGGAATTGTTGTTTCTACCGCCGAAGCCACCATTCCCCCCACCGAAACCATTGTTTCCTCCACCGAAGCCGCCATTTCCGCCTCCGAAACCGCCAAATCCACCATCGCCCCCTCCGAACCCTCCGAAGTCGCCGCCACCGAATCCGCCGAAATCTCCGCCGCCGAAATCTCCGCCGCCAAATCCGCCGAAATCTCCACCGAATCCGCCGTTATTACGTCTGCCGCGGTTGTTGTTGGACGGAGCCGGACTGGATGAAGTGTTCGCCACGGTGTCAGACACGACCACTTGAGCTGCGCTTGCCCTGGATGCGGCAAGCGCCATCGCTTCCTGGTTGTCCGAAGCTTTCTGGAGGGTGAGTTCGATGACATCGTTGTTGCGTCTGAGCGTGGCTGTCGTCCGCGTAACGTCAACGAGCATATACCCGTCGGCGGTCGAATCCCCGATTTTCAGGTACTGGCGTACATTATTGGAGTTTGTGGCGGTAATTGAGGCGATTCCATCTTCCGAGGCGTCCTGAGGCGTCGCGATCGCAGCAGTTGCTGAAGCAGGGTGTTTTGCGCTTCGATTTGACGGCGGATGGATGCGAGCTGTTCCGCCGAAGCGTTGTTGCGTTGAAGCGTCTGCATCACGCTTTGCAGCTGTGTGAGGCGCTGCCGGGCATCTTCGATCTGCGCCTGCGACACCTCTTCCGCCGATGCCTGCGCGGTATTATTGTTCTGATTCGCCATGTTCTGATCCATACCGAACCCCATACCTCTGAAGCCGAAACCTCCAAAGCCGAAACCTCCGTCGAAACCGAAGTTGTTCCGATTTCCGTTTCTCTGATTGGTGCGCTGGAGGATGATCGCACCTTTGGCCCCGTCGATCTCAAACGTGCCGACGAGCTTCATCTCCGCTCTGCCATTGCTGGCTGTCATGCGCTTGGCCGCCGTCGGAATGTTCGGCGTACGGTCGGACGAAAAGATGTTCAGCGCCGTGATTACATTGACCTGTTCTTCCGTCTGTGCAGGAGAACGTTGTATTGCGGTGGCAGAAAGAGGAGAGTGCTTCACGGAAGCGGTAGCAAGAGGCTTGGACGTTTCCTTTCCCTTTTTTACTGTAGTGGATTCGCGTGCGGTCAAGACATCTTCTTTCATAGAGAGACACTTGATGACTTCGCCCGCCGCGAGGATGGCGAGCATGACATTGATGGCTATGAGAATCGATTTCATGGTGACGGCTCCAGTTTTGCGGGGTTGGAAGAGTGTTTAATAATTCTGTTTCGTATTATTAACGAAATACGAATTCGGATTATTGTGCAACTCTCGTGAAAAACTGGTTTTTTTCGGTAAAAAACAGTTTTGGGCAGAAATAAGACGCTTTTGCCCGAAAAAAAGGAACCCGGTCAGGGTTCCGTGGAAAAGCAGAGAAAAAAAGGAAAGAAGTCGATTATTCTTTGGGCGAGAAGGGCCCGGTCGGCGCGATGCCGAAAAGCCGCTGGCAATGGGCGCGGAGCTTGGCCTCATAGCTGCGTAATGCTCGGATGAACTCCGGCGAGAATTCTTCGACCGTTTCCTGCATGGCGGCATTCTCCATCTTGAACACCTTGTTCAGGACGCTGTCGGCGAGCTTTTGTCCGGCATCGGTCAGGAGGATGTTCATTTCGCGCCGTTTGCCGAGGATTGGACTCAGGGAGACGAGCCCTTTCTTCTGCCAGTCCTTGATGATCGTGTTCATCGTGGTGCGGGGGATGCCCCATTCGTCGCAGATCTGCTTCTGGGAATACGGCACGCCGTCCGCGAGAGCGTAGAGGATCATCAGCTCGTTCTCCTTGAGAGCAGCAGACTGTGCGCATACAGCATAACAGCAGTTGATGCGGTTCAACGCCGTCATGAGCTGGGCGATCTGTTTGCGGACGGGTTTCATGGAAGATTGTCCTTGTCGAAATCGCTGTCCCAGTCCGTGCCGCGTTTGTTCAGGAGGAACGATATTTCCAGCGGACACGTGAGTCGTTTCTGATGCTGCTCTTCCCCGTCGATGTAGGTACAGACAGGGTATTCGACCTTATCCCATTGATCTTTCCGGGCAAGCGCCAGTCCGCCCATCTGAAACGCGCCTTCCGCGTAGCCTTCCTTGTGGTAGACGCGGTATTCCATCTCTTCCGGCGAACGGAAATAAAGGAAAACGTCGTCCTCACCCTCGAAAACGTATTCACCCGCCGGGATATTGACCGTTTTCTTTTCCAGGGGATTTTCCCCGACTTCGAAGAGCATGGCATGATTAACGGTAAGATGATGCGCCGCGCGCGGGGCGCGCACATGGGAACGCGGAATGGTACCTGCTTCGTCGACAGGGGAACACGCCGTAAAATGTGCGCAGGAGGCGGCAACGAGGGCGAGTATCAACGCGAACCTCCGGCCTCGGGAGACATGATGCCTCCCGAGTATTCCAAAGCGTTTCAGATAGAAGAGAATATTTTCTTTCATAGCTTGTGCCGGGGTTCGCGTGTTGTGGGTTTTGATTACTTGGAAGCCTTCTTAGCAGCTTTCTTCGCGGAAGCCTTCTTCGCGACGGGTTTGAGCGTGATGGTCGCGACGGAGCAGGGCGGGAGCTCGAAGAGGATTTTGCCGTTTTTCTCGATGAGGTCGAGCTTGCGGATCTTGACCGCGTTCGGCTTCTTGAAGGTGTTGAGCGCGTGAATGTCGCCGTCGCCGAGGATCTCGCCGGAGACGGACGCGGCATCGAAGCCCCAGACGTCCAGTTCGACCGGGAGCGCCTTGTCCGCGTGGATGTTGGCGGCGCTGACGTGGAGGACGCCGTCCTTGACGGACGCGGTGTGGGTGATCGCCGGGAGCTTGCAGCCGTCGATCGGGGCGGACTGCGCGAAAGTCTCGACGCGGTCGGCGTCCTGGTGGACCTTGTAGAGGTCGAAGACGTGACAGGTCGGGGTGACGAGCATCTTCTCGCCTTCGGTCAGGATCATCGCCTGGAGCACGTTCACGAGCTGGGCGATGTTCGCCATGCGGACGCGGCGGTTGTTGCGGTGGAAGATGTTCAGGGAGATCGCGGCGACCATGGCGTCGCGCATGGTGTTCTGCTGATGGAGGAATCCGGGATTGGTGCCTTCCTCGACGTCGAACCAGGTGCCCCATTCGTCGACGAAGAGGCCGACGCGGCCTTCCGGATCGTACTTGTCCATGATGACGGACTGCGCTTTGATGATGTTTTCGATGTTGCCGGCTTTTTCGAGCGTGGTGTAGTATTCCGGCACGTCAAACTTTGTGGCGGATCCTTTGTGTTCCCACACGCCGGGCACGGTGTAGTAATGCAGCGTGACGGCGTCGAGCCACTGCCCGGCGCTCTGCATCAGGACCTCGGTCCAGTTCAGGTCGCCGCCGTTGGCGCCCGCCGCGATGCGGACGAGCTTGGTGTCGCCGTAGTCGCGGGCGTAGGTGGTGTAACGGCGGAACTGGTCGGCGTAGTATTCGGGACGCATGTGGCCGTCGCCCCAGGGTTCGTTGCCGAAGCCCCAGAATTTGACGCCCCACGGTTCCTTGCGGCCGTTCTTCTTGCGGAGTTCGGTCATCGGCCCCTGCACCTTGGCGTTCAGGTACTCGATCCACTGGGACATCTCCTGCACGGTGCCGCTGCTGACGTTGCCGTTGATGTACGGTTCCGCGCCGATCAGCTCGCAGAAACGGAGGAATTCGTGGGTGCCGAAGGAGTTGTCTTCCGCGACGCCGCCCCATGTGTCGTTCACGATGTACGGGCGCTTCGAGCGCGGTCCGACGCCGTCGCGCCAGTGGTAGCAGTCGGCGAAGCAGCCGCCGGGCCAGCGGAGGTTCGGGATCCGGATCCGGCGGAGGACATCGATCACGTCCTTGCGCATGCCGTCGATGTTCGGGATTTTGGACTTTTCCCCGACGAACAGGCCGTCGTAGATGCAGTGTCCGAGGTGCTCGGAGAACTGGCCGTAGACATGGCGGCTGATCCGCCCCTGGAGGTTGCTCGCGTCGACAATAAGTTTCACGTTACATTCCTTTCGGTTCGTGAGTATTGAATATAAAGTTGTTTTGTCAAACAAGATAAGATACATCCATCCGCGGAAAAATCAACCGGAAATCAGGGGAAAAACGCCGAACGGCATAAAAAATCCTGCCCGGTTTTCCTGCGTCCGGCGCGGAGCCGGATGCCGTGTCGTCCGGACAGGAGTTCCTGAATGGATGCAGGATGCGGAGGTTATTCTTCCTCGAAGCCGTCTTCCTCTTCAGTTGCTTCTTCCGCGGTATTGCCGGAAGCGTCGAATTCGACCATTTCCTCCTCGGAGGCTTCTTCCGAACCCCCGGCGGAAGCCTCGGCGGCTGCTTGCGCTTCTTCTTGAGCCGCTTGAGCGGCGGCTTCCGCTTGCGCCATGAGGAGGTCTCTCTTCAGGATGACCTTGGCGTCCTCGCGGAAGTAGACGTCGTTGGATTCTTCGCCGAGGCGCTGGACCACGCGCGGAAGCACGATGCCGTCCTCTTCGCGCCAGTCGAGGATGTAGGAGGTCTTGGAATCGTCATCGAGGATGATGTCGACGCGGGCGAGCGTCTTTTCCTCGTTGCTGACGTAGAGCGCGAGGTCGGTCGCGGGGGCGCAGCTCTTTTTCAGCTTCACGTCGTAGCATTTGCACCAGCGGTTGTCGATGCGGTATTCGAGCGGCTCGTACGTGACTTTCGGCTTAAGCTCGACGAAGTTCTTGTCTTTCTTTCTGCCCTTTTCATCGATGTTCGCCTCATTTTCCTGCTTGGCGACCGCGGGGTTTTCACCCTTTTCCAGCTTCTCGAAGCTGCGGACCGTGATCGTTTCCGCGATGCGGCTGAAGTCGGCCGCGAACGCGTACAGGATACGGATGTCGTACGGGATGGCGGGCGGAACGCCGTTCGAGAAGGGTTCGAACGTGTATTCCTCGGTCTTGTCATCGAGCGTGCGGGTGATCGTACGGGATTCGCGGTCGAAGAAGACGTTCAGCTTGCTTTTCTGCGGACCCTCGAAATCCATGGAGAGCGAACTGATCTGGTCCGCGGACCGGATGAAGGAGAGGGACAGGAATTCGTCGCGGGCGTCCTTCGATTCGAAAAGCGGGAGCTTGGCCTCTTCTTTCTCGTTGAACTCGTTCAGCCTGCGGTCGATGTGCCTGTTGACCTGGGTGTAGAAGTCGGCGTTGGCCGCGTTGTCTTCGGCTTCGGCGGCGGCTTTGCCTTTCGGCGGCGGGCCGAAGAATGCTTCGGCTTCAGCCTGGGTCGACGACTGGCAGGAGACTGTCATGAGACCGGCTGCTAATCCGGTCAGGAGGAGGATGGTCTGAAGTTTCATAAGAATATCCTGTTGTTAAAGCTGAAAAGCGTTGATTATCCGTTTGGTTCGGAGAGCCGGAAAAGCTCGTCCGGGAGTTCGGGGTTGATCTTGACGTCGCGGATGACGCAGGTGACGGGCGCGCCTTCTTTCGTGGTGCTGACGATGCGGGACGGGTAGGTCACGCCGGATTCCGTTTTGTACTCGGAGAAGACGGAAGAGACGTCGTCGGAAGTATCTTCAATATTTCCCATCCTCACAACGAGATCGGTCCAATGACGGCTGTCCGTGTCGACACATACGTAAAATCTTGCCACGCCGGGGACGTCTGCGGGAACCAGGTCCCAAACGTTCCCTTGCTTCCACACGCAAGAGATGAGCGGGGCAGGGGCGAGAATGAGCCCGGAATAGAACCGTGCCATCGCGGTGTCGGAATCATTGAGGGCGGCACTCTTTCCAGCCTCCGACTTGATCGCTTCCGTGCCGTTGATGACGACGGAGACTTTCTTTTCCGCGTCTTTTTCGTCCTTCCAGACGTAATCGCGGCGGATGCGTCCGTCCGTGCCGAGCTTGACTTCGCAGATGAAGGGCAGGGCGCCGTCCTGCGTGTATTCGGCGGTGTAGGAAACCGTGTTCAGAGGTTCGGGCGAGATGACAAGCGGGGCTCTTTCGGTAAAATATTCCCCCGTGTAACACTGGTTGCACGCGGGCAGGACCATGCAGAGGGCGGCGAAGCCCGCGAGCAGGATTTGTTTCATGCCTTTCATGGTCCCGTTGTCTCCCGTTGTGTTATCCGAGGCGTTTCAGTTCAAGATCAGCCGAGAACCTTTTCGTCGAGGTAGGCGCGCAGACCTTCGATCGGAATGCGTTCCTGCGCCATCGAGTCGCGTTCGCGCACGGTCACGGCGTTGTCTTCGAGCGAATCGAAGTCGAACGTGACGCAATACGGCGTGCCGATCTCGTCCTGACGGCGGTAGCGCTTGCCGATGTTTCCGGTCACGTCCAGCTCGGTGCGGTAACGGCCGAGGAATTTCTCCTGGAGGTCCTGCGCGTTCTGGTTAAGCTTCTTGGAGAGCGGGAGGAACGCGACCTGGACCGGTGCGACCGTGGCGGGAAAGTGGAGCACCACGCGGACGTCGTCCTCCATGCCTTCCTTCTGGGTCGGGGCGCGGTCTTCGTCGTAGGCGTTGCACAGCACGGCGAGGACCATGCGGTCGAGGCCGACGGAGGTCTCCACGACGGTCGGCAGATAACGCGTGTTGTTGGACTGGTCGAGGTACTGGAGGTCCTGCTCGGAGAACTGCTGGTGCTGGGACATGTCCCAGGTGCCGCGGTGGTGGATGCCTTCGAGTTCGCCCCAGCCGAAGGGGAATTCGTATTCGATGTCGACCGCCGCCTTCGCGTAGTGGGCGAGCTTGTCGTGCGGATGCAGATGAAGCTTGTCGACCGGGAACTTCAGCACGTTCAGGTAGAAGTTCCAGCGTTCCTGACGCCAGTACTCGAACCATTCCATCGAGCCTTCGTCCGCGCAGAAGAACTCCATTTCCATCTGCGAGAATTCGCGGGAACGGAACGTGAACATGCGGGGCGTGATCTCGTTGCGGAACGCCTTGCCGACCTGGGCGATGCCGAAGGGCAGCTGCATGCGCGTGGCGATGCGGATGGAGTGGAAGTCCAGGAAGATCGGCTGGCAGGTCTCGGCGCGGAGATACGCGATGTGGTCCTCGTCGAACACGGGGCCGACGTAGGTCTTCATCATCAGGTTGAACTCGCGCGGCGGGGTAAGGTCCTTCGAGCCGCAGTTCGTGCAGGTGGTCGGGTCGGGCATCTGGTCCACGCGGAAACGCGTCTTGCACTTCTTGCAGTCGCACATGATGTCGCCGAAACGGTCCACGTGGCCGGAGGCTTTCCAGACTTTCGGATGGCAGATGATGGAGGAGTCGAGGCCGACCACGTTGTTGCGTTTTTCGACCATGTAGAGCCACCACTGGCGTTCCACCGCGCGCTTCAGGGCGATCCCGTAGGGGCCGTAGTCCCAGAAGCCGTTGAAGCCGCCGTAGATTTCGGAGCTCTGAAATACGAAGCCGCGCCGTTTGCACAGGCTGACGATCTTTTCCATGCAGGTATCAATCGGTTGTTCCGACATGATTGTGAGTACACTTTCCATTATTTTGAGGTTTGAAAAATAAAAAAGCTTCTCACAATATAGCCCGCCTTGCTGAAAAAGCAAAACGATTTTTTCGCTTTTTAATAAAAAAGACGCGAAAAAGGCTATTTTTTCCGCACGACCGTGAATTCCACGGCGTCCGCGGCGGAATCCGAGGCTCGGACCGCCTCCACGCGGTGCAGACCCGGAGCGAAGATTCGAGGAGCCGGATTTTCGCCGAGATAAACACCGTCGACGAACCAGTATGCGCCCTCGTTTGTGGCAAGGTCCAGCCTGACGCCCTCGTCCTTTTCCGCGACGTACACGGTCGGCGTCGGAGAGAGGATGCGGAAGGCGGTTTCGGCGGATGCGGCATCGCCGCAGGATTTGCAGACGGAAAGCGGGATTCCGGCGGGCTTTACGGAGGACTCCGTTTTCTCACAGTCCGGCGAGGCGGAAAGTCCGGTCTTCGCACAGACCGTGACAGGTTCCAGCGCGTCTTCCTTCGGCCAGGCGCTTTTGAACGGCGTGAGATCGTATTTCGAGGCCGCGAGCGAAAGAATTTCCCCCGCCGCGGGGGCCGCCGCCGTGCCGCCGACCAGCGATTCCGACGAGGCTCCGTCCTTGTTGCCGAACCACACGCCGACCGTGAGCGTTTCCGTGCAGGCGAAACACCACGCGTCGCGCAGATTGTTGCTCGTGCCGGTCTTCCATGCCGCCGTTCCCTCGAATCCCGTGAGCGGGAGCGAAGTCAGCATCCGCATGACCGTCTGCGCGGTCCCGGCGGAAAAGACGCGTTCGCCCGGGGGCAGGGGACGTTCGGGATCGTGCCGGTAATAAACGGGGCGGAACATGCCGTCGTTCGCAAGCGTGCGATATGCGTTCGTGAGGGAGAGGAGCGTATGTCCGGCGCTGCCGAGCGCCATGGAGAGCCCGAATCCGTTTCCCGGACGGCGCGAGGCGAGAATGTGCAGTTTGTCGGCGAGCTCGATCATGCGGGGTTCGCCGAGCGTGGCGGCAAGCCGGATCGCCGGAGTGTTCAGCGAATATGAGAGCGCATAGGACGCTTTCACCGTTCCTCTGAAAGCACCGTCGAAGTTGCCGGGCGCATAGGTGCCGTAACGCAACGGAGCGTCGAGGACGCGCGTGTCCGCCGTGATGAGGCCGCCTTCGATCGCCTCCGCGTAAAGAAACGGCTTGAGCGTGGACCCGGCGGAGCGGACCGCGTTCGCGGCGTTGTACTGGCCGTCGTCCTGTTCGTTGAAATCCAGCGTGCCGAGGAAGACCAGTGCTTCGCCGGATGCATTGTCGAGCACGACCGCGGCGGCGTCATGGACTCCGGGCAGGGTGTCGCGGCGGCGTTTCAGAATAGCCTGGACGTCCCGCTGAAAATCGGCGTCAATGGAGCAGAGGACCGGTTCGCCCTGCGTGTGCGACCATCCGGTTCTTTCCTTCTCGGCTCGGGCGCGGCGGACGGCGTGGATCGTCTCATCCGGAGCGGCTTTGAACTCGAAATCGGCGGGCTGCGTGAAATCGCGGTAGCGGAGCGGTTCGGACTCGTAGATCGTTCGCGCCTCGTCCGCGGTGATGAGCCCGTGGTGTGCGAGCAGGTCCAGCACGATCTTCTGACGCTTCTTCGCCGCCTCGGGATGCGCGTTCGGTTTGTATTTGTTCGGCATCTGCGGAATGCCGCAGAGGAGCGCGGCCTCGGCGCGGTTGAGCTGGGACGCGTGAAGCCCGAAATAAAACCTTGCCGCCGCCTCGATGCCGTACACCTTGCCGCCGCACGGGATGCGGTTCAGGTACTCGGCGAGGATTTCGTCCTTCGTGTAGAACTGTTCCAGACGGCGCGCCATCGCTGCCTGTTTGAACTTGCGGACGAGGCTCGGCCTATGATCGACGAGCGCGAATCCGGCCAGCTGCATGGTGATGGTCGACGCGCCGGAGATGATCTTCGCGTTTTTGACGTCCTGCCACAGCGCGCGCAGGATCGCCTGATAGTCGACGCCGCCGTGTTCGTAGAACGCGTAGTCCTCGGCGGAAAGCATGATCGAAACGGCCTCCGGAGCGATGTCCTTGAGCTCGACCGGGAAACGCCATTCGTAGTCGTGCGTGGTCTCGTAGAACACTGGAACGCCGTTGCGGTCGAGGTAGGTGTGTGTCGGTGTGATCCGCCGCAGCGTGATCATCGGGTCCGCCACGCAGTATGGCGCGGCGATCCATGCCGCGAGGGCGAGGACCGCGAAAATGAGGAAAGCCGCCGCGGCGAAGCGAACGGCTTTCCGTTTGTTCAGTTTGTGAAAACCGAGGTTCATTTCACCTCGAAGATGTCTTCATCCGCCGCAGGAACAAACGTGCCGTTCATGTCCAGATCGTACATCGCCTCGGCCTGGAGCGCCGGGATGAGGAACTTGCCGGGCGTGACTGCGCGCACCGTGTAGATCGCGTACGCGGAACCGTAGAGCGTGCCGAACACGAGGAAGCGGTCGTCGCGCTTTTCGGTGCGGCTGAACTCCTGACGGTTGTTCATGAGGATCTTTTTCGGGATGCGGCCGGAGGCGTTCATGCGCGTGGCGAGCGCCTCGTCCTCGATCTCGAGTCCGGCGGGGAGGATGTCGGAGATCACGATGTTCTCGACCACTTCGGGGGAATCCGCCGTGATGCGGACGAACGCCAGCTCGCCGTGTTTGAGCGAGGTGACCGGGTTGCCCTTCTCGTCGAAGAACTCGCGTTTGAGCGTGATCGGGCCGGGGGCGGCTTTCGCGTTCTTCGGGATGCCCCTGACGACCGCCTTCACGAAGAAGTCGGACTTGCCAGTGTTGGAAACGGTGTTCGCGCCGTTCGCCAGCTTGAATCCGGCGAGGGATTTGCCGGAAAGCTCATGCTTCGTCCTGTCGGCTCCGGTTACAGCGCCGGAGAGTTCGGCGGGCGGGTAATACTCCGCGAACGCCGCGAGCCCCATCGCGGCCCAGGCGTTGGACTGCGTGGTGCCCCAGCAGTTGCCGTCCTTACGGACGCGTCCGGCAAGGAACGCGGCGAGCTCGGCTGCGGTGTCTTTGTTGCCGTTCGGGTCGCACTTCATGAGAATATTCAGGACCATTCCGGCGCGCGCGGAGGTGTCGGTGATGCCGACGAGGTCGGAGGTCTTGTATAGCCAGTTGGGATCGGCGAGCGACGCGCGGAGCGGTTCCGCGCCTTCTCCGGCGTAACCGCCGCGGATCAGGGCGGCCGCGGCCAGGAACTGCGCGAATCCGGGCTTGCTTCCGGCGAGGACGTTGCGCGCCGGGACGACGAAATCCTTGTTGCCGGCGGCGGCGAGCACGTAGGCGGCGTAGGCGCGGAGTTCGGGCTTGTAGCTGCCCGCGCTGTTCGCGAGGCGGAGCAGATACGCCGTGATGCTGCGTTCGACGACGGGATCGACCGTGACCAGTTTCGCCGTCTTCGCCTCGAAGACGAAGTGCGAGGCGTAGACCGTGCCTTCGGGCCATTCCTTGCGGACGTCCGGCCACATGGCGAACGCGCCGTCGCCGACCATCATGCCGAGGATGCGGGCGTAGGCGGACGCGACTTTCGGCTGCATGGTCTTCGCGACCTCGGCGTCAAGCAGTCCGGATTTCACGAGCGACGGCGTGGCGACGAACGGGAATGCGCCGGAAACGGTCTGTTCCAGGCAGCCGTAGGGGTAGACGTTGAGCCAGTCGAGCGCGTCCTTCACGCTGATCGCGGGCGAGGAGGAAACGGAGAGGTCGGCGCTTTCCACGGAGACGAATTCCGAGGCAAGATCGAGCGTGTAATCCTTTCCGGCGGCCACGGACGCGAACTTCGCGACGGTCTGCGGCGGAGTCGCGGGGCGGACCGTGATAAAGGTCTTTTCCGTGCGGGATTCCGCGCCGACGGACAGCGTGGCGGCGAGCGTGCCTTCGCCCGTCTTGTCGAGCGCTTTCACGCGGAACGAGATGTCCTTTGTTTCGCCCGCCTTCAGCGCGTCGATGCGCGGCCGGTCGCCCATGACCTGGAGCGTGTCGGGCAGGTCGAGCGTGAACTTGACCGCGCCGTCCTTCGCGTCGTGATTGAACGCGCGGACGCTGATGACCGCCTCGTCGCCGGGAGCGAGCACGCGCGGCGCGGAGACCGTGAGGCTGACCGGCGTGCGGACGATCATTTCACGGTCGCCGGAGCCGACCGCATCGGTTGCGCTCGCGACCGCCATGAACCGGAGCGAACCGGAGTGGTCCGGGATCTTCACCTTGACCGTGGCGGAGCCGGATTCCGGGACCTTCACGACTGGCACGACGACGCGCGCGGCGTCCTTCATCTTCAGGAGGGACGCGGCGAGCGCGGACTTGGCGGCTTCAGGAGCGTCGCCGCCGCCGATGGTACCGTCCGGGCGGATCCTGAGGTTCGGGAAGAGGTCGCTGTAGGTCTCGCTCATGCTAATGAACGAGTTGTCTGACTGGAGGAAGAACTTGTAGATATCGGGCGTCTTGAATCCAGTGAGCGCGAGCACGCCCTCGTCGACCGCGAAGAGGCAGACCTGTCCCGCCTGCGGCTTGCCCGCGAGGCTGGCGAGCTTCACGGTCACATCCGTCTCGGTCTCGGGACGGACAATGCCGGGGACGGTGATCGCGACGTCGAGCTTATGCGCGGCGGAATGGTCGAGTTCGAGGCTGGCGTTGCCGGATGCGCGGATGTATTCGCCGTTCTGTTTGCCGACCGCGAACACGCCGACATGATAGCGGCCGTTCAGGCAATCCGCGGGGATCTTCGCCTCAATGGTGTTTTCACCCGCCTTGACCTTGACCGCCTCCGCGGTATCCAGACGCAGCGCGCCGGTCGTCACGAACGCTTCGCCGTCGACCGGGCTGGTGAACGTGAGTTTCGCGGTCTGGCCGGGCGTGTAGGTCTTCGCGTCGGTCTTGAAGACGAGTTCGGAGGGATCGCCGGTGCGACGGCCGGATTCGCCCGCGGAATGCCACACGTTGAGCTTCGTACGGATATTGTCGCCGTATTCCGCGACGATGTCGTAGCAGCCGGAGGGCAGTTCAAACGAGACCTGCGACGTGTAGGCGGCGAGGTCGGCGTTCTGCGGGATCGTGAACGTCTTCGAAGCGCCTTCCACCACGGAAACGGTCTCCTGCCAGCGCCTGCGGTAGCCGTTGCCTTCCTGCACCAGCACGTAATCCCAGGCACGTTTGTACACCGTGAACCGGATATCGCGTCCGTCATCGAGCGAGGCGGCCTTGCCTTGTTCGGTCGCGAGCAGTGCCAGGTCAAGCAGGCATTCGTTGCCCGCGCCGTCCTTCTGTTTCAGCCCGATGAACCAGTCCGAGGGATACAGCGTGAAGTTGTCGGATCCGCTCACAGCGCGTCCGCCGGGTTCCTGCACGGACGCCTGAAGCACGACGCGCACGGGATCATACGACACGCCGCGTGAGCCGAACGAGGGCAGGGAGAGGTTCGTTTTGCCGTTTTCGACCACCGCGGTCGTCTCGTATTCGTCAAAATTAAAGCGCGAGGCATCGCCGACGGTCCAGTCCTTCCAGTGGTCGGGACGTTTCCCGCCCGGTGTGCAGTCGAAGAATATCCTGCCGGACGCGGACGGCACGGGCGTGCCGAAATAATAGTCCGCGGAGAGGACCGCCTGAATCGGCTCCTTCACGGCGGCGGGACCGGCGGACAGGACGGCGTGTTCGAGCTTCGTCCTGATGCGGTCCGGCACGTACGCGCCGACCTGGATGTGCGATTCGCCCCAGGCGCGCTTGGCGACGCCGAAACGGAACGTGTAGTAGCCCGACGCGGCGTTTTCCGGGATCTTGACCTCGGACGAGACAAATCCGTTCTTGTCGGGCGTGAGCTGTTTCGAGAAAAACTCTTTACCGTCCGGAGCGACGACAGTGAGGGTGACAGGAACTCTTTCCAGTGTAACAGTGGAGCCCAATTTGTCTTTTCCCTCCTTGCTGGACGCATCCGGCGTTTCATGCCCGATTTCCAGCTCGGCGTCCGTCCGGTCGCGGATGAACGCCGCGGCGAGGAAAGATTCGCCGGGGCGCACGATGCCGCGTTCCGAAAACGCGAATGCACGCGGCAGCTGATCGTTCTTGCCGGAGTAGAGGTCGAGCGGGAACCAGGCGAATTCCTTTCCTTTGCGGATGGTCGCGGAGTAGAGGCTGCCGAACTGACCCGTCCTGTTCAGGAAATTGCTGTCGTTCTCCCCTGCATGCAGTCTGTCGATGGATCTCTGCGAGACGTGGAAAACGACCTTGCCGGACGCGTCCGTCTTGCCTTTCGCGAGTAGCTGATTCTTATCAGAAGAGAGCTCGATCTCGGCGTCGGCGACGGGTTTGCCGTCGGAGATGCGGCGGGCGTAGAGGACGATCCCGCCGGCGGGGTCGGAAACCGTGGCCGCGACCAGCGCGAAGTCGGTAAGCATGAAATT
The DNA here is from genome assembly GCA_016285345.1 of Victivallales bacterium. Taxonomy (GTDB): domain Bacteria; phylum Verrucomicrobiota; class Lentisphaeria; order Victivallales; family UBA1829; genus UBA1732. The sequence goes on along the minus strand of JAEEQN010000024.1, from coordinate 4,403 downwards.
GCGGTATTTGGTCTCCCGGCAGGTGTAGTCGCCCCAGTCGGACTGCCTGTCGTACGTGACCTCAAGTACATAATACCCGGGCGTGGCGGAAAAGAGCCGCGTTGTATTGGGATTGGAGTCGTTGACCACGAGGATGTCGTTGATGTCGAGCATGTGGTTGACTGTTTCATTCCGGGGATCGGAGAGCGTGACGGTCTTTTCGCCGACCAGAAGCATGTTGGACGTGTCGACCCGGTCGTCCCAGTAATAGTTCGACATATTGTTGAGGTTGTTGTCGAATGCGCGGTAGAGCTTGACGTCGAGCTTGCGGATGTTTCTGGCGGAATAGGGGAATTCGACCGTCTTTTCGGTGATGGGGAACACACTGCCGTCTGTGAGGAAGGAAATCTTTTCCGTCAGCTCGGGGATCGTGACGTCGAACACCGCGTCGTTTTCGAGCGTGGCCTTGCCCGAACGGTCCATGAGACCTTTTTTCACGCGGGCGCGATAAGTGACGCCGGGCTTGAACCCGCCGTTGACCGTGATATAGGAACCGGACGCGTAAAAGGAGAGATTCGGGACCGCGGGCGTGAACTCAATGGCGTCCTTTGCGAGCTTGGACGGAAGTGAGGTCGGGGTCGAGAAGGAGATCTCGAGCTCGTCGTCATACCTGTCATAGCGTGCGGACCGGAACGTGATAGAGGAACTCTGCTGTGCTGCGGACGCGGGTTTTGTTGCGGAAGCGGAATTCTGTACTGCTGTCGCGGCGGATATGACTGTGGCTTCATCTTTGTTCGCGACGGACTGGGCTGCATTGTCTTCCTGATTCTGACTTTCGGGGCGGATGCCTTTCGCGCGCTGGTACTGGACGATGTTGTACGTGACGGATGCTGCGAGCGCGAGGGCGACGAACGTGGTGGCATTGACTGCTTTTTTCATGTTTTCTTCTGGCCTTGAAAAATATAAAACGGGCTATGGGGAAGGGGGTGGGAAAAGGACGCTAAAAAGATACACGGATGCGATGAAAAATCAAGTGTGAAAACCCGAAAAATTCAAAAAATAAACAAAAATCTCCAGGAAGCCGGTTTTTGAGGCGGAAAATATCGTCCGAAAGAAGAAAAAACGGCGGACAATAACGGACTTTTGTCAATAACTGCCACGAAAAAACAGAGAGAAAGACACGAAAAGGGACGCGAAAAAAAAAGGGAAAAAAAGATGTGTCAGTCGGTGATGTCGGCGTAGGTGAAACGCAGAACTTTCGCGAGGTCGGCGGGCGCGATCTCGATCTGGTATCCGATCTTGCCCGCGCTGAAGAAGATCACTTCGAGCTTGGCGGCGGATTCGTGGATGACCGTTTTGAACTGCTTTTTCATGCCGATGGGCGAGCATCCGCCGTGGATGTATCCAGTGAGGGGGAAAAGCTCCTTCGATTTGATCATCTCGATGGATTTCCCGTTCACCGCCTTCGCCGCTTTTTTAAGGTTGAGCTCGGAATCGACCGGCACGACGAAGACGAAGTGTTCGCCGGATTTCTCGACCGTGACGAGCGTTTTGAATACGTGCGACGGGTCCTGATTGAGCGCGGCGGCGACCTCAAGCCCGGAGACCGCGCCGGAGTCCACGTAGCAGTGGTGTCTGAACGGGACTTTCGCCTGTTCCAGGATGCGCATGACGTTGGTTTTGAACTCGGCGGCTTTACTCATAGTCAGAAAGAAGATTGAGGTGAAATCGAGGCGGATTTACTGTTGGTTATCCTCATCCGCGTCTGTATTGTCGTCCTGAGCCGTTTCCGGCGGAGTCTGAGCGTGTGCGGCAATGAATTCCGCCATGCGGATGAACTGGTCCACCGTGACGCGTTCCGCGCGGATGTCCGGGTCAACCGAGGCGTCCGCCATGGCGGCGGCGATCACGTCCGCGCCGAAGACCGCGGCGGCCTGCTTGAACATCTTCTTGCGCCGGTGCGCGAACGAGGTCCGGGCGAGGCGGGAGAGGATGATGCGGATGTTCTGCGGCGGCACGACAGGTTTGCGGACGAGCGCGAAGAGGGCGGAATCGACTGTGGGTTCCGGGTAGAAGACTTCGGGCGGGACCATGCGGACGATGCGGCCTTCGTAGACGGCGGAGATGCGCACCGTGAGCGCGGAGTAGTCGGCCGTGCCGGGCCCCGCGAGGAACCGTTCCGCGACTTCCTTCTGAAGCATGAGGAGCATGTCGGCGGGGGGCGTTTCGAGGTCGAGCAGTTTGGCGATGACGATGGTGCCCGCGCTGTAGGGCAGGTTGGAGACCACGCGGAAGTCGCCGGGGAAAAGCTCGGCGTATTTCACGCGGCATGCGTCGGCTTCGATGAGGTGAAGACCGAGCGGGACGACGGCGGTGCGGAGGTATTCGGCGATCTTGCGGTCGAACTCGATCGCGGTCACGTCCGCGCCGGAGGCGACGAGGCCGCGCGTGATGGCTCCGAGTCCGGGGCCGATCTCAAGGATAGTCTGGCCGGGCCTCGGATCGGCCTCGTGCAGGATCTTCGCGCGGAACTGGTCGTCCACGAGGAAATTCTGGCCGAGGCGCTTGCTCGGCGCGATGCCGAGGCGTTCGAGAAGCGGTTTGAGTTCGGCTTTAACCATGTCTCAGTGATGGTGGTGTCCGCAGCCGCAGCCGCAACCGCAGGCGCCCTGCGCGGCCGCCATGCAGTCCTTCGACATTTTGCAGGAGCCGAACTCCGTTTTTGAGGCGGCGGCGAAGCGGGAGAGCAGGCGTTTGGCGTCCGATGCGCCGCATTCGGGGCATTCGGGAGCGGGGGAGGAGGCGGATTTGAGCAGAGCCTCGAACTGATGGCCGCACTTTTTGCATTCGTATTCGAAAATAGGCATAAGTCAGCTCAGTGTTTCTCGAATTTCTTGATCAGCCAGAACACGAAGAGCGCGAGGCCGGTCATCAGGATGAAGAAGAGCGGGTAGGAAACGTACCACTTGAGTCCGCGGCAGAAGAAGTCCGTGAACTCGCTCATGCCGAAAACGCCTGTGAAGAAGGTCGGGATGGCGACCGCGATCACGATGGCGTTCATGTTCTTCATCAGCACGTTCAGGTTGTTGTTGATGATGCTGGACCGGGCGTCGACGAGTCCGGAGAGAATCTGGGAGTACACCTGCGCCTGATCGAGGAACTGACGGTTTTCGATCTGGAGGTCTTCGAGCAGCTCGATATTGTCCTCCGTGAACTGGAACTTGGACGCGCCGACCTGGATGCGCTCGAAGGCGCGCCGGTTGCCGCTGAGTGCGTTCACGTAGTAGACCAGGCTTTTCTTCAGTGTGAACATGTCGAGCAGGTTGCTGCTGTTGTACGACTCGTTCAGATGGGTCTCGATGTCGTTGCTGCACATGTTGATCACGCGCAGGTGGCTCTCGAAGTGGCGGATGGTCTGGGTCAGGATGCGGAGCAGGACGTCCTGCTTCGTGTAGACCTTTGTGGCGAACCTCCCCGTGAAAAGCTGGGGCAGCTCCTCGTCGATGACCAGCACGACGCGGTCCGCGAAGAGGAAGACGCCCATGGATTTCACGAGGAAGAGGAAGTTGTCGTCCGCCGAATAGTTTTTCGGGTACTTGAGGATGATGGCGATGTAGTCGTCTTCGAACTCGATACGCGGCGTCTCGTCCGGGTCGGTGGAGGACGCCAGCGTGTGCGGATCGATCCCCAGTTCGTCGGTCAGGTAGGCGCGTTCGTCCCCGTCCGGCATCACGTAGATGTCGACGGGGATCAGGCCTTCGTCCGAGTGGGCGATGCGGCCGTTCAGTACGGAATAGCGGTCGAGCATGACGACACCATCCGGTCAGGTCAGTTGTTCTTCTTGAAATCCTGCATGAAGGACACAAGTTTCTCGACGCCTTCGAGCGGCATGGCGTTGTAGATGCTGGCGCGGATGCCGCCGACGGAGCGATGGCCCTTCAGGCCGATCATGCCGGCCGCCTTGGCCTCGTCGAGGAACTTCGCTTCGAGTTCTTCGGAGGGGAGACGGAAGACGACATTCATCTTGGAACGGCTGCACGGGCAGACGGGGTTGCGGAAGTATCCGTCGGAACCGTCGATGGCCGCATAGAGGGTCTCGGCTTTCTTGTTGTTGATGCCTTCGAGGACTTCGAGGCCGCCCATGTCCTTCACCCAGTCGGTGATGAGGCCGAAGATGTAGATGCCGAAGGTCGGCGGGGTGTTGAAGAGGGAGTTGTGTTCGATGTAGGTCGCGTAGCGGAGCATGGTCGGCACGTTCGCCGGGGTGCGTTCCGCGAGGTCCTTGCGGATGATCACGACGGCCATGCCGCTGGGGCCGAGGTTCTTCTGCGCGCCGCCGTAGATCATGGCGAACTTGGAGACGTCGAGCTTGCGGGACATGATGTCGCTGGACATGTCGGCGAGCATCGGGACGCCAGCCGGGC
>JAEEQN010000023.1 GCA_016285345.1 Victivallales bacterium | reverse complement strand
TCCGGCCGGCGCTCCCGGCGCTGCACCTGGCGGCGCTCCCGCGGGCGGCATGCCCATGGGCGGCGGCTTCCAGATGCCTCCCGGCGGTTTCGGCGGCGGTTTCGGCGGCGGCCAGGGCGGTATGCCCCAGATGCCTCCCGGCGGCTTCCAGATGCCGGAAGGCGGATTCCAGATGCCTCCCGGAGGCTTCCAGATGCCGGAAGGCGGATTCCAGATGCCTCCCGGCGGCTTCCAGATGCCGGAAGGCGGATTCCCCGGCTTCGGCGGCGGTATGCCTCCGATGGGCGGCCAGGGCGGAGCTCCCGGCGGCATGGGCGGCTTCCCGATGATGGGCGGCTTCGGCGGCGGCATGGGCATGGGCGGCTTCCCCGGAATGGGCGGCGCTCCCGGCGGTCAGCAGCAGGAAGCCAAGCCGGACAAAGGCAGCCAGCTTCCGAAAGGATACAACGCCGACGGCCCGACCTATGTGAAGGTCGACCTCTGCACCGCGGACAAGAAGTGCCCGGTCTGCTCCCTCTGGGATTCCGCCAAGAAGGAATGGACCGACATCGAGCCCCCGAAGAAGACCGGTGGCGGCGGCATGGGCATGTTCGGCATGATGGGCGGCTTCGGCGGCGGTGGCGGCGGCGTCATGACCAATAACGGCCAGCCGATCGGCGTCAAGCAGATGGCCGACATCAAGTTCGCGGCCGACGGCTCCAGCTCCCAGTACATGGACGGCTATCTCCCCGAGATCAAGGAAGGCCAGAAGGCTCCGGCCATCCTTTACATCCACGGCGGCGCCTGGATGGGCGGCAGCGCCCGCGGCTGCAACGCCGGTTTCTTCGATCGCCTGGTGAAGGCCGGCTATGCCGTCTTCTCCCTGAACTACCGTCTCTCCAGCGAGGCCTCCTTCCCGCGTCCGATGAATGACGCCAAGGCCGCCGTCCGCTGGATCCGCGCCCACGCGAAGGAACTCAACCTTGATGCCGACCACATCGGCGCGATCGGCGACTCCTCCGGCGGTCACATGGCGGGCTTCCTCGGCACTACCAGCAACATCAAGGGCCTCATGATGGGCGATATCGGCGACAACGCCGAATACTCCTCCTCCGTCCAGGCCGTCGTCGACCTCTTCGGCCCGATGAACGTCCTCACCATGGACCAGCAGGCCAAGGACGCCGAGGCCGAAGCAGGCCGCGGCATGATGGGCCACGACGCCGACCAGGGGCCCTACAGCTCCTACGTCGGTCTCCCGATCCACAGCAACCGCGAGACCAATCCCGCTCCCGCGCAGCGCGCCGATCCGGGCATGTATGCCCACACGCTCGATCCCAAGACCGCTCCCGGATTCCTGATCCAGCACGGCACCAAGGACAACGTCGTTCCGATCGGTTCCTCCAAGGAATTCGCCGAAACCGTTGCCAAGTACATCGGCAAGGACAAAGTGATCTTCGAAGGCGCCGGATTCTTCGACGGCTGCGGCCACGAAGACGGACGTTTCTTCGATGAGAAGAACTCCAAGCGCGTCATCGAATTCCTCGACAAGTATCTGAAGCCCGCGAAGTAATCCTTCCGGTTCTCTGATACTCCGCCCGGCCGGAACCTCAAATCTCCGGACGGACGTCAGGAAAAACGCTCTGCACCCCGGACTTCGGTTTGGGGTGCTTTTTTTCGTTCTGCGCATTTGAAAAAATGGATGGATACGGTATATTAATATCATCAAACATCTTTCAATCGGACGGAATCCGGGTGAACCGTGTGAAATTCACGGACTGTCGCGCAACTGTGAGCCGCAACGGTGCGGTGAGCCAGATCCCCGCTCCGTTCAAGTTCCCTCCGCAAAAGCGGAATTGTGCCCGGAACACAAGACGGGGAAGCATCGCGGACAGTCTGTTCTGTCTCATAGACGGATGAACGGACTGCGACGCTGTTTTTCTTCGCGCCTGCGTTCCTGCACAAAAACACAAGAAAGGACCGCAGTACATGGTAACAAAGACAACCACAGACGGCGTCGTGCAGCTGTTTCTGACCGGCGACCCCAACCCCAAACTGGAACAGGAAACAGTCGAATTCGTGACCATCGGCACGAGAGTCGAATACGACGAAGATTGGAGCGAGACCATCCTTCCCCCCGAGTACGACAAAGCGCTCGTCGGCAACGATGCGACATTTGCCAACTCGACCATTTCCGTGGACGGCCTGGTCGCCGTGGACGAAACCGGCTTGTTCTACGGGCTCCAGGTCAACGGCGGCACGATCTCCGGTTCGGGCATTTGCCGGAACGCGGTCGGCTGGTACGGCGCGGGCATCTGCCTGACCGCCATGACCGTGGACGGCGGATATTTCACGCCCGGCGTCACATCCCCGGAAGATGCCAGAGGCCTGATCTCCCTGAGAGACGCATTTTTCTCCGCCTGTTCGGTAAGTCCGCTGAACGGTTACACCGGGCACGGCGGCGCGATCGAGACCTACGGCGGCACGCTTTCCCTCGTCAATACCGATTTTGAGGGAAACAGCGCGACCGGCAGCGGCGCGGCGGGCGGCGCGATGGCGCTGATGTATTCGGAGAACACGATCACCGGGGGCACGTTCTCCGGCAACACGGCGTATTTCGGCGGTGCGATCCAGCAGAACGGCGGCACGATGAGCGTGACCGGTGCGATGTTCTCCGGCAATTCGACTTCCGGCGAGGCGACCGAGACGTACCCGACCGGGAACGCGGGCGGCGCGATCGAGCTCCATCAGGGGGCCGAGGCGTCCATCGACCAGTGCATCTTCCAGGACAACTCCGCTCTGCGCGGCGGCGCGGTCTACAACGACACGTTCTATGCCGCGGTAAGCAACACGGATATTTACAACAGCGAATTCAACGGGAACAGCGCGGAAGCGGAGGGCGGCGCGATTTACAACGACGCGGTCATGCTGGTTGCCGCATCCGTGTTCAACGGCAATACGGTCATCTCTACGGAATCGGAAACTGTCCGGCGCGGCGGCGCGATCGCCAATGCAAAAGACGGGACGATGACCGTTGAAGGCTGCAGCTTCTCCGACAACCGGGCGAATCTGGGCGGTGCGATCTGGAACGAGGGCGTCATGACACTCGAAAACGTGGCTATCTATGAAAGCTATGGTGATTACGAGGATTATGACGACTATGATGACAGATTCGACGACGACTTCGACGATGAATCCGAGAACGGATTGGATGCCGGTTCCGAGGATGGATCCGATGACGAGCCCGCGCCCGAACTCGAGAACAATACCGTCTACAACTGCGGATCGGTCACGTTCCACGGTTACAACTGCATCGAAACCGGTTTCGTCAACGATGGCGATGTTACCTTCTGCATCAATGCCGATGGGTTCCTGCTCAATGATCTCACCCACTTCCACGGCACCGGGACTTACCTCATCGAAGTTTCCGGGGAGGATGCGGCCCCCCACGCGGGCGCGTATCTCTCCGAGGACATCGGGTACTTCACCGGCGCACTCTCCGTCAAGCTGGACGACACGCTTTCCTCGGACGTCTTTACCGTGAGCGACGGCTCTCTCATGAACGACCTTGCGATCGCGGGGGATATGGTGCTGCGCCTGGTGCATCATGAACTCGGATCAGTATTCCTTCACAGTGTTGAGCTGGAAGACCTCAAACCCGCGGTGTCTCGCGACGGGTCTCTTGTGGTCTGGAGCGACGAAGGTTACACGGGGGGATACCGGGTCGAGTTCACGCAGGAGGACGATTTCAGCACCGCGATCCGCATCGCCACGAACGGTACGGCGTTCGACGTTTCCTACCGGAGCAACTATCTCTATTTCTGCCATGTGGCGGAAGAGGGCGGAACATTCAACGACGCCGAATCGAATGTCGTCCCGACCGACCTCGATCCGTGCCAGATCGTATCCAACGGCAACGGACGGGCGGACATCTTCTTCGCGACCGTCGACGAGGTAGACGTCTGGAGTGCGCTTTATCAGGCGGAGAACACCGTGACGGGCGACATTGCGGAGATCGCGGGCAAGAACCGCATCCGCGATACGTTCACGGGGGCGGATTCCGAGGCGAACATCCTGTATCTCTCCGACACGGATAACGGCGACGGCCTCTTCATGGACGACATCTACTCCGAGTTCGGCGATGCCGCGCGTCTCAGCCTTATCCGCGAAGTCCGCGCGGGCGAGGGCGACGACGTGGTCGATATGACCAGCGAACGTTACACCGCCGAGCTCGCCGGGATGACCGTGCGCGGCGGCGCGGGCAACGATGTGCTCTGGGGCGCCGAGGGCGGCAATTCGCTGTTCGGCGACGCCGGAAACGACCGGATCGTCGGCAACACCGGCGACGACCTGATTGCGGGCGGCGCGGGCGACGACACGCTCGCGGGCGGCGGCGGAAACGATACGTTCACGTTCGGCGGGAACTGGGGCAACGACGTGGTGTCCCAGTCTGCGACCGGCGCCGTCACGCTGTGGTTCGAGTCCGGCAGTTTCGCTAACTGGAACGCCTCCACGCGCACCTACACCGACGGAGAGAACAGTGTTGTAGTCTCCGGCGTTGCGCTCGAAAAGATATCACTCAAATTCGGCGACGACAACGATCCCGAGAAGTTCGATGACCTCGCGGCGGTCGGAGCCTTCCTCGAATGCACTGCGGAAGCTGTCTTCGAGACGGAAGAAATGCGCACGCAGGGCATCCTCGCCTCGCTGTAAGCTCTAACATATAGCGAAGATACAAATCGCCCCCGGCGGTCCTCATCGGATTCCGGGGGCGGTTCTTTTGCTTTTAAACGATCAGTTCAGAATGCCTCACAGATCGGGCATATCCTGCGAGAGCTTGTAGAGCGCCTGATTCATGGCTTCCTTCATCAGCCGCGGATAGATGCTGACGTCCTTGCCGACGCGGGCGTAGATCCAGTGGTTGAGGTAATCGCTGTTGAGGTAGTTGTATTCCCAGACAACGTCGCCGCTGGCGCGGTCGACCAGCTCGAACTTCACGCCGAGTTCGTTGGTGGAGCTGCCGTATGGGACGCCCACGATCCACAGGATGTGCGAGAAGCAGTATGTGATACCGTAGGAGAACATGCGGCCGCGGTAGAACGTGCTGGTCACGGAGCCGCGCCAGATGTAATCGGCGTTCGCGGCCTGCGCGGCGTTGTTCGCCTTCGTGACGTTCGAGAAGAGGCCGGAGCTCTTCAGACTCGCGATCGAGGCGGCGGCGAGGTCGTTCTGGACATCGAAGTGGAAGCGACCGAGCGAAACGAAGTCCTCGCTGTTCTCAGGCTGGGTTTTCTCGACGTACCCGAAGGGCATGAGCGGGATGAAGCCCAGGAAGAACGAGCCGTGATCGCCGACGTCGTGGGCCGGAGCCTGACCGGGGTCGATATTCCCAATGCCGCGCTGGTCCATGAAGGGCATCACGGCGACGGATTTCGTAGCGGAGCCGGGTTCGCGAAGTTTCGCCAGCGTGCCGGGGGCCGCCTGATAGTCGAACTTGGCGACGTTGGTGCAGGCGCTCAGGACGAGCGCGACAGCGGCGAATGCCGCGGAAAGAATGATGTTGCGCATAGGATGAATCTCCTTATGGTAATGCCGCCGAATCCCCGCCACGCGGACAGGGAAGGCGGATCCGTCAATGCGACGATGAACCGGATGTCGGATTACCAGCCGACGGAGCTTTTCTTCTTCATGAACGCGAGTTGCTTGGTGAAGCGCCACATGACCAGACCGGTCTGCACGTCAGCCATTTCCAGCACGAAGGTGCGGGTCACGGCACGGGTGCCGCCGTCGCTCACGGAGTTGGAGGTGACTTTCGGACGGAGCACGAGGCGGGCGGCCTGAAGCGTGCCGCGTTTCGCGACGGTGCTCTGGTCGAAATTCTCGTCGTATTCGAGATCGCGGGAGGCGGCGATGGCCTGCGTGCGGCCCGCGCCCTCGGCCAGTGTGACCTCGACCTTGCCGGCATTGAGGAGCTCTTCGAAGAGCATATCGGTGATCTCGGAGGTGTTCAAATCGGGATCGTCGGTGTTGTTGACGGTCTTGTCGAGCTTCAGGATGGGGCAGGCGTCCGGATCGCCGACTTCCTCCCTGTACTTTCTCAGGAAGGAGGTGAATTTGGCGTTGGTCATGGCCTCCTGGACGGCGGCGACGGTGACCTCACGCATTTCCTCGCTGGAGACCGTTTTGGTGGCGCGGAGCCCGGTCTTGGTGGTGGCGGGGTCGTAGATGACGGTGTTATTGCTTTCACACGCGGCGAGCGCGAGGGCTCCGGCGGCGGAAAGACCGAGGATCAGAAAACGTGCGTTCATATGCGGTATCCTTTATGATTAGTCTGCCTCTTTGAGGCTGATTTTGAAATCGCTGCAATTCCTGTTCGGGGCGACGGACTGGAGGAAGAGGGTTTCGCCGGGGATGATGACGGCGTCCTGCCAGTCGGCGAGGACCGTATGGTTCACGGCCATGCCGTCCTCAGTAAACCATGTGAAACGGTAGCGGATATGGTACGGGTTTTCGCGCGTGATGGTGCTCCAGAACTGCGCGGCGACGCCGGTGCGGACGTTCGTGACTTCGACCTGGGCGCGCTTGTAGCCGTCGGCGGTCTGTCCGAGCGTGAGACTCTGGAGCGCGAGACGCCTTTTCAGGAAGCCGTCGGTCACGAAACGGGAGTCGTTGACATAGTTCGGCGTCATGGTCTTGTCCGCGTTTTCGATCGTGTTCACGGAGTTCTGGCACGCGGCCAGCATCATGACGGCGGCGAACCATCCGATCATGCATATTTTCTTCATGGTTGTTCTCCTTATTTGGATTTGATCGGCAGGACGTGGAACGCCACGTTCTGCACGCTGGGTGCATCGACGAAGATGATGGCGGATTTGCAGTCCGCGGGGAGCTGCAGTTCCTTGACGAGCTCGTTGCCTCCGGTCAGATGAAGCTTGAGCTTGACCTGCCTGTCCGCCGGAACCGGGAACTGCGTGAGCTGGAATTCCTTCGGAAGGATCTCCCAGCCGCGCGTGTCGGCGGTGTTCATGGCGGCGCGGTAGGCGGCGCCGCCGATGGCGACGGTCGCGAGTGCGGCGGCCTGAACGGCCGGATCCATGTCTTTCTGCGCGGCGATCACCGCGATCCCGGCGTAGTAGGCGGCCTCCTTGATGAGCGTGCTCAGGACGATGCGCGTGATGATGCCGGGGAGGCGTTCGTCGAATTCCTGCGCGAGGATGCCGTCCATGTCCGCGAGGATCAGGGAGCCGTATTTTTTGCCCGCGGCCTCGGCTTCGAGGTCCTTGAACGGCGCATCGAAGAACGCGCACGAGGGCCAGGCGGCCATAACGGGGAAGTAGATCGAGCTTTCCTCCAGCGCCGCGCTCCGTCCGTTCGCGAAGACCACGAAAACGCAGTTCTGATCCAGCGGGAAATCGAACGGCTGGACGTCCGCGAGGTTTTCGGGGATCTCCCGTCCGGCTTTTTGGAGGACCGTGACGTAATACTGGCGGAACAGCGGATTGTTCGGCATTGCTTCGACGAGGTGCTGGAAGTCGATGCGCGCGTTGTCGTATTCGCCGTCTCGGATAGACCCGAGCCCGGAGAGGAAGATCGCGGCGGGGTTGAGGAAATTTCCGTAGCCTTTGTTGGCGACCTTCTTGACTTTGGCGAGGTTGTTTTTGAACGCGGCATTGTCCGAATTGCCGGTAAGCTTCTCAATGCTTCCCAGCGAATCGGTCTGTTTCGCCGCGTCCGGGTTCTGCGCCTTTTCCGCCTCGAGCTCGGCCTTCTCCTGTTCGAAGAACGTGCTGTAGTCGTCCTGAACCTTCTTCTGTTCGTTGCGCAGGCGGCGTATCTGCGCGTGGAACGCCTCCTCGTCGCCTTTTCCGAGGTAGGCAAACGCTTTGTAGACGGCGAGCGCGATGCGGTCGCGGCACCAGCCGCGGTAGGGCAGGGCGTTGAGGTTGGTCAGGGCGGCTCCGGCTTCCGCGCCGATGTCGCGCGCGCTGACTTCGGCGCGATCGTCGTACTGTTCGATCAGCTCCTCGGCGATCTTGAGCTGGTCGATGCATTCCTCGAAGTTTCCGACGTGGAAGTTCATGCTTCCGGCCTCAAGCCGCCAGACCAGTTCGTCGCCGGTGTCGACGACCGAGGTGTTGTACCATGCCGGTTCGCGGAGCTTGTACTCGATCTCGTCCAGCGCGTCCTCGTTCTCGCCGTTCAGATAGTACTCCATCATGTCCTCTTTCTGCGAATGCGAGTTCACGACGCTGGAGCAGCCGGCAAAGAGGATGCCGGCCGCCACAGCGGGGAGAATACGACATGCGAGAATGGAGAGGAAACGGCGGATCGTCATGGTGTTATTCTATAACGCCTTCGAGTTCTATCGCGGGGTCGGGCTTGCCGGGAGCGCCGGCCTTCTTCGTTTCGGCCTTCTTTTCCTCTGCTTCGGCTTTCGGCGGATTCTTGTCTTTGAACGCCGGGGACTTCATGATGCCGGGGATGACTTTCTGCGGGATGACGGTCCGGATGAGGTGCTTGCCGTAGTCGTCGACGGTCCAGTCGCGTCTGGTCGAGATCGGAATGGTGCGGAAGTCGACGCGTTCGTCGAACGGGACGCTGCCGAGCGTTTCGCCGGTCTGCGCGGAAATGATGCGGACGCTGCCTTCGAGGTTGCCGATGTAGCGGAATCCGCTGGCTCCGGTCTCGGCGACGTTGTAGGCGATTTTTTCGATCTCGAAGCGCGTGATCGTGGCCTGGAGAAGCATTTCGACTTCGAGGAGCTTTCCGACCTTGACGTACATCTTCGGTTCCAGCTCGTTCAGATTGTCCATATCGTTCTTCTTCAGGATCTTTGTGACGGACTGGAGATTCTGGAGACGCAGGCCCTTGTCGAGCATCTCGTTTTCGAGGCGGACATTGAAGTCGTCGGCGAGGTAGGACGGCGCGGAGACCTTGATGACCGGGGAAAGAATCGCGGAACGGTGGAGCGATTTGTCGTCGGACAGGAGTTTCTGCAGCGTCGCTTCGATCTGGTCGGCGAGTTCGTCGAGGTCCTTCACGCGCAGATTCGCGGTGCGCGCCTGATCGATCTCGCCCGTGGTGGCGTCGAGGATGCGCATGGTGCAGTTCAGGCGGGTGCCGAACTTGCTGATCTCGGAGACGAGGATGTATTTCACGCCCTCGACTTCGCCGAGCTTGGCTTTCTGGGTGGAGTTCAGGCTTACGAGGTCGGAACTGGTCGTGAGGCCGATTTCCGTGAGCATCTGTTTCAGCGCGCCGCGGGAGACCAGCGTGTATTCGTCGGACTGGATCGAGGATTCCAGGATGCCCCAGAACGCCTCGATGTCGGACGCGGGCACGCCGCCCTTTCCGACGGGTTCGGCGACGGCAAGCTTATCGGCGGCGAAAACGCCGGCGGACAGAACGACGCATGCAAGTGCGGTGATGAGTTTTTTGAAGTTCATTGCAGTCATCCTTTCCGGTTATTGTTCCAAAGTGGTGGTGATCTTCTGGTCGGACTTCACGTCCAGCGAGAGCGTCTTGGTCTGATAGCCGTCGGCCTTGATCTCGATCTTGTGCGCGCCTTCGGGCAGGGGGAACGCCTCGCCGCCCGCGCCGACGATGATGCCGTCCGCATAAACTGTGGCATCCGATGCGTTGAACCCTTCTCCGCCGGTCGGCGTGACCGTGACCATGTACGGCATCGGCGTGACGGTCACTTTGTTCTTGCGACCTTCCTGGCAGACGCTGTAGAGGTCCTCGGCGGCCTGTTCCAGCGCGGACTTCATGAGCGACAGGAAGATGTTGTTGTCGAACGCCTCCGTACTGACCGGACGCTGTTCGCGGTAGCTGCCCGTGTAGACGTTGCTGTACACGCTGTGCTGCGCCGCGAGGTCAATCATCTTGATCGTGACGTCCAGTTCGTACGTGGTGGTGTTGGTGTTGATGCCGTAGCCGGAGAACGAACGGGTCTTGCTGTGGATGTCCGAGACGGTGCCGTAGATCAGGTGCGTGGCTCCGGTCTCCTTCGCGATGCGGAGCATGAAGTCGCGCGGGAAATCGGGTTCCTTCTGGAGTTTCTGCATGGCGGCGGCCACCTGCGAGACTTCCATGGTCCCGAAGACGTCGTTGTGCTTGCCCAGGTACGCGCTCAGGTACTCGGCGCCGATCACCATCGGACGCGGCTCGCCCTTCACGATCGTGTTGTACAGGTCGATCGCCTTCTTGCGCGTGAAGACGTTGTCGTCCACCTGCGCCTCGCGGTTCGCCGAATTCGTCCAGCTGCTGTCCCACGCGTCGATCATGCGGACATAGCCCTGCATGATGGAGTTGATGGTCCGATGGTCGGCGTCGTTCAGCGTGTTCTGCGGCGGGATCACGATCGGATTGTTCTTCGTGTCGAGGAACCGGATCTGTCCGTTGATGTCGATCGAGGTAAAATCCAGCACGCAGACCTTGAACGGCTTCCAAGCGGGCTTTTCCTTCGCCTTCGTCCTGACCGTTTCCGTGATCACGGTCGTGGTGGTCGTCGTGGTCGTCGTTTTCTTTTCCTGTTCCGTCTCGGTCGTCCGTTCCGCGTCCGCGGCGAAATCCGACGCCGCGACGAGCGCCAGCACGGCCGCCGTCAATGCGGTGAAATACAGTTTTTTCATGATGTTTCAAGCCTCCTTTGCGTTCGGGTGCCTGTGTGTTGTCTTCGGAAGCCGCCGCTAAAAATTGAGGACGGCCGATATCAACTCTGTCGACGAGCGGCACGCATTGCACGCACGTCTAACATATTATACTGCATATCGGCCGAAAAATCAAGCTCAAAAAACAAAAAAAACGAAAAATAATCCGATAAAATGAGCAATTTAAGCTTACGAAATATACGGAATTCCGGCGCTTTGCGATTTTATATGCGTCGAACGGTGACACCCAAAGACAGAAAACGGGCCGGCGGATGCGAAGTCCGTCAGCCCGAAAAAAGCAGAAAAAGCGTAGAGGGAAGGGAGGATTACTTGTCCTTCTTCTCGTCCTTCTTCTCGTCCTTCTTCTCGTCTTTCTTTTCGTCCTTCTTCGCCTCGGCGGTCTTCTTGTCGACGAACTCGACGTAGTCCAGATAGACATCGGCCTTCGAGGCTGTGTACTGACTGTTCGAGGAGATGCTCAGGGCCCAGCCGGACGGGATCTTCTTGAAAATCTTCATCATGTCGTCGTAGACGTTGACTTCCTCCTCGAACCAGGTGTCCATCTTGTCGTTCTTGTCGCGCAGGGTGAACCAGTCGACGTCGACGACCCAATTGTAGGTGGAACTGCCGGATTTTCCCTTCGGAGTCTCGGTCTGCCAGTTGTAGGAGATGCTGCTCTGCGTGAGCTTGCCGTAGCCGACGTAGACGGCGATGCCCTGGTCGTCCTTGGACTTAACCGTGGCGTCCGCGCCGGTCGGGAGCGTGACGGCTTTCCAACGCCAGCGCATGATCGGATACTTCTTCAGATCGACGTCGGAGCTGTCGACCATGATCACCCCTGACGCTTTATCGGATGTGATGTGCAGGACTTTGTGCTTCAGCTCCTTGTCCTCGACGATTTCGTACTTCACGTCGGGCGTGCCGGGTTTGCCGCGATAGCTCCAGCCGTCCGGGATGCCGTCGCTGTCGAGCTTCGATTTCTCGAAGTCCCAGTGGCGCACGGGTTCTTTGTCCTTCGCGCCCAATCCGAGGGAAAGGAAGGCGCAGGGAGCGAGGAGGACGGCGAGCATGGAGGCGGATTTCATCAGGCGGAAACGTTTGTTCATTTGAGTTTCTCCCATTTCCAGGTTTGTGCGTATTCATCGCGCCGTTCGAGGATGTCCCGGACGTATTTGCGCGTGGATTCGATGTCGATGTTCGGCATGACTTTGCCGTCGTGGAGAAGCGGTTTCCATGCGTCGGCGCGCTGGATGCCCGCATTGTACTCGCAGAGGGCGAGCGCCTCCGCATCGTTGTAGTCCTTCCAGCGGTCCAGCGCCCGACCGAGGAACCAGGACCCGATCTCGATGTTGAGCGCGGGATCCATCAGCGCGCCATCGGACGGTACATGACGCTGGAAGGTATTTTCCCAGTCCTTGACCGCCGAGGAAGGCATGACCTGCATGAGGCCGATTTCGCCCTTGCTGCCGCGTGCGGACGCGTCGAACCGGCTTTCCTTCCAGATGACGGCCTTCAGGAGCGGCGGATAAACGCCGTTGCGGCGTCCGGCGGCCACGATCATTTTATCGTAGCGGGACGAACGGTCCATGTAGCTCATGATGGACGTTCCGGCCTTCCATACTCCGATGCCCATCAGGATGCCGATGATCGCGAAGAGCAGAAGCAGGAAGACCGCCTGCGTCCGGTGGACGGAGATCAGCAGAGTGCTCGGCTGATTCGTCTTTTTGGACTTCTTTCCGGCGGTTTTCCGTTTGATGGTGGTCTGTTTCTGCCGTTTGGCTGGCATACCGGTCCTCCGTTGCGGCGGGGCAGGGCGGTGGTCCGGAGCGCGTTCAGTTCTGCTCCGGAGCCGCGGATGAATTCATGGCTGCGGCGGCCGCTTCCGCGGCGCGGATGCGTTCGGCCTCGGCCAGAAGTTTCTTGAAGGTCTCTTCGTATTTGAGCTCCTGCGGGACGGGGATCACGCGGAGTTCGCGGAGCTGCTTCATGTCGACGGCCGCCGGGGCGTTCATCATCAGGTCTTCGGCCTGCTGGTTGAACGGGAAGGCGATGACTTCGCGGATGTTCGGGGCGTCGGCGAGGAGCATTGCCATGCGGTCGACGCCGGGGGCGATGCCTCCGTGCGGCGGCGCGCCGAGCTTGAACGCGCGGATCATGCCGCCGAACTTGTCGTCGACGACCTCGCGGGTATAGCCGCACATCTCGAAGAGCTTGTACATGAGCTCGGGCTGGTGGTTGCGGATCGCGCCGGAGGAGAGTTCGATGCCGTTGCACACGATGTCGTACTGGTACGCCACGATATCAAGCGGGTTCTGCGTCTCGACGGCCTTCATCCCGCCCTGCGGCATGGAGAAGGGGTTGTGGCAGAAGATCAGCGCGCCGGTCTCCTCGTCGGTCTCGAACATCGGGAAATCGACGATCCAGCAGAACTTGAAGACGTTCGGGTCGATGAGGCCGAGACGGCGTCCGAGTTCGCCGATCACCTTGCCGCCCACGGAGTTCACGAGGGCGCGCTTGTCGGCGAGGAAGAACAGCACGTCGCCGTCCCGGATGCCCGCCTTTTCGGCGAGGGAAGGCAGTTCGTTTCCGGTGAGGAACTTCACGATCGGGCTCTTGGTCTCGCCCGCGCTCCAGATGATATACGCCATGCCCTTCGCGCCGCATTCCTGCGCGAACGCGATCATTTCGTCGTAGAAACGGCGCGGCTGCGGATTGTCCGCCTTCGCGATGCCGCTGACCTTGATCGCCTTCACGACGCCGCCCGCCGCGACGGTCTTGGAGAACGCCTGGAATCCGCTGTCCTTGAAGATGTCGGTGACGTCGATCATCTCAAGCGGGTTGCGGAGGTCGGGCTTGTCCGTGCCGAAGCGTTCCATGGATTCGCGGAACGGGATGCGCGGGAACGGGGCGGGGCTGATCTGCTTGTCGGTGAACTTCGGGAAGATGTCCGTGAGGAGGTCTTCCAGGATTGCGAAGATGTCGTCCTGCGTGGCGTAGCTCATTTCGATGTCGAGCTGGTAGAATTCGCCCGGGGAACGGTCGGCGCGCGCGTCTTCGTCGCGGAAGCACGGCGCGATCTGGAAGTAGCGGTCGAACCCGGCGACCATCAGCAGCTGCTTGAACTGCTGCGGAGCCTGGGGCAGGGCGTAGAACTTGCCGGGGTGGACGCGGCTCGGGACGAGGTAGTCGCGGGCGCCTTCCGGGGAGCTGCTGGTGAGGATCGGGGTCTGGTATTCGGTGAACCCGAGGTCCCACATCTTGCGGCGCAGGGCTTCGATGAGCTTGGCGCGCATCACGATATGGTTGTGGAGCTCGTCGCGGCGGAGGTCCAGAAAACGGTATTTGAGGCGGAGCGCTTCCGGCGCGTCCTCGTCTTTCGCCACGAGGAA
The DNA here is from genome assembly GCA_016285345.1 of Victivallales bacterium. Classification (GTDB taxonomy): domain Bacteria; phylum Verrucomicrobiota; class Lentisphaeria; order Victivallales; family UBA1829; genus UBA1732. The sequence continues at coordinate 32,970 of JAEEQN010000023.1, read as the reverse complement.
CGGGAGCTGTTCGGTCTCGCCGAGCACGGTCATCTCGTCGGCCACGAGTTCGATCTCGCCGGTCGCGATCTTCGGGTTCACGGTTTCGGGGGTGCGCGCCACGACTTTGCCCGTGAAGCACACGACAGTCTCGACGCGCCAGCGTTCGAGTTCCTGGTAGAAATCCTTGGTCGGGTCGATCACGACCTGGGTCTTGCCGTAGTGGTCGCGCAGGTCGATGAAGATGATTCCGCCGTGGTCGCGCACGCTGTGGATCCAGCCGGACAGGCGCGCAGTGATTCCGACGTCGCTTTTTCTCAGTTCGCCGCAGGTATGCGTTCTGAACTCATGCATGATTCGTTCTCCGTTGTATCTGAATGGGTTGAAATAACAGAAAAACATGGGCGATGACGGATTCGAACCGCCGACATTCACGGTGTAAGCATGACGCTCTAACCAGCTGAGCTAATCGCCCATAACATAAATTATCTTATAATATACTCCGCTGACCTGAAAAATGCAAGCATGGCGCGTTTATTTTCTTCGATTATGCAAAACGGATGCCGGATCGAAACCGTGCCCGAAAGCTGACTATTCCGATCCGCTCCATCCGCGCTTGAAAGACAGGATGGCATTTTCCTGTTTTTTGCCGTGAAATAGAGGTTTCCGCTTGATTTTTCTGCCGGATGAAATATATTATGAAAACACGCATCCATTTACAACGTTTCCACTCCAAACAAAGATGAACGATTCTATTTCACGAATCCGGAAGCCCGGAGCATCGATTTTCTGGCTTGCCGTCCTTTTCCTGATCATCACGGGCGCGATCCTGGTGGCTGCCCTGCCGACACGTCATTCCCAGGAGGATCAATGGATCGAGCCGGAGATGACCGTTCTCCCGAAAAACACGTTCGACAGGACGCTCCGTGTCGTCGGGGACATCGATTACAAGCCTTTTTCCTACGCCCACGGCGATTTCGTCCCGCGCGGATATGACATCGAGCTTGTCGCCGAACTTGCCAACCGTCTGGAATACAATCTGAAATTTCAGCTTACGAGCTGGGTCGAAGCCGTCGCCATGATCAAGGAAAGCGAGGCCGACCTGATCATGGGCTGCGACAAACAGGACTCCTCGGTCATGGACTGCGCGTTCACGATCCCGACGTTCGAGGAGAAATTTGTCGCATTCGAACTGAAACAGAGCGAATCGTTCAACGATCTTTACAACAAAAGGATCGCGCTCATCGAAGGCTGCGGCCTGAAGGAGACGATGATCCGCCAGCATCTCTGGCGCAACTGTTTCGAATATGAAACCGTCACGGACTGCGTCAATGCCGTCCTGCGGGGAGAACGCGATTGCTTCATTGCACATGCCACCATCGGAGAAGTCGCGCTTCGATCGTTCGGTCGCGATGCGGAACGTTTCCGCGGACGCATGGACATCGCAACCGGGCAAATGTGCCTGGGGATCGCGGAAAAGAATTCCGAGTTTCTAGCGAAGCTCGACAACGCTTTGACTGAAATGCGCGCCGACGGTACGCTGGGACGCCTGCAGCGGAAATGGATCGAACCGTTCGAACATGATCCGTCGGATGCTGGTTCTTCGCGGAACCATCTGATTCTCTTTCTTGCGGCTCTTGACCTGCTTGTCCTGGCGGGGATCTGCGTGACGGGATACGCTCTGATCCGCAACCGCGCCACCGAGTCAGAGAACAGCAAATCGGATGCCTGACAAGCCTTCATCTCTTTTTATTATCGCAGACATATCGCCCGGTTTCCGCAAGGAACTGGGCTTTTCTATATTTAGAACGTGCAATAAGTGATGAAAAAAACGTCTTTTTGGGCTTTTGCGACTTGTTTTTCCTTGACAAACCCCAAAAGGTGTGCTATATTCCCGCGAAAAACAACAATCTAATTAATACTTCATCGGAAAGGAGCCACCCTTGGATCACAGAATCACCGTTGCGCACCGGGCGAAACTTTATATCCTGATTTTCAGTCTGCTGACTCTGATCCTGCTCGGTTTTCTGGTTTTCAACACCGTTCGTCTGAACCGCATCACGATCGAAACGGGGATGACCGATGAATATCTCATGCAATGTAATCAGGCCGGCGATCTGCTCCAGACCGGTTCGGACATCCTGACGAATGCCGTGCGGAATTATATCGTATCCGGGAATAAGGAATATCGCGACGCGTATTTCAAAGAAGCCTACGTGGACAAGCATCGCGAAGCCGGCATCGAGGAAGCCGCCCGTCTCCCGAACGGAGAAAAGCTCGAAAAGATCCTCGTGAACGGCATGAAGCACTCGGTCAACCTGATGCAGCTGGAGTTTCATGCCATGAGGCTGGTCGATTCCGATCAGGATCTGGACGATCCGTCCTGTCCGAAAGAAGTGCACGATTATCCTCTCACGGAAGCGGAACTTGCGGCATCGCCGGAGCAGCGCCGCGAAATGGCGATCGCAATCGTCTTCGGGAAAGATTACTCCCTCTATAAAGACCAAATATACAACTCGATCGACAGAAACCTCGGGAATGCAATTCTGTTCTTTTCATCGCAGAGAAAAGATGTCCTCGACCGGTATCATCGCTTTTACTTCTACCAAATGCTTGCGATGACCTGTTTTGCTCCGCTTCTTGTGCTGTTTACCCTGTTCCTGCTCCGTCTGCGCGGACGTGCGAACAAATTCCTGCGCAGCGTCCTGGACAACATCCCGATCATGTTCTTCATCAAGGACGCGAAAACGGAGCGCTATGTGGACTGCAACATGGCGTTTTCACGGTTTGCGTGCAAGCCCTCGGTCGCCGAAACGATCGGGTATTCCGATGCCGAACTGTTCGAAGAAAGCACGGCAACGGACTTTGTGGCGAAAGACCGCAAGGCGCTTTCCGGCGATGAACCCAATTCCTTTTTTGAAAATGCACTGGACGCGCACGGGAAACCGTACAGTTTTCTGACGACCAAACTCAAACTCACGGACCTGGACGGAAACACCTGCCTTTTCGGCATGTCGCAGGACGTGACGGAGGCGATGGAGACCCACCGCAACAGCGAGGCGATCGGCGAAGCCCTGCTCGCGCTTCAGTCCTACGACGCGGTGTCCCATCCGCAGAAAGTGATCGAGGTCATCCGCAGACGTCTCGGCGCGGATTTCTGCCACCTGATCCGCTGCGACGAAACACTGGGGCAGGCGATCGTCGAGCCGGACTGCCACGCGCACCGTATCCACGAGGCCCCCTGCGAACGCCTCGTCGCCACTCTGGACGACTTCCGCTACTACACAAAAGATATTGTGCCGATGGAATCCTTCGTGATCGACCGAGATGCGCCGCAGTCGCTCATCCATACCTACGGCATTTTTGATCCCGAGACCAGAACATGGAGGCCGTCGACGTCTTATTCCATGCCCGTCACATTGGCCGGCAAACGCTTCGGCGACATCGTCATCGGCTATGCTCAGAAACGGACGCTTGCCGAGATCGAAAAAGAATTCATCCAGATGAGCGTGAAGGTGCTGGAGAACGCGCTGGAACGCAAGCGTGCCAACGATGAACTGCACACCGCGCTCGACAAGGAAATCGAAGCCGAACGGGCGAAGAGCTACTTCTTCTCCTCCGTGTCGCACGACATCCGCACGCCGCTCAACGCCATCATCGGCTACACCGAGCTCCTGATCGGCGGCATCGACGACATGAAGGAACGCGAAAAAGCGCTGTCCGCCATTTCCACCAGCGGCCACACGCTGCTCCAGCTCATCAATGACGTGCTGGACCTCTCCAAACTCGAATCCGGCAAGATGGACATCAAGCCGGAACTCACCGACGTCCGCGAGATCGTCACTTCCGTGCTCCATTCCTTTGACGTGACCACCGTGAACAGCGACGTCAAGCTGAAGGAGGAATACGGGGATTTGCCGCTGCTCGAGATCGACCCGCAGCGCATCCGGCAGATCCTGTTCAACCTCATCGGCAACGCCGTCAAGTTCACGGAACACGGCGAAATCCGCGTCAAAGCGTCGTTCCGAAATAATATCAGCAACGCGAACGGCGTTTTCACGCTGTCCGTCTCGGACACCGGCTGCGGCATCGCGGAAGCCGAAAAGGAAAAACTCATGACTCCGTATGTGCAGGTGGGCACGAAAGCGAAGACAAAGGGGACCGGCCTCGGTCTCGCCATCTGCAAACAGCTTGCCATGCGCATGGGCGGCAACCTGACGTTCGTCTCCGAACTCGGGAAAGGCTCCACGTTCACGCTGGAACTCCGCGAGGTGAAGTGTACAGAGCATTCGCCCGACGCGGACAAGAAGGCCGCCGCCGGGCAGGAACTCCTCAATCAACGGATCAACGGCGACGACACGAGCGCCAGGATCAGGATTTCCGGCACGCAAAAAGAGATCGGCGAATACCGCATCCTGATTGCGGACGATGTCCCGCTGAATCTCGCCGTCCTGAAAGCGCTCCTCACAAGGATCGGCCTGCGCAATGTCGCGACCGCCGTCGACGGACAGGCCGCATGGGAAAAGATCGCTGGGGCGGACACTCCGTTCGACCTGGTCCTGACCGACATGTGGATGCCGAAGATGGACGGCAAGGACCTGGTAACAAAGGTACGCGCGGACAAACGGTTCGCCAACCTTCCGGTCTATGCCGTTACCGCCGACATCGAGGAACAGAAGAAATTCGAGGAGCACGGGTTCACGGGGATCCTCCTGAAACCCGTCACCATCGAAAAACTTTCCAGATTGTTCAGCTGAAGGGATTTTCAGGGGAGGGGAGGCTAACTCACATAAAACAAAGCTGGGTTCGGCAAGGTTGACATTATGCAGGGCTACTCGTATTCCATATTCTCTTTACTCGCAATCGCGATTCATTTAATCATCAATTTTAAACCGCTCACCGGACGCGGGATCGTTACCGAACGCGGGCGGCGTTACCGCGGATTCCTGTTCGGCGTCCTGTTCTACTATTTGGCGGACGGCGCATGGGGCGTCTTTGCGGGACTTGACTGGACGCGCATCCTGTATGCGGATACCATTCTGTACTTCCTTTCGCTCCCCGTGTTCGTTTTCATGTGGTGCCGGTTCGTCATCGTCTATCTTGACTTCGACAAACGGGCATCGCGGCTCTTCTCCTGGTTCGGGTATGCGCTTTTAGTCTTCAACATCGTAATGCTGACGGCCAATTGCTTCAACGGCTGTATTTTCTATTTCGACGAGAATGGAAAGTATCTTTTCGGAAACCAACGCTATCTGACCTTTACGCTTCTGATTGCTTTCATCATGCTGATCGCCGGGGCCGCGTTCGCGAATGCCCTCAACGCACGCGATCCCGCCGTCCGCAGACGGAACATGATGATCCTGCTGTTCTCCGTCACGATCGCGGTGGCGAATCTCCTCCAGGTCATCTGGCCGCTCACGCCGTTCACCTCGCTCGGATGCCTCGTCTGCAACTGCTTCTTCCATACCTTCGTCATCCAGGACGTCGAGGCGGCGAGGCACATGATCGAGCTTGAGAGAGCGCTCGAACGTGCCCGCAAGGCGGAGAAGGCCAGGAGCATGTTCTTCAGCATTGTTAGCCACGACATCCGTACGCCGCTCAACGCGATCCTCGGATATTCCGAGCTTCTTCAGAACGGGATCAAGAGTCCGGCGGAGATGGACGAAGCGCTTCAATCCATCCGCGAAAGCGGCACGACTCTTCTGCAGCTCGTGAACGACGTCCTCGATCTCGCGAAACTCGACTCGGGAAAGATGACGCTCCATCCGGAGCCCTTGCTGCTGTCCCGCTTGACGGACAATGTGTTCGCCTCCTTCCGGCTCGCCGCCGCGGAGAAGGGGATCGAACTCGTCAACCGGACGGCGGACGTGCCGGAGGTCCTTCTGGACGAACACCGGTTCCGTCAGATCCTCTTCAACCTGATTGGCAACGCCGTCAAGTTCACGAAGAGCGGCACCATCACAGTTGCCGCGTCTTACGCGGACACGAACCTGGAGTTTTCCGTTTCCGATACCGGCTGCGGCATCCCGTCCGACATGCTGAAAAGCATCCTTGATCCGTTCGTTCAGGTCCATGACCCCAGCCATGCGCCGGACCGGGCGACCGGATCGGGGCTGGGTCTTTCCATCTGCAGGAGCCTGATCGAGGCGATGGGCGGCGAACTCGCCGTTGAAAGCGAAGTCGGGACGGGATCGACGTTCAGGGCCCGCATCCCTGGGGTCGCGGTCTCCGGAGAAACGACAAAAACGGCCGCCGCGCCGAAAATGTTTGCCGCGCCGAAGAACCACCCGGAACATGTGCTCGTCATCGACGATTCCCAGGTCAACCGGTCCATCCTGTCCGCCTTCCTGAAGAAAGCGGGCGTCGTCTCGATCGGCCAGGCATGCGACGGCGAGGAAGCGCTCGCGGAACTTGATTTGGCTGAAAAAGAAGGGCGTCCCTACGATTTCGTCCTCTCCGACCTCTGGATGCCGAACATGAACGGCATGGAGTTCGTCGAGAAGCTTCGCGCCGATTCCCGCTTCGGCGGTCTCCCCGTCTACGCATTGACGGCCGACACGGAATTCAAACGCGATGACCGGACGAAGCTCTTCAACGGGACCCTCCTCAAACCGCTGACCTACGACAAACTCGTGGATTTGTTTGCCGCAATGTAAAGAGAGTTTCCGGTCCGCGTCGGGATCGTGCCGGAACCCGTTTTCTGTGCCAAACGTTATTTTTACGTTATTTTCGCACTTTCTCATGAGATGGTTTGACTTTTGGCAGGGATGAGTGTATAGTTTTGCGTGATGCGGACATCCTTTCCGCCGTTCCGTTCAAATTCAAAACCGGAAAGAACCGCAAAACAGAAGTCATCTATCTTTTAACTTGTTCTTTAACTCTCATTATACCCCAAACCAAGAGAAAGACGAAACATGAAACACGCTCCCCTCACGCTTTTCTCGTTCGCCATCGCATGCGCCACCGCCGGATCCGCGTACTGCGTGGAAACGCAGGATGCCGTATCGGCACATCCCCATCATTTCGCCGACCTGCGCACCACCGGCGTCAACCGCGAACTCAGCCATGCCCCGATCTACGGGACATTCTTCGATGAAGCGTCCGCGGCGGATTACCGGAAGACGCCGTCGAAGTACACGCTCGACCTGAACGGCACATGGAAGTTCCAGCTGTTCGGCAAGCCGGACGAAGTGCCGGACGACGTCATCCGTCCCGATTTCGCGGATTCCTCGTGGATGGACATGAAGGTCCCCTCGAACTGGCAGAGCGACATGCGTGTCCCCGACCGCGGCGTCTATATCAATAATATCTACCTCTTCCAGAAAGAGGCGAATCCGCCGCTGCTGCCCGAGGCCAACCCGACCGGATGCTACCGCCGCACGTTCGACGTCCCGGCGGACTGGCTGGAACGCGATGTCCGCATCGTGTTCGACGGCGTGGACAGCGCGTACGATTTCTGGGTGAACGGCCAGTACGCGGGTTATGCGGAGGACAGCCGTCTGCCGTCCGAATTCGCGATCACGAAGCTCCTGAAGCCCGGCAAAAACACGCTCGCCGTAAAGGTATACCGTTTCTCGACCGGGACGTTCCTTGAATGCCAGGACGTCTGGCGCATGAGCGGCATTTACCGCGACGTCCGCCTGATGGCGCTTTCCCCCGTGCATCTGCGCGATTGGTCGGTCAGGACCACGTTCACCGATCCCGCGAAGAACCAGCGTCATGAAAAATCCGACGCCAATCTGGAGGTCATGGCGTATGTGGAAACACGCGCGCTGCCGCGTCAGCCCATCGGGGATCTCCCGATGTCATCGTATCCCGGCGTCCGCGTGAAAGCCCGCCTGCTGGATGCCGACGGCAAGCTTGTCGCCGAAAGCCGTACGGAACGCTTCAGCGGCCAGTCCGGCATGTTCGGTCAGCGCTCGGAACGCGGCGCCGCGATCATTTCCATGCGTGTGGCCGCGCCCGAACAGTGGTCCCCGGATTCCCCGTATCTCTACAAACTCTTCCTGCACCTCGTCGACGATTCCGGCAAGACGCTTGAGGTGCAGTATGTGCCGGTCGGATTCCGCCAGATCGAGATCCGGGGCAGGGACGTCCTGCTGAACGGCCAGCGGCTCATCGTGCGCGGCGTGGACCGTCACGACATCAGCGCGAAACACGCGTTCGCCGTGACCGAGGAGGATATGCGCCTCGACATCGAGACGATGAAGAAGCTCAACTTCAACGCCGTCCGCACCAGCCACTATCCGAACAACAACCGCTGGTACGAACTCTGCAACGAATACGGCCTGCTGGTCGTCGACGAGACCAACATCGAGACGCACGGCATGGGCGCGCAGCTTTCGAAAGATCCCGCCTGGGCACCGGTTTACCTCGAACGCGCCGAACGCATGGTGCTCCGCGACCGCAACAACCCGTGCATCGGGTTCTGGTCGCTCGGCAACGAATCCGGTTCCGGCGCGAACCAGGCCGCCATGGCGAACTGGATCCGCTTCACCGACCCGACCCGTCCCGTGCAGTATGAAAGCGGCAACCCCGGACCGCTCATCAGCGACATCCTGTGCCCCATGTACACGCGTCCCGACCGCATCCGGTCCATGATGAACGGCCGGAACGACAACCGCCCGATCATCCTGTGCGAATACGCTTATGCGAAGGGCAACTCCACCGGAAACATCTTCCAATACTGGGATCTCGTCAATGAGAACCGCGGATTCCATGGCGGATTCCTCTGGGACTGGGCGGACAAGGCGCTCCTGAACGTGATCGCGAAGACCGGCGAAGTCAACTACGGCTACGGCAACGACTTCGGCGAAAACTACAATTACCAGGCCAACGGACAGAACCGCACCCAGGTCCTGAACGGCATCGTGGACGCATCCGTCACGCCGCATCCCGGCGCGCAGGAAGTCCGCGTCTGCCAGGCTCCGATCCGCTTCAAGCTTGAAGGAAAGAACCTGACGGTCATCAATGAGCGCAACAACGCCTCGACCGCAGACCTGAAATTCCGCTGGGAAGAGACCGCGAACGGCAAAGTCGTCAAATCCGGCGTCCTGAACGTCCCGGTGACCCAGTGCTTCGAATCCGCAGTCGTCGAAGTCCCGTTCGACGCGCCCGCCTCCAACGCATGGTGTTTCCTGAACGTCTATTGCGATGGTCCGAAACACGAGATCACCCGTACACAGTTCGCGCTTTCCGCTCCGGCCCAGGCTCCCGCCGCTGTCTCGAAGCTCCAGGACGCCCGTTCCGGAAAGATGACCATCACGGATTCCGACGTGAAGGAAACCGCGGACACGCTCACCATCGGATTCCTGACCTGGTCGAAAAAGACCGGCGAACTCGTTTCCATGAAGCCCGAAGGCAAGGAACTCCTCGCCGCGCCCGCTGAAGAAATCTTCTACCGCGCCCCCACCTGCAACGACCGCATGATGGACCATGACGGCTCGTTCGCGAAAGACTGGCCCAAGATCATCAACCCGAAACGCGAGCTGGTCGGCCTCGAATGGAAAAAAGACGGCGGCAAGTACACGGTCATCGCGAAAACCCGTATCGGCGGCGCTGTGGAATCGGTCATTGTCTGGACCGTCGATCCCGCGAAGGCGCACCTCCTGAACTTCCACCAGTACGCGTTGTTCCGTCAGAACGACCTGCGCTCCGTGGCGCGCGTCGGCATGATGTTCCCGCTGGTCGAAGGCTTCGAAACCGCGAAGTATTTCGGACGCGGCCCGTATGAAAACTATCCGGACCGTTTCGTCGCTTCGCTCGTCGGCCGCTGGGAAAACAGTATCTCCGACATGCTGGAGAACTATCTCGTGCCGTCCGAATGCGGCAGCCGCGGCGACGTGGTGGAGCTGAATCTGACCGGAAAAGGCGGACAGCATCTGGGCGTCTGGGAAGACGGCGGCAAGCCGTTCCGCTTCTCCTCGCTGCACCTCTCTCCGCAGGACCTGATGGCCGCGGACCACAGCTGGGAACTGAAACCCGGCAAGAAGACCTGGCTGATCCTCGACGGCTTCCACATGGGCGTCGGCGGCGATGACGGCTGGTCCGTCAGCGTCCACAACGAGTACCAGCTTCGTCCGAACCAGTACGAATGGAGCTGCACGCTGGATTTCCGCAAACCGGAATAAGAATCAATAATAGATAAAACATTGCCCGTCTGGCCGAGAATCATTCTCTCCTGCAGACGGGCTTTCTTTTTGCTTTTCAGCCTACAAAAACGTTTTTTGCGGCAAAGATCTTTTGTATTCAGTTCTACTTGTTGCCGGAATCGCTTTGAGATTTGTTGTCTTCGGCAGACTTCAGATCGCGTTCCAGTTCGTCCAGACTCGCTTCGATCTCCTGTCTCCGCAGACGTTCCCGGAATTGATCGAGCTGTTTTGCACTGATTTCCCTGGCAATTTCTGCTGAGATACTCCCGGCATGCGTAAGCAACTCCCTGCCGTTCAGCGTCAGGATGGCATCCAGTCTCGCGATCCAGTCGTTCATGGTCATGGCGATATGCTGCTGTGCCTGTGCCTCTGCAAAAGCAAGATACTGTTCCACCAGGAGTCCGAGGGCTTTCATCTCGTCCTCGGTCAGATAGTTCTTGGCGGTGTCGGCATCGCGCAGAGTGATCCTGTGCTCATTCTTCTTGTCGTAGGACTGCATCCCCATAAAAGGCAGTTCGGCATTCGCGCGGCGTGCAATCAGTTCCGCCGCGGTCTGACGGCTGATCGCCCACAGCAGTTTGTTCTGGACGACCTTGAAGAACAGGAGGGTCTTTTCATCGTGGGGATCATAATCGACGCTCGTCTTGTAGATATCCTTGATCTTCTGATAGAAGACTTTTTCCGAGAGACGGATTTCCCGGATGCGTTCCTGGAGCTCGTCGAAATACGTCATATTCCGGCCGGTTTTCATCCGTTCATCGTTCAGGGCGAATCCCTTTACGATATACTCTTTCAGTATCTGCGTTGCCCAGATGCGGAACTGTGTCGCCCGTTTTGAATTGACACGATACCCTACGGCAATGATCGCATCAAGGTTGTAGTGTTTGAGCTTGCGGGACACCTGACGCACGCCTTCCGACCGAACTACCGAGAAATCCTCGGTAGTTGCTTCTTCCATCAATTCGCCCGAAGAATAAATATTCTGAAGGTGTAAGGAGATATTGTCGGATGTGCATCCAAAGAGCTCCGCCATAGCCGCTTGCGTCAGCCATACGGTTTCATTTTCCAGCTGGACGTTGAGATGCAGCTCTCCGTCCTCGGTCTGATATACGATCAAGTCACTGCTCATCTTCCTCGTCTCCTTCATCGGGCAGCTGTTGAAAAAGCTTTTTTACTCCTCGAAGCCGGCGCGGATCTGCGTCAGGTCGGTCAGGTGGAACGCACCGTTCGGAAGACGGCCGACACTGCTCGCGGGCGCTTCGATCATCTGTTCGTCCAGCGTGCGCCAGAAGAACGCCACATCGGGATCGTCGTGGGAGAGGGATCCGTCAAGACCGGCGGGCAGGGGCTCCAGCCAGAGTTCGTCCGGACGCGCGAACGCCACGACGCGGCGGTGGCTGACCCGAAGCGTCTGCAAATAGATACTCCGCAGATAGATGGCTTCCGCCTCGGCTTCGTTTTCCGTGCGGAGGAGTTCGCATCCGGCAGGTATCCCGTTCACGATGTCTTCCTTCGCAATGATCGGACGCATCAACCAGTCTTTCCGCAGGAGCATCGTGCGGTCCGGCGCACCGGGGCAGGGGACGGCGTCGGCGAACTTCGGATAGCCGTTCAACGCCTGGCCGCTGCGTTTTTCCCATGTCTCGAGGAGGTGCTGCGCGGCGTGCCTGACTTCGGTGAAATAGAACGTCTCCGCCTCGGCGTCCGTCTCCGCTGCGCCGACTTCGCGGATCGTGCGGAGCATCCGGGTGCGGGACAGTCCTTCGCGGAGCGTGACGATGCACCGGCTCATGAACCGGCGGGCGGCGGGTTCGATGGTGCCGGGATGCCCGATCGCGATCAGGTCGACCCACGCGAGCGCGTGCGTATCGGGATTGTACAGGATGTTGCCGAAATGCAGGTCGCCGTGGTAGAATCCGGCATCGAAGAATTTCCGCATGAACGCCGTGATCTCCGACAGAATGCCGTCCGGGTTCCCGCCGCCGTAGACGATCTCCCGGTAGAAGACGCGTTCCATCGGCTCGAATCCGGGCATGGCGCGCGTGATCAGCACGTTCGTGCCGCCGAGCTTGCCCCAGCCGAGGCATTCCACCGAGGGAATCCCCGCCGCCGCCAGATTCCGCCCGATCGCGTATTCCGCGCGTGCCTTCGGGCAGAAGCTTTTCCGGATGGCCGACCAGAGATCAGGCGACCGCTCGAATTTCAGGTAAAAATCCCCGCAATGGTACACCGCGCGGACAGGGGTGCTCTTCACGAGATGCGGCGCGGACAGGACCAGGCCGCGGACGGTTTCCGCGGTCTTTTCGGACGGGATATGCCATTTCCAGCGTTTATTCTTGAGGAGATTTGGGGGCAGGGGAGTTTTCGAGCTCATCGCGGGGCTTTCGGTAATTATTCTATAACTTTTTCTACAAATATAGCATCGTGCGCGAAAATATCAAGCGGGAATCAGAAAAATGCACCGTATTCCGCCCCCCGGATTTCTCTGAACTGTCTGCGATGATCCGAGCACAAAAACGCATAAATGCAAACTACTTCTTTTTTTTCTTAAAGTTTTTTGCTTTCCGGCTTGTATTTTTCTCTTCCGCGTGGTATCTTGATTGGCGGAAAACGTTTCACCATGCTATGAAAAGAAAGGATTTCAGCATGTTCTTCTTCGGCTCGAAAAAAGACAAATACTACGACATCGCGCAGAAACTTTTCACCTCTCTCGCGGACTCCGCGCAGCTCGAATGGAAAAACCGGATCCTCATGCAGCGCGACCTGATGAAGAAGGCAAAACGCGCCAACGAGGATTCCGCGCTCGCGATTTCCTTCAAGTCTCTGCCCGATGATGCGCGTATCATGCCGAAGCATCCGCAGGTCCTGGAAGTCCCGTTCGCATCCGTCCGCCTGAGCAAAGACGGCAAGGAGTTTTTCGCGGACATCAGCGTCTCCCCGGACGGCGAGGTCGGCACGATCCAGTTCACGCAGCATTACCTGGCGGAAAATGGCTTCGACGTGCTCGGTGTGGACTTCTTCCCGAATCTCTTCAACGCGCCGAATCTTGGTTCGCCGAAACAGGAAAAGCCGTTCCGCGTCTCCGAAAAACTTGTTTCGATCCTCGGGCCGGACTGGGACCGCGAGCTCCCGCCCGTGGAGATCGACGATCCGGAAGAAGATTACGGCAAGCAGACCTACGCGCCCGCGCTGCCGCCGGAGCTCCGGGAGGAATACTCCCGTCTGATCCACACGAAACTCCCCGATGACTGGCAGGAATTCAGCAGGCATTTCTCCCATGCGTCCTATCACGGCGCCCTCGATGTTTATGGGTACTGCGATGAAATGCAGATCATCCCGCTGGCACCATGCGAGACCGCGTGGTATCTCGTGGCGCGCGTGCGAAACGAAATGTCCTCCACATTCGAATCCTATATTCTGGCGTCAGCCGACCCGGCGATGCAGGACTCGCTGTATTTCCTTGTGGATCATGACGGCGGAGAATCCGATCTGATCCCGATCGGGACCGACCTCTTCGGGTTTCTGCGCAAGGCGGATGACGAGGATTTCCTGAAGTCGCTGATGAAAGATTGAGCCGCAAGGCACATTGTCACATCAGGTTTATTTCAGGGCAGGGGGATTCGTGCCTCGGCAATGGTCCATCAACCGGAGTTCGTATTCCCGGTCCGACATCTTTTTGATCGCATCCAGGATCAGCCCCATGACCCAGGAGAGCAATCCGGTCAACAGCAGGAACGTTGAAAAGATCAGTGTCGGGAACCGCGGGACAAGTCCTGTACGGAAATAGTCGATAAAGACAGGCACAAGGAAAACGCATCCGGCCAGCAGGAATAAAGTCCCCAGTCCGCCGAAGAACGGAAGCGGCCTGTAGATGCGGAACATATTGAAGATCATTCCCAGCACTCTGAATCCGTCATTGAATGTATTGAGCTTGGAATGGCTCCCCTCCGGACGGGCCCTGTATGCAATGGGGACCTCAAGGATGGTGAAGCGTTTGTCGAGGGCATGCAAAGTGATCTCCGTTTCGATCTCGAATCCCTGCGACATGACAGGGCAATTCTTTACGAAACGGCGGGAGAAAGCGCGATAGCCGGTCATAACGTCTTTGACTTTTTTGTCCCAAAGAAGACTGACCAGGAAGCACACGAGGGCATTTCCGAAATTGTGGCCCGGCCGCGTATTTTCCGAATAGTAGGTCGTGGAAAGCCTGTCTCCCGCCACCATATCCGCTTCATGCTGCAGAATCGGCCGGATCAGTTTTTCGACTTCCTGTGCCGGATACGTGTCATCGGCATCGACCATAACATACACGTCGGCGTCGATTTGCCGGAACATCGCACGGACGACATTGCCTTTGCCTCGCTGCGGAACAGAAACAACGGTCGCTCCCGCCGCTTCGGCAAGCGATGCGGAATCATCGGAGCTGGCGTTGTCAAAAACATAGACTGTCGCGTCCGGCAGAGCCGTTCTGAAATCAGTGACTGTTTTGGAAATCGTCAGCGCCTCATTATAGCAGGGCAACAAAACAGCGATATTACTCTTCAGTTTTTTTTGTGCCGATGTTGTCATGTGGCGTATCTTTCATTAATTTGGGATTGTCCGGCGTTTTGTTTCTCTTCAGTTCAGCAGGAATAGAACTCGCGGTACCACTTCACGAATTGTTCGACGCCTTCCTCGATGCCGACTTTCGGGCAGTATCCGTAATCGCGTTCCAGCGCGGTGGTGTCCGCCCAGGTCGTCACAACGTCGCCCTTCTGCATTTCCTTCATGTTCAGGATGGCTTTTTTGCCTGTGACCTTTTCGATGGCGCGGATGAAATCCATGAGCTGAACCGGGCTGCCGTGCCCGATGTTGTAGAGGCGGTATTCGGGCTTCTCCGGCGGCTTCGTGATAATGCGGCGGACGCCCTCCACGATATCGTCGATATAGGTGAAGTCGCGGGACAGGTTGCCGTGGTTATATACATCAATGGGCTTTCCTTCGAGGATCGCCTTCGTGAACTTGAACATGGCCATATCGACGCGTCCCCACGGGCCGTAGACGGTGAAGAAGCGCAGTCCGGTCGTGGCGAAACGGTAAAGGTGCCCGTAGCAGTACGCCATCAGCTCGTCGCTCTTCTTCGTCGCGGCGTACAGGCTGATCGGCTCGTTGACCGGGTCGTCGACGGAGAACGGTACGCGCTTGGTGTTGCCGTAGACGCTCGAGCTGGAGGCGTAGACGAGATGCGGGACCTCGTAGTGACGGCAGCATTCCAGCACATTCAGGAACGCAACGATGTTGGAATCGATGTAGGCGTACGGATTTTCGAGGCTGTAACGCACCCCCGGCTGGGCCGCCAGATGGCACACGGCGTCGAATTTCTCGTTTGCGAAGATTTTCTGGAGTTCGTCCCGGTCGGCGAGGTCGAATTTCGCGAAACGTCCGCCCTGTTTGCTCTCAATGACCTGATCCAGCAGGATCTCGTCAACGTCGAATCCGCTCAATCTGAGGCGGGCGAGCTTCAGCCGCACATCGTTATAGGAGTTGAGGTTGTCGATGCCCAGGACATCGTGTCCGGCCGCGCGCAGCGCCAGAAAGGTATGAAACCCGATAAACCCCGCTGTACCCGTTACAAGAATTTTCATCCAAATGGCCTCTTTCTGTTCCGTTGTAAATGCACGATGAACGATTTACCGCTTCGAACAAAGAAGTATATTACATCAGATAAAATAGCATCATGTTTGCATTTTTCAACCCGATTTGCCGCATAACCATGCAAAAGCCGCGAAAAAATGAAAAGGGCAGGGGGGATACTCATGCTATTTATTGTTCCCTTTACAGAATAGAATAAAAAATGTTTTACGCTTGACATCCGGTCAAAGAGATGCTATCGTAATCGAATCATCAACTATTAACATCAATCGCACGTTTTTTGTCTGTCGGGACATAGCGAGGGCAGGGTGTATATCCAATGGATTGTTTGAACTTGAATCGCAAGGTATTCCGGGCGCTGTTGCTCTGGTATCTCTGTGTCGTTCTCCTGCTGATGTTGCAACTGGCCGCCGCTTTGCTCTGGTCAATTTTTGGAACGAGGGGAGGCGGATTTGAACGTTTCCTCGATCTTGCGTACATGACCCCGGCTTACCGGCTCGGAGAAACATTCTTTACGGAACAGATGTCTTTGGGGAATGCTCCGCTCGGATTGGGACTGCTTCTCCTGGTCGTCATTCTGTATGCCATCCTCGGTGGCACGATCATCTATCTGATCTACATTATTTCGTCCGCGCTTTCCCGAGGGAAAGATTAATCGGCACAATCTCCGGAAAAAGGGCAGGGCAAATATCCCCGTGCCGTAGCCAATCGACTGTTTCTATCGCGCAGACATAGATGCACGGTTCTGTCATTTCCGACAGATAATTCATTCTTCATTCCACGCGTTTTAAGCGGATGATAACAACCGAAACATCCGTCCAGCCGTCCTGACATTATCCCCGTCTCTAACAGCCTGCGCGCCGCATTTATAACGTCGCATAATATATATTATGTTAAATCGACCACGCCCGAAAGGACGCACGGATGCGTTTGTATCATATTACCAATAAGCACATTGCGTGTTGTGTACAGTGGCATTGTCAATAACTTTTCAACAACTTTTAGCGATTTATGGCGTTTCCGGGCACAGCCCCCAAAAAGAGACAGAGGAAAATAAAACATGGAAAGATTGGACGCGATGCGTCCGTGGGTCGCTTCGCTCCTTGGTGAACTCGTCTATGCGAGTTCGATAGAATATGACCGCGAGACGCGTTTGATACAATGAATACATATAATCAACTTATCTTCAGCGTGTTTTGGACGCGATGCGTCCGTGGGTCGCTTCGCTCCTTGGTGAACTCGTCTATGCGAGTTCGACTGGATACCGAACGCGAGACGCGCAAGACAAAGTAACGTATCGGTATTGTAATCTATGAGGCATGAGACGAGTTTGTACGGCGGACTCTGGCAATACCCCTGCCCCTTTTTTGTTCGTCTTTTCAGTTTATGTTTTTTTGCTCAAAAACACCGGCAAACATGGATCGAATTGGGATTCAGCCTATCTGTTCTCACTCCTTTTTGAATGACTCCTGGGGCAGGGAATCAGGGTATATGTGATGTTCTTTCCCGTTCCTCTGAGCTCAAAACATCCCCCCTGCCCTATCGCGAATCGGAATTGTCCGCAAAAAAACAGATCAGCCCTTGCATTTTTGTTAAGATGAGGTATAATACTTGTAAATCTCTTTTTCTTCCACCTCAGCAGAGAATGTTAGCCCATGTACAAAACCGTTTTTTATGATGAAGACGAGAAGACCCGTCTGACCAGGTATTGGTCGTCCAAAGACGGGAAACTAATCCTGGATATTCACTCCGTCGGCGCGGAAGAGTATCCTGGACCGAAAGGCGAGAATATACAGTTTGATGCCGGGGTATGGTTCGCGTACAACGTCTTCGACCGCGACGGACGCATCAAAGTATCCTATGTAACGGGCGAACCGGACAACCGTTATCCCGATACGTATTGGAATGTCGATGTGACATGTTTTTATGCCATTACGGATGAAACGGTCCTGAAAAGCAGCTTCCGGGTCCTCATGGACCGGGATTTCCGGATCACGAAACGCACCTTGGAAGACCTCGAACTGCGGAATCTGGACGCTCTGCACGTCTTTTACGGGAAACGCCCGAAGTTCCTCCAACGGTATTGGGACGAGAAAAAGACCGGTGCAAACAGGTATTATGACGACAAGCGGCTGCAGCAGTTTATCGAAATCGGCGCTGCCGATTACGACGGACCGATCGACGTGTCCCGTCACGGATGCCGCAAGATCGAATGCGACGATGCGTTTAAGTCGAAACTTCTGAAATTCGACCGGCTGGTCTATTATATCAAAAAGGTGTTTCTCGATCCGTCCTCCAAGTATTATCAAACGCCCCCTGCCCCGGAGAACGGAATATAAAACATCTCATCTTCAAACAATTCCCCGATAACAAATGAAACGATTATTTACATTTGACGATTTCATGGTCGCCCTCATTGCCGCGCTGGGCTATGGATTGGGCGCTGAAGTCCCGAAACTTCTGGATTGGCATCCGTGGCTGTGCGTGGGGCTGAGCATGGTCGCGGGAAATGCGCTGGACATGCTTGTGAAAGCGCTTGTCTTCAGTGAATCCGTACAGAAGAAAAAGTCGTACAGCGTCATGATCTTTGCCGCGTTCATTCTCGTCTTTGCGGCGATTCAGTGCTTTCTCAGCTTCTGGCTGAACGTGTCTCTGCTCGATTATCTGGCGGAACAATACCAGTATGCGATCGGCCTTCCCGTTTTGGGGCTGGTCGCAAGCCGTCTCGTCCGATGGTACTTTGTCCGGAAGGTCCGCAAGCGCTACGGAGACGGAAGCAAAGGCTTTGTGTTCGAGGCGCCGGACCAGGCCTTTCTTGATGACCTGAACATGCAGAACCAGCCGATTCAGGGGGAATATGATGCCGCGTATGCGGTCAGAACAAAAACCGGCACCTATGTCGGGTTCAAGCGGAAAAAGGCGGTTTACTACCTGGGGATCCCGTACGCGAAACCTCCTGTCGGCGACCTCAGATGGAAAGCGCCCGAACCGCTTCCCGAATCGGATGCCGTATTCGAGGCGAAACACTTCGGCGCATCGCCGATCCAGGTGGAGCATGAGGGCTCGATCCTGAAATATCACAGGCAAAGCGAAGACTGCCTGACGCTGAACATCGGCGTCGGACGCAAAGCAACGGAACGGAAGAAGCCGGTCATCGTGCTGTTCCACCCGGGCGATTTCTCGTTTGGCGGAACGGTCGATCCTCTGATGGACGCGGAGGCTTTTCTCAACGAGCATCCCGACGTCGTCTTCGTGAGCTTCAACTACCGTCTCGGCATCTTCGGCTTCATCGATTTCTCGGAGATTCCGGGCGGAGAGTCCTGCCCCGACACGTTGAACCTCGGCTTGCTCGACCAGATCGCCGCGTTGAAGTGGGTCAAAGAAAATATCGCCGCGTTCGGCGGGGATCCCGACCGGATCACCGCGATGGGGTTCGAATCCGGGGCGTGCTCCATCAGCCTGCTTGCGGCCTGCGAACAGGCGAAGGGGCTGTTCCAAAAAGCGTTCGTGTTCTTCGGCAGCCCCGAATCCGCGAACGACAGGCCCGATGCGTCCAGAGCCTTGGCAAAGGACCTCATGAAAGAAACTTCGACGGCCACGATGGAAGAGCTGCAGCGGCTCCCGACGGAAGAATTGAAGAAGGCGGCGCAAAATCTCTGGCGGAACGTAACCATACCGACCTGCGACGGGAAACTGATCCCCACGGACGTATATGCGGCCTACCGGAGCGGAGCCGTCTCGTGCGGCGAATTCATCTTCGGGATTCCGAGCGATGAACGGCAGATATACAAATCGTTTATCGGCGCGAAAAAATACGAGGAGTTCATTCTCGGAAGGACGACCGAGATCATATCCTATCTTGACGACGCCACCGCTGATGCCGCGAACGCCTACATCAAGGAGCAGATGGCAACGATGCCGGAGGTTGAGGCGAAAGCGAAGTTCTTCGAGCAATGGACCGCCTTGTGCGTTTATTACGGCGCAAATGAATTGGCAATCGGCGGAAGCAAAGTGCGTCTTCTTTTCTGGAATCGCAAACCCCTGCTCAAAAACCTGGGGGCGGGCACGGTCGATGTGGCGGCGTCTTTCCTGGGGAATCTAGACGCCTCGCTGATGTACGGCAACGTGATGAATTTCGATCTGTCCGATATGCTCCAGACGTTCTTGAAGAAATATGTCAGCGGCGAGAAGATGCAGCTCTACAAAAACGAGATCAAAGGGGTCAATGCCATCGACTGGAAGGTTTTCCCTCAAGCTCTTATCGTTTCGGACAAGGGAATCCAATGCGGCCCCATCGAAGACAAGCTGACGGAGATCGAAAGCCTGCTGAACTTTATGCACGCGCGGGTTTGATCCCGGCGATCCTTAACCGAAAACAACCTCTCTCAAAAAACTGATTGAAGAGAAAACAAAAAACTTAATTTCAGGAGAACAGAAAAAATGAAAAAAACAATCTTGATGGCGTTGGTCATGCTGTTCGGTGTGATCGTTTCCGCAGCTCAGCCGAAATTCACCGAGAAAGAATTGGCCTACCTGCCGGCAACGGCTCAGATCGCTCTATTCAAGGCGGGAATCATCACGCCGTCGGATGTGCTCGAAGCCCAGATCGCGCAAGTTCAAAAATACAACGGCTCCTACAATACCGAGCGTCGCGACCTGGAAAAGGAATTGAACACCTTCAATGCAGGTAAGATCAATGCCATCTGCTTCGATCGCTTCGCCGAGGCCCGTCAGGCCGCCAAAGCTGCGACCGAACGCTACCGCAACGGCACCGCCCGCCGTCTGGAAGGCGTGACCGTCGGCGTCAAGAACGAAAACAACGTGGTCGGATGGCGAGTCGACATGGGCTCACTGGTCCTTAAAGATGTGCCGCCCTGTGAGGATGACAGCCCCATCATCGAACGACTGAAAAACGAGGGTGCGATTTTGGTCTTCTCCACGACCGTGCCCGAACTTTATGTCAGCTGCATGACCTGGAGCCGTCTGTACGGCGTCACCAGAAATCCGTGGAACCTGGCCTACGGCGTGGGCGGTTCCTCCGGTGGAAGCGGCGCTTCCCTGGCGGCTGGATTCTGCACGATTGCCACAGGCTCCGACATGGGCGGCTCCATTCGGCTTCCCGCCAGCATGAACGGCGTCTACGGATTCAAGCCTCCGTTTGGACGTGTTCCCACATCGGAAATTGCATACGAAACACTGGGGCCATTGACCCGCACATTTGACGATCTGGTCCTGATGCAGGACATCATTGCCGGACCTCATCCGAAGAACCATGCATCGCTCCGCCCAAAGTTGGACTATCCCACGGAATACAAGTCCCTGAAAGGCGCCAAGGTCGCTGTGTGCTATTTCCCGAAGTGGGCCGCCGACGGATGCGACAAGGAAGTCAATCAGGCCATGGACAAGGTGGTGGAAGCCCTGAAAAAGGCCGGGGCGGAAGTGCTGGTCATCAACTCCGACTGGACCATCCAGGGGGGACAAATGGTTACCTTCATCAATGGCCTGCTGTCCACCGAAATGTATGAACTCATTGAACTTGCCGCCGATAAGCAGGATTTGCTCTGCAACAATGTGAAGCCCTTCTTCAAGAACGTTGACGCCTACAGTCCCAAGTCTCTGATTAAAGCCACCGCGATGGGAACGGAGTCACATGCGGACGTTCAGGAAAACGTGTTCGACAAAGGCTGTATTGCCTTGGTCATGCCGACATTTACGACTCCCTTCGTCTCCCCGGCTTTTCAGGCCACTCCCGAAGACGGAGCCATTGTCAACGGCAAATTTGTCAATTCCAACGACATCATACTGACCCCGATTTGGAATTTGCTCAACCGCTATCCGGTGGTGGATATGCCGGTCATGCTCAGCTCCAAACGGGTGCCGATCGGTGTGCAGATCGTGGGCAACACGTTCGACGATCTGGCAGCATTCCGGGTTGCAGCCGGATTGTCAAAGGTGCTTCCCCAGATGTTCACCGGTGATCGTTTCCCTGATTTCCGGGAGCAGAAATAAGTTCCACTATGACACACTTTACCGGGACTCCGCGGCCAATGGCCGCGGAGTCTCGGATTGACGAGATTCACAAAAAACGGAAAAGAAGATGAAGAAGATCATTTCGGCATTGGCAGTGATCGCGATTGCGGTGTTCAGTCTACCCGGCTGCGATGGCACGTCGGCGGAAAAAGACAGTACAACGGTTGCGAGCAAGGGGAAAGCGACCGACTATACCCGAAAGGAAAGCTGGCTGCAGATCCCGGAGATCACAAAGGACGTCGACACGTTCTACATCTATGCGACCTCTTACTATGAGTCTAGCTTCGAAGAGGGCGCGCCCGATTACGCCCCGATCGACAACCCGGAAATGCTGGAGGGCGCGCAGGGCGAATATGTGACGAATGCAAGCGTATATGAGGAATCCACCAACGTGTTCGTGCCGTACTACCGTCAGGCCGGCATGAGGTACGCGGGGGAAATCAGGCAGAAGACCGGGGACATCGACGCGGCGATTTCCGGCATCCCCTATGATGACATACGCACCGCGCTCGACTGCTTCTTTGAGAAACACAACAACGGACGTCCGTTCATCATCGCGGGGCACAGCCAGGGTTCGTCCATGGTCAAGTACGTATTGAAGAACTACTTCAAGGCGCATCCCGAGTATTACAAACGCATGGTGGCGGCCTACGTCATCGGGTTCTCCGTCACGAAGGATGATCTAGAGAAATACCCGCATCTGAAGTTCGCGACCGGCGAGACCGACACGGGCGTCATCGTCAGCTGGAACACCGAGGGACCGAAAAACGTGAATGAGAATGCCCGGAACGCCGTGGTGCTGCCGGGCGCGATCAGCATCAACCCGCTGAACTGGAAGCTCGACGAGACTTACGCGCCGGCGAGCGAGAATCTGGGCTCGTTCATGCCGAACTTAAAACGAATGCGTTATGAGATCACCGACATCGGCGCGGACGCGCAGGTGGTCCTGACGCGCGGCGTAATCTTGACGAACGCGAAGTACGACCACCCCGCGGCAGCCGAATTCTTCGGGCCGCAGAGCTTCCACGAAGACGATTATACGTTCTACTACAACAACCTCAAGGACAACGTGGCAAAGAGGATCGCCGCGTATCTGAGCCGGTGATGTATTTGTTAAAAAAACAAAGTTTATCTCATAACCGGGAAAAGACACATCAGGACAGGGATCGAATATGTACAGCCATACGAAACATCAGGGGATCGTCTTCCGGATCATGGACAACGGCGGCCCTACCGACGACCGGGAAGCATATATCGAGGATGCCGTGGCGGAGATCAGCCGTTCGAAGTCGCTTTGCCATAAGGCGAACATGACGGATCCGATGACCCGTCGTACCGGACATATCTGGAAGAGCTGTTTCAGCGCAAACTCGACGATGTGACCATCCTTACGCCGTTCTACTGCGATATGGGGATCCGGGTCAGCCTCGGCCATAAGGTCTTCATCAACGACAACGTGTATTTCTGTGCCGGAGGCGGCATCGAGATACAGGACGGCGTGCTGATCGCCCCTCGGGTGTGCATCGCGACGGTGAACCATGACGTGAACAATCGTCACCGGTTCTTTACCTACCACAAGGTGACCATCGGGAAAAACGTCTGGATTTGTACCAATGCCACGATTTGTCCCGGCGTGACAATCGGCGAAAACAGCGTTGTCGCCGCCGGAGCCGTCGTGACCAGAGACGTACCCGACAATGTCATCGTCGGCGGCAATCCCGCCAGGATCATCCGCCATCTGGATCCTGATGAGCAAAAGGAAATCTTCTGACATGATCCGCGCTTTCTCGCTGAGGGGGCAAGCACTCGTACGACAATATCAATCCGGTTATCGAAAAAGTGACACGGCGAAGTAAAAAATGAGATTCACGGCACATCGTTTTTCCTTCCGAAGGTTGTGCGCCATCATTGGTCCGTGGCGGATCGTCTGGCTGATCCTTGCCGCCGCGATGGCTTCCGTGTATCTTGGACCTTCGGTTGCGCTATTCGCCGGATATGTGGATTCGTGTGCTTGGGGGATTTTCCTGCTCGGCGGAGCGGCATTCATTGTCCTGTCGGTCTTCACCTTTTTCTGTTATATCTTCGTTGCTCCGTTTCCATCGTTTTTCCGCCGGGATATCATACCATCGTTTTTCCGTTACAACAAAGACGGCACGCCGAAAATTGCCAGGACAGTATCGGTCTCCACGGAAACCTTTGCAAACATGGAGAACTGCTACAGCCGCGGAATAACATTCTGGATGATCGTCATTTATCCCGTTCTGATTTCCATGTTCATTTTATCTTGGGCGCGCGGATATTCCGATTATATGAACTGGCGCGATCCGAATGATTACGGGTTCTATCTGTGTCCGGTGCTGTTCGCATCCCTCGCGATCCCGTGGCATCTGCTCTATACATGGTTCAGCGGACGGCGCTGTCCGTACTGCCTGACGCCGCGCACGAAAGACAACTTCGACTCCGAACATCATGTCTGCCTGCGGTGCCATACCCGGGTCGCCGCGGAAAACGAAACAGCAAACGAACCGTCGTCCCCTGCCCCGGCGGATCGATCCGGCAAATAGAACGGGCGCCCTGCCCTTTTCGGACAAGGCGCCACAAATGATATTTTTACTCTTTCTTGCTTGAACACCGCCTTCAGAGCGTGTTCAGTCCGAGGTCACCTCCTCTGCTCTGGCGCGACAGACGGCGAAGCGGTTTCTTCGCGGTCCGTCTGCGCCGGAGATGTCTGCCGAGCCTGACTGGAAGCAGATAACGCCGCGCGGTACGCTCCGCTATGTGAAGTTTTTGCGCGATGACGGTGGTATTTCCAACCTTCTCGTAGTAGAACAACTTGTAGGCGGCCCAGCGTTTCGGTTCCATGCTGGCCCAGTCCGCCAGCAGGATCATCCGCCGCAGCGTTTCGGTTCCCGGCATATCATTCTTTTTCCAGGAGGCGGTGTTCTCTTCCGCCTCGCGGAGGATCTGGTCCATACCGATTCCCTGATCTGATCCGATCTCTTCGTTGTATTCACTCATGATATCGTCCGCATCTTTCTTTCGTTTTGATGGATGGGGTACATGTGCAAAAAAGTGTTAAGGTGTCTGGGGACTTTATCGTACAAATGTACGACACTTCTGGCGGCGAACGGTTCATGTCCGGTCCTTTCGTTTGGGGGTCGATGCTGTATGATTCGAGATAAATCCGGGTGTCTGATTTCATTTATCAGGCATCTGTCCGGATTTCGGGAAAATATAGTACTCGTCGCCACGAAAGTCAAGCTCAAATTGAAACTTTTCTGAAACTTTATTGAAACAAGTTTCAATAAAATATCTCAAAAATCCTGATCCACAAAAGAAATGCCGAACCGGTCGCTCCGGCGATCCTCGCGGCGTTTGAATCCGGTCCCGCCCTGCCCTCTCCGCACAAAATCATTTCCGCGCGTTTGCAAACCCGCCGCACGCGCATTATATTATTTGTCGGAATCGAACAGAACCTCACACCGAAAGGAATCCATCATGGCCGAATTCACCGTCAAGACGAACCGACACTGCGAGATCATCGACATCACCGAGGACGTCAACCGCGTGCTGCCGCAGTCCATCCCGTGCGGCATGTGCCATATCTACTGCCCGCACACGACCGCCGGGATCACGATCAACGAGAACGCCGACCCGGACGTGAAGCACGACGTCCTGCGGAAACTCTCCTCGCTCATTCCGCATGACGAGGCGTATTACCAGCACTGCGAGGGAAACAGCGACGCGCATTTGAAGGCGATCCTGACCGGATTTTGTCAGACCGTGCCGTTCCGCAACGGACGACTTGAGCTCGGCACCTGGCAGGGCATCTATTTCTGCGAATACGACGGACCGCGTACCCGCCGCGTGAAGGTCTACTTCGAACCTGCACAAGACTAAACAACGCCCTGCCCTTTTTCAAAAAGATATCTTCTTCCCCTGCCCCGGAACCATATTCGAGGCAGGAATTCTTTTATCCTGAACAGACAAAAAGCCCGAGGAGAGCTTTTATGGCTTTCCTCGGACTATTTCTTGCGGCAACCTGATTACCCCGTGCCCGAGCGAAGCCGGGCACTGCCGCAGAGGAGGCGTTCGCCTCCTTATGCCTTCTTTTCGGCCGAAGCGGCGGCGTTCTGCTCGCGGATCGCGGCGCGGCGGATCTTGCCGTTGACGGTCTTCGGGAGTTCGGCGACAAACTCGATGATGCGCGGATATTTGTACGGCGCTGTATGCGTCTTGACGTAGTTCTTGATCTCTTCCTTGAGCTCGTCGGAACCTTCCTTGCCCTTCACGAGCACGATCGTGGCTTTCACGACCTTGCCGCGGACGGGATCCGGGACGCCGGTCACGGCGCATTCGAGGATGTACGGGAGCTCCATGAGGACGCTTTCGACCTCGAACGGGCCGACGCGGTAGCCGGACGTCTTGATGATGTCGTCGGCGCGGCCCTGATACCAGAAATAGCCGTCCTCATCCTGCCACGCCTGGTCGCCGGTGTGGTAGTAGCCGTCGTGCCAAACTTTCCGCGTGTCCTCGGGATTCTTGACGTACTGGCAGAAGAGCCCGCACGGATGATCGTCCGGCTCCGCCTTCACGCAGATTTCGCCGGTTTCACCGGTGCGGACCGGATTGCCTTCGGGATCGAGCAGGACGACCTCGTACTGCGGATTCGGGCGTCCCATGGATCCGGGCCGCGGTTTCATGTCGGCGAGCGTGGCGATGGTCAGCGTGGTCTCGGTCTGGCCGAAGCCTTCGTACGGAAGCTGGCCGGAAACGCGAGCGAACGCCTCGCTGACCTCGGCGGGCATGGCCTCGCCGGCGGTGGTAACGTGTTCGAGCGTGGAGAAGTCGACGTTGGAGAGGTCTTCCTTCACGAGGAAACGGAAGATGGTCGGCGGCGCGCAGAACGTGGTGATGCCGTACTGCTTGAACATCGGAAGCAGGTCGGCGGCATGGAAACGGTCGAAATCGAACGTGAAGACGCCGGCTTCGCAGAGCCACTGGCCGTAGATTTTGCCCCAGAGCGCCTTGCCCCAGCCCGTGTCGGCGACCGTGAAGTGGAGGCCGTCGGGATTGACCTTGTGCCAGTGGCGCGCGGTCATGATGTGTCCGAGCGGATAGGCGTGGTCGTGTTCGACCATCTTCGGATAGCCGGTCGTGCCGGAGCTGAAGAAGACGAGCAGCGGATCGGTGGTCTTCAGGTCGGCGGGACGCTGGAAGACGGGCGGGAAGTTCGGATACAGGGCGTCGAGGTCGAGCCAGCCGTCCTTCTGTCCGTTGACCGTGAGTTTGAGGGTCATGCCGGTCACGGCCGCGGCCTCGTCGACTTCCTTCGTGATGTTGCCGTCCGCCGAGCAGACCACATAGCGGATGTCGGCCTTTTTGAAACGGTATTCGAAGTCGTGCGCGGTCATCTGGCAGGAGGCGGGGACCGCCACTGCGCCCATCATATGAAGCGCGTTCAGCACGAACCAGAACTGATAATGGCGTTTCATCACCAGCATCACGCGGTCGCCCTTGCGGATTCCGAGTGAATGCAGCAGGTTCGCGCAGCGCATGGCGTTTTCGGAGATGTCGCGGAACGTGAAGTCGCGGCAAACCTTGTCCTTGGAGACCCACTTCATGGCGATCTTGTCCGGGCACTCGGATGCGAGACGGTTCACCACGTCGAACGCGAAGTTGAACTTCTCCGGCACTTTGAAATGCACGGCTTTGAGCGTTCCATCGGGGTTCCACTCTTCATCCATATAGTCCTGGTACAGCAGACGACGTTTGCCGGTCGGGGGTTCCTTGACCACGGGCTGCGGCACGAACGCGAACCGGTCGGGCTTGGCGTCGTCGTACTTGCTGTGCATGACGATAGAGAGAAACTTGCAGGGCTTGCCGTTGGCGGCCTGCATGGCGTGCGCCTCGCGGCCGTCGAAATAGATGCTGTCGCCCTCGTTCAGGACTTCCTCCTTGCCGTGCAGGAAGACGCGCAGCGAACCGGAGAGAATCAGGACGAATTCCTGGCCGTTGTGCTCGGAATACTGAAGCGGCTCGTTCTCGCCGGCGGGGGGAGCTGTGACGATGAATGGTTCGCCTGTGCGGTCCTTCATGCGGATCGCCTGATGCAGATAGGAGAATTCGGGGCGGCGGACAAAGGGGAAGCCCTCGCCGCTGCGCGTGACGGTATACAGGGCCAGGTTCGGAGCTTCGCCGCTGATGACGGAGGAGACGTCCAGTCCGAAGTGTCCTGCCAGATTGTAGTAGAACGAGAACGGCGCCTGTTTGGCTCCGCTTTCGAACAGGGAGTACTCTTCCGGGGTGACGCCGAGAAGTTCAGCCATCTGTTCGACGGTGAAGTTTTTCTGAGCCCTGAGCTCACGGACTCTCATGGAGATTTGTTCTTTGTTTTCCATGTCTTGCGATCCTTGTTTAGGTTTGGTATTAGGATTGCTCAGGAAAAATCAGGCATCCGGATACGGGTGGAAACACGTCCGGACCACCCGTATCTTCCCTGTGCAAAGGGTTTCAACGGGCGGCCTTGGTAATAATAATGTCGATAATGGCATCGGACGGAATACGAATCGAGGTAATGCGGGCAGACGCGAACGCCGCGGCGGAGAATTCACCGTCGCGCGGTTCAAAATCGGCTGTCGCTTGGAACATCATTTGTGTTTGCCTCAATTCGTAAAAAAAAGGAATGAATAAAATATAGCCTCACTTCGAGGTTTTTCAAGCAGAGAACGAAATAATCTTCCAAAAAAAAAGGAAAAAAGAAAGACTCCGGTGAAATGCATCCATCCGGAGTCCTGAATTGTTTTATGTGAAGATGGTGTCTGTGTACAAGTTCATCGGGATTGCAGCGCGGCACGCCATTTCGCGGCTTCCGCGCCGGGATCGGGAGCCTGCGTGAAGGCGGTCACGGCGGCAATGCGCCCTGCCCCGGCGGCTTTGAGTTCCGCGAGATGCTCGTACTTGATGCCGCCCATCACGGAAAACGGCACGCGAACAAGCGGAATCAGGGATTTGAGCTGTTCCAACCCGAGGAACGTACAGGCGAGCTGTTTGGTCTTCGTGGGAAAGATCGGGCCGATGTTGAGGTAAGAACATCCCTCGTCCTGCGCCCGACGTAACTCGTCGGCGTTGTGCGTGGAAACGCCGATCAGCAGGTTCGGGTCGATGCAGCGGGCGTCCGGGAGCGGGATATCCTCCTGTCCCAGATGCACGCCGTCCGCCTGCGCGATCAGCGCCGCGTCCACGCGGTCGTCTACGATCAGCAGTGCGCCATAGTCCCATGTGAGCTCGCGGACCTGCCGGAGCAGGTCCAGAAACGGACGGTCCGGCATGGTCTTTTCGCGGATTTGCAGGAGACGGACGCCGCCCGCCAGAAGCGACGCGGCGATGTCGACGGGGCTACGTCCGGCGCAGAATTCGGACGTGACAACAGGGTACACGTCCGTTCGCCGGAACGCTTCGATGCGCTTATTCAATGTAGTGTAGACGCGGCGCGGCATGGGGTCACTTCCCGAGTCTCTGGCGGATGAGGTCAGCGGCCTTGCGTCCGGAGAGCATCATGCCGCCGAAGATCGGCCCCATGCGGTAGCCGCCCATGACGTTGTTCGCGCTCATGCCGCAAGCGAAGAGGCCGGGGAAGTATTCGCGGGTATTCTCGACGGTGGAGGCTTCGCCGCTGTCGACCCACATGGGCTTTTCGCCGAGGATGCCGCCGGTGCTCGTGGCAAGTTTTAGCTGCGCTTTTTCGACCGCGAGGTGCATGATCTCGCTCGGATGGCCGGTGCCGTCCAGCACGCACTGCGAAATCACGGTCAGCGGATCCACGTGCATGCCAAGGCGTTCGACGGGCGTCCAGTTGATGACGAGGCCGCCGACCTGTTCGCCGCGGAACACGATGTCCTCGACGCTCACGGCGTTGAATATCTTCGCGCCCGCGCTGACCGCGCCGAAGATGAGGCCGCTCGCCATTTCGACGGAATCGAGGGTGTTGTAGCCGGGCGCGCCAGGGATGGGCTTATGGCCGATGCCGAATTCATCGAGGATTTCGAGCGAGGCGTCCTGAACGACGACTTCGTTGAAGAGCATGCCGCCGCCCCACGTGCCGCCGCCGGGCGCGAGCTTACGTTCGAAGATGGCCGTGCGGATCCCGGCTTTCGCGAGGTAGTGCGCCGCGACGAGCGCGGACGGACCCGCGCCGACGATCGCGACGTCGACGGTGAGGTTGTCGAGGAGTTTCGCCGAGAAGTTTTCGACGATGGCGCGGGAAATGGTCGTTTCGATGACCTGTGAGGAGGAGTCCGACATGATTGTCTGTCCTTTCGTTAGGTTGATGGTTTCGCAGAAAACACGGGCGGCTTTCCATCGGAAAGGATGACGCTGTCGAATTTCCTACGCCGGCATTATCCGGATCAGGTTGTGCGGGTATGATCTCAGCCGGGCCGCGCATCGGATGACGCGCGATCCAGCACCCCGTGGTGTGTGTTTAATATACACCGAAAAACATGAGAAAACAAGTCGTTTTTAGCGAAAAGCAAAAAGAAAAGCGCGGCCTGCCTGTTGAAGCGGACCGCACTCGTCAAAATGCAGAGATACGTTGTCTCGGCTCAGATGTCTTTTCTGACGGTCGTCTTGACGCCGCATCTGTCGTGGACGCGTTTGATATGGCGGAACGCGTCGTCGGCGTTTTCCGCGACGTAGAAAAGGTTCAGGTCGTCTTCGTTGATCATGCGGTCGCGGAGCATGGTCCCGCGGAACCAGTCGAAGAGCGGTCCCCAGTATTCTTTTCCGACCGCCACGAGCGGGACGGTGCGGACTTTGCTGGTCTGGATGAGCGTGAGCGCTTCGGAAAACTCGTCGAGCGTGCCGAAGCCGCCGGGATAGACGGCGATCGCGACGGAATACTTGAGGAAGCAGACCTTGCGCACGAAGAAATAGCGGAAATCAAGGGATTCGGTCTGATACGGATTCGGATGCTGCTCCATCGGAAGTTTGATGTTCAGGCCGACGGAGTCGCCGTTCTTGTTCCATGCGCCGCGATTGGCAGCCTCCATGATGCCGGGTCCGCCGCCGGTAAGGATGCCGTAGCCGGCGTCCGTGAGGAGTTCGCCGAGACGGACACAGTCCTGATAGACAGGATCGTCGGTTTTCGTACGGGCGGAACCGAAAACGGAAACGAGGCGTTTATACTTGGCCATGGTCTCGAAGGAGTCGATGAATTCCGACATGATGCGGAAGATGCGCCACGGCTCTTCGGCGTTCAAGCCGACCAGGTCGGAAAAACCGGCAAGGTTGTTTGAATCAAGATCGGCCATGCGTCACCTCACAGGGTTTCCAGATACTCTGCGTATTCTTCTTCCGACATGAGCTCGTCGACCTCGGTCGGGTCGATATTGTCGAGCTTATACAGCCAGCCTTTCCCCTCGGCGCTGGTGCTGATGATGCCGGGGTCGTCGTCGAGCGCGTGGTTGACCGCGGTGACGGTCCCGCTCACGGGGGAATAGACGTCGGAGGATGCGGACACGGATTCGATGGTGCCGATGCTGTCGCCGCAGATCAGGTCCGTACCTTCGCGGGGGAGATCGACGAACGTGATGTCGCCGAGGTCGGCCGCGGCGTATTCGGAGATGCCGACGATGGCTTCTTCGCCGTCCGTCTTGACCCATTCGTGGGTCTTCGAGTAGTATTTGTCCATACCTTGAGTTCCTCTGTGAAAAGGGTTCAGATAAATCGCATAGAGAAATTAAGCATAAAACTCCGTATTGTCAAGCGCCGATTCCGAAAAAGTCCATTTTTTTCCCGCTTTTTCCGGTCTTTTGCTCAAGAGTGAGGTCTGAAGAGGCTGTTTCCGCTTGAATGCAGGTTGAAATCAGTCCTGTCGGGGATTGACCGAATCAGGCTCTCCGTTTACGGCATAGAGATACAGGTTCCGCAGGATATCGTCATAGGCCACGCACAAGTCTTTGAATTCATAGTAATGGAACGTATTGCTGTAGGTCCACCAGGTAATCGGAGAACCGTCCAGCATTTTCGGCGTTTCGATGACCCGGTTGAACAGCCCGGAATGGCTGGAGTTCAGCTGAGCCACGAATTCATCCTTGACGTCCTCGGAACACTCGAATTTCATCCACATCTGTTTCTTTTCCCCGTCCTGCTTCGTGAAGAGATTGACATTGGATACTTCAAGCGGGAGGGTGATTCCGAATCCGGAAAGAAGCGTTTTGATGCGCGGCGTGGAGTATTCCTCCTCCAGATATAACGGCGTGGAAAACTCCTTGAACGTCGGAACAACAAGAATGCCGACAAAGAGTCCGAACAGGAACATGACGACCGCGATCAAGATTTTCATAATTACGCTCCTGAATTTGAATTGGGTTGAGGCGGCTCACCTCGATATTCACGCAACGAAACACAATATAACATCACATACGCGCGTTTGCAAATCCGAAACCAATAAAAAACGGTCAAATCCGAAAAGAAATGACCGTTTGAAAAAACTGATTGATGAAACGGGGTGATCAGAAACCGCCGAAGCCGCCCATGCCGCCGCCGAAGCCGCCCATGCCACCCATGCCGCCGCCGAAGCCTCCGCCGCCGAAGCCGCCCATGCCACCGCCGAAGCCGCCGCCGGGGCCGCCGAAACCGCCCATGCCGCCGCCGAAGTCCATGCCGCCGCCGAAGCCGCCGAAACCGCCCATGCCGCCGGGACCGCCAAAACCGCCCATGCCGCCGAAGTCCATACCGGGACCCATGCCGCCGGGGCCGAAGGCGCCGGGGCCGCCGAAGTCCATGCCCGGACCCATGCCGGGACCGGGAACCGTCGTGGTCGAAATGGCGGGGCCGGCCGTTGTTCTGGCAGCGACCGCGGCAGCAGCTTCAGCCGCACGGGCTTCTTCGCGCGCCGCACGGCGTTCCGCCGCGGTCTGACGTTTCGTGGATGTATCCGCGACCGCCACGGTCTTGGACGTATTGAACGAGGGCGGAGCGAACTGGATCAGCGCGAAGAGGATGAACGGCAGCGCCGTGAGAAGCAGGACAATGATGAACACCAGATTGTACAGCGGGCTGTTTTTTTGAGGATTCGGGTTGGATGAACGTTTCATCGTGGTCTCCATGTTTGGAAAATTGGGTACAGTTTTGGCTTTTTCGTGATATTTAACGCTGTCCGATGCCGTTTTATTGT
>JAEEQN010000022.1 GCA_016285345.1 Victivallales bacterium | reverse complement strand
GGACTCGAGCTCGTCGGGTTCCACCACTCCCACCCGGACCATCCCGCAAAGCCGTCGGACTACGACCGCGACCATGCGCTGCCGTTCTATTCCTACATCATCCTGCGCGTGGAGGAGGGCAGACCTGAGCTGATGACCAGCTGGCGTCTGCGGATCAGCCGCGAAGCATTCGACCCCGAACCATTTGAAATCGAACCGTAACCATAAGGAGAGCGTAACATGAGCGTGACAATTCTTATCCCGACCGCATTGAGGTCCTTCGTGGACCGCAAGTCCGAAGTCGAAGCGGAAGGCTCGACCGTGGGGGAAGCCCTCGCCAACCTCACCGCGCAGTATCCTGACCTGAAACGCCAGATCTACGAGAACGACACGGCCCTGCGCGGATTCGTGAACGTCTTCGTCGACGGGACCAACATCAAGAAACTGAACGGCCTCGACACGCCGCTCGCGGCTGGCGCGACGGTGATGATCGTGCCCGCCATAGCCGGAGGGCGCTGATCCATGAGTGAAGTCATACCAAGCGTAGTCCCGGAGGACCGCTGGAAGAAGGATCTGAACCACGACGACCTGACGCGCTACAGCCGCCAGCTCATCCTTTCCGAAATCGGCATCGAGGGACAGCAGAAGATCAAGGGTTCGAAGGTCCTGATCGTCGGGACCGGCGGTCTCGGCGCGCCGCTCGCGCTCTACCTCGCCGCCGCGGGCGTCGGCACGATCGGGCTCGTGGATTTCGACAACGTGGACATCTCGAACCTCCACCGTCAGATCATCCACGGCACGCGCGACGTGGACCGTCCGAAAGTCGCCTCCGCACGCGACCGAATCCGCGCCCTGAACCCGCTGGTGAACGTGGTCACCTACAACGAACCGCTCTCCAGCGAAAACGCGCTGGACATCATCCGCGAATACGACGTGGTGGCGGACGGCACGGACAACTATCCGACGCGCTATCTGGTGAACGACGCCTGCGTCCTGCTCGGCAAGCCGAACGTGTACGGCTCGGTGTTCCAGTTCGAGGGCCAGGTCAGCGTGTTCTACGCGAAGCACGGCCCCTGTTACCGCTGCCTGTACCGCGAACCGCCGCCGCCCGGACTGGTCCCCTCCTGCGCGGAGGGCGGCGTCCTCGGCGTCCTGCCGGGCGTGATCGGCATGCTCCAGGCCACCGAAGTCATCAAGCTGCTGGTCGGCGGAGGCGAAACGCTCGCCGGGCGTCTCCTGCTTTACGATGCGTGGAAGATGAAGTTCCGCGAGCTCAAGCTGGAAAGCGACCCGGACTGCCCGATCTGCGGCAGGCACCCGACCATCACGAAACTTATCGACTACGAGCAGTTCTGCAACATCCGCACGAAGCAGGACGAGACCCCGGTGGAATCCATCTCCGCCACGGAGCTGAAGCGCCGTTTCGACGCGAACGAGCCGGTCCAGGTGATCGACCTCCGCGAGCCGCACGAACGCGCCTACTTCAAGTTCCCGAACGCGAAGGTGATCCCGCTCGGGCAGGTCGTCCGCCGCATGGACGAGCTCGATCCCGCGATCGACGCCGTGTTCGTCTGCAAGATCGGCCAGCGCAGCATCCTGGCGATCCGCAATCTGCGCGACGCTGGCTACACGGGCAAGGCGATGAACCTCCTGGACGGCGTTCAGGGCTGGATCAACGAGGTCGATCCGACCGCGAAACAAATCTGACTTGCCTCCCAAGGGCAATTCAAGAAATAAAAACACTCTATACCTTTAGGAGGCAAAAACATGTCTGAAGAAACCAAAATCAACACGTTGGGTAAAGCCGCCGCTTACCAGTTGGCGGACGTCACCAAAACAAAACCCCAGTTCGGTCTGCTCACCCCGAAATGGCTCACCCGGTTCCTTGAGTTCAAGGGCCTCGACGCCGGTATCTACCGCGTGAACCGCGTGAAGGAAGGCGACACTCCGCTGGAAGTGCTGTGCAGCTCCAAGCCGAAGAGCGACGTCATCCCGCAGGGATTCGTTGACTACGAGACCAAGCCGCGCGAGTACATCCTGAATTCGATCTCCACCATCATCAACGTCAAGACGCAGGTGGCGGACGTCTTCAGTTCCCCCTACGACCAGACCAAGGAACAGCTCGCTCTCGCCGTGGAGAGCCTTCGCGAACGCCAGGAAAGCCAGCTCATCAACAACGACGACTACGGCCTGCTGAAGAACGTGGCGGATTCCCAGCGCATCCAGCCGCGCAACGGCGCCCCCACGCCCGACGACCTGGACGAACTCATTTCCAAAGTGTGGAAAGAGCCGTCCTTCTTCCTCGCGCATCCCCGCGCCATCGCGGCGTTCGAGCGCGAATGCACCCGTCGCGGCGTGCCCCCGGTGACCGCCAACATCAACGGCGGCAACTTCATCCTCTGGCGCGGCATCCCGCTGATCCCGACCGACAAGCTGCTGGTCGACGGCCTGAAGAACCCGAAGTCCCAGAGCGGCAAGACGAACATCCTGCTCATCCGCACCGGCGAAGCCAAGCGCGGCGTGATCGGCCTGTACCAGACCGGCCTGCAGGGCGAACACTCCCGCGGTCTCTCCATCCGGTTCCGCGGCATCGACGACAAGGGCAACGCGTCCTATCTGCTGTCGCTGTACTGCTCGGCCGCGATCCTGGCCGACGACGCCATCGCCGTGCTCGAAGATGTGGAGGTGGGTGAATATTATGACTACGACAAAGCCTGATTCCAACCCGGCAACGGCGGGCCTGCCTACCGAAGCCGAGTTGCTGAAGTGGGCGGTGGAGCTGTGCGGCGACGAACTGGCGACCGACGCCAATGCCGCCGCCGCTCCGGCTGCCTCGGCTGCCGGCGCGGCTTCCGCCTCCTCCGGTACGGACTGGGACCAGATCGCGTCGGACGTGCTTCGTGCCGAATCCGCCGTCGGGAACGTGCCCATGCCGTCCACCGGAGCGCCCACAGCGCCCTCCGCCGTCGTGTATTCGCCGACCCTGGTCGACGCCGCGAAAGCGGAAGACCCCGTGCCGGGCGCGCCGGAAGCGCATTCGAAACAGCATATCCCGCACACCACTCACGCCTCGGTCGGAGCCGTCCCCGTGGACCGGATCCGCGCGGATTTCCCGATCCTGCAGGAACGCCTGAGCAACGGCAGACAGCTGGTCTGGTTCGACAACGGAGCCACCACGCAGCGCCTGAAACAGGTCATCGACCGCATCTCGCACTATTACCTGCACGAGAATTCCAACGTGCACCGCGGCGCACATGAACTCGCCGCCCGTTCGACCGACGCCTACGAAAACGCGCGTTCGACCGTGGCGAAGTTCCTCGGCGCACGCAACGCGCGGGACATCGTATTCGTCCGCGGCACGACCGAGGGCATCAACCTGGTCGCGCAGAGCTATGTGCGGCCGCTGCTGAAACCCGGCGACGAGATCATCGTCTCCCTGCTGGAACACCACGCGAACATCGTGCCCTGGCAGATGATCGCGGCGGCGACCGGCGCGAAGATCCGGGTCATCCCGGTCGACCAGAACGGCCAGCTCATCATTTCCGAGTACACGAAGCTCTTCAACGAACACACGAAATTCGTGTCCGTCGCGCATGTCTCGAACGTGCTCGGCACGGTCACGCCCGTCGCGGAGCTCGTCGCCATTGCACATGCGCACGGCGTCCGCATTTTGATCGACGGTGCGCAGTCCGTGGCGCACATTCCGGTGAACGTGACGGCGCTTGACCCGGATTTCTACGTGTTCTCCGCGCACAAGGTATTCGGGCCGAACGGCATCGGCGCGGTCTACGGCAAGACCGACGCGCTGAGAGAGGCGCAGCCGTATCAGGGCGGCGGCAACATGATCGCCGACGTAACGTTCGAACGCACCATCTACCAGGGCGCGCCGAACAAGTTCGAGGCGGGCACCGGCAGCATCGCGGACGCGGTCGGCATGGGCGCCGCGCTCGAATACATGATGCAGATCGGCATGGCGAACGTGGCGGCTTATGAACACGAGCTGACGCAGTACGGCATGGCGCGTCTGGCCGAGGTCCCCGGACTTCACCTGATCGGCACCACGCGGGACAAATCCGGCGTGCTGTCGTTCGTGCTGGACAACCACGACATCGCATCCGTCGGAAAATACCTGGACAGCCAGGGCATCGCCGTCCGTGCGGGCCATCATTGCGCCCAGCCGATCCTCCGGAGCTACGGCCTGGAGGGCACGGTGCGCCCGGTCCTCGCGTTCTACAACACGCCGGAAGAGATCGACCTGCTGGTGGCGGCGCTGAAGCGTCTGAACTGACCGCGGAAAAGGGGCGACTATGAGTCACAAACTGGACGATGTACTGGAAGCGGTCCTGGAAAGCTATGTTCAGCATCCGCATATCGGCAAGATCGGGGAGACGCAGTTCCCCAAGCGCCACCTGATCCTGGCTGTGCTGAAGAAGCTGCAGTATGTCATTTTCCCCGGCTTTTTCGACCAGAAGGAGCTCCGGAGCGACAACATACGCTTCTACACCGGCCAGCTGCTCGAGGAGATCAGCGAGGTGCTGACGGCGCAGATCGCCAAGACGCTCCGCCTCTTCACCGAGGCATACTGCGACGCGCCGGACGACGCGGTGCAGAAGCGCGCCGAGGAGATCGTGGACGCTTTCCTCGCCGCGATCCCCAAGATACGCGAATACCTCGCCACGGACATCGAGGCCGCGTTCGAGGGCGACCCCGCCGCGTTCAGCCGCGACGAGGTGATCTCCTCGTATCCCGGCATCTATGCCACGATGGTGAACCGGATCGCGCATGAGCTGTACACGCTCGGCGTGCCGCTGATCCCGCGCATCATGACCGAACACGCCCACAGCGTCACGGGGATCGATATCCATCCGGGCGCGAAGATCGGGAAGTATTTCTTCATCGACCACGGCACGGGCATCGTGATCGGCGAGACCGCGGAGATCGGCGAACACGCCAAGATCTACCAGGGCGTCACGCTCGGCGCGCTCTCCACGCGCGGCGGCCAGCAGCTGAAGGGCACGAAACGCCATCCGACCATCGAGGACGACGTGACGATCTATTCTGGCGCGTCCATCCTCGGCGGCGAGACTGTGATCAGCGAGGGCGTCGTGATCGGCGGCAACGCGTTTGTCACCAAATCCGTCCCCGAACAGACCCGCGTGAGCGCCAAGATGCCGGAACTTCAGTTCAAACGCCACGAGTCCGTGGAGTTCCAGAACGGAGAGTTTCTGAACTACGAGATTTGAGTTCACCTCCAACTCAAACAATGCAGAAAACTTGAAGCGTGGCCGCCCGAAAAGGTGACCACGCTTCCATTTATCTGGATTTGAAAAAAGAGCTTATTTCAGGGCAATTTCAAGCTGGGAAAGCGCCTGTTTCAGCGTCGAACGGGGAACCGCGATGTTGAACCGCTGGAACCCTGCGCCGCCCGCTCCGAAGATGGGACCGCTGTCAAGCCAGAGCTTTGCACGGCCGATGATGAAGCGGTCAAGTTCGGATGAGTTGAGATTGAGCTTGGAGAAGTTCACCCAGGGGAGATAGGTCCCTTCCGGTTCGACCAGCTGAAGCTGAGGCAGCCGCGTGTTGATCGTTTCGCGCAGGAAGGCGACGTTTTCGTACAGGTAGGCGACCAGCTGGTCCACCCAGTCCGCGCCGGACCGGTACGCCGTCTGACAGGCGACCAATCCCATGATGTTCGACTGGCTGTAGCCCTCCGCGTCCAGCTCGCGTTTGAACGCCTTTCTTACTTGTGCGTTCGTGATGAAAATATTGGCGATATGCAGGGCCGCCAGGTTGAATGTCTTGCTCGGAGCGGTGCAGACGGCGCAATGCTGCGCGACCTCATCGGAGAGCGACGCGAACACGATGTGCCGGCTGCCGGGATACACGAAGTCCTCGTGGATTTCGTCCGCCGCCACGAACACGCCGTGCCGCAGACAGATTTCGGCCATCCGCTCAAGTTCGGCACGCGTCCATACGCGCCCGACCGGATTGTGCGGACTGCACAGCACAAAGAGCTTCACGCCGTTTTCGACGATCTTGCGTTCGAAGTCCTCGAAATCGATGGAGTATTTCTGTCCGTCGAAAACGAGTTCGTTCACGACGAGACGGCGTCCGTTGTCACGGATGCCCTCGCGGAAGCAGTAGTACACGGGTTCCTGGATCAGCACGGCGTCTCCGGGCTGCGTAAGGCAGCGGATCAGCGTGCAGATCGCGAACACTACGCCCGGTGTGCGAACAGAAGTGTGCGGATCGACCGTCCAGCCGTGACGCGTCCCGAACCATTGCGCGAGCGCGTCGAAATACGTCTCGTCCGGGTCGGAATACCCGAAGATGCCGTGCGCGGCTTTCGCGGCGAGCGCATCCCGCACGCATTGCGGCGTCTGAAAATCCATGTCCGCCACCCACATCGGCAGCAGGCCGTCCGGTTTGCCGCGTTCCTTCGCGAAATCGTATTTGAGGCTGTTCGTGTGCTGGCGGGGGATGATTTCGTCGAAATCGTACTTCATGCCGGTTCCTCCTCCGCTTTTTTTTCGAGCGCGGCCCGAAGGTCCTCGATGAGGTCGTCGGCGTTTTCGATGCCGACCGAAATCCGCAGAAAACGGTCGTTGATGCCGCGTTTGAGGCGTTCCTCCTCCGGTACGTCGGCGTGGGTCTGAAGCATGGGATAGGTGATGAGGCTGTCCACCCCGCCGAGGCTCTCGGCATACTGGAAGAGCCGGACTTCCTTCAGGATCTTCCGGGCGGTTTCGGGGCTGTCCACCTCCATGGACAGCATGCCGCCGAAGCCGGAACACTGGCGCCTGGTCACCTCGTAGCCCGGGTGATCGGGGAAGCCGATGTAATAGACTTTTCTGACCTCGGGACGTTCCCGCAGCCAGTACGCGATCTTCTCCGCGTTCGCGGCCTGTTTTTCGAGTCGCACGGACAGCGTCTTGATGCCGCGTTCGAGCAGGAAACAGTCAAACGGAGCCAGACATGCCCCGATCGTCTTCGCGCAGTAACGCATCTTCTCCGCGAGCTCCGGGGTCTTCACGACCACGAACCCCGCCAGCGTGTCGTTGTGCCCGCCGAGGTACTTCGTG
Organism: Victivallales bacterium; assembly: GCA_016285345.1. GTDB lineage: Bacteria > Verrucomicrobiota > Lentisphaeria > Victivallales > UBA1829 > UBA1732. The sequence continues at coordinate 40,458 of JAEEQN010000022.1, read as the reverse complement.
CCGCTGTGGACCACGATGTCCGCGCCCAGCTCCAGCGGACGCTGGAAGAGCGGCGAGAGGAACGTGTTGTCGACGATCAGCAGCGCTCCCACAGAATGCGCGATTTCCGCCACGGCCGCAATGTCCGTGACCTGCATGGTCGGATTGCTCGGCGTTTCCAGGTAGACCGCCTTCGTGTCCGGCCGCAGTTTCTTCCGCACGTTTTCCGGGGCGGTCGTATCCGTGAAGTCGAACCGCAGCCCCGCTGAAACAGCATTGTGGCGGAACAGCCGCAGCGTGCCGCCGTAGAGGTCGTCCCCGGAGATGATGTGCCCGGAGGACTCGAAGAGGTTCATCAGCGCCGTCTCGGCCGCCATGCCGCTCGAAAATGCAATGGCGTCGAACCCGCCTTCGAGCTCGGCGATCCTGTTTTCCAAGGCGGCACGGGTGGGATTCTGCATCCGGGAGTAACTGTATTCGGATTCCATGTCGATCCCCTCGTGCACGAACGTCGCCGATTGAAAGATCGGCGTAGCGATCGCCCCGAAAGCCGCTTTCGTACATCGGACGGAACGCACGCACATGGTATCTTTTTTATACATATTCAGTTCTGCTCCTTTCGGGGGAAATGACATCGCGCCGACATCGGTCCGATTGTTTCTTCGCGATATGATGTTGTTTCGAAATTGGCCGAAGCCTGCTTTTTGCCGTACCGGCTTAGTGTTTGATCGACGGCACACGGATGCCTCCGGCTGATCCAGCCGGTCGCCATGTGGAATGAAGCCAAGTTCTTTTTGATTGGGTCTCCTATACACAACCAGGCAAGTTGTGTTTCTGTCTTAAAAAAACATCGCGCAAGTCTCCACGCGAAACATATATTATCAATCAATATATCACGAAAGATGAAAATGTCAAGCCTGATTGCCGATTGTTTCAGTAGTTTTTACAGCGTGGATACAATATTTTGGACAGTCAAAATGACACACATCCAAAATACGGTTTTTTCTCGAGCGGTATTGGGGGCACTCTATTCATTGGTTTTCGGCTGTTTTCGCATCCGGGCAAAGTCCGACTGGTAAGATTTTCGGTGGTTGCCTTCACTCAGCCACGCTCAAATTTCCCTGCATTGTCTTGTTTGCCCATCTGCTGAAAATCCATCCGATCGAATTAATAGAGGTACCCATCAAAAGTGAAACAACAGAGGATTAATTCGGTTGGGTTTAATACCCTTGGGCGGCTGGCCTTCCTTTGAAAGCCGAGGGGTGGCGCGGGAAAAGGTACCGCAAGTAGGTTGGAATGCTGGGCCGGTTGCATGGTGGCGATGTAACCGGATCCCTTTGGATTTGTGTTTCGGAAGATTCCTCCACCTCAACAGTAGCGGCAAAAATGCCGTTTTTAACCTCAGATCGTGGAAAAATCGTGGAAAATCACGGAAAGGAAGGGCTATCATCCCGGTTTCCCACCTCAAAGCCTGAATGCATGCCATGATACGGAGGAGGTTTTCGGCAATGGCCCGATGGAAAGTGTTTTTTCGTGTCGCTCCTTTTTTAGATTGAACTGGCTGGACAGAAATTCTGAGCTCAGAAGTTTTCCACGATTTTTCCACGATTTTTCCACGATTCGTATCGTGAAACACAAAAAATCACCATGTTTCACGATGTATGAAAAATGGTGATTTAAGCTCAAAAATGGTCGGGATGATGAGAGTTGAACTCACGACCTTTTGACCCCCAGTCAAACGCGCTAACCAGGCTGCGCTACATCCCGACGATGCCGAATGATTCCGGCAACATACCAATATAGCACATCTTTACGAAAAGTCAAGCTGATTTGCCGCGTTTTGTCCGGAAACAGCCGTTTTTGTCGAGGTCAGGAGAATATGAATACCCGGTCGATTCCGTTCCGTGTTCAACGGGGCGGGGGCGATCTCGAACGAGTAGAGTCTTATTCGATCACGAACGTGGTGATGGAGAACGGGGCGAGGCGGACGGCGAGCTTTTTGTCGCGGACGGGGACCGCCGGGATGTCCTCGTTCCAGTTCTCCCCGGCGTTCACCTGGCCGCTGGTGCGGATGACCTTCGCGGTCGCGGCGGGGATGCTTGGGAACGCGGCGAGGTCGAACGTCATGGGGCGTTCGTTCGCGGCGCTGTTCACAGCCACGACCACGATCTTGCCGGATTCGCGGTTGTATGCGGCGAGGGTGGACGGCGAGGAGGCGATGATGCGGTCGCCGGGGCGGATGTAGCGCGTGAACTGGCCGAACGCGTAGTAGCGCTTGCCGAGGAGGAGTTTTTCTTCGATGTGGTCGCAGATTCCGGTTCCCCAGTATGCACCCTTGAGAGAGGTGTTGTTGCGTTCCATATTGTTGAAATCGGAACGGTGGCGGTCGACGACGAGCCAGATGACCCAGGCGGAAGGCATCATGCCGTTTACGTCGGTGATAATACGCGATGCGAGCCAGAGCGGGCTGCCCATGTCGCCCGCCGCCTGTCCGCCGAGCGTGCCGGTGCCGTCGACCTCGCTCATCCAGAGATGCTTCTTCTGTTCTTTTGCGAATGCCTGGAGTTCGGCGCGGCGGCTGCCTCCGTAGGTGTGGGTGTTAATGCGGTCCGAAACTTTTTTCGCCTCGGGGGACAGCGCCTTGAAGGTGTCGATGGCGAGGTCGATGGAGGTCTCGTCGGCGACGGCGAGCAGAATGCCGTCACGGACGCCGCGCCTGCGGAGCGCCTTGTCAAGTTCGACGATGACGCTGCTCTTGACATTGTTGTCTCCGATGTTGCACCCTTCCTGCTTGTTGCTGTATGCGCCCCAGATATTGGATGAGGGTTCGTTGAACGGGTCGATGCTGTTCAGCTTCATGTGGAGGTCTTCGCGCATGTGCTTCACGACGTCGGCGAGAAACTCGGCGAAAACGGGAATGTATTCCGGCCTGAGGTTGTTTCCTCTGTGTTCTCCCACGCCGCCGCTGGAACATCCGCTCCAGGTCATGAAGTACGGCGGGGAGTTGGAGAAGACTTCGATGAGCGCGTCGGGGTTGCGCTTGAGGAGCTTCGTGAGCACGTTCATCTGGTTTTTGTCGCGGTCCCAGTCGTACTGATAGATCACGATGCCGTCGTCGTCGACCTCGAACGCGCCGTTTTCATTGCGGACGGGCTGCGCGAATCCGGGCATGTTCGAGTCGGACCGCGTGATGTGCCGGTGCGAGGGATCGTCGCCGCCGCCGATGTTGTAGCGCACGATGTTGAGCTTCAGCCCCTTCGTCTGGTCGAAAAACGCGTCCACGGCGAGATCCGTGAGCTTGTCGCTGTAGCCGACGCGGTTCGCCCACCAGCAGAGCGAGGTGCCCCAGCCCTCGAACACGCCGCCGTTGAACGGCGAACCCTTGGCCGGGTCGAGCACGACGACCGGGGACGTGCGGCGGTTGGACTGGGCGGCGAGGACCGTGCAGAGCATGGCTGCGGCGAGGACGAGAATGCGGCGGACGGAGGATGCTTTCATGGCGGTGATTCCTTCGATGAAAGTGAGGTTTTACAGAATATGGCGATACTATAGAACCTAAACCATGAAAAAGCAAGTGCCGAACAAAAAAAAGCCGGAAAAAAGGCGGATGCCGGATAAAGGGCAGGGGACGGGTCAGCGGATTTCCTGCCCGTTTTCGTCGAACGTGCGGGCGCTGATGACCTCGCATTCGATCGTGTCGTCGCCGGACGCGGCGGTCTCGTGAATCTCGTCCTGTTCGAAGTCGTCCTGAGCGAACGATGGACGGCGGCGCGCCTTGCGTCGGAGATAGAGTTCGAGCGGAGAACAGCCCGTGATCGCATTGCAGACGAGCCAGACGAACCCCGCGATCAGCAGAAGCGGGATTATGATCGCCGCGAAAAGGATCGCGAGGACGACCAGCAGAACGGTCATCCCGGGCGTCAGGTTCGTGCGGAAGATTTGCATGGGGCAGGGGGCTCTGTTTTTTACACCCCGCCGCACCTCAAAAAAACTGAGTGCGGCGGATTATGAGGCGGAGATCAGTTCTTCGCGGAAACGATGTTGCAGGAGACGCCGGCGATCTTGCCGAGTTCGGCGGCGAGCGCGGAGGCGGTTTCCGGGGCGGCGTCCAGGACGACGCTGATGATGCTCACGCCGCGGGAATGGTACGGGATGCCCATGCGCCCGACGATGAACTCGCTGTAGGCGTGCAGGATCTTGTTGATCTGGTCGGAAGCGGCGTTGTCCTCGACGATGACGCCGAGCAGGGAAATGCGTTTGGAGTCGTTCATGGTGGATGTCCTTTCGTGCGGTTTGAGCGTTGGCGTCCGCGAACCGGAAAGCGCCTGGGGATAATATACACGTGGAACCGGAAAGTACAAGCGGGAAATGAAAAAATCCGCGTCTGCCGGGGATGGCGGACGCGGACGGGATGTGCTTGGATCAGTACGAAATGTGCTTACTCGGCGGAATTGGAGGTTCCGGCGGGAGCGGGGCCGTACTGGTTTTCGTTGGGATCGCCGGCCTGGATGCAGAAGAACAGCGGGATGAGGAATCCGATGCCGCAGATGAAGGCGCAGAGCTGGAACCAGCCGGTCTTGCCCGTGTCATGAAGTCTGCGGGTCGTGGCGCCGATGGTGGGGAGCAGGAGCGCGAGGAGCAGGACCTGTCCGACGACCGGGACAAAACCGAGGATGTACACGGGGAGGGCGAAGAGCCAGTATTCGCGGAGGCTCATTCTGCCGTCGAAGCAGATGTACTGGGTGGTGACGACTTTCTTGAAGTTGTCGATGATTTCGTTAGCGGTAATTGCTGCCATGGTGAAATACCTTATGTTGTTTGGGGTTATATGTGGTAGGTTGGAACGGGCGTTTTTCAGAGAACATGCGCGGCGTATTCATCCTGTGGAATGATCGCGATTCATGTTTGAAGATAATATAACATTCCTCCGGTAAAAAAACAAGACGGAAACCGCGTTTTGTATTCGGTTTTCCGGCAAATTCCGGCTATCGTTTAGGAAGTTACGTTTTGCCGGCCTGTTCCGGGCAAAAAAAGCCGCAGGGAGGACAGGTCCTTCTCTGCGGCAGTGCGTGGCTTGCGCCCGCGCACGGAGATTGTTTGTGCTGCTCAGTTGAGGAAGAACTTGAAGACGACGAGCAGGATGATCTGGATGATCACGATGAGGATCAGGAGCCTGTAGACGATGTTCAGGACGGGGGACTTGACCGCGTCGGGATCGTCGCCCGCGGAGGCGGTGTTCATGGCGTAGAGCGAGAACTTGCCGGGGATGCGCGGGACGTAGGTGAAGATGCGGCCGAGGGCGAGCGTGAGGCGCATTTCGCGGTTCAGGGCGCAGCCGTTGGCTTCGAGGAAGCGCGTGAGGCTGCGGCGGAAGAGCTTCAGGAGCGAGAGGATCACGAACGGGGCGCAGATGATGATGAAGATGCCGAGGAGGACTGCGAGGATGCGCCAGATTGAAACGCCCTGGAGGCTCTTCGCCATGAACGCGAAGCTGCTGCCCAACGCGGCGATGCCGACGCCGCCGCCCATGATGAGCATGGGCATGTTGAGTCCGCCTTCCTTCTTCGGTTGGTCACCGCCCGCGAGCTTGGAATCGACGTTTTTCGTGACGTCGGCCTCGAACGCATTGGTCTTGGCGGCGAAGTGTTTTTCGGCCTGACTCGAGATGATGTCGCCGATGCGGTAGAACGGCATGAGGATGGCTTCCTTCAGGGAGACCGGCTGCTGGATGAGGTCGGTGATGACGGCGTCCCAGATGAGCCCGTCCGGTGTGTAGAAGACGCCGGACTTGCCGACGAAGAGGCGGCGCATGGTGCCGGCGGTGACCGCGACGGCGAGCGTCATGGACTTGACGGCGGGTGCGGTGCCGGTGGTGGCGTTGATGTACATCACGCAGACGTTGCTGGTGGCGGCGATCTTCTTGTGCGCGGCGACGTCGTGGACGATCATGCACATGTGGAAGTTGAAGCCGTTCATGACGAGCTTGCCCGCGAGGATGAAGGAGCGTTTTTCGGGGGAGAACAGCGCCTCCATGTTGATGAAGTTGTTCAGGAACTCGCGGAGGTTGGTCTGGCAGATAATGACCTTGCGGACGAGGTCGCAGCATGTCACGTTGTTGGAGACCACGGTGTCCTCGGCGATCATGGCGCGGATGTTCTCGAACGCCTTGGACGCGGCGACCGCGCGGAGGCGTTCCAGGTCGAGACCGTCGAGTTTGTCGGTGTTCTTGCGGCCGGTCCAGTCGCCATAGGGCGCGATGGCGGCTTTGAACGCGGTCCACTCGGCTTCACTGATGGCGTCGGCGTCGCCGGGGACGGCGGCGCGGAACGCCCCGAAGAACGCGGTCAGCGCGCCCGCGCGGTTCGGGTTCACGCGTTCGTTCAGGTGCAGGATGCACGCCGGATCGGCGGGCGCGAGCGGGGCCTTTTTGAAGAAGTCCTCGACGGAGGAGGAATCATTCGGGTCGAAAGTGTTGGTCGGGACTTGGGACGAGGATTCGTGTCCGCCGGCGAAAACGAGGGCGTGGCAGCTCTCGAAATAGTCGTCGACGTCGGCGGCGACGGCCCGGTATGCGCCCCAGAGTCCGGCGGTGGCGTCCGCGTAGGGGAAGAGCGCATCCTTGCGGGCGATGCCTTCGTCGGTCCAGGCGAGGAAACCGTTCAGCATCCCTTCGAAGATGTCGAGTTCGGAGGCGCCGATGCCGTCCGTGCCGGAAATATCCTTCTGCGAGCCGACGGCGGCCATGGCGAACTTGATGCATTCGGCGGAGATCGCATCCTCGACCGGGCCGGGCGGGATGATGCCGTCGCCGTTCTGGAGGGCGTTGGAAACAAGCGTCTTGAACTCGTTGATCTGTTCGATGGTGATGGCGGACGTGTTTTGGGAGCCGATGCGCTTCAGCGCGAGCTCGGCGGTCTCCTTCGCGCGGAGTCCGTCGGCGTCGTCTGCGTTCAGCGCGGCGAGGCGGAGCGCGGGGGCGGCGGTGATGAAGTCGGAGAGGTCGGCGACGGTGGAGATGACCCACTTGAGGAGGGCGCGGACGTCCTTCACGTGGATGCGGCCGGAGGCGTCCTGCGGGATCAGGGCGAGGAATTCGGCGGGGCAGAGCAGGTTTTTGGCGGGGATGCTGGTGAGCGTCCAGTGCGCCGGATCGAGCTCATAGGCGTTGCGGAAATCGTTCGCGGATTCGATGACGAGCTGGGTGGAGCCGCCGATTCGGCGGAACTTCATGCTGGTCTCGCTGACGGTTTCAGGATTGTTCATGATGGGTTGTCTCCTGGGGTTCGGTTGGTTTCTGTATCGTTTGAAATTGCAGCAATGTCAGGATCAGCAGGATCACCGCGCCCTGCGCCAGCAGCACGAAGCACGTGCGGGCGTCGCCCCAGAGCAGGGGGATCGCGCCCAGCCCGGCCACGATTGACAGCAGGTGGATGATCCGGACGGACTGCGGACGGGTGAGGCCCATCCGCACGAACCGGTGCGAGATGTGGTTGTGGTCGCCGACGTAGAACGGCTTATGGTTGTGCAGGCGGATGAGCACGACCGCGAAGGCGTCGAAGATCGGGACGGCGAGGATGAAGAACGGGATCAGGATGGCGTATTTTCCAGCGGCGACACCGGGATTGTAGTAGGTCACGCGGGCGCTGACGACCGCAAGCAGAAACCCGACCAGATGGCTGCCCGCATCACCCATGAAGATCGACGCCGGGGCTTTATTGAAGAGCCAGAAGCCGCAGCATGCGCCCGCCGAACACGCCGAGAGCGCAGCCACGAAGAACTGGCCGTTAAACCACGCCGCAACCGTGAAAAAGAGAAACGCGATCGCCGCCGTGCCGACGGACAGACCGTCCATATTGTCGAAGAAGTTCATGGCGTTCATGATGAAGACGATCCAGAAGACGGAGATCGGGACCGTGAGGAACGGCGAGGAGATGAAGACCGTAATGTGCAGGCCGCCGAAAAAGACCATGGCGAACGCGATCAGGAACTGCCCGGCGAACTTGAACGAAGCGCGCATGGCGTGTTTGTCGTCGATCACGCCCAGCACGACCGCCGCGACCGCGCAGACGCAGATCATCGCGAGTTCAGTTGAAATGTTGCGGAAACCTCCGGTGAGCTCTTCCGGGAAGATGGTCGGCTCCTTCATGGCCTGTTTCAGGGGGAAATCGGAAATATGCGGCGCGACGATCAGCGCAAGCGAACCGGCAAGGATCGGGACCAGCCACGCGATCAGGATCGCCACGCCGCCCAGGAGCGGGGTCGCCTTCCCGTGCAGTTTGTGGCCCTCGGATTTCGGCACGTCCATGATCCCGGTGCGGCGCGCGAGGACCCGGCAGAGCGGTACGACCGGCAGCGAGATCACGAACGACGCGGCGAAGGCCGCGGCATACAGCCAGAGATAACGGTTCACGATGAAAAAGCCTCAAACTTGAATATAGAAAAGGAGCGGTCAAAGCTCCGTACAATCTGTTAATATATCGTATAGGAAAGGAAAGTCAAGCAAAAAGGCGGAAAAATGTTTTGCGGGATCGGAGTCGCCGAGCCTGCTTTATCATTCAACGTTTTCCACGGATACTCTTTGCTCCGCGGATTAAAATTCTGTATCAGGGTCTGTTATGGTAGTCGATTCTTCTTCCCATTTCCGCTCTTCTTCCCGTTTCCGTTCCCGTTCCCGCAGCAACTCCTGAACGTGTTCGCGGTAGCGGTCGTAGTGGTTCACATGGTGGTCGTTCACGAACGAGATCGCGGAGATGTCGAGCTCCATATCGGGGTAGAGCACCGCGTCCGTGAACGGGATTCCGAAGAGGAGCCAGAGCCCGAGGCCGATGGCGAGGAACGGCCCGAACGCGAATCCGCGGCGGCGGAATTTCGGGTGTTTGAACGAGTAGATCGGCATGAAGACGACAGCGATCAGGGAGCCGGAGAGCATGATCCAGAGCGCGGGGAGCGCGCCGAGTGCGGCGGCCAGTCCGGCGATCAGCTTCACGTCGCCCAGCCCGAACGCCTCGCGTTTCATGACTTTTTCGCCGAGCCACGCGAAGAGCGTCAGGAGCGTGCCGAAGAGTCCGGCGGTCACGACCGAGATCAGGAATCCGCGCCAGTCGGGCAGATGCGGCGGGAGGCCGACGCCGTGGACCAGATGGTACAGCGGCGCGAGGATCAGAAGCGAATACGTGAGCTCGTTCGGGATCAGGCGCACCTTCATGTCGATCAGCGCCGCCGGGTACGCCACGGAGATCGTCAGGAAGTATACGAACATCGTCGGGAGCGGGAGACGGAAGCGCAGAACATACACGAACGACGCCATGTACATGAGTCCGACGAGCATTTCCCCGATCAGGTAGCGCGGCGAGATCGGCGCGTGACACCAGCGACATTTCCCGCGCAGGCACAGATAACTGAAGATCGGGATGTTCTCCCAGACCGATATCTTGTGGTCGCAGACCGTGCAGTGGGACGGCGGCGAGACCAGACTCATGCCGAGCGGCAGACGGTACACGCAGACGTTCAGGAACGACCCGATGCAGCACCCGAACCAGAACGCGACGAACGCGAAGAAGACCGGATATTCGTGCATGGCCTCGGAGAAGACGGCCGGATCGAAGATCGCGATCCCGGGGGCGTCCATGAAAAGGTCTCTGAAATACTCCCTGAGATGGTCCCAGTAAAAGGATATGTTGTAGTGAATGGAATTCATGTCCGTGTTTTGTCCGGGTCGGTTCACGTTCCGGTCATTTCAGGTCGTCGAGCCAGAGCGCCGGGGAAGCGTCGGACGGGACGCGCCAGCCCGCGCGCGGCGAGAGCGAGAGCGGAGAGACCGCGGGGCCGTCGGGCGAACACGAGCGCTTGAACTGCTGGGTGAAGAACCTGCGGAGGAAGAGTTCGAGCGTGCGGCGGATTTCGTCCGAGTCATATTTCCCGGCGAAGACCTTTTTCGCCTTGCGGAGGATCACGCGCGGGGATTCGTTGAGGCGGACGAGGTGGAAGAGATAGAAATCGTGCAGCTCGTACGCGCCGAGGATCTGTTCGGTCTTGTGGCCGGATTCGCCGGTTTTCGAGGCGGGGACGAGTTCGGGCGATACGGGCGTGTCGAGGATGTCCTTCAGCACGGGCGCGATCTTGCCGCCGTGTTCGCCCGCGTAGAACGATACGAGATGGCGGACGAGCGTTTTCGGGACGCCGGAATTGACCGCGTACATGCTCATGTGGTCGCCGTTGTAGGTGCACCAGCCGAGCGCGATTTCGGAGAGGTCGCCCGTGCCGACGACCAGCGCGTTCGATCCGTTCGCCACGTCCATCAGAATCTGGGTGCGTTCGCGCGCCTGGGCGTTCTCGAACACCACGTCGGCGACCTCCGGATCGTGTCCGATGTCGGCGAAGTGCTGGAGGCAGGCGGGCCGGATGTCGACCGTGCGGCAGTCGCAGCCGAGGAGCTCGGCGAGACGCGCTGCGTTGTTTTTCGTGCGTTTCGTGGTGCCGAATCCGGGCATGGAGATTGCGATGACCGAGCTGGCGGGAAGATTGAGCGCGGAGACGGCCTCGTGCGACACGAGGAGCGCCAGCGTGGAATCAAGGCCGCCGGAAACGCCGATCACGAGCTTGTCGGCATGCGCGGACGTCATGCGGTGCGCCAGTGCGGATTCGAGCGCGGCGGCGATCCAGATGGTGTCCGTGCGGTCCTTCGGCAGGAAGGGCAGCGGATCGCGTCCGAGCGCGGCGAGGCGTTTCGGGTCTTCCTCGAACGTGAGGAGATACTGCGTCTTCGCGGGCTCGAATTCCGAGGCGAATTCCAGCGACGGGCACGGGTCGGTGAGGTCGGCGAGGACCGGTTCGCCGTCGTGGACCATCACGGAACAGCACACGGGCATGCCGTAGAAGCCGTCGGTCACGGATTCGCCGGACTTCGGCGCGGCGAGGATGAAATCCGCCCGGTGCTCTTTCGCCGCCGCGAGCGCGAACGAACGGAAATCCGAGGGCGTCATGAGCGCGGAGGGGACCGCGGACGGGCAGAGGATGAGGCGTTCGGGGTTGCGTTTGCGGAGCGTGGAGACGAGTTCGATCGGGGCGAAGACGGTGGCCGGGGCGTCGAGCGGCTTTTTGTTGCGCGCGATGACCTTTCCGGCGCGGATGCAGAGCGTGACGGCGTACAGGACGCCGGACTTGGAGCGTTCGGGGACGCCGACGACGAACGTGACAGGAATCCTGGGCGTCTCCTTCAGGAGGAACTTCACGGCCTTCTGCGCGGCGTCGAGGAGGATGTTCTGTCGGAAGAGGTCGCCGCAGGACGCGCCGGTGACGCAGAGTTCGGGGAAGACGACGGCTCCGACGCCGAACGACGCGTACATTTCGAGCGCGGCGAGAATCTCGTGGGCGTTCCACATGGGGTCGGCGAGGCGGAATCCCGCGCCGGAGACATCCGCGGCGGCTTTGATTCGTCTGGTTTTCGGGAGGACGGCGGGAGTTTTCGTGTTTTTTCTCGCGGTCTTTCTGGCAGGCATGATAGGTGCTCCTTTGTTGCAATGCCTTTGGTTATTTTATTTCCGTCCGAATCGGCGTTCGATTTCGGAGAGGGAGATGTTGAGCATGGTGGGGCGTCCGTGCGGACAGGAATAGGGCAGGGCGCAGTGGGACATCTGTTCGATGAGCGCGGCGGCCTCCTGGAGGGAGAGGCGGTCGTGGGCTTTCACGGCGGCCTTGCAGGCGGCGCGGGCGAGGGTGTCGGTGGCGAGGCGCTGTCCCGCGCCGATCTCGCCGATACGGGCGAGCATGTCGTGGAAGAATCCGCCGACGTTTTCCTGTTTGATGGCGGCGGGGATTGAGTTCAGTTTGATCGTGTTGCGTCCGAAGGGCTCGATCTCGAACCCGATGTTCTCGAATTCGTGCAGGTTGCGGGCGACGTACGCCATGTCGGCGGGCGACAGCTCGATGGTGATCGGCATCAGGAGTTTCTGCGAGAGCGTGCCGTCGATGCCGTTCAGGATGCGTTCGAAGAGGACGCGTTCGTGCGCCGCGTGCTGGTCGATCAGCACGAGTCCGCCGGGGATCGCCGCCACGATATAGGAATTTTCCAGCACGCCGAGCAGGCGCAGTCCGGTGCCGCCGAAATCGGTCGCGGGGGCGTCCTCCGCCACGAGACGGAAATCGGGACGCGGCTCGTTTTCGGACGGATTCGATTGCTGTTCGGGCGGGATCGGCAGTTCGGCGTCTTGCGTTTGAGGTGTGGCGCAGTTTTGTGCTTGGGCGTTCCCGAACGGCGCATGGAGCATTGGGCCGAGGACGCGGTATCCGACGCGGGCGGACTCGAGCAGGGAATCGACGCTTGTGACGATGCCGGACGCGGGGACCGGACTGTCGTCGGCGGAGGAGTGTGTATCGTTCGCGGGCTCCCGCGCCACGTCCTGTGTCTGCATATCCGGCGCGAAATCGGGGAAGAGCCGCGCGGAGGTCTCCGCCGGGTCGTTCATGCCCTCGGCCGTGACCGGGATCACGGCGTCGTTGGTGCGGAGCGCGGCGGACACCGCGGTGCGGACCGCCGCGATCACGTCGAATTCGTTGCGGAAACGCACCTCGCGTTTGGTCGGATGGACGTTCACGTCGACGGACCCGGGCGGCATGGTGAGGTAGATCAACGCGGGCTGGAACCTGCCGCGTTCGAGCATGGGGCCGCAGGCTTCCTTGATGGCGCGGTAGACCGGTGCGGATTCGACCGGGCGGGCGTTCACGAAGATGCGCTGTTCGGCGCGGGAATTGCGCGTGAAGCCGCGCCGCGCGATGAATCCGTTCACCGTGATGCCGCGTTCCGTGCGCGAGAAAGGCAGGAGCGCGCCGGCGTATTCGCGTCCGAAGAACTCGCTGATGCGCGGGAGGATGGACGGCGCGGACGGCGTGGAGAGCAGGATGCGTCCGTCGGCTTTCAGGATGAACGCGACGTCGTGGTGCGCCAGGGCGATGTTCGAGAGGATTTCGACGATGTGGCGTTCCTCGGTCGCGACGGTGCGGAGGAAGTTCTTGCGCGCCGGAACGTTGAAGAAGAGGTCGCGGGCGCAGACTTCGGTGCCGGGCGGGCATCCGGCGGGCTTCTCCGAGACGGCTTTTCCGCCCGCGATGAAGACCTCGACGCCCTCGGGAGTTTCGCGGCGGCGCGTGCGGATGGTGAGGCGCGTGACGGCGGCGATGCTGGGGATGGCCTCGCCGCGGAATCCGAACGACGCGATGTCGAAGATGTCGGCCTCGGAGGAGATTTTGCTGGTGGAGTGCGGATCGAGGCAGAGCAGGGCGTCGTCGGCGTCCATGCCCTCGCCGTCGTCCGCGACCGAGATGGCGCGGCGTCCGCCGTCCTCGATTGTGACGGTGATTTTCCGCGCGCCCGCGTCGAGGGAGTTTTCCACGAGCTCCTTCACGATGGACGCGGGACGTTCCACGACTTCGCCCGCCGCGATCTTGTTGCAGACCTCGTCGCTCAGCTGCCGTATCTTGCTCATGACGCGGTCCGTTTCTCCGTTTCCGGGACCTGGGTGTCGGCGCCGGACGGGATGGCGTCCGGCATGGGCGAGGGCAGCAGGAAGAACATGCGTTCGTCGTAGTATTCCGCCTCGTCGTCGCGTCCGGATGCGTGCAGGATGCTGGAGAGCAGATAAACGATCTCGATGTCGTCGGGATAGAAGAGGAACAGCGTGCGGAGCAGGTCCTCGGCGCGTTTGTAGTCGCCGTCAATCAGCAGACGGCGTGCGTCGACGATGCCCTGCTGGATGCTCGGGCGCGATGACTGCGCGGTCTCGCGCGTGACAGGGTAGAATCCGGGGAACAGGAAATCGTCGGAAAAGACGACCGGTTCGCGGGCGTCCAGCGCGATCGTGAAGCCGGAGCTTTCCGTCGCGGGACTCATGTCCTCCTCGGCGTTCATCCTGTAGATGGACATGATGATGACGGTCGTGAGGATCACGAACGCCATGAAGATGATGAACGGGGACATGTCGCCGGCGGGGTTGTCTTTTTTCGCGGCCGGAACGGTTGCGGAGGGCACGTCAGGCCTCCTTCCCCGTCATGCAGGGTGGAAAGTGGCAGGCGCAGGCGTGGCCGGGGACGAGTTCGCGGAGGACAGGCGGCTCCTCCTGACAGCGGCGGCGCTGTTCGGCGGTGAGCGTATCGGCGTGTTCGCAGCGGTCGCAGAACCGGCATCCGCGCCCGAACTTGTCGGGAGAGGGGACCGTGCCGCGGATGGTGTTCAGGCGGTTGTGCTCGCCGCCGAGCACGGGGACGGCGCGGATGAGCGCGGAGGTGTACGGGTGCTTCGGATGCGCGATGAGTTCGGCGACGGGCGCGGTCTCGATGATGCGTCCGGCGTACATGACGGCGACGCGGTCGGCGAGTTCGGCGACGATGCCGAGGTTGTGCGTGACGAGGATCACGGCCATGCCGCGGTCCTTCTTGAGCGAGAGCAGGAGGTCGAGGATCTGCGCCTGGATCGTCACGTCCAGCGCCGTGGTGGGTTCGTCCGCCACGAGGATGCCCGGGGCGCATCCGAGCGCCATCGCGATCATCACGCGCTGCTGCATGCCGCCGGACATCTCGTGCGGATACTGTTTCGCGCGGTTGGCGGGATCCGGGATGCCGACCTGGCGCAGGAGCTCGACGGCCTCGGCGAACGGGTCGGAAACGTCCTTCCGGTGGAGCTTGACGGCCTCGGCGATCTGGTCGCCCACGCGGAAGACCGGGTTCAGCGACACGGACGGTTCCTGGAAGATATACGAGATGCAGCCGCCGCGCACCTGGCGCAGACAGCGGTCGTTGAGCTGAAGCACGTCCGCCACGCCGCCGAGCGCAGGGCCGCGGTCGAGCAGGACTTCGCCGGAGAGCACGACAGGTGGTTCCGGGAGCAGGCGCGCGAGCGACATGCAGGTCACGCTTTTGCCGCAGCCGCTTTCCCCGACCAGCGCGAGCATTTCGCCGCGTTCGAGCGTGAACGAGACGTCGGTGACGGTGGGCAGGAGCTTGCCGTCGGAGCGGAACTGAACGGAAAGGTTTTTAACGTCGAGCAAAGGCATGGCTGATCTCCGGATAAATACACTATAATAACATACAGCGGGAACAGCGGAAATCAATCTTGAAAGGCAAAGAAAACGCCAAAAAAACCTTGACAATCCGCCGGAATCATGCTATATTTGCCCCGCCCGCATTGTAACGCGTATCTCTTTCAGCCAGACAAACCGGATTCCAATATGAAACTGAACCGACTGCTTCTGCTCGCCGCCCTGCCGCTCGCCGGACTCGTCTCCTGCGATTCCGCCCGCGAAACGCCCTCCGCCATCCCGTCCGATGCCGTGATCCTGCCCGCGTCGCAGGGAAAATACGATCTTTCCAAGCTCAAAACGGAAAAACTCGGACGCGGCCTGATCGCGGTCCGCCGGAACAAGGACGAAGTGTTCGTCACGTGGCGCTATCTCTCGAACGATCCCGCCAATGTCGCGTTCAATGTGTACCGCGACGGCCGGCGCATCAACCCCACGCCAGTAAGCCTGACCACTTTTTATATTGATTCCAACAGGGGCGGCGGCACGTACAGCGTGAAGCCGGTCGTGAACGGACGCGAGAAAGACGAAAAGAGCGCGTCGTTCACCCTGCCGGACAGAGCGCCGGAGGGGTACATCAACATCGCGCTCGACAAGCCCGCCGACGGCGTGACCCCGTCCGGCGAGGCGTACACGTATTCGCCGAACGACGCGTCCGTGGGCGACGCGGACGGGGACGGCGAGTTCGAGATCATCCTGAAATGGGACCCCTCGAACGCGCATGACAACGCGCACGACGGCTACACCGGCAACGTGTATTTCGACTGTTACAAGCTCGACGGCACGAAACTGTGGCGCATCGACCTCGGCAGGAACATCCGCGCCGGGGCGCATTACACGCAGTTCGTGGTGTACGATTTCGACGGCGACGGCATCTCCGAGCTCGTGATGAAGACCGCCGACGGCACGGTCGACGGCACGGGCAAGGTCATCGGCGACGCGAACGCCGACTGGCGCGAGAAGGGCAGCGACATGGTCCAGCTCCCCGAGGTCGATTTCCGCAAGACCGGGGCGAATCCCGCCGGGACGCACAACCGCGGCCGCATCATGAGCGGGCCGGAGTACCTGACCGTGTTTTCCTGCAAGGACGGTGCGGCGCTCAAGACCATCGACTACGAGCCGCCGCGCGGCGACGGCATGGCATGGGGCGACAACTACGCCAACCGCAGCGACCGTTACCTCGCCGCGATGGGGTTCTTCTCCGACGACGGACGCCCGAGCGTGGTGATGTGCCGGGGGTATTACACCCGCGCCGCGCTGGCGTGCTACGACTGGGACGGCAAGGACCTGAAAATGAGGTGGAATTTCGACACCGCGAAGGATTCGCGCTGGAAAGGCTACGAGGGGCAGGGCAACCACAATCTGCGCGTGGGCGACGTGGACGGCGACGGAAAGGATGAAATTGTGTACGGTTCCTGCACGATCGACGACGACGGGACTGGACTCTACACGACCGGACTCGGACATGGCGACGCCATGCAGATGACGCAGTTCGCGATGAATATGCCCGGGCTTCAGGTGTGGTGCTGCCACGAGAACAGGCGCGACGGCGTGACGCTCCGCGACGCCGCCACGGGCAAGATCATCTTCCAGATCAAAAACAATAACGACGTCGGGCGCTGCATGGCGGCGGACGTGGATTCCGTGAATCCCGGCCTCGAAATGTGGGCGTGGTCCGGCATCGGCATGCAGAGCGTGAAGGGCGAGACCGTGGCGGCGAATCCGCGCGGGATCTCCGTGAACATGGCGGTGTGGTGGGACGGCGACCTCTGCCGCGAACTCCTCGACAAGAACCGCGTGAGCAAATACGACTACGACAGCGGATCGTTCGTCACCATGATGACGTTCGAAAACTGCGACTCGAACAACGGTACGAAGGCGACGCCGTGCCTTCAGGGCGACCTCTTCGGCGACTGGCGCGAGGAGGTGCTCATGCGCACGACCGACAACCGCAACCTCCGTCTGTACGTCTCGACCATTCCGACCACATACCGGTTCCACACGTTCCTGGAGGAGCCGGTGTACCGCATCAGCCTCGCGCTGGAGAACATCTGCTACAACCAGCCGACGCAGCCCGGATTCTACTTCGGACCCGACCTTTTCGGTTCCGGCGCGTATTTCCGCGGCACCTATTTCCCGAAGCTTACTCCTGTCCCCAAATGAACTATCCAGAAGGAGACTGAATGATGTTATCCCGATTATTGTTTGCCGCCGCTGCCGCCTTTGCATTGGCGGTCCCCGCGCAGAGCCTTTTCGCCCAGCGCGAGCCCCAAGTGATCGAACCCCCGACCAAGTATGATTTCACGAAGCTCAAACGTGAGAAGCTCGGACGCGGCGTGATCGCGGTCCGGCAGAACGCCGACGAGGTGTTCGTGACGTGGCGCTATCTTTCGAAGGACGCGCGGCTTACGTCGTTCAACGTGTACCGTGACGGGAAGAAGCTCAACGAATACCCCCTCAACGAGGCGACGTATTTCATCGATAAGAACAAGGGCGGCGGCGTGTACACGGTGAAGCCGGTCGTCGACGGGAAGGAACTGGACGAAACGTCCGCGTCCTATACCCTGCCGGAAAATGCCCCCGTCGGCTATGTGAACATCCCGCTGGACAAGCCCGCGGACGGCAAAGCTCCGAACGGCGAGGCGTACACGTATTCGCCGAACGACGCGTCGGTGGGCGACGTGGACGGCGACGGCGAGTTCGAGATCATCCTGAAATGGGACCCCTCGAACGCGCACGACAATGCGCACGACGGCTACACCGGAAACGTGTATCTGGACTGCTACAAGCTCGGGCGTCCTGAAAAACTCTGGCGCATCGACCTCGGCAGGAACATCCGCGCCGGGGCGCATTACACGCAGTTCATGGTCTACGACCTCGACTGCGACGGCATCGCGGAGGTCGTCTGCAAGACCGCCGACGGCACGGTCGACGGCACGGGCAAGGTCATCGGCGACGCGGAGGCGGACTACCGCACCCCGGCGGGGCGCATCCTCACCGGCCCCGAGTATTTGACCGTGTTCTCCGGCAAGACCGGGGCAGCGCTCGAGACCATCCCGTACGACGTGCCGCGCGGCAACATGCGCGACTGGGGCGACAACTACGGCAACCGCTGTGATCGTTTTCTGGCGGCGGTCGGGTATCTGGACGGCGAACGTCCGAGCGTGATCATGTGCCGCGGGTACTACACGCGGGCGTATCTCGCGGCGTACGACTGGGACGGACAGCACCTCAGGAAACGCTGGGTGTTCGATTCCAACGAGCCGGAAAACCGGGGCTACGCGGGGCAGGGCAACCACAACCTGCGCGTGGGCGACGTGGACGGCGACGGCAGGGACGAGATCGTGTACGGTTCCTGCACGATCGACGACAACGGCAAGGGGCTGTACACGACCGGGCTCGGGCACGGCGACGCCATGCACCTCACGCAGTTCGCCTGGGATATGCCGGGGCTTCAGGTGTGGTGCTGCCACGAGAACAAGCGCGACGGCGCGACGTTCCGCGACGCCGCCACAGGGAAGATCCTGCACCAGGTCCGGCACAACACCGACGTCGGGCGCTGCATGGCCGCCGACATCGACCCGACCAATCCCGGCGTCGAGATGTGGGCGTCCGGCATCCCGCCGCAGACCGTGAAGGGTGAGGCGCTGGGCGGCAATCCGCGCGGACTCTCCATCAACATGGGCGTGTGGTGGGACGACGACCTGTGCCGCGAACTGCTCGACGGCAATACGATCACGAAGTACAACGCCGCGCAGGGGACGTGCGTCCCGCTGATGCGTTTTGAGGGGTGTTCCTCCAACAACGGCACGAAGTCCACGCCGTGCATCCAGGGCGACATCTTTGGCGACTGGCGCGAGGAGGTGCTCATGCGCACCGACGACAACCGCAACCTCCGGCTGTACGTGTCGACCGTCCCGACCGCGTACCGGTTCCACACGTTCCTGGAGGACCCCGTGTACCGCATCAGCCTTGCCACGGAGAACGTGGCGTACAACCAGCCGACGCAGCCAGGATTCTATTTCGGCCCCGACCTCATCTTCAAGGCGGCGAAGCCCGACCGCGGGGTGCTGTTCCGCGGGACCGTGCTCCGGATCTATGTACATTGATTGAGAACGGCAAAGTTTTTTTGATGATAGGACTTATAGGACTTATAAGCCCTATAAAAGAAACGCCTTGTACCCTCAGAGGTCGAGATGCTCGACTCTGGCGCGGAGCCATTCGAGCGACTGTTCGCGCGATTGGAGCTCGCCCTCGAGCCGGAGGTCTTCCGCTTCGCTGAGGATGCGGCTGAAGACTGCGCCGGGCTTGACGCCGAGCGCGATGATGTCATTGCCGTTCAGGAACGGTTTGCGCGGAGCGGGGAGCTTGGCGTATTCGCGCATGCGGTCGAGCATGAGGACGTAGTTGTCGAGCAGTCCGTGGCATGCGATGCAGTCGAGTCGGTGCAGCTCGAGTTCGAGCGGAAAATTCGGATCGGCGATGATCCGCATCCACTTCGCCTTCTTCATGGCGTGGACGGACGCGAAGCGCATGTGGTGACGGATGGCGGCGGCGATCGCGTCGATGGAGGCGGACGAGAACCGCAGGCGCGCGAGGATGTCCGCGGCCATGTCCGCGCCGAACGCTTCGTGCCCGTAGAAATGCGGCACGCCGTCCTTGAACGTCTGCGTGCCGGGCTTGCCGACGTCGTGGAGCAGGGCGGCCCACATGAGGTCCGGGGTGCGCCAGGCGGCGTGATGGAGCAGGAGCATGGTGTGGACGAAGACGTCGCCTTCGGGATGGTACTGCTTCGGCTGTTCCACGCCGCGCATGGCGTCGACTTCCGGCAGGACGACCTTCAGGATGCCGAGTTCGGCGAGCATTTCGAAGCCTTCCGCCGGGTGCGGACAGAGCAGGATCTTTTCGAGTTCGGCGCGGATGCGTTCGGCGGCGATCAGACGGAGTTTTTCCGACGCGTCGGCGGCCGCGCGTTTTGAGGCGGGATCGACCTCGAATCCGAGCCGCGACGCGAATCGGACGAGGCGCAGGATGCGGAGATGGTCCTCGCCGAAGCGCACCACGGGATCGCCGATGGTCCGCAGGATGCCCGCGCGGAGGTCGTCGAGGCCGCCCACGCAGTCGATCACGGTGCGTTCCGCCGGGTCGAACAGCAGTCCGTTGACCGTGAAATCGCGCCGGGTCACGTCCAGGACCTCGTCGTCCGTGTAGACCACATGGTCGGGTCGTCGTCCGTCGCTGTAGCCGCGTTCCGCCCGGAACGTCGCGACCTCGATGGGGATTTCGTCGACGACGACCGTGATGATGCCGAACGCCGCACCGATGGGGATCGCCTTGTCGAACAGCGCCTGAATCTGCTCCGGGCGCGCGGACGTGGTCACGTCGACGTCGTCCGGGGTGCGTCCGAGCAGGAGATCGCGGACGGCACCGCCCACGAAATACGCCTTGTGTCCGGCGGCGCGGAGCACGGCGGCGGCTTTCGATGCGGCGGCGAAGAGCGGGGTCCGCGGGATGTCTCCGGGAAAGGAAGAGATTTTCATGAAAAAACGGATTGCGGCTTGTCTTTTTAACAGATTCTGCTATGTTTAAAGGGTGCATTTAAAATACGCGCGGGTTTGCCCGAATGCAAGCGCGCATGAGAGATTTCCGCAAAAAAGACGGGCAGCTCTATTCATTTGACCGGATGGATTTTCAGCAGACAGGCAAACAAGACGATGCCGGAAGATTCGAGCGTGGCTACCTGAAGGTAACCACCGAAAATCTTCCCAATCGGGATTTGCCCGGATGCGAAAAGCCTCCGGAATCCAATGAACAGAGGTGCCCAGAACCCCGAAAAAGACCCGAATGAGTGAAGAAAACCTGACAGCCGTCTTCGGCGGCACGTTCGATCCCGTTCACACCGGGCACATCGGGCTTGCGGATTATCTGCTGGAAACCGGCCGCGTGAGCCGCATCGTCTTCCTGCCCGCGCCGCATCCGCCCCACAAGGACGGACTCGCGCCCGCGCCGTTCGCGGACCGCGCGGCGATGCTCCGCGCGGCAATCGCCGGACACCCCGGAATGAGCGTGAGCGAGATCGAAGCGGAACGTTCCGGCCCGTCCTACACGGTCGATACGCTGGACGTCCTGAAACAGCGTTATCCGGCGGAGCATTTCGTGTGGGTGGTCGGGTCGGATTCGCTGAACCAGCTGCATCAGTGGTACGAGGCGGAACGTCTCGTGCGCGAAAACCGGTTTCTGTCGTACCCGAGGCCGGGCGCGGAGGCGGACCTGGACCTGCTGAAAAAGGTCTGGCCGCCCGAGCTTTTCGAAAAGCTGTCCGCCTCGATCCTGACCGGCGCGCCGGAATTCGACCCCAGCTCGACCGCGGTGCGGCAGCGCCTTTCCGAACAGGGCGCGGACGCCTGCCGGAACCTGCTGCCGGAACCCGTGCTGAACTACATCGAAGAACACAAACTTTATCCTCAAAGAAACGGAGAATAATCACATGAACGACGAACAGGAAACCAGAAAACCGAGAATGAATTTCAAAGTGACGGACGTGATCGAACTGTGCGAAAAGGAAGCCTACGATCACAAGGCCGAACACATTCTCCGGCTCGATATGACCAAACAGGACGGCGCGATCGGCGACTACTACCTGATCTGCACCGGACTCTCCGAACCGCACATCGGCGCCATCGCGGAACGCATCCAGCGCGCCGTGCGCGAGGAGTTCGGCATTCACGCGATCACGGTCGACGGCACCCCGCAGAGCCAGTGGATCATCGTGGACTACGGATTCCTGCTGATCCACATCATGACGAACGACACGCGCGACCGTTACCAGCTGGAACAGCTCTGGGGCGACGTGCCGAGTTTCGACGCCATGGCGAAGCTGGACGCGGAACACGAAAAGCTTGCCGCCGCCCGCCGGAAACAGGCCGAAAAGGGCATCAGATCCGGAGCGGACGAATGACCGACCCCTTCAACGACGGCGAATACCGCGACGAATTCGAATGGGAGAAGGAGATCCGCAAGGACGACGACCGGGTGCATGATTACCTCGCCGAACTTCCGCGCTACATCGACCTCCCGGACGAGGACAAAGTCATCTCGAAGCGCATCCGCAGACGCGGGTCCTCCTGGGACGACGATTTCGACGCGCCGCCCGATGACGATTACGACGACGATTACGACGACGTGCCGGAGGAGGATTTCGTGCGGCACCGCGACGGCAGTGACGTCTACACGGCGGCGTCCAAGATGGCGATCGACCTGACCGAGTATTTCGCCGTGGAGAAGGACCAGGCCGCCGCGCGCGCTATGATGCGGGCGCTGACGTTGCTCGGGAAACTGATGGCGCGTTCGCTGGACGTGCTGCGTCTGGAGGACGGCGAACTCGTTACATTCCGGATCGCGCTCACGAAACGCTTCCTCGCCGACCTCAACGAGCTGATCGGCGAATACGAGAAGTTCCCGGACGCGATCCGCGACGGTTTCCTGAAGGACGCGTTCAGGATGCGCGACGAGGTGCTGGAGAAGATCCGCAAGTACCGTCGCGAACAGAAGCGGAGATAAGTCCGATTCGGGCGTTTCCGCCGGAAAAATGCGGAAAAAATGCGGAATCCGCGGAACAAAACGGCAAACGGTTTGTCTGTAGAACATAAGGACAGCGATGGAACAGGAACAGAAGACTCGTGAAGAGGCGCTCCTGAAGGCGATCCGAAGCGGCGACGCCGCCGCGTTCGACGTCCTGATCGGGATGTACTCCGCGAAGCTGTACAAAGTGGCCTACGCTCTGCTCGGGTCCCGTCAGGACGCCGAGGAGGTCGTGCAGGACACGTTCCTGCGGGCGTACCGTGCCATGCGGACGTTTCGCGGCGACTCGAGTCTGGAGACCTGGCTTCATCGCATCACCATGAACCTGGCCCGGAACAAGTACCAGTGGAACCACCGGCGCGGAAGCGGCTTGAACGTAAGCCTGACCTCGTGCGACGGCTCCGACGGCGACTCCGGGACGGAAAATGAACAGGACGTGCCCGACCGGCGCATGGAGCCGGACGTGGTGCTGGAACAGGACGAAATCGGAACGATCATCATGAAAGCATTGAGCCGCCTGCCGGACAATATCCGCGAGACCATGCTGCTGCGGCACGTGAACGACATGCCGTACGAGCTGATCGCGCAGAAACTGGACTGCAAGGTCGGGACCGTGAAGTCCCGGCTGTCCCGCGGCCGCGAAATGCTCCGCGACTCCCTCGCCGCCGCCGGGATTCTCCCGTCTGGTGGCGGCACTCAATAGCTTCAATAATTTTAACCCCCCATTTGAGGCGAATAACATGAACGACCAGGCGACTTCCCCCGGGTGCCCGGACTTGGAAACGATATCGGCGGTCTTCGACGGCGAACTTGAACCGGGCGAGACCGTGCGCGCGCACCTCGGTTCGTGTCCGGACTGCGTACGGCGGCTGTCGGATTATCAAACCATCCGCGATGTCCTGTCGCGAGCCGTTGCGTCCGAACCCGATCCCGGAATGAATGCCCGGATCGCGGCGTATGTCCGCGCGGAGTCCGCCGGATTTACGTTCTCCGCTCCGCCGGAACGCGATTTCTCCGATTCCCGTACCGCCTGGTTCTTCCGCATCGCCGCGCTGTTCATCATGGGGGCATTCTTTGTTTACCTTCTGACGGATCAGATGCATGCGAACCGGGCGAGGCCTGGACGATTGCAGACGTCCGCGGCCGAACCTGCGCGTCCGACTGTTCGGCCGTTACCCTCGATTGCGGCGGAACCCGGAGCAGGCGATTTTGTCCGGGCGCGGGTCGTTTCCAATTCGCCCGCTGAACGGAAGTATGCGATCGACATCGATCCCGCGCTGGTCCCCGCCGAATTCGGCGGCATTCCCGAGGACGAGCGTATTCCTGTTCCGTTCTTCTTCGGCCCGGACGACGGTGCAATGCGGCGGATCCCTCTGCACGGCGATCCGGCGCTTGATGCCATGCGGATGCTGGAGTCGATCCGGCGCGACCTGACCGCGCTCGACGTGCCTGGGGTTTCGGTCGATACGGAAAGCCGCGGGAATTCGCTTTTCACCACCATCCGGCTGGAATCCGCCGATATGTTCGATATGAGCGTAACGAAGACGGACGGATTGTTCGAGCTTTTCCTGATGCACGGGGAATCCTCGTCCGATGACGACGGTCCGGTGTACCTTCGCTTCGAGTTCTTCTGTGAATAGATTCGTTTTTGTGCTTTTTTTTGTTTTTTTTCGTTAATCTCTATAAAAAAGCTTGAAAAATAGAAAAAAAGAGTTATTTTTTTATAGCATGCTATTTCTTTGAATTCAAAAAAAACAGACTTAGCTGTCTGTTCCGGATGGTGCGGATGATAAAACCGGCACATCCGACAACCAACCAGGAGGAAAAAATGAAGAAAACACTTGTTACGACAGCTCTCGCATGCGCGATGACGGTTTTCGGGTTAGCGACATCGTTACAGGCTGAAGATGAATATGGCCCGGTCGAATCCGGAACGGTGCGGTATTCCACGCCATCGCTGATTATACTTGACACGACAAAAGACGTCGGCGTGAGCTTGACCGCGAATCTGACCGAGGCTTCTACTTTGAACGGGAAGGAGTTCGGTTATTGTGTCGACGATCAGTTCGTGTCTTTGAAAGACGCCATCGAAAACACCCAAACGGTCAGCCTTCCTTATAACCAAAAACTCAAGTTCGGATATGGCACGTCTGCAACCGATTTTGCACCGAAAAAGGTTTCTTTCAATGTTTCGTCCGATCCCGGTTACTATGCCGGATACCTCAATGACGGTTTCTATCAGCTTGATTTTTCAAGTAAGCCGTTCGATGGAGTGATCGATATTGTGGTCGGCGAACCTCTGCCCGCCCCCGCCGTGACTCTGGTCGTGGCGCTGGCCGCCGGTGCGCTGTTCCTTCTTTACAAAAACCGCAGACAGCGTCTCATCCAAACTGAACAGGCATGACTGAAGAGGACGAACGGACAGATAACGGCGGAGTGACTCCGTCCGGAGCAGAAGAGTACCGGGACAAGGACCGGTACTCTGTCCGTTTTTCATCGGAAGATGTTTCTTCCGACGATGTAAAAAAGGCCGAGGATAATACAAAGGAAAAGGATGAGGCAACTTCTGCGACCGATGTGCGCCCCACCCGCGAAGAACTCGAAAAAAGATACCGGAACGATCCGCGTTTTAACGTGCTTTTTGATCACGAGACCAAGAAAAGAAAGAAAAAGTCGTCGCATTACGTCAAGGTCGGGGGAATTCGTCTGACGCCGAAACGCATTCTGATTCTCTGCTGTTTCCTTCTGGTGTTCCTGATTTGCATGTTCAGCAGTTTTTTTTATGCCTTGAAGGACATCGGCAAATACAGAAACTACAGCCGTGCCCGTGCCATGCTGGAGGCGGGCGACTATGAAAAAGCAAAAGAGCTTTTTATCAAGGTCATCAACGAAGATTCGAACAAGGAAGACGCCATCAAGGCGATGGCGCAGATTTATCATCATTATGGTGATTGGGCCAACGAGGTCTTTTTCCGTCAGCGGCTGGTCCGGTTGAATCCCTTGAATGATGTGTATTACCATGATTTCCTGAATGCGGCATTCCGGGCAAGAAATTTCGGAACCATTTATCCCATTCTCAATTTGAAAGTTATGGAGAATCCGGAGCTGCCGCCGGAAGAAGGCGCTTTGTACCTGATTTCGGCATTGCATTCCGAGCATGCTTCGAACGGAAAAGCGTTTTATGCCGACCGGATCAAGAACGATCGGAAGTACTTTTCCGAAACGGAATATGGCCGTTTTGCGGAACTCCTGCTGAATGCTTTCGAAATCACCTATGATAAAGCCCGGAGCATGATTGCCTCGCTTCCGGATATCCAGGACAAACAGATCCGGTTTGAGACGATTAATACGATCCTGTATGTCCTGGCAAAAAAAGGAGACCGGGAATCGGACGAACAGATGGAGAAACTGCTCCGGGAATCCGTTGAACTGAACGAGTTTGCCGGCGCGCCTATGCTGGCCGATTTTTATTTCTCTCATTACAGGTTCAAGGATGCGCTTAAAGTCTGCGAGGATTTTCTCAAGACGAAAATGAACATCATCATGCCGATTTTTTATGGAGAGAGCTGTCTTCTGAGCGGACAGCCGGAATTGATCCCGCCTCTTGCCGACAGAATACGGCGTTTGCACGGACGCCAGTCGAAAATCATTGCATCGTATTTGGATGCTCTGTATGCGTTCAGTGAAGGGGATGAGACGCGTCTCCGGGCCGCAATGCTTGAAACCGGGTCTACGATTGATACCCATGTTTCCTCGCTTATGAGGCTTCAGCTGGCAATTGCCGCCGATTCTCCGAAGGAGATTTTTCTTCTCCTTGAAAAGATTATAAAGAACCAGCAGTTTCTGGATTTCCCGCAGCGGGCCAGAACAATTGCCTTGGCGTATCTCCTGAAGCAGGCGGATTCGGATCTGGTCTCCGATCCTGACCGTTTGACCATCTGCGCCGATATCGCCCTGATGATCCAGACCCCGGACGACGATGTTTCTTTCCTGAAACGCATTATCCTGCTGGACCGGTTCAAGAGGGATCTTCTGACGGAAGAAGAGCTTCTATCCGCGATGAATACCTATTCCGACGATCCTGTCCTGCTGCGGATCGCGGCGGAATACTATCTGAAACGGGGACAGGCCGGGCGCACAATGGATTACATCACCGAATATGATTCGCTGAAGAATATTGAGAAGAATGATTCCATGGTCATCCTCCATATTCTCGCACTGGATCAGCTGGGACGCAAGGACGAGGCGGAAACGGAATTCCGGACTCTCGTCGAAAGCCGCGAAGACGGAATGCTGCTCAG
Source organism: Victivallales bacterium (assembly GCA_016285345.1). GTDB lineage: Bacteria > Verrucomicrobiota > Lentisphaeria > Victivallales > UBA1829 > UBA1732. The sequence continues at coordinate 13,529 of JAEEQN010000022.1, read as the reverse complement.
TCTCTATTACGATTTCTGTGCCGAAAACAAAATGGTTGATTCTCTGAAGTCTCTTTCGACCTGGATCGGGTCACAGCCGAAGGATTCGCCGAACCGTGCCGCTTTACCGTTCATTCGTGCGGAAATCCTTCTTTCCGAGGGGGAACAGGATCGGGCGTATGACCTGTTTGAAAAGAGCCAGTCGGACAATCCTCAGCTGATCTTCCACGCGGCAATGCGTCTCGCCGATGCCGGGCGGATCGATGCCGCGCTTGCGAGACTCCTTTCCGTCCGGGATACCTATCCGGACAAGGCGTTTATCAATCTCCGTCTTTCCGCACTTTACCATGAGAAAGGCGATGCGAAAAAAGCGCTTGAATACGCCCGTACAGCCTGGGATGTGAATCAGAACGATCTTCAGGCGCGGTACTTCTACGGCAAATGCCTGTTTGAGGCCGGACAGTATGCGGATGTCATCTCCGTGCTCAAATTCCCACAGTTCAAGGCGAGTTTCCCGAAAGAGATGCTTGATTTGTGGTTCAATGCCGTGCATGAGCAGATCAGGGCCGATTTCGATGCCGGGCGCTATACCCCTGCCATGGAGAATGTCAAGTATCTCCTGATTTATTTCCCCGATGACAAGGACGGGCAGGAGTATATGGAGTTAATCCAGTCGATCCGGCGTCATGAGAAGACCGGCGACGGGAAATAACATCCGTATTTCCTTTCAGCCGTTTTTTCTGGGATGAGATTCTCCGGGACACCCTTTTTGCCCGGATTTTTTCGGACTTTGCCGGACTTTTTCGGAAACTTCATTTTTTATGAAAAACGAGGTTGACTTTCTGTATTTCCGGCGCTATAATAATGCATGTTTTTCTTTTTTCATTCACCCAAAAACGTTCGGAGCAGACGCATGAAACACTTCATCCTCCCCGTTTGCATGGCCATCGCGGCCGCCGCCGCGGCAGTGTCCTGTGCGAACGAAAACCAGTCAATGCTTGAACCGCAGAAGATCAACATGAGCAAATTCGAAGAAAAGAACGGATTCCGGCTCGAAGAGAACGGCGTCATCACGTCCGTCGTCTTCTACTCGCCTGAAATCGTCCGCGTCACCAAGACCCCGTCGAACGGCACGAAAACGCCGTTCGTCACGCCCACCGTCATCCTGAAGCCGGAAAAAATCCAGGTCGAGGTCAAAAAGACCGACTCAACGTATACGGCGAAATCCTCCGTTGTGAGCGTTGTCCTGGACCGCAAGACCGGCGCGATTTCGTTCTCGAAGCCGGATGGCACACGCCTCCTCGCCGAGGACGCCGCCGCGCCGTTCAAGATGTCTCCCGTGGAATATCCCAGCGGCAAGACGAACACGGTCACGGCGCGGTTCCGCGTTGACGCCGACGAGGAAATCTACGGGTTCGGCCAGCCGCAAAACGACAAATTCTCCCAGCGCGGCAGCAAGTTTCCGATCCACCAGGGCTACCGTTTCGTCTCCGTCCCGATGTTCCAGACGGTCAAGGGCTACGGCGTCTTCCTCGACAACCCCGCCAGCGGTGAATTCGAGGAGAAGGACAACGTCCTGAACTTCATGTTCAAGGACGGCGAGAACCTGGACTACTACTTCATGTTCGGCGGCTCCACGGACGGCGTCGTCGCGCAGATGCGCAAGCTCACCGGCGACAGCCCGATGCAGGCGCTCTGGACGCTCGGATTCTGGCAGAGCCGCGAACGCTACAAAACGCAGGCCGAGCTGCTTGAAGTCGTCGAGAAATACCGTCAGCTCCACATCCCGCTCGACGGAATCATCCAGGACTGGCAGTACTGGGGTGAGGACAACGACTACTGGAACGCCATGCGGTTCCTGAACCCGGGCTTCCCCGAGCCGAAAAAGATGTTCGACCGCGTCCATGAGCTGAACGCGCACGCCATGCTCGTGATCTGGCCCGACTTCGGACAGAAGACCGAGCAGTTCAGGATTCTGAAGGAAAAAGGCCATCTCCTCGACATCGACACCTGGCCGAACGATACCTCCGTCGGCGGTTCCGGCGGCGCGCGTCCCTACGATCCCTACAGCAAGGAAGCCCGTGAAATCTACTGGAGCTACGCCAGAAAGCTCCTGGACTACGGCCCCGACGCCTGGTGGATGGACTCCACCGAGCCGGACCACCACAACATCAAGGACGCCGACTTCGACCTCATGACGGAACAGGGCACGTTCCGCCGCGTCCGCAATCTCTATCCCTTCATGACCACCGGCAGCGTCTACGAACACCAGCGTGCGGAGAATCCCGACGGCAAGCGTGTCTTCATCCTCACCCGCTGCGCCTACGCGGGCCAGCAGCGGTTCGGCACGAACACATGGTCCGGCGACACCGTCACCAGCTGGGATTCCCTGAAGGACCAGATCGCCTGCGGCCTGAATATGAGCCTGGTCGGTCTCCCTTACTGGAACGCCGACATCGGCGGGTTCTTCCTCTGGAACTATCCGAACCGCAGCCGCAACATCGCGTTTGCCGAGCTTTACGCCCGCTGGATGCAGTTCGGCGCGTTCACGCCCATGATGCGCAGCCACGGCACCGACGGTCCGCGCGAGCTGTACTACTTCGGCAAGGAAGGCGAACCTGTGTACGACGCCATGCTCCGCGCCATCCGGACGCGCTATGCGTTTATCCCGTACATCTACTCCATGATGCACGACGTCTCCGCGAACCGCGGCTCCATGATGCGCCCGCTCTTCGCCGACTTCCCCGCCGACAAGAAGACGCACAAGCTCGACACCGAGTTCCTCTTCGGCAACTCCCTGCTCGTCGCCCCGGTCGTGAAATCCATGTACCTCAGGAACAACCGCATTGACGTCTCCGAGACCAAGAACTGGGACATCTATCTGCCCGCCGGTTCCAAGTTCATCGACTTCCATTCCGGAAAGTCCTACGAGGGCGGACAGACCGTCACCATCGCCGCTCCGCTCGACCTCGTGCCGCTGTTCGTGAAGGCCGGCAGCATCATCCCGATCGCCGAGCCGGTCGAATACGCCGAACAGAAGAAGTGGGACGACCTCGAAATCCGCGTCTATCCGGGCGCGAACGGCTCCTTCACGCTCTACGAGGACGAGTTCGACAACTACAACTACGAGAAAGGCGAATTCAGCACGATCGAGTTCACGTACAAGGACGGCACGCTTACCATCGGCGACGCTCAGGGATCCTTCCCAGGCATGCTGAAGAACCGTACGTTCCGCATCGTCCTGGTGAAGGAAGGCGTCGGCGTCGAGGAGACGCGCACCCCGGCCGAACAGTGCAGGACCGTCAAATACTCCGGCAAATCCGTCTCCATCAAGCTCTGATCGATACAGTCAGGCTTTTTTGAAGCAAAATCGGCCGTCCGGTTGTTCGCCGGGCGGCCTTTTCAATGTGTCGAAAACGGGAATGCAAGGGGGGGAGGGCAGAGAAGTCTGATTACGGACGCGGTTTCGTCTCGCTGGTCAGGTCGGGCTTCGCGATGGTGATGCGCGTGCCCGGCTCGGTCGAATGCGTGAGCCACACGTTGCCGCCGATCACGGAGCCCTTTCCGATCACGATCGCGCCGAGGATGGTCGCGCCTGCGTAAATCGTGACATTGTCCTCGATCGTCGGGTGGCGTTTCGCGCCCTTGATGATCATGCCGCAGGCGTCCTTCGGGAACGACAGCGCGCCGAGCGTGACGCCCTGGTACAGCTTCACGTAGTCGCCGATCTCGGCGGTCTCGCCGATCACGACGCCGGTGCCGTGGTCGATGAAGAACGCGCGGCCGATCTTCGCGCCGGGATGGATGTCGATCCCGGTGATGCGGTGGGCGTATTCGCTCATCATGCGCGGGATCATGGGCACTTTGCGCGTGAAGAGCGCATGGGCGATGCGGTGGATGGTGATCGCGCGCAGCCCGGGATAGCTCATGATGACTTCCTGTTTGTTGCGGGCGGCGGGGTCTCCCTCGTAGGCGGCCTGCACGTCGGTCTTCATCACGTCGCGGATCACGGGCAGTTCGGCGAGGACTTCGCCCGCTACATTCGCGGCGCGCGCCTTGCAGTCGCAGTTTTCATCCGCCGTTTTGCAGGTGTAACGGAACACGCGGCAGAGCAGGTCGGTCAGGGTGTGGTGCGAGCGGATAAGCAGGTCTCCGACGGAGAACCGGATCGTGTCGGCGGATTCGGCCTCGCGTTCGGCGAATCCGGGGAAGATCAGCTCGATCAGGTCGTGCAGGAGCTCCAGAATTTCGGCCTCGCGTGGCAGGTTCAGCCCCTCGGAGTGGTTCACCCCGATCCCGTCTGCGTACGATGCGCAGAGGCGCTCGACCAGATCGTCGATCTGAGCGGGTCCGGGCGACTGCGGCTGATGTTTCGGGCAGGTTTTCATGAGGTGTTCCTTTCTGCGTTTATGCGTAATGCGGAGAAGCTTTCCGCGCGGTCATTCGATGTTCTGTATCTGCTCGCGGACCTTTTCCAGTCCTGTCTTCATCTCCACCACGAGCGGGGAGATTTCGGCTGTTCCGGCCTTGTTTCCGAGCGTATTGATCTCCCGGAACATCTCCTGCATCAGGAAATCGAGGGAGCGTCCGGGTGTGTTTCCGGCGGCGAGCGAACGGAAATGGCTGAAATGGGCGTCCAGGCGCGTCAGCTCCTCGGTCACGTCCAGACGGTCGGCGAAGATCACGAATTCGCGGAGCATGCGTTCGTCGTCGGCTTCTGTGTTGAATCCGGCGTCCTTCAGGCGTTCGCGCATCCGGGCGGCCTGCTGTTCCGGCAGGCCGGGCGTGAGCGTGCGTATCTTCGCGACGATGGTCTCGAATTCGGCGATGCGGGCGAGGATGTCGCGTTCGAGCGCGGCGCCCTCGGTACGGCGCATCTCGATGTGGCGGGTCAGCGCTTCGTCGAACACGCCGAGCATGAACGACTCGAATTCGGGATTCGAGCTGAGCGCGGAAACGGGGACCACGACGCCCGGCACCGCCAGGATCTGACTGATGTTCAGCGAGCCGTCCAGGCCGTTCTTTTCTGCGGCGGCGCGGGCTTCTTTGATCACGGTGTTCAGGAACGCATGGTCGATGCGGGAGGCCGCAGGAGCGTCCTCCAGATAGTTGAGTTCGGCGCGGACCATGATGGAGCCGCGGGCGAGACGTTTCGCGAGGTGAGCGCGCAGGACGCCTTCGTGGATCGCGAGTTCCTTTGGCAGCGAAAATTTCGCATCGAACTGTTTGCGGTTCACGGACGAAATCTCGAAGCGGAGCGCCACGCCGTGGTCGACGCCTTCGGCGCGGCCGAATCCTGTCATGCTGTTCATCATAAGCGGGCGGGCCTCATCAATGGAGGACAATCGTTCCGCCTTCCGGCGACCTGTCATAGCCGGGACGGTCGAACGGGTTGCGGGCCGGATCGTCCTGGGCGGGGAAGACAAGCGTCTTCGCGGGAATCGTCTTCGGGATGGCGTCGATCTCTTCTCGTGTCAGGCGGGCTCCGTCGAGCTTGGAGACTTCCATAAGCTCGGCTGTGCGGAGTTTCCATCCGGCGAACGTGCCGCTCTTGGAGAATCCGGTCACGACGATGCACTGAAGCGGATCGTCGGCGGGCCACATGAGCGAGAGCTGAGTGTAAGCCGAAGCATTGTTTTTGGAACTTTTGCCGTCCCGCTCGTTCTGGTATTCCTCCCAGGAGGTAAGCCTTTCCGGGTCAGTTCCGTCCGGATCGACCGGAAGACGCGTATAAACTGTCTCTGGCTTGTCGAAGCGCACACGGTTGAGTTCGGCCGTGGTGAGATACTGCATGTTGTTGCGGACAAACGCGGATGCGGCGCTGGTCGCGCGCCTCAGGCCGGTATCGCCCGGATCATAATGCTTCACGATCACGCGGTACGGCTCCCAGAACATCATGGAACGTTCGCCTTCGCCCGCGACCACGACGCGCGCGCCGAGGTCCGGCGGATTCCACACCACGCAGCTGTGCATCAGGTCGTGCTGAGGCGCGACGGGGAAACGCCGCACGTCGTCGATCTCGATGTGTCCGCTGTTTCCCGCGTCCAGCGGGACGACGTAGCGGGGATAGACGATATTTTCATAGATTTCCGGCTGAGTGAACCGGATGAAATTCCGCTGGTTGTCCGTCAGCCCCTTCAGATTGTTCAGGGCATATGTACGCGCACGCTCCACGGCGTTTTTCGTGTAGTCTGTCCTGCATCCCGTGAGAATCAGAACGGTCAGCGCGGCCATGATCGTGAATATGTTCAGCAAAAAGCGTTTCATGAATGGTTTCCTGTGTCGTTTGCGTGCGCCGGACCGATGAAATCCGGCACCGGGAGCGCCGTCCGGTTTCCCGCGCGCGCTTCCTCAGCTAATATCTTGAATAAAATAATATAACCCCTTTTTTTTATCCTGCAAGGAAAAAACGGAAAAAGAACGGAAAAGAATGCACTTTTTCCTCTATAAAATGAAAGCGGCGGCCCGGACGAAACCGATACCGCCGCAAAAACTCTGTTTTTCTGCCTTCCGTCAGTGCCCGAGCGGCGAGAAGGAGAAACCCATGTTGAAGTGGAAACGCAGCTTTCTGGAAACGCCTTCCTGATTGCAGACGATCGGGTAGGCCAGGTCCAGGCGGATCGGCATGTTGATGCCGGGGACCATGATGCGCAGGCCGTAGCCGACGCCGACGTTCGGCTGGGTGATCGGGCCGAAATGGGCGCTTGTGGCGTCGCCGACATCGCAGAAGACAGCGCCGCGCAGGAACTTGTAGATCGGGTGGGACAACTCCGCGGTGAAGAGGTACATGAACTCGCCGCCGTAGTTGTCGTCGTTGTTGTCCACCGGGCCGATGCTGCGGTACGGGAAGCCGCGAACGGAGTCGCCGCCGCCCAGGAAATACCGGTCGTACAGCGGCACCATGTCGCCGTTGAACGTTCCCATGGTGCCGATCTTCGCGCCCGTGGTCAGGACGAACCAGTCGTGGAAGAACGGGAAGTAGTTGACGGCGCGCAGTTCGAACTTGTAATAGTCGTTGCTGGCGCCGAGCGCGCGTGTGGTCAGGTAGGTGTACGCGCCGATGTCGTAGCCGGAGGTCGGATTCGTGGCGCTGTCGCGCGTATCGCGGTTCAGCGACAGGAAGACACGTCCGACGCGGCTGCCGCCTTTGGCATCCTGGAAGATCGGCCCCATCTTCTTGTCCATGTCGAGGATGCGGACGTACTCGAACGTGTAGCCCGCGGTGACGGACGTGAATTCGTCGAAGATGCGTTTCGTGAGCGACGTGGTGAGGCCGAGCCGCTGTTCGTTCCAGTCTTCGTACAGCACCTCGCGCCAGTAGCCGGAGATGTCGAATCGGAGCGGGATGCCGAAGAGGTACGGCTCCGTGAAGTCGGTCTGCACGTCGAAGTGTTCGATGCCGACGAGCGCGCCGATGCGGAGGCGCTGGCCGCCGCCCGTGAACCAGTTCATCGGGTCGGTGATGTCCATGTTCGAGTGCCACAGCTGAATCGATCCGGCGAGGCCGTCGGAATCGCTCCAGCCAAAGCCCAGATTGCCGCCCAGGAACTGTTTTTCCTCGACGTTCACGTAGATGTCCTTCTTGCCCGGTTCGGGCGAATCCATGGAGAGAATCTCCACGCCGTCGCCTTCGCCGTCCGCGGACTGGAAATAGCCCATGCCCATCAGGCGGCTCTTGCCGATGTCGAGCAGCTCCTTGTCCATCAGGTCGTCGGTCTCGAACGGGAGTTCGCGGCGGATCACGTAGTCTTTGGTCCAGCGGTTGCCGGAGATGTAGACCTCGCCGATCGTGTACTGCGTGCCTTCCTGGATTTCATACTCCACATCCACGGAATGCGTGCTGTAGTCGGGATGACGCACCGCCCGAGCCTGGAAATCCGCGAATCCGAGCGGGGAATACTTCGATTCGAGCGCCTTCAGGTCGCGGTCCTCGCGACTGCTGCTGTAGACGTCCTCCTCGCGGGCGGAGAGCAGGGGCAGGAGCTCCTCCTCCGGAAACTCGTGCGCGCCGATGATGCGGATGCTGTTGATGAAGTAGGGATCGCCTTCTTCAACGACAAATTTCACGTCGACCAGCTCGGGATCGTCCTCGTGTTCGGACACGACCACGTCGGTCACTTTGAAGTCGAGGTAGCCCTTCTGCCAGTAAAGTTCGCGCAGGCGGATCTTGTCGCGCGTGACGAAATCCCTGTCATAGAGCCCGTGGTTCGGCGGCAGGCCCATCCATACCCACGGCATGAACGAAAGCCACTTGGCGCTGCCGAAGAAATAGCGCGTTTCGAGCAGGTCTTTCACCTCGGACGGCTTGTAGACTTCCATCCCCTCGAACTCGACGTTGTCGATGCGCACGCGCAGGTGTTCGGCGACGTTGAAGATCACCTTCACGCTGTTGTCGCCGTCGGCCTCCAGCGAGGAGTCGATCTGCGCTTCCGTATAGCCTTTCTCCTCGTAGAACTTCCGCAGTTCGCGGACGGACTCGATCTGCAGGGCGTCGTTCAGCGGCATGTCCGTGCGGAGTTTCACGAGCTTCCTCAGCTCGTCGTCGCTGAACTTGCGGTTGCCCTTGAACGAGATTTCGGACACGTTCTTCTTCGCGGTGATCTTGAATGTGACTTCCTTGTTTCCGCCGGACAGGTCTTTGACCTCGGAAACCACGTCCTCGAACATCCCCAGCGCGAAGAGGCGGCGCACGTCCTCGTTCACGATGCGTTCGGAGTACGGCATGCCGGCCTTCGTCTGCGTGTTCATCTCGAAGATGTCTTCGGAGAGAGGATACGCTCCCTCCTGCAGGAAGACGACCCGGTCGATGCTCTGACCGAACGCGGACGCGGCAATCAGCATTGCCAGCACTGTCACAAGCCGTTTGTATTTCATGTTTCGTTCTCCGGGATATGGTAACGTCAGGACTCCGGCTTCTTCTTCATAGAATCCGGAATGTCCTGTTCGCCGTATTTATGGGTGATCGAACGGAATTCCATGAGGCTCGGGAAGAAGTTCACCTTCACCTCGCCGGTCTTTCCGTTACGGTTCTTTTCAACTAAAAGCAGCGATTCCACCCCGTTGCGGGCGGCCTCGCGGTTGTTTTCCTTGGCTTCGTCGCGGTCGCGGTGCAGGAAGATCACCACGTCCGCATCCTGCTCGATGGAGCCGGATTCGCGCAGATTGCTCAGCCGGGGGCGCGCCGTCTTGTTGTTCGGCGTCTTCTCGACTTCGCGGTTCAGCTGGGACAGCACGAGGATCGGGATGTCCAGATCCTTGGCGAGTTTCTTGATGCCGCCGGAAATGGCGGACACTTCCACCTGGCGGCCGTCGCGGGACGAAACGTCGCCCGCGCGCATGAGCTGCAGGTAGTCGATGATGATCAGGTCCAGGCCGGCGTCGGATTCCTTCAGCTTGCGGGCTTTCGCGCGCAGTTCGAAGATGGAGAGGCCGCCGGTCGGGTCGATGAAAAGATGAGCGTTGGACAGCGCTTCCGCACCGCGGGAAAGCCTGTTGGTCTCCTCGATGTTGAAGCTGCCGTCCGAAATGGACGAAAGGGATACTTTCGATTCGGTGCAGAGGAGTCGCTGCGCCACCTGTTCCGCGCTCATTTCGAGCGAGAAGAACGCGACGCTTTTGACGTCCTTGCTCACGGGCTGCTGGTCGCGGTCCACGCGTTTGTCCGGCAGATTCCGCATCGCGATGTTGCGCGCGATGTTCAGCGCCAGCGCCGTCTTTCCGATGGACGGACGGGCGGCGAGCACGACCATTTCCTGTTTTTTCAGGCCGCCGCCGAGGAGTTTGTCGAGGCCGGAGAATCCGGTCGGGATGCCCGGCTCGATCCGTTTGTCCATCAGGGCTAGGAAATGGTTGAACGCGTCTTCGACGAGGTCGCCGATGCTCTTGATCTCGGAGCGGACGAAATCGTTGCGGACGGCGAAGAACGTCTGTTCGATCCCATCCAGGAGTTCGTGGATCTCTTTTCCGCCGGGTTCCCGGCAGAGCTGAAGCGCGGACGTGCAGGCGTTGATCATTTCGCGGAGCATGGCCCACTGGCGCAGAATGCCGCACCAGTTTTCCACGTTCGCGACGCTGCCGATGGACGACTGGATGTCCAGGAGCGCCTCGACGCCGCCGACCATTTCGAGCTTGCCGGAACGGCGCAGGTTGTCCTCGATCGAGAGCAGGTCGGGCGAGTCGTTGGGCGACTTGCTTTTGACCTCGAGAATGCTCTGGTAGATCGCGGCGTGCTTCGGGTCGCGGAACATGATCTTCGCGTTCCGCGCGAATCCGGTCAGATCGCTGTCCGGGGCGTTCTTTCCCTGGGCGGAGGGACGGATCCGCACGCCGAGCATGGCCGTGACGGTATTGATGCATCCCGGATCGGCCAGGATGCATGCGAGGACGGAGCGTTCCACCTCGTAGTCCGCGTAATCCGCGGCCTGCGGGATGGCGCTCTGAGAAGAGGAAGCGGCCGAAACGGCGTTCCGGGAAGAATCCTCCCCGGAACCCGCCGCCCCGGCGCCTTTTGCATGATCGGAACGATCAGGCATGAATCACTCCCGGCGCATCAGGCGGCGCCGACGACCTTGATGGTCGCGACGGCGGTGACGGTCTGGTGGAGCTTGATGTCGACCTTGAATTCGCCGATCGTGCGGATGGGGGCGTCCAGACGGATCTTGTTGATGTTGACCTTGACGTCCATCGAGGCGAGCTTTTCGTAGATGGTGCGCTCGGAGACGGAGCCGAAAAGGTGGCCGTCTTCGGAGGCCTGCATCGGGATCGTGATGTCGAGGGTCGCGATCTTGGCGGAGAGAGCCTGCGCGGCCTCGAAATCGGCTTTGCGCTTCGCTTCGATCTTTTCCTTGCGGGCTTCGAGCTGACGGAGCACGCCGGTGGACGCGACGGTCGCGAATCCGCGCGGGATCAGGTAGTTGCGGGCGTAGCCGGCCGCGACGTGAACTTCTTCGCCGGCGAGGCCGAGGTCTTCAACGTCCTGCAGAAGGATCAGTTTGACATGTGCCATGATTGAGTTTCCTTTGCTGATGGGTTCCGGCTCAGAGAGCCACGCTGATGATACGGGCGCGCTTCAGGGCCGTGCTGAGCATCTTCTGATGGTTCAGGCAGGTGCCGGTGATGCGGCGGGGGAGAATGCGGCCTTTTTCGGTCTGGAAACGGCGGAGCTGTTCCCCGTCCTTGAAGTCGATGTAGTTCACGTGATTCTCGCAGAATCTGCAGATCTTCGCTTTGTTGGTGCGACGCTTTGCGTGGCGTCTTTTCTGTTGCATTGCCATATTGAGTCTCGTTTGTTGATTGGTTGGGTTGGATTGATCAGAAGGGGATGTCGTCCACGTTTTCGAGCGGGTCCGGACCGGAGTCCGCCATGCCGCCCTGGCCGGGCTGCATGTTCGGAGCCGGATTGTACGGCGGTTCCTCGAACTGCTGGCGGCGGTAGGGCTGGCCCTGCGGAGCGCGGTTCTGATAACCGCCCTGCTGCTGGTAGCCGCCCTGCTGATAGCCGCCCTGACGCGGAGCGCGCTGCTGAGGCTGGTAGCCGTCGTCTTCCGGCGGCATTTCGCCGGGCATGCCGCCCTGTTCGTCGCGGCGTCCGGAGAGGAATTGCACGCGTTCGGCCGTCACGCGGACGCGGGAGCGCTTCTTCTGGGTGTCCTTCTCGGTCCACTGATCGTAGACCAGACGCCCTTCGATGAAGACCGTGCTGCCCTTCTGGAGAAAACGGGAGCAAGTCTCGGCCTGTTTGCCCCAAACAACGATCTCCAGGAAACATGTTTCGTCTTTCTCCTGGCCGCTCGCCTGCATGAAGCGGCGGTTGATCGCAATTCCGAACTCGCAAACGGCGGAATTGCCGCCCGTCAGATACCGGAGCTCCGGATCCCGGGTCAGATTCCCGATCAAAAGCACTTTGTTCAGAGAAGCCATGTGACTCGCCTCCTTTCTTCAATCAGTTGGTTATTCGGCGTCGGCCGCGGGAGCCGCGGGAGCCGTCGTCGCCGGTTCCGGGATCGCCAGCTTGGAGCGGACGTGTTCCGGACGGTCGTAGACGATGGAGAGGAACCGCAGGACGCGTTCGTCCAGGCGGAACTCGTCGCGGAGCGTCGCTTCCTTGGCCTGTTCGACTTCGAACACGAAATCGAAATAGTAGCCGGCTTTGCGTTTCTTGATCTCACGCGCAAAGGTCTTGCGGCCCATCGCGACGTTCTCGATCATCTTTCCGCCCCAGCCGTTGATCAGCTGTTCGAACTGACCGGCAAAGGCCTTGCCCTCATCGTCGACTTTACGCGGGTCGAGGATGAATACTGCTTCGTACTTTTTCAAGAGTGCACCTCCAGGTGTTTCTTATTTGTTGTTAACAGACGTTTCTGTTGTTGTTTTGTTCGGTTGGCTGTCTTCGTCCGCGCCGAAATCGCGCGGATTGTATTGATTCATTGCCATTGCGATGCCTCGCCTCAGGATCAGGACGGCGGCTTCCGCGGCTCCGGCGAGCACCCGGTCGAATACCGTGCGCTCTTCCTCGCTGAACTCCGAAAGGACGTAGTCGATCACGTCCCCGCGGCTTTCCGCGTGTCCGACGCCGATCCGCATCCGGTGGAATCCTTCCGATCCGATCTGTTCGATCAGCGACTTGATTCCGTTGTGCCCGGCGCTGCCGCCTCCTTTGCGGATCCGGATCCGCCCGAGGGGGATGTCCATGTCGTCATGGACCGCCAGCACCTCGTCCGGCGCGATCCCTTCGCTCCGCATCAGCGGGGCGACCGCCTCGCCGCTCAGGTTCATGTACGTCAAAGGCGTCTGAACGATCAGCGGCGCTCCGGCGTAGGTTCCTTTCCAGTAGTAGGACTGGAACCCGTGGATCCTCTGGAATGAGCGCGGAAGTTTGGTCAGCAGGCGTTCGGCAAACATGAATCCGGCGTTGTGGCGTGTGCCTTCGTATTTGCTGTCCGGATTCCCCAGACCGACGATGAGCCGGATCCGATGTGTTCCGTCCGCCATGTTGCGCTGTCCTTTCCGTGTTCTTCCGTCCGGAGGCTCTTCCGCATCGCAAACAAAGCAGGAAGATTACTCCGCTTTCTTGCGCTCGTCGCGGGCGGCGGCGCGTTCTTCGGTCTTCTTCTCGGCGATGACTTCGGGTTCGGCGGCTTCCTCGCCTTCGGCGGGAGCGGCTTCTTCTTCATCGGCGGCCACGGCGTTCTCGTCGACCTCGGTGAAGACGACGAGGTCGGCATGGGTCACGGCGGTGACGCCTTCGGGCATCGCGATGTCGCCGACGTGGATGATGTCGCCGAGGTTCATGCCGGAGACGTCCACGATGATCTCTTCGGGGAGGTCCTGCGGAAGGCTTTCCACTTCGATTTCGTGGAGGTTCTGCTCAAGCAGGCCGCCTGCGGAAGCGCCGGCGGGCAGGGCGTGGCCGGGACGGACCGCGACGTGCGCCTTGATCTTCTGGTCCATGCGGATCGCCTGGAAATCCAGATGGCGGGTGCGGTTGCGGATCGGGTCGTGCTGGACTTCCTTCAGCAGGACGAGCGTTTCCTTGCCGTCCTCGACGAGGG
>JAEEQN010000021.1 GCA_016285345.1 Victivallales bacterium | reverse complement strand
CGAAGACGCCGGCGTCTCCACCGACTTCCGCGGCGATGCCCGCACCTCCATCTTCGATGCGGACAAGTCCATGGTCCTCGATCCGACCTTCGTGAAGCTGCTCTCCTGGTACGACAACGAGTGGGGCTATTCCAACAAGGTCCTCGAAATGGCCCGCGTCATCGCGAAGTAAGCTGTTTCCAAGGAAACTTTGCTTGAATTCCCGCGGGGCGGGCGGCTTTCCGCCCGTCCCGCTTTCTTTCCGAATCAACATTCCTCTTCATTTTTACACAAACGGAGTTTTTCATGAACAAGAAAACCTTGCGCGACGTCGATCTCAAAGGCAAACGCGTTGTCATGCGCGTGGACTTCAACGTGCCCATCAAGGAAGGCGTCATCAAAGACGACACCCGCATCAAGGGCGCTCTGCCCTCCATCCAGTACGTCCTCGAACAGGGCGGCAGCCTGGTCCTCATGAGCCACCTCGGCCGTCCCGCCGAAAAAGGCTACGAGGCAGACTTCAGCCTGAAGCCCGTCGCCGAATACCTCGCCAAGATGCTCGGCAAGCCCGTCACCTTCGCCCCCGACTGCGCCAACGCCGACGACATCGTGAAGGCGATGAAGCCCGGCGACGTCGTGATGCTCGAGAACACCCGCTTCTACAAGGAAGAACAGGGCAAGCTCAAACAGAAGGAAGGCCAGAGCGACGAAGAGTTCAAGGCGAAGAAGGCCGAACTCAAGGAGAAGCAGAAAGTCCTCGCCCAGAAGCTCGCTTCCTACGGCGACATCTACTGCAACGACGCGTTCGGCACCGCCCACCGCGCCCACGCCTCCACCGCCGTCATCACCAAGTACATCGGCACCTCCGTCGCCGGTTTCCTCATGGAAAAGGAAATCGCGTTCCTCGGCAACGCCGTGAACAACCCGGTCCGTCCGTTCGTCGCCATCCTCGGCGGCGCGAAGGTCTCCGACAAGCTCGCGGTCGTGAACAACCTCCTCACGAAGGTCAACACGCTCATCATCGGCGGCGGCATGGCCTACACGTTCCTGAAGGCCCAGGGCCACAACATCGGCAAGTCCCTCTGCGAGGACGACCAGCTCCAGTACGCCCGCGACATGATCGCCAAGGCGAAAGAGCTCAACGTCCAGTTCCTCCTCCCCGTCGACAACCTCGCCGCGGATGCTTTCTCCAACGACGCGAACATCCAGACCGTCTCCGACGACATCCCGGAAGGCTGGATGGCCCTCGATATCGGCCCCAAGACGATCGAACTCTACGCCAACGCCATCAAGGGCGCGAAGACCGTCGTCTGGAACGGCCCGATGGGCTGCTTTGAAATGTCCAACTTCGCCAACGGCACCATGGGCGTCTGCCAGGCCGTCGCCGACTCCGGCGCCACCACCATCATCGGCGGCGGCGACTCCGTCGCGGCTGTCAACAAGAGCGGTCTCGCCTCCAAGATGACCCACATCTCCACCGGCGGCGGCGCTTCCCTCGAGTTCCTCGAAGGCAAGGACCTCCCCGGCGTGGTCGCCCTCTCCGACAAATAATCACACCTCACTTTCAGCGGACGCGTCCGGCATTTCTCCTCAATATTCGCCGGACGTCCGCAACACCACAGGAAACCATTTATCATGGCACGCAAAATCTTTATCGCGGGCAACTGGAAGATGAACAAGACCGCGGCCGAGACCGCCGAGCTTGCTTCCGCCCTGAAAGCCTCCCTCGCCCAGTTCGCCGGCAAGTGCGAAATCGCCGTCTGCCCCACCTTCACCAGCCTCGCCACCGCCGTTGAGATCCTCAAGGGATCCAACGTCAAGGTCGGCGCCCAGAACATCCACTGGGCCGACAACGGCGCGTACACCGGCGAAATCTCCGGCGCGATGCTGAAGGAAATCGGCGTCGAATACGTCATCATCGGCCACAGCGAACGCCGTCAGTATTTCGGCGAGACCGACGAGACCGTCAACCAGCGGATCAAGGCCGCCCTCAAGTACGGCCTGAAGCCCATCGTCTGCATCGGCGAAACCCTCGCCGAGCGTGAAGGCGGCGTCACCAACACCGTCCTCGAAAAGCAGATCCGCGGCGCGTTCGCCGACATCTCCGCCGCCGACATGGACGCGGTCACGATCGCCTACGAGCCCGTCTGGGCCATCGGCACCGGCAAGACCGCCACGCCCGACGTCGCGCAGGAAACCCACGCCTTCATCCGCTCCGTCCTGACCGCCCTCTACGGCGACAAGGCCCAGGATATCGTCGTCCAGTACGGCGGCAGCATGAAAGCCGAGAACTCCGGCGCTCTCGTCTCCAAGCAGGACATCGACGGCGGCCTCATCGGCGGCGCGGCCCTCAAGGCCGACTCCTTCACCGCGCTCATCCAGAACGCCCTGAACGCCTGATTCCGGCAGTTTTCACAAAACTGTGTTGTCTTTTGCCCCGGCAGCCCGTCACAAGGCCGCCGGGGTTTTCTTTGTACGGAATCACGCTGGCGGCAGCAGAGTTTCTTCAGGCAATTCCTTTAGATTCTTTCGTTTATTCATTTTTACGAAACGATTGTTGATTTTTTTCATTTGTCCCGCTTGATTTTTTGTTTTCAGAGGTGTATTATATACTAACGGATTGTCGGAAGAGGCCGATCCGCTGTTCTACGAGCCGCATATAACTTATTCATCTGTTTTCTTTTCCAACCAGGAGCCGCGCCATGAATCACGAGACCGCATCCCGCTTCACCCCAGCTCACGAAACACGCACCAGACGGACGTTCACCCTGATCGAACTCCTGATCGTGGTGGCCATCATCGGCATCCTCGCCGCCATGCTTCTGCCCGCGCTTCAGTCCGCCCGCAAATCCGCGCTCGCCGCGGGCTGCACGAACAGCGCCAAGCAACTCGGCACGCTCGCCATGATGTACTCGAGCGATACGCAGTATTTCATGCCCGCCACGGGCAAAGCCTCGTACAAATACGACTACTCCGGCGGAGTGTCCTGCGACTCCCTGTGGGACCGCGTCCTCATCCAGTATCTCCCCGGCATGAACGAGGTCGTCGAGAAGCTCGGTACCAGCGGTACGCCGGATTCCTCCATCCGGAAAAAAGGCAGCGCATTCCAGAGCATCAAAATCTTCGCATGCCCCGGCGACAACATCCCGCGTCTGAATTCCGTCAAGGATGAATTTCCATACCGTTCCTTCGGCATGAGCCACGCGGCCGGCGACGACGGCAGAACCCTCGCATGGATCAATAACCCGTTCAAGGCAACCAGAAGGACCATGGTCCCGATGCCCACCCGCACCATTCTCCTTGCCGAGTGGGCTCCCATGACCCGCGGCGACCTCGGATTCGTCACCGCCACCTATGCCGCCATGTCCGCCGCCTGCACGCAGACGCTCGGCATCTACGCGGAATGGGGCAAGGATCAGGGCGGCAAGAATTTCCGTGTGGCTTCCGAAAACAAGATTCCGAAGTCCGACTACATGTCCCCCAGATCCCTGCACAACCACAGCTGGAACTACCTCTTCTGCGACGGCCACGTCGCCATGATGCACCCCGGCGCGACGATCCGTCAGGGACACGAAACCATTTACGACGCCCCCGACCACAACATGTGGACGATCGACCCCACCGACGACAACTGATTCCGGTTTGCGGCACGCGCCGCATCCCCGTTAGAAACAATTCAGCCGCCTCATTCGGGGCGGCTTTTTTCTTATGCGCGAGCCGTACAATCGCGGCAGCCCATTGAAAAGCTGTTTCATGAATATGCCAGGAAAAAGTAAGGATTTCAGGGATTATGTTCCAGAAAAAAGGTAGGATTTCAGGGATTATGATCCACAAAAAAGGCAGGATTTCAGGGATTACAAATCCACGGGAACCAATATTGAGGGGGGGTCAATCTCTCAAAAGAAAGGCGGCCGGGAACAACCGGTCGCCGTGTGCGTTCTTTTGTCGTTCGCGGTCTGTGACCGCGGAACAGGGTAAGACACTTACTTTTTCTCGTCCATCTTGGTCGGATCTTCGTCTCTCCGGATGTCGCTGATCTTCTTGCTGACCTCGAACGCGTTCAGACCGTCGAGCGAACGGATATTCGTCATATTCCGGTTGTTCCACGGATTGAACCCGTATTTTGCCATCTGGGAAAGCAACGTCTGACGCGCACCCTCATTGGGAACGCTCTTCAGCACATCGGAAAGGGACGAGGTATAACGCTCCTTGCGGGACGCGTCGATTCTGGGCTTCGTATCGCGGATATCCTGAATCCGGTCGAAGACTTCCTCCGCGGTCAGGCCGTTCAGCTGAGAGACGGCCTCGTAAGCATCGGTCGAATAGAACAGGATCATGTCCAGGCCGTTGGCGAACTCCATCTGCCGGTCTTCGCCCGAAATGGTCTTCATGACTTCGCCGGAGGAGAGGTAATATTTCTCCATGGAGGAGCCGTCGATCTTCTTGGTGCAGGCGGAGGTAAGGCAGAGCGCCATGACGCAGAGCGCGGCGAGCGTGGATCGGCGGAGATTCATCATCGGATTCCTTTCTGGATACAGACGAAGCGGGGCGGAAAATACAATTTCGTAGATATTATACTCCGCGACAATCCCTTTTTCAAATTAAAAAGACGAAAAAAACGGAAAAACATTGTAAAAGTGTTTCGGAAAAACGGAGGCGACACGGATTTGAGTTCGTGCCGCCCCCGGAAACAAGAGGACGAGTCCTCCGTTAAAACAGAGCTTTCAGCTCAGCGGTCGGAATCCAGGAGGAACTGATGATAGCCCCAGGTATTCCATCCGCCCGCGCCTTCGAGGTCGGACTCGATCTTCTTCGCCGTCTCGGACGCGGATTCGGGCATGGCCGATTCCGGACGGACGGGGATGACCTCGGCGACCACAAGGAGCTGCGAACGCTTGGTGGATTCGCTCTCGGTGGAGAAGACCCAGCCGATGATCGGGAGGTCCTTCAGGATGGGGACGCCGCCGGACACGCTGACCACGTCGCGCTTTTCGATGCCGCCGATGAGGAGCTGCGTGCCCTCGTTGTCGATCATGAACTCGGAGGAGAGCTCCGCGCCCTGCTGGATGCGGGGATTGCCCTCGGAGGTGTAGCCGATGAGGGAGCTGTTGGAGACGTTCACGTTCAGAAGGGTGGCCTTGTCGGAGATGGAGGGCGTGAGGGTGAGCTTGAATCCGAACTCGTCGGAAGGATCGGTCGTCACGATGTTGCCCTTTTCGGCCGGGACGTTGTTGCTCGTGTACTCGATCTCGTCGCCGTTGTCGTCGAGGACCTCGGCGTACCGCGCGCCGACCTTGCGGCCGTTGCTCACGCCGTCGATCATGAACTCGCCGCCTTTCAGGCGCATGGAGTAGCGTTCGGCGAGGGTGTCGGTCGGGCTGGAGAGATGCACGATGTCGAGCGTGACCGCGCCGGCCGCGGAGATGTCGATGGTCTTTCCGGTTTTCGTGTAGGCGGTGAGCGTGAAGTCAACGCCCGGGGTCACGTCTTCGAGGTGGATGTACTCCTCGACGTACTCCGGCGCTTCGATGGGCTCCTGATGCGCGAGGAAGACCTGGCTGGTGCGCTCGATCTCGGCGGTCACGCCGTTGCGGACCGCGAGCTCGCAGGAGTGCAGGACTTTCGCCTTGCCCTTGCTGGTCAGGAAGTCGACGTACTTGGTGTTCCACTTCGGATTGAAGTTGAAGTACTGGGTGTCGGACCAGCCGCCGCGGCGGACCAGGGCGGAACCGTCGGACGCGAAGTTCTTCATGAAGCGGCCGCCGGTGCTGAAGAAGTCGACGCCGTCGTTGTTCTTCCACGCCTGGAAGTCGATGCCGAGCTTGGCGTCGTTTTCGGCGTAGAGCTCGTAGACGGTGATCTTCGCGCGGACTTCGGGATACGGACGGTCGTATTCCTTCAGCACAGAGTCGATGTTCTTCCGGGAGAACTGCGTGGTATTGAAGACGAGCAGGTTCATGCCCTCGTCGCAGCGGATGAGGTCGCTGCCGCCGACGTTCTCGGTCACGTCGTCCGCCACGTTGGCGCCCGCCGCGATGAGCATCTTGCGGAGTTCCTTCGCGGAACGGTACTTGGGCTGGTAGACGTAGACGGCGGTGCCGGGGACGGAGGCGACGCCCGGCTTGTCGAGCATCTCAATGATGCTGTCGATGCCCTGTCCGTTTTCGGCGTCCTCGAAGCGGTAGTCTTCGGCGGAGACCATCACGATGCCGGTGCCGTCGTTGTACTTGATCGCCTGAATGCCGGTGTCGCTTTCGTCGACTCTGCGCGTCTGCACGATCTCGCGCAGATAGCTGCGGATCTCATAGGGATCGGCATGCTTCAGCACATAAGTCTTCGTGACCACATCGGGGTCGGCGTTGTCTTTGATGATATGGACGACATCGGTGTCTTCCTTGACGTTGACCCGGAACTCGGCGCGGACGGCGGTCTCGCCGTAATCGGCGGTGGGATCGGCCGCCTGAAGCGCATTGATGGCGGAAACGGCGCAGACAGCCGCCGCCGTGAACTTGGTGATCGTTTTCATGGTATTGGGTATCCTTTTGTCAGCGGTTGTCATTTCTTCTTCGCGGCGAGTTCGTCGAATTCGGCCATGACGCCGGGCTCGACCGATTCATTGTACCTGACCGGCACGGCGCGGGCGGTCACAAGGTAGTGTACCACATCGGTGTTCGAGGTCGTGGTGCCGAAGATGTACTTCAGGACCGGCAGTTCGCAGAGGAACGGGATGCCGATGGTCTGTTCGACGTCGGTCTTGCGTTCCCAGCAGGCGAGGAGCTTTTCCTGGCCGAACGGAAGCGAGATGGAGCCGGTGAAGCTCGTGCCCTCGGAGATCTCCGCGCCCATGTTGTTGCGCTCGACCACGTTCGATCCGGCAAGCTCGTAGGCGAACGTCACGCCGCCGTTCTCGCGGGTGCCGGCGATGGTGGCCTCGGAGATGTTCATCTCAAGCGAGGCATCGCCGCCGACGTCCACGCTGGTGCGATGATCGTCGTCCTTCAGGATGTTCTGGTATTCGGGCGAAAAACTCGCTTTGAACTCGGCTTCCGGATTGTTGGAGACCGTGACTCCGGCGGTGCTGTTGATGGTCGCCCGTCCGTTCTGCTGAAGCAGGCGGATGAAGCTGAAATCGAACGCGGGGGCGGTGTAGAAGCCGCCGAACCCGTAGTTGAACGAACCGAAGAGGTCGGCTCCGGTCTGCGTGAGGCCGGTCAGGATCGTTTCCGCGGCCTTGATGCTCAGCACGTCGTAAGCGGCGTCGAAGAGGTTGAGGCCGGGGCCGTTCTTCCACGCCAGGTAGTCCACGCCGACGTCCAGCAGATCGCTGTCGCGCACTTCATAGACTTTCAGCTCGATCTTCGTCTGCGGAATCTCCTTGTCGAGCCATTCGAGCTTCGCCTTGATGTCCGCCACGCGGCTCGGCGTGTCCTTGAAGTAGAACATGCCGGTCGCGCTGTCGAGCTTCACCACGGAGTCCAGCGGGCCGCTGGAAATGCCGGTCTGCTTGATGACCTTGAGCATGCTTTTGGCGGAACGGTACTGCGGCTTGTAGGTGCCGTAGGCGATGCCCGTGCCGGAGATGATCGTGTCGTAGTCGTTCATCTTGCCGGGACGGTCAAGAGCCTCGACCATCTCGTCGATGTAGGGCATCATGGGGACCGTGGTCGACACGATCAGCAGCTGGCGGCTGTTCGCCTTGTCTTCCATGCAGGTCACGCTGGAATTGCCGTCGAACCGGATGGCGGCGCTCTTCACGAACGGTGCCAGATCGGCCGCTTTCGCGTGTTTCAGCAAAAACGTTTTGCTGACCATGTCCTTCTGTGCATCGTCCTGCAGGATCGTGACAGTCTGCACTTTCTCTTCGGCTTCGATTTCCGCGGTGGTCTCGTCGTCAGGATTCGGAGCCTGGGCGAACGAGGGGATCAGGAGGCCGGCCGCGAACAGCGCGATCAGGCCGGTTTTTACCTTGGGATTCATTTGGGGGGATCTCCTTTGGTTTGGTTGGTTGTTACGGTTTGGTGGGTTATGGTTTCGTTGTTATTTGTTAGGCTGGGTAAACAATCTGCGATTGTCCGCCGGAGCGGCGGACGCGGGGAGAACGGACGACGTGGAGATCGGATTCCTGCCCGGACGCACTGCAAAACACAGCCGCCCGGCATGAGCAAATCCCGTGCCAACGGCGTTTTGAGGAGGAACGGAGGGAAACTTGCTGTCGGAAAGCGTAAAACGGGGGAAGGCGTTTTCCATTGAGTGTAATCCTGACAGCAGCGATCCATGTACGAGCGAAAGCCGCACACACGGCAAGCCGTGCTGATACAGTGCATGGCTGACGCTCATGCACGACTGCTTTCCCGTGCGCGAGCGGATGCCGCGCACTGCTCGGCACACTCTGTGTGTGCCGGAGCGTGCGCCCGGCACTGCTACAGTGGAGGACTTGTCCTCCCCCTTTTCCCTGTACATACGTATTCTCCCGCACGGCTTCATGCCGCGCCCGTCCGTTTTTTCCCGGTGCGTTCCGGGATTCCCCGCAAGGCTTCATGCCATGCCGCTATGTTTTGGGGTTTGAGTTAGTTTGTCCTAACTTTGCTTTTCACCGGACAAACGGCCGAATGGTTTCTATTGAAAACCGGACCGCATGCCAACGATTGCGCCATATACTATAGCACATCTTTCCGCTTTGTCAATAAGCCTTGCCTAACTTTTCCCGATTTTTGCTAAAAAACCGGCTGAAAAACGGTATAATATCGTGTTTTTTTTCGTTGCGGCTTGATTTTTTCCGGTTTGTGTGCTAAGATTTTCATGATTTTTGCGTCTAATTCTGTGAACAAGCCCGAAAAACACCATCACATCCAGGAAAGGAATCCAATATGAAATACTCTGTTCTTCTGGCCACGGTCGCGCTGTTCGGAGCGGTCGGTCTCGCCGCCGCCGATCCCAAGCCGGACCTTCAGCCGAACCTGCCGGACCCGGACAAGCCCGTGGAAATCCGCGTGACCACCGGCGACGCGAACAAGGAGATCAAGGCGAAAGTCGGCGAGATCGTCGTGGTGGAACTGGAAAGCTACGCCGCCGACGGCTACTACGCGTGGAGCGAACAGCCCGGCCGTTCGGATTCCGTGCTGGAACTCGAAAAGAAAGATCAGCAGGTGAGGGATTATGCGATCGGCATGGTCCGAGTCGGCGACAAGTCGACGTTCCGCTATCTCGTGAAAGCGCCCGGCAATGCCGAGCTCAAGTTCGGCTGCGGCCGTCCGTGGGAACAGGACAAGCCCCCCCTCAGCACGTTCAACGTGAAGATTGTCGCGGAAGCCGCCGATGCGGCAGCCGCGGCAGCCGCCGATGCGAAGGCCGCGTCCAAGACGTACGAGATGACCCGGGACGACAACGGCAAGACGCTCAAGGTCAAGGTCGGCGACGTCATCCGCGTCAAGCTCAAATCCAACCGCACCACGGGGTATTCCTGGGCGCTGACCGGCAAGACCGACGCGAAGGTCCTCAAATCCGGCGAGGTCGAATACAAGGTCGACGAGCATCCGGCGGGCATGGTCGGCGTCGGCGGCAATGATTTCTGCACGTTCACGGCGCTCGCGCCGGGCAAGACCGACATTTCGCTCGGGTATGCGCGTCCGTGGGAAAAGGACAAGGAGCCCGCGCAGGCGTTCAAGCTGACCGTCGAGGTCGAAGCCGACGCCAAGGCCGCGCCCGCGACCGACGCCAAGGCCGCCTCCGCCACGGCGAAGGAAGTCCGCCTCAACGACGGGGACAACGGCAAGACCGTCAAAGTCGCCGTCGACGGAACCGTCATCCTCTCGCTCGAATCCAATCCCACCACCGGATTCAGCTGGACCGGAGTCGACAAGGTCGACAAGGACATCCTCAAGCTCGAACGGAACGATTACAAACAGAACGCGAGCCCGGGGGGCATGGTCGGCGTCGGCGGCAGGACCACGATCGTCTACCGCGCGCTGAAGAAGGGCAAGGCGAAGATCGACCTCACCTACATGCAGCCGTGGAACCCCGATTCCAAGTTCAACACGAACTACAGCGTCACGGTCGAAGTCGAGTAAGAAACTCCTCGGCACAAAAACAAGTTCAGATTCACGGGACGGTCCACGCCGGGAGGCATCGCCTCCACTGCGGCAGCGCCGTGCTCCGCGACGGCGCATGGAGATACATCGCTTTCTGTAACAGTGCCTGGCTTCGCTCAAGCACTGGGGGCGTTATCGCTGAAAAAAGCGGATTCGATTCGTATTTTTCAGAATACGGTGTATATTAATATACTTCAACTCTTTTCTGGAGACGACCGAAAACATGACACTGGAACTTCTTAAAGGCAAAATACACCGTGCGCGTCTGACCGCGTGTGACCTCAATTACGAGGGGAGTCTCGCCATCGACCCGGATTATCTGGACCTGGCGAACATCCTGCCCTACGAACGCATCCTCGTCGTGAACGCCACCAACGGGAACCGTCTGGAGACCTACGCAATCCCCGGCGAACGCGGCAACGGCGTTTTCTGCCTCAACGGAGCGGCGGCGCACCTCGGCCGCGTCGGCGACATCGTGACGATCATGTGCTTCGGCTACTACACGCCGGAAGAAGCCGCGACCCACGCGCCGAAGATCATTGTCCTCGGCGAACATAACGAGGTCCTCGTGCAGCGTCTCGGCAAGAAGGTCATCGAATCGTAAACCCGTCCTTTATCCCCTCGACTTCGCCCATGAAAAAGCCCCATGCGGTTTTCCGCACGGGGCTTCCGTTTTTTGAGTTTCGCCTCCTTGTGCCTGAGCGAATCCAGACACCATATCAGTGAAGGCTCCGCCTCCTTACTTGTCCAGCGGGAGATACGCGGAGTAGTGCTCGTGGTAGATGTTGAAGAGCGGCATCAGCGTGAATTCGCCGTTCTTGCCCTGCGCGATGAACTCGCCGAAGTTCTTGCCCGGCTTGAACGCCTTGATCGCGGTCTCGGCGTCGGCGGCCGCCACGGTCGGGATCGGCTCATGCGTCTCGGGGCCCCACTGGTCGCGGTAGCGACGGAGCGCGGGGTCGTCGCCGGCTTTCGGCGGGATCACGGCGGCGAGGAGCAGCGGGCCGTAGAAGAAGGCGACGTGCTTGCCGTCGGGAAGGGATTCGCTGTAGAGCGGGAAGTCGAATTCGACCTGGACCTTGTCGCCGTCCTTCCAGGTGCGGTTGATGGCGATGTAGCCGCGTTCGTCGGCGTCGGTCTTGACGGCGGAACCGTTGACCTTCACGGTCATCTGCTTCGTCCAGACGGGCTTGCGGAGGTCGAGCGTGAACTTCTTGGACTTCTTGAGGTCGAGCTTGATCTCGGCGGTCTTCGAGAGCGGGAACGCGGACTTGAGTTCAAGTTCAAGGCCGAGCTTGTCGTCCTTCAGTTCGGCGGCCCAGTACTGGTTCACCGCCACAGTGCCCGCGCCATCGGTGGCGAAACTGATCTCGGTGTAGCGTTCCGGGTTCTCCATGCCGGACCCGACGCAGCACCACCAGGAGTTGAACTCGGTGGAGAAGACTTTGTAGTGCGGCGAGCCGAGGGAGAGGAAGTAGCCGTATTCGCCGGGCTCCTTGCCGATGTTGGACGCGATGTGGTTCAGCGTCACCTTCTCGGCGAAGTCCATCGGCTTCGTGTTCTGGTTCCACTCGAAGACGTGCATGGCGATCTTGACCATGTTGAACGAGTTGCAGGTCTCGGCGGTGTTCGGCTTCAGCGTGCGCGCCACGTCGTTCATGTCGTAGAAATGTTCGCTTTCGCTGTGGCCGCCGTTCGCGTAGGAGCGCTTCGTGGAGACTTCGTTGAAGAAGTATTCGGCGCCGGTGCGCGCCTTTTCGTCGCCCTCGACCTCATACAGACGGGCGAGACCGGCGATCTTCGGGATCTGCGTGTTCGCGTGGATGCCGTTGAAGATGTCGCGCTGTTCCTCCATCGCGCCGAGGATGCGGTTGTCGAAGAAGAAACGGCGTCCGGCCTCGGAATACTTCTTGTCGCCGGTGTCCGTGGTGAGGTCGACCATGACCTCGAGCATGCCGCCGTGCTCGGCGCGGAGCATGTTCTGCACCTGGTCGGGGCTGAGGTTGCTCAGGGCGGCGATCACACGGTCCGCGAGCTTCTTCTCGACGTCGAGCGCCTTCTTGTTGCCGGTCAGGCGGTACGCGTCGCGGAGGCCGGCGAAGACTTTGTGGATGGAGTAGAACGGCACCCAGACGCCGTTCAGGTTGAACGGCTGCGGACGCACCGTGCCGCGTTCGAGGTCGTTCAGCCAGCGTTCGTCTTCAGCGTGGACGTACCCGGTGCCGAGCTTGTCCTGGCACTTCGCGAGCTCGTCGACGATATAGTCGGAGCGTTCCTTCGCCTTCTTGTTGCCACCGTGCGCGTACGCCATGCCGAGCGCGGAGAGGTAGTGGCCGAGCGAATGGCCCGCGATGTCGCGCGCTTCCCAGCCGCCGTACGGACGGGCCTTCGCCTCAAGTCCCGCCACAGTCAGGAATTTCGACAGCAGGGCGTCGGGGTTCAGCGTTTCGGTCAGAAAGACTTCGTTGACTTTCTTGCGGTCCGCCATCGGGCCGTCCTCGAGGTCCGTCGCGGAGGACGGATAGAACGTGAGTTTTCCGGGGGTGGCGGCGGGCTGGTCATCGGCTGTGGCGCAGCTCACGGCTGCGGTCGCGGCGGCCGCGCAGATCGCGGCGGCGGCAAAGACTGCTGCATGTTTCATTTCCTGGTTCTCCTGATTCATGCGTGGTTGGGTTGGTATGGAAAGTAGCTGGTTACGTTCAAATCGGACCCGGGACGGTGCGCCGCGCGAACACGCGGACATCCTTCCCGTTCAAACATAATATACTATAAAACCTGAATTATGCTATTCCCATTTCACGAAAAAGCATATATTTTTTGATCAATCATCCTCCCCGTCCCTTTTCGTAACGTTAAAAATCCCCCGCTCACCAGTCGTGGAGGAGCATGCGCCGAGACCATTTTAAATCAACCCATGCCGTCCGCGTCCCGCGGAAAAGAGAAAAGACGAGCGTAAGCGAGGCTACCGAGGCGGCGCAGCCGCCCCAAGCGAAGCGAGGACGCAACGCGTCCTTTCTTCCCCCTCAAAAAGGAAAAAATCTAAAAAAAGCAGAAAAAGCATTTGATTTTTCCCAGAAAGCGTGTAAATTGTGTTTTGGAATCGGTCTCCTGATTTTCAGGAATCCGAGTTCGAGCTCATTCGACATCGTTATATTTCAGCAAATACGCATGGAAACCGACCAAGTAAAAATGAGATTTGCAATGAAATTGATGGATTATTCCGGTAGGATGACTGTGTTTACAGCTCTTGCCGGGTGCTTCTTTGTATTTCATTGCAGGCTCTTGGTCGGGCCTCCATGCGTATGCTTGGAAGCTCTCGGCTTTTTTCCTGTTGCTTCCAAATCTGCTGGGTTTTGCCTCATGGAAGCAAAAGTACAGAATAGTATTCACCTGTTTCTTGATATTTTGCTTTTTTCTCCTTGCGAAGATAAAATGCAAGAAAAAAAAGAATAAACTTTTCTCCTTAATTCTTCCCTCAACTCTAGCCTCTTTTTGAACCGCAAAATCCAGAAATGGTCATTTGCGGTTCTTTTTTGTTTCCCAATCTCCTGCACATGGAGTTTAATCTAACAAATAAATCAAAGAGGTAGAAAAATGGAAAACTCTAACATCACTGTCAATGCGTTGCAACACAAGTCTAACGTCCCTTGGATATTAGGACTGATCGCTTTCTGTATGAGTATACCTAATTTCTTGTGTGCTACGGTTTGTGCTGCTGTTGCTAATGAGGCAATCAACCAAAACAAAATTGAAAATGGAATCGTTCCGAATTCCGAGCAACCTGATGACCGCGTTACAGGTTTGCTTGTCGCGGTTCTTCTTGTAAGTATCTTTGCCTTCATTTTATCATTTTTTGGCAAATCCAAAATATCAGTGATAACAGGCATCTTATTGATTCTGATGGCCTTGTTTATTCTTGTCAATGGTTTTGTTGGTTTTGGATCAATGTTTTGGGGAACCATTACAGGTATTCTCTACATCATAAGCGGAACATTTTCCATCATTAACAAAAAAAGAATTGCATGAGTCGAGTCAACGATGTGCCAATTTATTACATTCTGTCATGTTAGAATTGGCACCTTCCCTTTATGTGCAGGGATTGGGTTGTTTTGTATTTGTGTTCTCGTTTATTTGCAACTTGTTAACAAGAAAGTGAAAATTGAAACCGAAAACAAAATAATGGTTTGCATTCCCCTCTCAGTCATTTTGGGGATACTTACAGCGTATGCTTCGGATATATTGTTTCGGGGTGGAATTAAAGCTTTTCTTTCCCCTTTTGGTTATGGTGTAACATTCTATGGATGGTTATTGGGTTGTATTGTGTTTTTGTTTGTGTATTCCCAAATAGTAAATATTGATAGTATGTTTCTCCTGAATCTATTTCTGCCGACATATTCGATTGCTCAGGCCTTCGGACGTATCGGTTGTTTTTTGGGTGGTTGTTGTTTTGGATGTCCGACAAAACATTTTGGAGTAATATATCCTCAAGGGTCTCTTCCTTACAAGACATTTGGTGACACTCCTTTATTCCCGGTACAATTGCTTGAAAGCTTATATCTTTTTCTTCTTTTTGTTTTGCTATTTGGGTTTGTTAAATTCAGAAAACGCGCTGGATTATATCTTCTCCTTATGCCAGCAGGACGCTTTTTCTTTGAATATTTAAGAGGCGACAACAGGGGAGTTCTTTTGCAAACGTATTTATCTCCCGCTCAAATATTCAGTTTATTTTTCTTGTTGATAGGTTTGATACTTTTTATCAAATCAGAGAAAGAACAAAAAATACTCCTTGGTTTTCAAAAAAAGAAAGAGGAATAATAGGAAAAAGGCTTCTTTCAATGAAGGAAAAAAGGACGCGATGCGTCCCCGCGTTGCTGGGGGCGGCTTCGCCGCCTCGGTAAGCTCGCTTGCGCTCGCCAGTTTTTTGAACGCGAGGCGCGAACGGCAAAGAAAAATGGAAACAGGAATAAGCCCCGATTGAGTTCAGAACAGATTGGGCTGGGTGTCAGCTGAGGTCAGAACAGGTCGGGGTGGTCAGCGGAGAAGGAGGTTTCTTTTTTCCGGGAGGCGGAGGGAGGGGCCGCGAGGAAGGATTTCTGGTTGCCGGGGGTGACAGTGTCGCCGGGTTTGAGGTTGCCGAGCAGGAGCGGGGACTTCGGATCGTGGTATCTGAAATTCTCGAACGCCTTGCGCGGGTTCTGGTTGGCGTAGCAGTATTTGCAGCCGTTGAGGCAGGTGTCGTACGCGCCGATGTCGTGCGTTTCGATGCAGCGGCAGCCTGTTCGAATGCCCTTATGCTTGAGCTTGCGGAAGGTCACGCCGTTGGCGCGGCCGAGGATGTCGAGCGTCATGCACCCGGAGGATGCGATGCCGAAACGAGAGAAATCGCCGTTGGTGCCGCAGGTCTGGATCGGGAATCCGAACCGCGCGGCGGTCGCGCCGAGGGATTCCGCGAGCTCGTTCCGGTAGGCGTCGTTCAGCGGGACCAGCTCCGGCATGTTCGATTCGACCTTCTTGTACATCTCCACGAAACTGAAGACGCAGCGGTCGATGTGCGGCGCGAGGCGTTCCGCCATGCGCGCGAACGTGTCTTTGTGGCGTTCGATGGTGTAGGTCTTCGTGAGCAGGACGGGATCGTAGCGCCACGCGACACGCCCGCGCCCGACGACCGAGGCGAGTTCGGCGAGCGTCTCCATGCTTTCGTCGATCGGCGGCACGCTCGGCTCCACGTCGCGTCCGTACGCCGTGATCGTGTAGAAACAATACGTGCGGAAACGGTCCGTGATCTCGCGGATACGCGGCAGGATCGGGCGGTAGTTCTTCGAGCAAAACACCACGCAGTCGACAACCTCGGGATTCAGCTCCCAGCGCGTGACCTTGTCCGGGAAGAGCGGATTCCGGGACAGCGCATATCCCTCCGCGAACCGGTTCAGCAGCCAGTCCGTGAAATACTGGACCGTGTCGGTCCGGCCGCCCGTGTTAATAATCAAGCTTCTCCCCCCTCCAGAGTTACGGAGCTCAGATTACTGGTTTTCTTCGAGCTTCTTGTACTCGGCGTACTTCTTCGCGGCAAGTTGGCTGCCGGTCTCGAAGAGCGTGGCGGCGTTCTCGGGGAAGGTGCGTTCGAGCGCGGCGAAACGGACTTCGCCCTTCAGGAAGCTGCGGTAATCCTTCGTCGGGGCCGGCGAATCGAGCGTGAACGGCTTCTCCTTCGACGGATCGTAGCGGTAGAGAAACCAGTACCCGGCGTCGACGGCGGCCTTCATCTCCTGCTGGACGTTGCACATGCCGCACTTCAGGCCGTGGGTCATGCAGGGGGCGTAGGCGATCACGACGGACGGTCCGGGGAACGCCTCGGCCTCCTGGAGCGCCTTCATGAGCTGGTTCGGATCCGCGCCCATCGCGACGGACGCGACGTAGACGTTGCCGTAAGTCATGAAGATGCGCCCGAGGTCCTTCTTCGGGCTGCGCTTGCCGGAGCTGGCGAACTGCGCCACGGCGCCGATCTGCGTGGCCTTGGAGGACTGGCCGCCGGTGTTCGAGTAGACCTCGGTGTCCACGATCAGGGCGTTGATGTTCTCGCCGCTCGCGATCACGTGGTCGAGGCCGCCGAACCCGATGTCGTACGCCCAGCCGTCGCCGCCGTACATCCAGAACGTCTTTTTGGCGAGCTGGTCGCGGTGCAGGAGGATGCCATCGACAAGCTCGGAAATCTCGTTGTCGGACGCGAGCCCGGCGCGGGCGGATTCGAGCGCGGAGCAGAGGGCATCGGTCGCTTTGCGCGAGGCGTCGAGATCGTCGAACGCGTCAAGCCAGCCCTGAAGCGCGTTTTTCACGGATTCGGGCACGGCCTTTTCGAGCAGGACCTTCACGCGGATGAGCTGCATCTCGCGCTGTTTCTTCGAGGAAAGCAGCATGCCGAGCGCGAACTCGGCGTTGTTCTCGAACAGCGAATTGGTCCACGCCGGGCCGAATCCGCGCTGGTTGACCGTGTACGGGATGCCGGGCATGGGCGAGCCCCACGCCTGCGAACACCCGGTGGCGTTCGCCCAGTACACGCGGTCGCCGAAGAGCTGGGTCAGCAGCTTGGCGTAGGGCGTTTCGCCGCAGCCTGCGCAGGCGGCGGAGAACTCGAGGAGCGGACGGCGGAACTGGCTGCCCTTGACCGTGTAGGGGTTGAAGACGTCGGACTTGGCGGGGAGCGACAGCAGATAATTCCAGTTCGCGAGGTCGTGGTCGGTCTCGGCGTTCGGGGTCATGGCGAGCGCCTTCTCCTTCGCCGGGCAGACGGACGCGCAGACGCCGCAGCCGGTGCAGTCGGCGGCGCTGATCTGGAGCGTGAAGACATAGCCGGGCTTGCCGGTGGCGGGTATCGTGCGGAGCGGAGCGGGCGCGGCGGCGGCTTCCGCCTCGGTCAGCAGGTACGGGCGCACCACGGCGTGCGGACAGGCGAACGCGCATCTGTTGCACTGGATGCACTTGGCGGGATCCCAGACGGGCACATGAACCGCGATGTCGCGTTTCTCGTAGGCGGTCAGGCCCATGTCGATCACGCCGTCCTCATAGCCCTTGAACGCGCTCACGGGCAGGTCGTCGCCCTTCTGGGCGTTGATCGGCTCGAGCAGGTTCGTAACGACGGCGGGGAGGCCGGGACGCGCGGCGGGCGCGGGATCGGCGGCGTTCAGCCAGGATTCCGGCACGGGCGCTTCCACGAGGCTCTTCACGCCCTCGTCGATGGCGGCGAGGTTGCGGTTCACCACGTCGTCGCCCTTGGCGAAATACGTCTTCTTCGCGGCGGCCTTCATGAACCCGACGGCGTCCTCCACGGGGATGACGTTCGCGAGGCGGAAGAACGCGGCCTGCAGGACCATGTTGATGTGGCTGCCGAGGCCAAGGCGTTCCGCGATGGCGACGGCGTCGATCAGGTAGAGCTTCGCATGGCGTTCGGCGAGCGTGCGCTTCACATGCGCCGGGAGCTTATCGTCGAGCTCGGCGGGCGTCCACGGGCAGTTCAGCAGGAGCGTGCCGTTCGGTTTGAGCTCGCCCGCGACGTCGTACTTGGAGATGTACGTGGCGTTGTGGCAGCCGATGAAGTCGGCGGCCTTCACGTAGTAGGAGGAACGGATCGGCTTGTCGCCGAACCGGAGATGCGACTTGGTCACGCCGAACGACTTCTTGGCGTCGTACTCGAAATACGCCTGGGCGTACTTGGAGGTGTGGGCGTTGATGATGTTGACCGTGTTCTTGTTCGCGCCGACCGTGCCGTCGGAGCCGAGGCCCCAGAACTTGCAGCAGACGATGTGCTCGTCGTCGGGATAGAGGGGAGCTTCGACCGGGAGCGAACGATGCGTCACGTCGTCCACGATGCCGATCGTGAAGCTGTTCATCGGTTTTTCGGCGGCGAGGTTGCGGAAGACGGCTTCGATCTGCGCCGGGTCGGTGTCCTTCGAAGAGAGGCCGTAGCGGCCGCCGTACACGGAGAGCGCGGCGGGATGCTTCACCTCGGCCAGCACGGATCGGACGTCCAGATACAGCGGATCGCCGGCCGCGCCCATTTCCTTGCAGCGGTCGAGCACGGCGATGCGTTTGACCGAGGCGGGGAGCGCGGCGAGGAAGTGCTTCGCGGAGAACGGCCGGTACAGGTGGACCTGAAGGAACCCGGTCTTGCCGCCGCGGGAGTTCAGCCAGTCGACGGTCTCACGGATGGTGCCGGAGACGGAGCCCATGGCGACCACGACGTATTCGGCGTCGGGCGCGCCGTAGTAGTCAAAGAGGTGGTACCGGCGGCCCGTCACGGACGCGATCTTGTCCATGCAGGACTGCACGATGCCGGGCAGCGCGTCGTAGAACGCGTTGTTCGCCTCGCGCACCTGGAAGAAGATGTCCGGGTTCTGCACGGTCGCGCGGAGCATCGGGTGTTCCGGGTTCAGCGCGTGGGCGCGAAACGCCTCAAGCGCCTTCAAGTCGACGAGCGGTTTCAGGTCGGCGTAGTCGATCGGCTCGACCTTGCTGAGTTCATGCGAGGTGCGGAATCCGTCGAAGAAATGCAGAAACGGGATCAGGCCTTCGATCGCGGCGAGGTGCGCCACGGGCGCGAGGTCCATCACTTCCTGCGCGTTCGCGCTGGACAGCATCGCGAACCCGGTCTGACGGCAATTCATCACGTCCGAATGATCGCCGAAGATGGAGAGCGCGTGTGTGCCGACCGTGCGGGACGCCACATGCAGGACGCCGGGGAGGCGTTCGCCGGAGATGCGGTGCATGACCGGGATCATGAGCATGAGACCCTGCGACGAGGTGAAGGACGTGGAGAGCGCGCCCGCTTCGAGCGAACCGTGGATCGCGCCGATCGCGCCCGCTTCGGACTGCATTTCCACGAGCGTCACGGTCTGGCCGAACACGTTCTTGCGGCCTTTCGCCGCCCATTCGTCGGTTTTTCCGGCCATCGGGGAGGACGGGGTGATCGGATAGATGGCGGCGACTTCGGAAAACGCGTATGCGGCGTAGGCGCACGCCTCGTTGCCGTCCATCGTGACAAACTGTTTCGCGGAACTCATCGGATCGGGTCTCCTTGTTCGGTATCAGTTCAGTTCAATTTCAGATATTTTTCAGGTCGCCGCGCGGATGCGGAAACCCGGCGGAAGCGCTTGGTCCTCCGCCGGGAAACGCCGTCGTGCGCGGCGGGAAAGGTCACTCGGCGACGATGCCGTCGACCTTCTTGATCTTGAGGCGGTTCACGGCATCCTCGCGCATCTTGTACTTGAGGATCTTGCCGGCGGCGTTCATCGGGAACTCCTTCACGAAGTCGACGTAGCGCGGGACCTTGTACTTCGCCATGTGCGAACGCACGAAGTCCTTCATCTCCTCCTCGGTCATGGTCTCGCCTTCCTTCAGGATCACGCAGGCCACGATCTCCTCGCCGTACTGCTCGTCCGGGATGCCGATCACCTGCACGTCGGAGACTTTCGGATGCGTGTAGATGAACTCCTCAATCTCCTTCGGGTAGATGTTCTCGCCGCCGCGGATGATCATGTCCTTCAGGCGGCCGGTGATGCGGTAGTTGCCCTCGGGCGTGCGGAGCGCCAGGTCGCCGGTGTGAAGCCAGCCGTCCGCGTCGATGGCGGCGGCGGTCTCGAGCGGCATCTTGTAGTAACCCTTCATGATGTTGTAGCCGCGGGCGAGGAATTCGCCGGGGACGTTGTCCGGGAGGTCTTTTCCGGTCGCGGGGTCCACAATGCGGCATTCGATCTCGGGCATGGCGCAGCCGACCGTCTCCACGCGGACTTCCAGCGGGTCGTTCGTGCGGCTCATGGTGCAGCCGGGCGACGCCTCGGTCTGGCCGTACACGATCACGATCTCGGTCATGTTCATCTTGTTCACGACGTCCTGCATGACGGACACCGGGCACGGCGAACCCGCCATGATGCCGGTGCGCATGTAGGAGAAATCGGTCTTCGGGAAGTCGGCGTGCTCGAGCATGGCGATGAACATCGTGGGCACGCCGTGGAACGCGGTAATCTTCTCCTGATTGATGCACGCGAGCGCGGATTTCGGGGAGAAATAGGGCAGCGGGCACAGGGTCGTGCCGTGCGTCATGGACGCGGTCATCGCCAGCACCATGCCGAAGCAGTGGAACATCGGGACCTGGACCATCATGCGGTCCGCGGTGGAGAGGTCCATGCTGTCGCCGATGCACTTGCCGTTGTTCACCACGTTGTAGTGGGTCAGCATGACGCCCTTCGGGAATCCGGTGGTGCCGGAGGTGTACTGCATGTTGCACACGTCGTGGATGTCCACGGCGTCGGCGCGGCGGCGGAGCTCCTCCATCGGCACCTTGTGGGCGTATTCCACGGCTTCTTCCCAGGTCAGGCTGCCGGGCTGGCGGAATCCGACCGAAATGATGTTGCGGAGGAACGGCAGGCGTTTCGCGTGGAGCGGCTCGCCCGTCTTCGTCTGCGCGAGTTCGGGGCAGAGCTCGTTCATGATGCCCGCGTAGTCGGAGTCGCGGTAGCCTTCGATCATCACCAGCGTGTGGGTGTCGGACTGGCGCAGCAGGTATTCTGCCTCCTGTATCTTGTACGCGGTGTTCACCGTGACGAGCGCGGCGCCGATCTTCGTGGTTGCCCAGAACGTGATATACCACTGCGGCACGTTCGTAGCCCAGATCGCGACCTTTGCGCCGGGCTTCACGCCGAGGGCGATCAGCGCGCGGGCGAAGGTGTCCACGTCGTCGCGGAATTCGGAATAGGTGCGCGTGTAGTCAAGCGTGGTGTATTTGAACGCATACTGGTCGGGGAATTCGCGGACCATGGCGTCGAGCACCTGGGAGAACGTCTTTTCGATCAGGATGTCTTTCTTCCAGATGAACTTCCCGGTATGACGGTTGTTTTCGTAGAGGGTCGCCTTCGCGCGCGCCAGCTCGAACCGGCTCATATAGCTCACGAACTGCGCGAAAATCACGTCGGGAGAACTGATCTCGGCCTCCCACTTCGGGTCCCATTCGATGGAGATGAATCCGTCGTAGTTCACCGAACGGAGGGCGTTCATCACGCGGTCGAGCGGGAGCGAACCCTCGCCGACGATCGCGTGGACCTCGGCGCTTTCGGAGTCCTTCAGGTGGACGTGCCTGATGTACGCGCCCAGGTTTTTGACCGTAGCTTCGGGCGTTTCGCCGCAGACGCGGTAGGGATAGTGCAGATCCCACAGCGCGGCGAGGTTGTCCGTCATGAAGCTCGCGAGCAGGTCGCCGAGTTTCAGCGTGTCGGCGTAGTATCCGACCGTCTCCACGAGCAGGACCACGCGGGACTGTTCGGCGAGCGGAAGGACGCGGCCGATGAACTCACGGGCGGCGGCATCGTCGGCGGGCGTGTTTCCGCCGACTTTCAGGCGGATGTAGGGCACGTGCAGACGGCGCGCGGTCTCCAGACAGCGTTTGAGCTCGTCGAACGCTTCCTCCGGCTTCGCGGCGATATCATTCACGAGGTCGAGGCAGGAGATGCACAGGCCGTGGTTATGGAGTTTATGCTGGACGCCCGCGAGGCGTTCCGGCCGGAAATCGTTCCGGAGCTTCGGCGTGTCGATGTTGTGGATCTCGATCCCGTTGAACTTGTATTCCCGGGCGATCCGGACAAAATCGTCGAAGCTGTAGGATTCCCAACGATTGGTCGAGAACGACAGTTTCATTTGACACCTGCCTCGAAACAGATCTTGTTCACGGCGTCGATGTACGCGCGGATGCCGGCGCCGACGACGTCGGTGGAGACGCCTTTGCCCCCGTAGACTTTGTTCTCGTAGCGGAGCTTCACGATGGTCGTGCCCATGGCGGACGCGCCGCCGGTCACGGACTGGATCTGGAAGTCGTCGAGCTCGAAATGGTGGTCGAGAATCTCCTCGATGGCCTGGAACGCCGCCGCGATCGGGCCGTCGCCCGTGCCGAAGCCCTTCACCTCCGCGCCGTCGCGTTCGAGGATGACATGAGCGTAGGACGTGATCTCGTTGCCGGAGGTGATGACGAAGGATTTGAGCAGATAAGTGGGCGGAACCTGGAGGGAGACCGTGCCGATGATGGCTTCCAGCTCCTTCGGGCCGACCGCCGCTTCCGTCTTCTTCTGCACGATGCGCTGGACGGAATCGTAAACGGAATCCAGCGCGAATTCGTCGAGGTCGTAGCCCATCCGGCGGACGGCGTCGGCGACGGCTTCGCGGGAATCGGACTTGGAAAGGCTGAAGTTGACCTCGCCGGTCACGGGCGCTTCAAAGCATTCGTCCTGTTCGGCGCGACCGCTCAGGATCTGGCGGATCTGCTCGTAGGACTTCTCAAGCACGGTCATATTGAGGCCGCAGGCCACGCCGAGGGCGTCGCCTTTCGCGCGGAAAACGTGCGCGATGCTGCGGAGACTGGGTTCGTTCACGCCCGCGCAGGTTGTCTTGATCTGGGCGAATCCGGTGTTCACGCTGGCGAAAATGCACGCCGCCGCCATGTGCAGGGCGTTGGAATACGCGAAGGACAGCGTCACATTCTTGAGCTCGGGCACGGCTTCGTTCAGCGCGGCGACGAATTTGTTGAACTCGTCGGGCAGCATGACGCCCGCCGTGTCGCAGACGGTGATGGCGCCAGCGCCGGATTCGATGCCGGCACGGATGACCTGCGCGAGGAAATCAATTTCGGCGCGCGTGGCGTCCTGAAGCGAGAGTTCGACATCTTCGCAGAGTTCGCGGCAGGCTTTCACCTGGGCGCGGATCATGTCGAGCACGACCAGCGGTTTCTTGTGGAACTGGTACTCCATCTGCACCGTCGAAACCGGCGCGACCACGTTCAGGCGCGGGTGTTTCGCGGCGCGAAGTGCCTCCCAGGTATCCGGAAGAAGCTCCGGATCAAGCCCCACCGGGCAGGCAAGAATGCAGCGAGTCATAAGGGGTGCAAGCGTGTGAAGGAAAATAATGTCGTTTTTCCCGTTCACGATCGGAGCCGTTTCAATGGCATCCACGTTCAGCTTGTCAAGCTGACGCGCCACCTCGATCTTTTCCTTAAAACTCAAGGAACTGCCGTTGCACGCGGCTTGTTCGCGCAACGACACATCGACGATTTGTATCTTTCTCATGGGCGTCTCCTTACGACGTTCGCCATCCCAGCCCGGCACCGTGCCGGACCATCGCGGCAGAAAAGATTATAAATGATTAATATACCACATCTATAATAAAAAATCAAGGCGGAATCATGACTTTCAGCCTCATGTTTGCGATTTTTCTTCACTTTTGTTTCTTCTGCTTGATTTTTCCCTTTTCTGCTGTTATTTTTCTATGTTTTTGTTCCGTTTCCCTGGATTGCAAACGCCGTTTTCAAATCGTAATCCCATGTCATTCCCTCCGCTTTCCGACTTCCGGTCGGTCCACATCATCGGCTGCTGCGGCGCAGGCTGCGCCCCCCTCGCCCGGATCCTCCTCGAAAAAGGATTCCGCGTGACAGGTTCCGACCTGCTCGACAACGCCGCCGCGGCGACGCTCCGCAGGCACGGCGCAACCGTCGCGCCCGCCGGACACCGCTTCGAAAACCTCCCGCAGGACAACGACGGGCTTCTGGTCGTGCGGACCTCGGCGGCGGGACCGGAGAACCCGGAAGTCGCGGAGGCCATGCGGCGCGGATTGCCCGTGCTGAGACGGGGCGAAGCGCTCGCGGTCGTGGCGGATTCGTACACGCGGCCCGTGGCGGTCAGCGGTTCGCACGGCAAAACGAGCGTGAGCGCGATGCTGGCATGGCTGCTCCGCGAACTCGGCGCAAATCCCGGCTACATGATCGGCGGAGCCGTGACGGGCTGGGAAAGCGCGGGCGCGGCGGGCGACGGCGACCTGTTCGTCACCGAGGCGGACGAGAGCGACGGCACGCACGCGCTTCTGCGTCCGCACCTCGGGATCGTCACGAACGTGGAGGACGACCACGCGTGGAACCTCGGCGGATTCGAGGCGCTGGAACACAATTTCAAGGCGTTCGCGGAGCAGTCGGAAACCCTGCTCTACTGCGCCTCGGAGGAGACCGACCGACTGTTCCAGGGGCATCCGCACGCGGTCCGGCTCGACCTCGCGGACATGACGGATGGTTTCCTGCCCGGATTCGGGCATTTCCAGCGGCTGGACGGCATGATCGCGGTCAAGGCCGCCGAACTGCTCGGATTCGACGCCGCCGAAGCGGAAAAGACGCTCCGCGGGTTCCCCGGGGTCGAACGCCGTCTCTCCGTCCGGTTCAACGGCACGGCCACGGTCATCGAGGACTACGCGCACCATCCGACCGAACTCCGCGAAAGCATCCGTTCTCTGCGCGAACTCTACCCCGGACGCCGCCTCGTCGTGATCTTCCAGCCGCACCGATACGCGCGCCTCGAACGCTATTTCGACGAGTTCATCGTCGAACTGAAACAGGCGGACCGCGTGTTCGTCACGCCGGTCTTCGCCGCCTGGACGGGGAACGGGAAATACACCTCGGAGGACCTCGCGGCGGCGGTCGGCGGAGTCGCGCTCTCGGGGAACTGGGATGACATGGGTGAACGTGCCGGACTTGAGCTGAAAAAAGGCGACGTCGCGGCCATCATCGGCGCGGGCGACCTGCCGAAGATCCTGCCGTCGCTGATTGCGGCGGCAAAAGCCGTTTCCTGAGCGGTTTTTACCTCAAAATCAATACTCGCGGACGGCACGCGCAAGCAGACGCGCGAGTTCGGCGGCTTCATCGGGTGTATTGTGGTCGAAGAACGACACGCGGACGGCGGAATACGCCTCGTCACGACTCAATCCCATCGCGGTCAGCACGCGCGAGGGCGTCCCGGTCTCGGCGTCACATGCGCTGCCGGAGGCGATCGACGCGCCGAATTTCGCCATGATGCGCGTGAGGATCGCGCCCTGATACGTCTGCGCGCCGCCGGAAAACAGCAGATGGACGATGTACGGGGAGGTGTTCGAGGCGGAGACCGTCTCGCGCCAGCAGCCGTCCGACAGGGCTTCCTTCAGCCCGGCGAGGAACCGTTCCTTCAGTTCGCGGATGTAATCCAGGTCGCCGCTCATCGTCGCCAGGCGTCCGCCGAGCGTCTCCGCGAGCAGCAGGCAGAACGGCGGCGGCACGCGTCCGACCGCGTGGCGTTCCGCGCGGAGTTTCTTCATGGCGGGCCGGAACTCGTCACTGTACAGCACGGCCGCGCCGGACGGGACACCGAATTTCTGACCGGAAACGAGGAAGAATTCAGGTTGGACCACATCAAAATCGAACGGGATCTTTCCCGCGCCCTGGATCGCGTCGACGAGCAGGCTCGCCTGCGGCGCGATGGATTTGACCATGGAACGAACGGCGGCGAGGTCCTGGATCACGCCGGTCTCGCTCTGCACCCAGTGGAACACCACGAGGCGTGTGCGTTCGCTGAGCTTCTGCGAGAGATCGGTGAGATCGATGCGGCCGTCGCGCAGGAGCTTCACGCGGTTGCGCGGACAGGACGCCGGGAGCATGTCGAGCGCAGGCGGGATGCTCGCGTGTTCGCCGTCGGTGAACAGCACTTCGCCGTGCTTCTCCGGGGTCAGCAGGAACGCCATGACGGCGGCGCGGACGGCATCGGTGCCGGTGTTCGTCCACAATACGGAGCGCCCCTGCGCCTTCGAACCGCAGACGGCGTTCAGCAGGCGGTGTTCCGCGGTCGACAGAGCCGTCCGAACTGCCTCGGCGGCCGCGCCGGACGCCTCCTGATTGGCAGAATAGTCCTGCGCGAGTGAGGCGAGGCGCGCCATGATGACCGGGCGGACGGGGACCGCTGCGGCGTTGTCGAAATAGAGCTTCATTCGGCGCGCACGGCCTCTTTTTTACGGACGAGCGACTCCTCGATGGAACGGATCTCGTTCACGAGCCCTTCCTTCAGCCGGTCGATCTCGTCCGGGTCGGTCATCGCGGCGAGTTTGTGTTCGGCGGTGATCTTCGCTGCTGCGATCTTCGCCTGCGCGGCGCGTTCCAGCTCGGCGATCTTTTCCTTCTTCTCGGGGGAGAGTTCCCGCAGCGCTCCGCCGCTGCGTTCGAGTGCGAGTTCCCAGGCGCTTTTCATGGTTGTGGTTCCTTTCGAATAAAGGCCGCGCGACAGATGTCGAGATCGGGCCGGTCAAGTTCGGGATTCTTCGGGGCGAGACGCCGCGCGGTTTCGAGGTCGCGGCGCACCTCGTCGGTCACATTCATGCCCGCGATCCAGTAGTTCATGCGGGCGCGTTTGACGTAATGCGCGGACTGAAGCGGATCAAGCTCGATTGTTTTGCCCATATATTCCAGAGCCTCGTCTGTGTGTCCGGTCGCAAACATGTAGTCCGCGGCGGCGTTCCACGGGAACGGCGAATCCGGGGCGGCTTTGACTGCTTCACGAAGGAGATGCTGCACCCGGTCCAACGGCGGAATATAGCCCGGATCGTCCTGATGCTCGAACGAGTATTCGGGGCTGAGTTCGCCGGTCAGCGCGGAGAAAGCCCTCTCCGCCTCGAAATAACGGTACGATACCCAGAACGAGACCACGCCGAAGAGAAACACGAGCGCGGCGACCGCCCGTTGCGACGGACGCGGCACGACGGAGGACTCCGTCCGGGGAGCGTCGCGCAGAAACACGAGCAGGGAGAACGCGATCAGGACGCCGGAATAGGCGGTCGTCTCGAATCCGATGTCGAGGAGGGTCCCGGCGGACAGGACCAGGCAGGAAAACGCCGGGACAAGCGCGAAAACGTCCTTCAGGTCGCGCCAGTTCGTCCGGCGGATCTGACGGCACGCCTCGACGACCGGATACGCGAGCACGGCGAGCGCCGCGAGCAAACCCGCGATCCCGCACTGCGAGCCGAACAGCATCACCATGTTGTGCGGAGAGTGCGGCGCCTCTTTGTCCCGCCACAGGCGGAGGATTGAGTAATCGTGCAGGAAGTCGCCCCAGCCGGTCCCCGTCACCGGGTGCTCAAACATCATCCGCGCCGCCGCCTGGACGTAGTCGAAGCGTACATACATCGACAGCGCGCCGCGTCCGAGCCAGATCATGGCGGCGAGTCCGGCCACACCGAGGAGCAGAAGCCCCGCGCCCGCAAGTTTCCATTTGCGCGGCAGACGGGAGAAGAAGAACACGGCCGCGCCCGCGGCGAGCAGGGAGAACACAGCGCCGCGGCTGTCCGTCTTCACGAGCAGGAAGAGCGTCACGGCAAACGCGAGGCCGCCGAACAGACGCCGGGAGAGCTTCGGCGGCGAAACGCGTTCGTTGCCGAACCGCCAGAAAAGGACCGTGAGGAACGGAAGAAGCGCGGCGAGGTACGCGCCGTAGACGTTGCAGGAATTGAAGTCCGCCTGGATGCGCCCCTCCCGGATGCGGACCGCCATCCCGTCGGCGATCTCGCGTCCGCCCGCCGCCGTGCGCGCCTGAATGTGTTCACGGAGCGCCTCGAATCCGTACCAGTACTGGTACATGCCGGAGCAGAGCGACAGCACGCCGCCAATGACCAGCGATCCGGTCAGCATCCGCGCAAATCCTCTGCGTCCGGACAGCAGAATCGCCAGCGACAGCGCATAGCACGCCAGCGACAGCGTGTGGGCGATCATCTGCGGCGGATACCCCTTGCACGAGGCGTTCACGAGCCCGAGAGCGCTCTCGCCACCCAGAATGCACCAGAGCGCGGCGTATCTGACGAGCGGCGGGCACAGAGGCATGTCCCTGCGGGACACCGCCGCCGCAAGCGTCAGACCGAGCAGAATGGGAGAAGCCATCATGAAGACCGGCAGCGGCCACGCGATGAAGACCAGGGAAAGCGGATCGCTCCAGTACAGCGCGCCGCCTTCGGGCGCGCTCACGAACGACGCAAACTTGACCGGCAGGAGCACGGTCAAAATGCAGGCAAAACACTCCGCGATCCGCCAGAGCGCGTTCGCGATCGCAACGTTTGGAAAGCTGTTCATGGCGCCCGCGGGACAGGATACAGTCGTCTGTTCCGGGACCGGAGCGGAAGAGGTCGGAACGGCGGAAACGCCCTTCTTATGCGTGAGGGTGTGCTTTTTCATAGATCCTCTTCATGTGTTCGGTGCTGACGTGCGTGTAGATCTGCGTAGTGCTGAGGTTCTCGTGTCCGAGCAGTGCCTGAACGCTCCGCAGGTCCGCGCCAGCGTCCAGCAGATGCGTCGCGAACGAGTGGCGGAGCTTGTGCGGAGTCAGGTCGGGCGGGAGTCCCGCCTGCGCGAGGTAGAGCTTGAAAAACCGCTGGAACGAACGCGCGGTGAGGCGTCCGCCGAGCTGGTTCAGGAAGATGGCGGCGCGCGGCGACTGGTCGGACGAGAGGGTGCGGCGGTGCTTGAGGTAGGCGCGGAGGGCGCGCTGGGCGGGACCGCCGAGGGCGCAGAGGCGTTCCTTCTTGCCTTTGCCGCGTATCTTCATCACGCCGGAAAACGCGTCGACGTCGCCGAAGTTCAGTCCGAGCGCCTCGCTGATTCGGAGCCCGCCGGAATAGATCACCTCGAGTACCGCGGCGTCGCGCGCGGCGGCAAACGCGGCGGCTTCGGGCGTTTTCGCGAGGCCGAGTTCGGCGTGGTCCGCCCAGACCGCCTGCGGCGCGGAGAGAAGGCGTCCGACCTCGTCCACGGTCATGTATTTCGGGAGGAGTTTCGGGCGGCGCGGGGACGCCTGGCCGATGAACGGATTCGAGGTCGCGCGGTTTTCGCGGATCAGGTAGCGGTAGAACGACCGCATGGCGGAGAGTTTCCGCATGATGGAACTGCGCGCCAGGTCGTCCGTGCTCAGCGAAGCCACGAAATCCCGCGCGTCGTACACGCTCAGAGCCGCCCAGTCGGCCGTCCCCTCGAACGGGTCGGCTTTCAGGCAAATCTGCGCGCATTGCCGGATGTCCAGCGCATAGGACGAGCAGGTGTGTTCGGACGCGTTCCGCTCCGCCGCCAGGTAGGACAGGAAGCCGCGCAGTCCGTCGTCGTGAATCGTTTCGGTCATGATCCAGCCTCTCCAATTAAAACAACAAGTTAATTTACCCGTATTCAGGTGAATATGCAAGCGGAAAAGGCAAAAAACATATTGTATTCCGCCCGCCCGGATGCTATATTATGAGGAACACTTTTTCCAACCACACACCACGGGGGACCCCGCCATGAAACAGGCTATCGTAGTTCTCGCCGAAGGCTTCGAGGAGATCGAAGCGCTCGGCACCGCCGACATCCTCAACCGCTGCGGCATCATGACCATGCTCGCCGGCATCTCCGGCTCCATCGTCTCAGGCGCGCACGACATCCGGGTCGCCCCGGACATGTTCCTGGAGCACACGCCCGGCTCGGACGCGGACGCCATCATCCTGCCCGGCGGCCTGCCCGGCGCAACGAACCTGATGAACTGCGAAGCGCTCGGCGCGATGGTACGCGAGGCCGTCGCGAAGGGCAGGATCGCCGCCGCCATCTGCGCCGCCCCGATCGCGCTCCATGCGTTCGGCGTGCTGGACGGCAAAACGGTGACCGGCTATCCCGGCACCGAAAAGCTCAGCACACGCCCCGGCCTCACGTACACCGGCGAGCTCGTCGAGCACGACGGCAACATCATCACGGGCAAAGCCCCCGGCGCAACGCCGTTCTTCGCCGCAGAAATCGCCCGCGCGCTCGGCATAAATCCGGCGACCGTGCAGGGCGTGCTGAACGGGATGTTCGTCCGTCCATGAGCCGCAGCTGCTACACAGTCGAACGCCGCTCGGAGGCGTCGCATGCGCGCCTCGGCGTGCTGGAGACCGTCCACGGTACGATCCATACCCCGGTCTTCATGCCGGTCGGCACACGCGCCACGGTGAAGGCGATGTCCCCGCGCGAACTGGAGGAACTGAACGTCCGGATCATCCTCGGGAACACCTACCACCTGATGCTCCGTCCGGGGTCCGGCTTGATCCGGCGCGCCGGCGGCCTGCACAAATTCGAGGACTGGAACCATCCGATCCTGACCGACTGCGGCGGATTCCAGGTCTTCAGCCTCGCCCCGCTCCGCAAGATCAAGCCGGACGGCGTCGAGTTCACTTCGCACATCGACGGTTCGCGGCATTTCCTCG
The DNA here is from genome assembly GCA_016285345.1 of Victivallales bacterium. GTDB lineage: Bacteria > Verrucomicrobiota > Lentisphaeria > Victivallales > UBA1829 > UBA1732. The sequence continues at coordinate 17,211 of JAEEQN010000021.1, read as the reverse complement.
GCCCGGTCGAATCCATGCGCATCCAGCGCGACCTCGGCTCCGACATCGTGATGGCGTTCGACGAATGCACACCATACCCGTGCACCCGCGACGCCGCCGAGAAATCGCTCGCCATGACCAAGCGCTGGGAGGAGATCTCCCGCGAACAGCCGCTGGACGACCATCAGCTGAGGTTTGGCATCGTGCAGGGCAGCGTGTACCACGACCTCCGAGCCGAATCCGCCGCGCACGTCGCCTCCCTCGACTTCGACGGCTGCGCCATCGGCGGCGTCTCCGTCGGCGAATCCCAGGAGGAGATGTTCGACGTGACCTCGTTCGTCGCGCCGCTCCTGCCCGAGGACAAACCGCGCTACCTGATGGGCGTCGGCACCCCGAAACAGATCCTCGAAAGCGTGAAGTTCGGCGTCGATATGTTTGACTGCGTGATGCCGACCCGTCTGGCGCGCCACGCGGCGGCGTTTATGCGCGGCGGCGACACCCTGCCCGCCAAGGCCGGACGCTTCGCGGAGGATTTCACCCCGCTCGATCCGCGCTGCGACTGCTACGCCTGCACGCACTTCACGCGTGCCTACATCCGGCATCTGCTGAACGTGAACGAGATCCTCGGGGCGCGCCTGCTCACGATCCACAACATCCACTACTTCATCGCGCTCATGGAACGCATCCGCGCCGCCATCGCCGACGGCACGCTCGAAAGCCAGGGCGATTCCATCCTCTGACCGGGCAAGCGAAGCAAGCGCCCCTCGAAAACGCCATGCCGGACACCGCCACAGACTGGACCCGCTACTACGAAAAACCGTTCATCACGGCGCATGTCACGCGGCGCATCACGGCGCACCGGATCGTGAAAATGGTCCTCGCCGCGGGCGGATTCCCGGACAGCCACCGCATCATTGAACTCGGCGGCGGAAACAGCGCGTTCTGCGACCGCTTTCCCGATCCAAATCCAAGACACCCTCCGTGGGACGGGTTTTATACCGTTGTGGACAGCAATCCGCGCGGCACGCTGCTGTTCTGGATGAAACACCCCTGGTCGGATTGGTATAGGGCGGTCTGCGCCGACATCCTTACGCTGGACACCGCCTCGTTCGAGCCCGCCGACCTGGTGTTCAGCGTCGGGCTGGTGGAGCATTTCCCCGAGGAACAGACGAAGATCGCGATCCGGCGGCATTTCGAGCTTGCGAAGCCCGGCGGGCTGGTCCTCATCACGTTTCCCGTACCCACGCTCAGCTACCGCATCATCCGCCGCGCCGCCGAAGCGCTCGGCATCTGGCGTTTCCCGGACGAACGCCCGATCCGGCTGGAAGACGCCGTCTCCCTCTGCGCCGAACACGGCGAGATAATTGAAAAAAGACTTAACCGCGCGATCCTGCTGACGCAAGGGATCGTACTGGCGCGGAAGCCCCACTGATAATACCGGAATCAAGCACATTTTCTCGCATAAACTTGACGAACCGCCTTTTTTGTGCTACATTATCTTGAACATTCTATCCGCAATCCACCCGTGAAAGGCCGACCGCCATGCTGAACGCTGTCATCCTCGGAGCAGGAGCCATGGGCTGTCTCTATGCCTCCTACCTCTGCAAAAATCCGAACATCAACCTCACGCTGTTTGACCACCGCGCCGCGAAAGTCGACGAGATCAACAAAAACGGCCTCATGATGATCGAAAACGACGAGGAGGTCCCGTTCAGCGTCCCGGCGAAAGTCAGCGGCCACGGCCGCAATGAGCCGGTCGATATCCTGCTGATCTTCGTGAAGGCGCACCAGACGTACGCCGCGCTGAAGGCGAACCGGTCGCTCATCGGCCCGAAGACGGTCGTGGTCTCGCTCCAGAACGGCATGGGGAACTACCTCGAGATCGTGAAGTTCGTGCCGCTCGACCGCATCGTGATCGGCACCTCGAACCACAACAGCACGCTCCTCGGCAGCGGGCGGTTTCTGCACGCGGCGGACGGTAAGACGATCATCGGCGCGTTCAGCAAGGATTCGCCCCACGTGGAGCTGATCCGCTCGATCTTCGCCGAATGCGGCCTCGACATCTCCGTGTCGAACGACGTCCGCGTGCTCATCTGGCGCAAGCTGCTCGTGAACATGTCCATCAACCCGCTGACCATGTTGCTCGAGGTCAAAAACGGATTCATCCAGTCCAACCGCCCGAGCTGGGACATCGTGCGCCAGATCGTCGACGAAGGGCTGACCGTGGCGAAGGCAGACGGGATCGACTTCGACCGCGAGGAAATCCTTGAACTCGTACACAAAATCTGCGTCCTCACGCGAACCGGGTGTTCCTCCATGTTCCAGGACCGCATCCACAAACGCCGCACCGAGATCGACTTCATCAACGGCTCGGTCGTCTCGCTCGCGCGCAAACACGGCATCCAGGTGCCCGTGAACGCCCTGCTCGTCCAGCTCGTCCACGCCGTCGAAGATTCCTGCTCCGGCGAGTAAAAGCATTGTCCGGCAGCACGTGCAACGTCGGGAGATGAAAAGGCATATGCAGCACATTCCGTTGTGTGCCGTCTCCCGCCCTGCACCGGACCGTCTCCGGATTCCACTCATTTCCTGGATTAGTTCAGGACATAGGAATCCCCTGACCTTTTTTGAATAAGACACACATGTCATCCCCTTTGGTATCGGACTCGCTCGGGTCGCCACGGGATGCCTTTTTCCGAAAAAAAAGCGGAATCCCCCCTTGATTTTTCTCTGTTCCGGTGTATATTAATTGATACGTTTTTTGTGGGGCAGTAGCTCAGTTGGCTAGAGCGATACGTTCGCATCGTATAGGTCGTGGGTTCAACTCCCATCTGCTCCACCATTCTGCTACAACTTAAACCACTGGGAACAAGCAAGTTTCCGGTGGTTTTTCTTTTTTCCGTCTCATGCTACTACAACCAGCAAAAACCCGCCAAAACAGGCTACATGAAGCAGAATTTACGGAAAAATTACGGAAAATCTTCAGCTCAACGATGAGCTGACACCGATGTTGATTGGCCCCTTTTTGATCCGATTCTTCGCGTGTTGCAGGAAGCGTATAGGTCATTCTACGCTCTTTTTACGGAAAAGGACGGACCTTCTCATATGCGCTTTCCAGTCGCCTCAGTTGAGGAAGAAATGAGCATACAGGCATCTTTTCATACGCTTCATACGCTTCTTCCCAACTCCTGAGCGTTTTTATCTCCAGACCATACGGGTCCACATACGGGTCACATACGGGGCAAATTTCTTGCTATTTGAGCAAAAATGAGGTTAAACAAGCGTTTATACATACGGATCATACGCTTCATACGCTTTGCACCCCACTTCCTTTTCATAAAAACCCCCTCGACATTGTTTTTTGCCTCATTCAAAAAAAAACGAAAAAAAGTTTGTACACAACGAGCAACATTCTACTCCATTCACTGCACCAAGTGGCAACAAACAGAAACAAATGAAAACAAGTCATAAGTGCTTTATAATCAGTTTGTTTTGATTTGACACCCCCGTTTTTTTGTGGTATATTATCTGTTGTTCCAGGCGAACGCACCCACGGTGGTGTGCGGAAGCTCGGCATAGTGCCAGAGGAACAACAGTCTATATATGAGGAAAAGTATTATGACTGAAGAAACCATCAATTTTGATGCCCTGCGCGAGAAGCTTACTGTGCAGGTAGGCCCCCCGACCTTTTCAGGAGGGGAAAAACAGAAACCGGTGTTGAACCAGCAGTTCTTCGCTAAGCTCGCCGTCGAGGTTTATAACCCGATCTTCGAGAAGACGGAAGAGGAATTCTACATCTACTCGCCGGAGACCGGCTTGTGGGAAATCCAGAATGCCTCGACCATGCTCGAACGCATCAGCGACCTGATGAAGCGATACGCAGATGCTATCGGGGACACGTTTGTCAACACCAAGCGCGATGCGAGTACCATCCGCCACATCCTCTCTTTCATGAAGTCTGACAAGTGCTGCGGTCGCGAGGATGCTTTCGCGCGTACAGGCGAGCCTTTCATTCATTGTGGGAATGGCGTAATCACGTTCCCCGTGCAGGAAGATGGACGACGTAAGCCCACTCTGATGCCATTCGATCCGAAATACATGAGCCGTAACCGTACTGATTACGACTACGTTGAAGATGCCGTTTGCCCCGAATACCTGGAACGCCTTTTGAAGCCCGCAATGACAGAGGATGACATAAACCACTTCCAGCAGTATGTCGGTCAGTGTCTGCTCGGTGTCAACGACAGTCAGACATTCATTGTCATGGTCGGCAAGGCAGGTGGAGGAAAAAGCTCCAGCGTCAACATCATTGAAAAGCTGATCAAACGCAAAAACTGCACGGAGCTTCGCCTAAAGCACATGGACGGCCGTTTCGAGACCCAGCGTCTCATGGGTAAAACCCTGCTCACGGCAAAGGACGTTCCCTCGAACTTCCTGAACACGCCCAGCGCACACATGCTCAAGGTCCTTACCGGGAAAGATACCGTGACGGTCGAGCACAAGGGCAGCAATGCTACGGCGGATGTGTGCTGCGCATTCAGCGCGATTATTACATCCAACAGCACCCTGCGTGTCAACGTTGACGGCGACACCGATGCGTGGCGCCGCCGTATTATCCTCATCAACTTCAACAACGAGCCTTCGCCGAAGGACAAAATCCCGAACATCGACGACTACCTGCTCGAACGCGAAGGCGAAGGCATCCTCCGCTGGGCGGTCGAGGGAGCGATGCTCTTGCTGGAAAACGGCGGCAAGATCAAAAAGTCGAAGATTCAGGAAAACAAGGTCAACAACCTGCTCCATGAATCGGATCCGCTGACAGACTTCGTTCGCACACGCCTGGTTCAGGAAGAGGATGGAAACGTTACGACCGCAGAGCTCTTGGAGGAGTTCTATTCGTTCTGTAACGAACGCGGATGGCTACTGCTGCCACAAAGAGTCGTTGAGACCCGTCTGCCGGATTACATCTACGAGACTTTCGGCTTTTCCAAGCGCACTGACATCAAACGTGAAGGGACGAACCGCCGCGGCTACTACGGACTGAGGCTCAAGAAAGAAAAATAAGATGCCTCCGGCAGATTACCAGTTCAGGGCGGTCTGCCGGAGTATCTTTTTGGGGTTGATGTCTTACATGAAAATCCACGGTTCTTTTCTTGAGATGGCAAGACCGATGATCCCAACGACAACGATGACAACCAAAGCGACCCGGTCTGTGTTCACAACCGGGGGTGTTGGCGGGGTCGGTAAGATGGTTAATTCTGTCATGATAAATTCCCTCATTTTAAGTTCAGAAACGGATGTTGCTCGGAAGACGCGGTCCTCCGAAGTAGGCAAGAACGAAATTCGCCGCAATGACCAGGGCGAACTTACCGAGATTGACCAGCGATTTATCCGAATCGTCGATCAGCGGCATGGGTGGATTTAAGATGAACATTGTTCCCTCCTGAATAATTGATTTGAAGTAAATTGAGGCAGAGGCGGCAATGCCTCTGCCCCGGTGGTTGTTTTGTTGTGTTCAATTTGAGCGTGTTTCAGGCAAAGATCGCTGCTTGACGTCCGTCCAGGCCGAAGGCCCTGTTCAACGCGAGGTAGGAATGATCCACGCGCTGAGGCGAGTATTTCTTCACGGTTTCCGTAAACGCGTTCAGGAGACTCCAGCGTGTCGGTTCTCTGAATTCGACATGTGAGGGCTTCTTGAACTCTCGGTAGACTGGAAGGATGTCACAGGAATTGATGACGCCGAGCTCAGCAGCACGCACGATGCTGCTCCGGGCTTCATCATCATTTCTGAGCTGGATGTCCTTCAGATCTTCGCACACGGTTTCTGTCATCAGGAAATCGTCCTCCAGCGATGCGACAGCATGGTCGATCAGGTCGGTCAGTTCAAACCGGCTGGTATGCTTACGCTTGATGACGGTGGTTCCGCCAAAGGCAAGGTTGGAACAGACAAGGACGACGATCCCGGCAGACAGGCCGACAGCAAGGGATTTGTCGTGACTGTTGCGAATGCCGATGCAGCGATGCCATTGAGGAGAGGATGAACGGGCGATTTCCATCACGCCGAACATCTTCTGTCCTTCACTGGCAAGACCGAATCTTTCGTCCTCAATCCCCCAGCGATGAGCCTTGACAACTTCGGTTACTGCATCGATCACATTGATATGCGGAACGGGTTTCCATGAGGCGGTTGAGCTGGGAGTGTCGACGCGGGCGATCTCATCCCTGCTCACGTACTTTCCTTCTTCCATTATCAGCATAATTCAACCGACCTTCCTGTGAACCGCTTTGCAACGGCTACCGTAGGCGCACTCTGCACAGTTCATGCAGGATTCAATCGGGACGAAGAGACCATTGTTGACGGCTTTCTCAATTTGTCCTGCAAGGTAAACGAAACGGTCAAAGTCGTCGCTCGTTCTGAGCGTGTAAAACTGGTGATGAGCAGGCGTCTTCGCTTTTGTGAACACGTCGAACCTGAACAGCGGATTTACGCCATACTTCTTCTGATAGGCGTAGGTAAACACGGTCGCCTGAAGATCACGGTCAGCTTTTCCGTTTGGCCATTTCATCGAAGCGGTCTTCCAGTCGCAGATCGTCTCATCTCCACCGTCCACGGTAACGAGGTCAAATTCCCCGACGAGCGGTTTGCTGAGTCCGGGCACATTCACGCTAAACGCTTCGGCCACCGATTTGACCGTGTAATCATCAGGCCAGTCGGCAAGAGCAACGTCGAGCATGTCGCAACCGCGTTTGTCCCAGAACCAGTAGTCCTCATCGGGCTTGTAGGTCAAGTTCTCGCAGACCTCGGTTTCTCCCTTGAAGTATACGGCGAAGTCTTCCTTCGCGTCCTGGATGGTGTAGGACGTTCCTTTTTGGGCGCGATCACTGAGCACAAGATGGAATGCACGTCCGAACGGGATACTGATGGGAGTCCGCTCGACTTCGGCGTGTTCGATGTACCGGAAATAGTAGCGCATCGGACAGGTCAGATAGGTCTGAAACGCGCTGTACGACCAATGAGGCGCATCGCGCATGGTTTCGATTTCACGTTCCATAAGGTCACGCTGCCTTTCCGCTGAGCTCGTCGATGGCTCGGCTGCACTGTGTTTTGGTGAGGCTTTCGACTGAGGGAACGTTGAACTTGGCTTTGATCTGATCGGGGGAGACGCCGTACTGACGTGCGAGGTCGAGGAGATATTTGACCTGTTTGGGAGATGCGGGAGCATCCGAGGTCGTACCGTTTCTCTTGGTATAGGCGGCTTTGCTCTGCTGCGGTGCAGAATTCCCCTGCTGAGTGTTCGCATTGTTTTCTGCGGGAAGAAGTGCGGGCTGCTGAGAGGTAGCATTTCCGTGGAGTTCGGCTTCGACGGATTCCCGGACGAGATCGAAGGTCTCATGAATTTTCGCGTTCAGCTGTTCCTGCGTGAGACCATCGGGAAGTTCCACCTCGACCGAGGCGTGGAAAGACTGGCTGCTGTATTGAGAGTCAGCCGGGACCTTTTTGGAATAGGATGCGTTGAGTTTGAGCATAATGTAGTCCTTTCGTTTTTGTTGGTAAAAGCGTATCCCCGACAGCTTGCGCTGCCGAGGATACTGTTTGAATTGAGGTGAGTTTTTAATAATCTTCGTTCTTGATAATAGAATGGGCATGATTTAAGGACAGATCGTTAATACACGCGACGCCATGTGTAGAACAAAAATCTTTTTCAGGAATATTACGGAATTTCAGATTCACACGGATCTTTCCAATCTGTTTTTCCGTAATACTCCCGGGAGAATCCTTTTCTGGATTATCATTTTGTTGTTGCACGCTCTTTTGATAAAAACCTTTTCCTTTGTTGCTAGGAATCGATTTTGCCTGCGGGGATTGCGTTGCTGGCGTGGGATGGGAAACGTCCTGAACAACAGCTTCCGAATTTGACAGAAGCCTTGCCGGTGGTTTTTTCTGAAAATCCGTAATAGCGTCCTGAACCTCTGAAAGCATACCACGGAGATTGGGAGTTGAATTTCCCTCACCCTGAGCAGAGACGCGGAACGTGATGGATTGACGGTCATTTTGAATAGTACAAGTAATTTCAGCAGTTGTAGACATAATAGCCTCCTTGGTTAATTTTTTGCTGATTATATATGCGCATATAATGACCACAGAATCGGTGATTGTATCTCACGTGCCTTTTTTCAAGTTCAAATCTCTGTCAGGGACGGAAGATGGGGGAGAAATCAGGCGGCTCCGCTTGCCACACGGATGCGTTCGATGGCTCGTTTGGTCTGCTGATACTCGCGCTCCTTCTGGCGCTGCGTGAGCGCGACTTCACGGATCGTTCTGCCCATTGCTGCGGCCTCGTCAATCATTTCCTTCAGGGCGGCCTTCATGGCTTCGATTTTTACCGTGAGTTCGTCAATCGGGTTTACAGGTTCAGTGATCTGGGCGGAAGTCTGCACGGGAGCAGACACGGTGTGGATGATGGTGTTTTCGTTCATGGTGGTGGTTTCCTTCTTGGTATTGGTGATGATGTTTTGGGGTTTGGTTTCCTGCGGGTGAGGAGGAATCTGTTCGGTGACTGATTCCGTGGATTCGGGAACATGTTGAGGTTCGCTCTGCTCGGTCTGGACTTCGGGCTTTACGTCCGTTTGGGCAGATGTGGCTTCTTCCTTTTTCTGCTCGGTTTGAGCTTGCGGTCTTTTGGGGATGATGGGCATGGCGATGTACTGGCCGGAGCCGCCAGTGCCGACAATCGGACCATAAGCATCGTTGAGCTCGATCTTCAGGTGGCCTGCATCCAATAGGCGCAGGAGAAATTCTTTCCGGACGCAGAAACAGAGATCGTTCCAGTTCGGATCGAACTCGGCGAGGATGCTGAACAGCATTCCGTTCGAGCTTTCGAGGTGAAGATTGTCCGGGACTTCGGGGAGACGGCTGAGCTTGACAGCGTTGTTATGCTCTTTGTCATCCGGGATACTCTTCAGGTAGCGTGTCAGCCGTTCGACTCTGTCTTCCTGGAAGCTCACATAGTGCGTTGCTTCTGTTCGTTCGGGCACGACATGTTTCCAGTTCGGATAGTTTCCTTTGAGCGCTTTGGCTTGCCAGGTCCACGCACCAAGCGTAAGTTCGAAATACGTGTCCTCGTCTTTCTGCCAAGTCGAGAGGCGTCCGGAATCGCCAAAGGCTTTCGTCGCGAGCAGAGCAAGCGGGAACGGAATCGTGACACTACCAGTCGTTTCGAGGTGAACCGGGATGTTCGACAGCTCTTTGCCGCTCGTTGCGGTGAATCCGTCGCCACTGATGTTGATTCCTCCAAGAATCTTGCGGACGTCCGTTCCTTTGTCTGTGATTGGAGCAAGTAGCGACAGCGCAGCCAACGTGTCGGCAGGCAATTCCGTGACAGTGATATCCTCATCCGGGATCTGTTCCTTCGTCGGGAAATGCCCCTTGATGGGTGCAAGTTTCACATCGTCGATGAAGACCTCGCCGCAGTCGATCTCCAGTTTCAGCGTTTTGTTCTTGCAGCTGCGGACCATCTGACGGAACTGCTCGAACTCCACGAGGATTGCCGGGAAATCGTCTTCCAGGTCGGCAAACAGCCGGAATTCGATCTGTTCGATCACGTTTCGGGTTCTGAAGTAAAGCATATTCGCTTTGCCTTCGATTTCGATCCCCTGATACGCCTTAATCAAGGACGTCCGGGAGACCAGCTTCCCCAGTGCAGTCAAAGCACTGGCCAACGAGTTTTTGTTGATTGGGATTTGCATATTTTCCTCCATATTGGTGGTTAGTGGTGAAATGTCATTTTGACGTTCGTGGGAGGAATATATACGCAAAATTCCATGAAAGTCATTTTGAAGAGGAAACAAGCGATTTTCATGTTTTTTTCACTGAAAAAAAGGAAAAATGGACCATTTTCAGTGTTTTTTTTGATGCATTTTTGACTTTTCTGATCGGTTAATACAGCTTTGAACAGGCAAAAGCACGTTGATGAGGAGGTAAAACCCTTTGTGGCCCTGAGGATGAAAAATGCATTCCGTTCATAATCTCAAAAAGTTTCAATTTTCCTTGGTCAATCGAAGCATTATCTATCGGCATTTCCGCAACAAACTGGATGGGAAATGGAGAATACAGCTTCCAGATGCGTTGAGCAGCGTCTGTGACATCGTTCATGTCGTTTCGGAAGTATCCGTTAACAAGCAGGATCATGTTGTAACATCCACGAATACTGTCATAAGACCAGGAATACACCGGACGACAGTTTGCTCTTTTCAATGCGGAGGTAAATGAATTGAGATACCTGGTAAAATCGTAGTAGTTTTCCAATGATGGAAAAATGTAGAAAGCAACTCTTGCTTGTCCAAAACTGACTAAATACTTGTCTAAGAGATTGCCGATTCGTTCTAATTGAATTGATTCATTTGTCATTGTGGGTACTCCTTTTAGTGTGATGGTTTTACACATAAAATAACACATAAAGTAAAAAATAATTACTCATATTGTAACATTATATGCCGAAATGTGATATGTTCCTGTTCCTTGGCATGATTTGAAAACATCTCATTATATCACGTTGGTTTTCATGATGTCAGGAAGTAGGATAATAGGTATTACTTTCATATAAAGAAATAATTCGCAATGGCTTTCATGTTAAGAACAATCGCCACATGTACCTCCCAAAGAAAGACAATAAACATTTACAAATATTTTCAAACAAGGAGTGATTCCATGAACAACGTCAACACACTTGATATTCCCATGAATGAAAGCATCTTGAACACAGGCATAGATGTCTTAAATTTCTCTCTTCAAAAACATAATAAGGTTTTTGTTCAAAGACTGGATATTCGTTTTCCATTGGAACTACAACAAAAAGGTATCATTCGTTTCAACAAACGATTTATAGAAAAAGAAAGAAATGCTGGATATGATCCAGATTATATCTTTGTCAGAGAACTAAGCAAGAATAAAAAGATTCATTACCATATGGCATTATTCCTTGATGGGAATAAAACAATGAGAACATATGAGCATTTCCAGAATGCAGAAAATGTCCTTCAAAATGTCATAGGAGAAGAGTACAGTGTAAAAGGCTTAATAGACAGATGCGACAGAGGACATAGGAATGGTATTATGCTCAATCGAAACAACCCGAATCAGGATGACATGAAGGAAGTTGAAAGGCAACTCAGCTATCTTGCCAAGGAAGACCAGAAACAAGGAGTGAAAGGAAAAACATTCTCTACTTCAAGAATCACAAATAAGAAATAAAAATTAATAACATTTATATTCATTTTGATTATTAATTTATGCGGCGTAGTTTTCTGAGGAGATGATTTCTCATCCAATCTTGTCTTTTATCTCTTCAAATGTGAATTCATTCTTTCCATAGAAGAAAAAGTCTTTTTCTACTTTCAGAAAGAGAGGAGTTTTTCTTTATGTTCAATAAAGTCCTATGTGAATCATTCAACAGGACAAGATGTTCTACATCATTTTCAACACAAACATAGCCGATATACCGATGATGTTTTCAAACTATTCTTATCTGTTATCTACTTTTCACTATTTCTGAATATTGTTTTAATCAATTGTCTCTTTCTTCTATATGTAGATTTCTAAGCAATAGTAATTATTCTTTCTTAATGGGATTCTATTATTTCAATAATCTTTTCTTGTGAAGAGATAACTCATTTATATCAACGAGATAGATGCCATCTGAAGACATCACAAGAAGATCGGATTGTTCATCATCCTCTGCCTAACAACACTCCTGTTTATTGGCATTATTTACGTTCATTTGACACATAACACGATATCCCATCTATTTTCAATTACTCAAAAAAGACACTCTTTTACAAGATTCTAAATATCAATAAGACATACCATCTTCTGCCTGCATAGCAGCGAAGATATGAACCAGACGATCCTCCTGTTCCCTTGTGAGAAAAGAGGATATCGACAGGATCAGCGTCACTCATGGAGTCATGTTCTACCCCCGTTCCATGATCGGGCTTTTGACGACGAAGCTCCACCCGCATCCGGGGGACAGAGGATTTGCTCTTTTGGGATTTTCCGCTTTCCGGTTTTACCTCAATTCGGAAAATAACAGCCGGAAAATGCTACCCCTGAAATCGAAACCCCCGGAAACGATGAAAGCTGTCTCCGCGAATTGCCGTGGATGATCGTTTTCGATGCAAATACCGACGATTGTATGGCCGTTGCTCGCGGCCGCAAATGGCAGCGTGACATCGACGAGGGGAAGGTCAGGGACATCAAGGAACTGACCGAGATTCTCAGCCTTGATCAGAGCTACGTCAGCCGCATCCTTCGTCTGGCACATCTCGCACCGCCGCTGATTGAGCGGGTTATCAACGGTACGATACCGGAGAACCTGTGCATCAGCCGGGTCAGGAACACGATCTCCAACATCTGGGACGACCAGCTGCAGGAGTTCCGTGTTGAGGCGTGATACTTGGCAGCCAGCTCGACGCCAACGACTGGTTCGTGGTCGGGGCAGGGGATTACAACGGCGACGCGAAGGACGACCTGCTGGTCCGCCAGTATTCGACCGGTATGCTGGGGTACTACACCAGCGGCGACACGTCGCAGTGGAACGTCCTCGGCTACGGCGTCGACATGAACTGGACCGTGATCGCGTAAGACACACAATAACGAAAACAGCGATAGCGCCGTAACGTCTTGAGCGTTGCGGCGCTGTGTCTGTCGTGACCTTGCCGTCGGACAGAGTCCGAACCGTGGCACACCGAGGTCGGCGCTGGTTCTCAGGGACGGTTGCGTTTCCCGAAAAACAGAGATTGAGCAAATAGTGTATTCTTTTGGGTAAATCCTGTATGGAACAAATGATTTCCTAGTGTATATTATCGGAAATAGTTTCGGTTCTCCATTATTTTAATCCTTAACCCCGACATGACCAAAGCCATGAAACACTGTCTCTGCATCTCCGCCGCCCTCGCGACGGCCAGACCGGACAGAGCCTCCGCCGCTCCGTCTGCGTCGATGAACTCTTCTTCAACGAAGACGGCACGATCAAGGAAGTCGTCCAGACCAAGGCCGGCATCACGGAGCCTTTGAAGTAAGGAGGGCAGGCCCTCCACTGCAGGAGTGCTCTCAGCTTTGCTTGAGCACGAAGTGCAAGTGTGATTCAGCCGTTTGAGATAATGTAACGCGCCCGTTTGCGTTTTTCAAGCGTTTTTCGTTCAGGAACGCCGTGTTTTTCCGAAGAAAAGAAGTTTGCCGTGTTAATTAACGCCCAAAAACTGTAACTTTGAAGCAAAAAAAGAGAAAACGAGGGCAGCAAAAAGCCGCACACCATACAGGATGATGTGCGGAACCCGGCCTGTACTGGATTCCACCTCATAATGATGTTTCCTTACCTTCAATCCACCCAAAATAACCAAAGGTGAAAAAAACATGAAAGCCAAACTCTTCCTCCTCGCCGGAGCGGTCTCCGCTCTCGCACTGGCGGCGACCTCCTGCCAGTCCTCCTCCAAGGACGTCCTCTATGAAGGCGTTGACCTGGAACCCAGCGGGAACCCGATCTTCACGTCATCCATCCCGTTCTTGTTCGGCGCAGGCCGCGCCGTCCCGTTCCGGCTCAACGAAGTCGAGCTCCTCGACAGCCCGTTCCTCGCGAACAAGAAGCGCAACGCGGATTTCCTGCTCACGCTGAGCCCGGACCGCCTTATGGCGCGCATGTACGAGTATTGCGGCGAGACGCCGAAGGCTCCGGTCTACGGCGGCTGGGAAAGCAGCGACCTCTCCGGCCACACGCTCGGGCACTACCTGACGGCGCTTTCGCTGGAATACGCCAGCACGGGCGACGCGCGGTTCAAGGAGCGCGTGGACTACATCATCGGCGAGATGGCGCGCTGCCAGAAACTGTACGGCGAGTCCGGCTATATCGGCTGCATGTCGCGGAATGCCCGCCGCGCGCTTGAGGTGCTGAAGGACGGCGACGTGGAGACGATCAACCACACGTGGGCGCCGTGGTACACGCAGCACAAGATCGCCGAAGGGCTTTACGACGCGTGGAAGGTCGCCGGAAACGAACAGGCGAAGGACGTGCTCGTGAACTTCGCACGCTGGGTCGACGGCCTCACGAAGGGCCTGGACGAAAAGAAATGCCAGCGCATGCTCGACATGGAGTTCGGCGGCCTCGGCGAAGTCTTCTGGAAGCTCTACGCGGAAACGAAGGACGAGACGCACAAGGCGCTCGCGCAGCGGTTCCGCCACCACTGGCTCGTGGACGACCTCGCTGCGGGCAAGGACAACCTCGCCGGCAAGCACGCGAACACGCAGGTGCCGAAAGTCGTCGCCGAGGCGGTCAACTACGAAGTGACCGGCGACGAGTTCGCCCGAAAGGTCAGCAAGAACTTCTTCGACATCGTCACGAAGAATCACACCTACTGCACCGGCGGCAACAGCGACCGCGAGCAATTCTACCGCCCCTCCGACGCGGACAAGCACCTCTCCCCCGCCTCCGTCGAGTGCTGCAACGTCTACAACATGATCCGCCTCGCCGAGCATCTCCAGATGCAGGAACCGACGAACACCATCTACGGCGACTACCGCGAACGCGCCCTGCTGAACCAGATCCTGCCGTCGCAGGACCCCGAACGCTCCATGTTCACCTACTTCGTCTCGCTGAGGCCCGGCCAGTTCCGTGTGTACAGCTCGCCCGACCAGTCCTTCTGGTGCTGCTTCGGCACGGGCATCGAGAACCACACGAAGTACAACAACGCGATCTATTTCCACGACGACGACAACCTGTACGTCACGCTCTTCATCCCCTCGAAACTGAAGTGGGCGGACCGCGGACTTGAACTCACCATGAACACGCAGTATCCGAAGAACGGCGACGTGGTCCTCACGTTCGACAAGGCTCCGGAGAAGAAGCTCGCGCTGAACGTGCGCTGCCCCGGCTGGACCGACGGTCCCGTGACGTTCACGCTCAACGGACAGCAGATCGCCACCGGCAAGCCCGGCGAAAACGCCGTGCTGAACGCCGACTGGAAGACCGGCGACAAGCTCGCCATCCACATCCCGATGAAGCTCCGCACGGAACACCTCCACGGCGGCCACACCGAGCTGAACGCGTTCTTCTACGGCCCGACGCTCCTCGCGGGCGACCTCGGCGAAGTCGAAAACTACAAGAAGCGCATCTACCTGCGCAACCAGCTCGACCTTCAGAACGCCGCCTGCAAGCCCGTGCCGATCCTGCTCGGCGGTTCCATCGGCGAGATCACGGCCGCCGCGAAGGCCGTCGCGGGCTCCGACCGCGCGTTCAATCTGACCGCGACGGACGGCTCCAACGTCCTTATCCGCCCGTTCAACCAGATGCCGTACCAGCATTACAACGTGTACTGGAAGAACATGGACGAGGCGCAGTGGGCCGCCGAAAAGGCAAAGATCGCGGCCGAGGAAGCCCGCCAGCGCGAACGCGCCGCACGCACCGTCGATGAAATGAACTTCGGCGAACAGCAGCCGGAGACCGACCATGCGCTGAAGGCGGAAAACACCCACTCCGGGCGCTTCAACCAGCGCGGCTACCGCGGCGCGCATCAGGGCGGCTGGATCGAATTCCGGATGAAGGTCAGCCCGGACAAGAAGAACCTCCTCGCCTGCACCTACTGGGGCGGCGACAACGGGACCGAGACCGCAATCCTCGCCGATGGTCAGCAGATCGCCGTGCAGAGGCTTTCCGCCGCGCATCCGAACCAGTTCTTTGAGGTCGAATACGAAATCCCGGAATCCATCACGAAGGGCAAGGACCACATCGTGATCCGGCACCAGCCCGCGGGCAACCGCGGCGGCATCGGCTCCGTCTACCACGCCGCCATCCTCACCGCGCCGGTCGAGGTGAAGACCACCGGCAACCCGCTCTTCAAGGACGTCTGGACCGCCGACCCCGCCGCGCTCGTCGTCGGCGACACGCTGTACCTCTACGCCGGGCACGACGACGCCCACGGTCGCGAGATGTTCACCATCAAGGCGTGGCGCTGCTACTCCACAAAGGATCTCGTGAACTGGAAATCCTACGGCGACGTCCTCACGTCCACCGACTTCCCGTACGGACAGAAGAACACCTGCTGGGCCGCGCAGGTCGTGAAGAAAGGCGATACCTACTACTGGTACGTCACCATCCGCAATGACAAGTACGGCGGACAGTCCATCAACGTGGCGACCTCCGACAACCCGGTCGGCCCGTGGAAGACCTACGAGAAGCCCGTGGTCGTCGACAACCTGACCAGCGGCTTCATGGGCTGGAACGACATCGACCCGACCTGCCTCATCGACGACGACGGTACCGCGTGGCTCTGCTGGGGCAACGGCAACTGCTATCTCGCCAAGCTCAAAGACAATATGCTCGAACTCGACGGCGAGATCACCGACCTGAAGATGCAGAGCTACGAGGAAGGCCCCTGGCTCTACAAGCGCAACGGCCTCTACTACTGCATCTACGCCTCCCGTACCTACGGCGACGAGGCCAACCACAAGAACCCGCAGGGCAACGAGGTTATCGCCTACGCGACCGCCGAAAAGATCACCGGCCCGTGGACCTATCGCGGACAGGTCACCGGCTCCGCCCGGAATAGCTTCACCATCCACCCCGCCGTGGTCGATTTCAAGGGTCGCACGTTCCTCTTCTACCACAACGCCGCGCTCAGCATCAACGGCGAAGGCGGCGCGCTCGGACGCCGCGCGGTCTGCGTGGACGAGATGTTCTTCAACGAGGACGGCACCATCAAGCCCGTCCGCCAGACGAACGAAGGGATCCAGGAGCCGGTCAAGTAATCGGACGATCCCGTTCCGATGGCTTAATTTATGGTAACGAAGAATCGCATTCGGCGATTCTTACCCGTCAACAACCGAACACTCTCTCAAAAATGAATTGATAGAGGTTCCCAATAAAAAATCATCGACTCAAATCATGTTCAAATCAAGTCATCTTTCCATGAAAGGAGCAAGATTCCGTATGACATTCCGCAACAAACA
Source organism: Victivallales bacterium (assembly GCA_016285345.1). GTDB lineage: Bacteria > Verrucomicrobiota > Lentisphaeria > Victivallales > UBA1829 > UBA1732. The sequence continues at coordinate 239 of JAEEQN010000021.1, read as the reverse complement.
ACATGTGCCGATGCCCGGATTTGTCCGCATGCACACGGCCGCGTTCCTGTGTGCGCTCGCCGTACTCGCCGCGGGAACAGTGTCCGCCGACGACGCGTTCGAGTACAAGGCAACCGACGCCGGACTTCAGATCAAGGCCGGAAATCTCACGAAAAACATCGAGGTCTTCGGCGACAAAGGGCAGACGCTCCGCGTGACCTCGAACCTGAACGGCGTTTCCTACGCGAAACACCCGAGCA
>JAEEQN010000020.1 GCA_016285345.1 Victivallales bacterium | reverse complement strand
GCAAGCTCATCGACATCACCCTCCCGACCTTCATCGAGAAGGTGGTCGCCGAGACCGAACCCGGCGTCCGCGGCGACACCGCCAGCTCCAACGTGATGAAGCCCGCCAAGACCGACAACGGCTACGACGTCATGGTCCCGCTCTTCATCAACGTCGGCGACACGATCCGCATCGACACCCGCACCGGAGAATACGCCGAACGCGTCAGCAAGGGCTGACAAAGGCCGAACCGTGGACCCCTTCACCCGGCTCCAGCAGACCGTCGCGGCGCTGAAATTCCGCGCCCGCGTTCTCGCCGCCGTCCGGGCAGGGTTCGACAAACGCGGATTCACCGAAGTCACGACCCCGGTCCGCATCGCGGCGCCCGCGGCGGAGGAGTATATCGACGCTCCTCCCTCGGGCGCGTTCTTTTTGCGCACATCCCCCGAACTTGAGATGAAGCGCCTGCTCTGCGCGGGCATGGACCGCATCTACCAGATCGGGCCGTGTTTCCGGGCGGGCGAACGCGGCCGCCTGCACCGCACCGAGTTCGACATGCTCGAATTCTACATGGCGCACGCCGACTATCTGGAGCTGCTGGAGACCATCCGCGCGATCATCGTCGAGGCCGCGCTCGCATGCACCGGCGGCACGAAGATCAAATCCCGCGGCTATGAGGTTGAGCTCGGCGGCGAATGGACGATGCTCCCCGTCCGCGAGGCGTTCCGTACGTTCGCGAACGTCTCCGCCGACGAGGTCGCGGAGCAGGAATCGCTGTTTGAGGAGATCCTGGTCGAAAAAGTCGAGCCGAACCTGCCGAAAGACCGTCCGTGCGTGCTCATCGACTACCCCATCCGCTTCGGCGCGTTCGCCCGCGCGAAAGCCTCCGATCCGACCCTCGCCGAACGCTGGGAGGTCTATGTGGCGGGCGTCGAACTGGCGAACACCTACGGCGAGCTGATTGATCCCGTCGTCCAGCGGGAACGTTTCGCCGCAGCCCGCGCCACGCGCAAACGCCTCGGACTCACCGAATACCCCGAACCGACGGCGTTTCTGGACGCGATCGACCACGGGATGCCGCCCGCCGCCGGGTCCGCGCTCGGATTCGACCGCCTCGTGATGCTTCTCGCCGGGGCGGACTCCCTGTCGCAAATCGACTTCCCGCTTGACGACGAGCAGGAACCATGAAGATACTCTTTCTCATCGTCCGTTATTTTCCGTACAGTGGCCTCCAGACGGATTTCCTGCGCGCCGCCGAAGCCGCCGCGGACCGCGGACACGATGTGACGTGTCTGGTCGGTTCGTGGGACGGCGAACGCCCGGACAAGCTCAGGATCCTGACGACGGAACTTTCCGGGACAAGCGAGGCCGACGACCTCGATGCGCTTGAAACGGCGTTCCATGAGTTGACAGAACATGAATCTTTTGACCGGACGGCGGCGTTCGAGCTGATCCCCGGCGTGGATTTCTATTTCGCGGGCTTCGACTGCCTCGGCAGCGCCCCGGAGAACGCCGATCCGCGCCTTCTGGCACGCGAACAGGCGGTTTTCTCGCCCGAATCCTCCACATACATTTTCTATTTGGTTACGCCGCAGATCAACGCGTTTTTCGGCGTCTACGGCACGCAGCCCGCGCGGTTCCTGCGTCTGCCGCCGGGCATGAATCCCGCCTGTGGACGTGTGCCGGATCCCGACGCGGTCCGCGTCCGCAAACGCGCCGAACTCGGTCTGAAGGACGGGGAACGCCTCGCCATCTCCGCTGCGCACGACATGCTTCTGAAAGGCATTGACCGCACCCTGACCGCCTACGCCGAACTTCCGCCGGAACGCCGCGCCCGTCTTCGGTTGTTCATCACCGGATTCCTCGGCCGCGAACAGTGCGAAAAACAGGCCGTTGAACTCGGGATCGCCGACCGCGTGATCTTCGACGGCGGACGGCCCGACCTGCCGGAACTCCTCTGCGCCGCCGATTATCTGGTGCATCCCGCCCGGCGCGAGGCCGCCGGTTCCATTCTGATCGAGGCGATCGCTTCCGGTTTGCCCGTGGTCTGCACCGAGGTCTGCGGATTCCAGGACATCGTGCTGGCGTCCGGCGGACACGTCCTGAACGAACCGTTCGATTCCGGCGCGCTGAGCGCCGAGCTGGACTACCTCGCGGGCATCTCCGACAACGGTCTGTACTACTGGCGGCAGCAGGTTCTGACGTATGCACACGGTCCGGCGGACTTTTACCGGCGCGCCGATGTGCTTGTGAACTTCATCCAGTCGCCCGGCGCCGGAGAGTATCTATGAGCATCGACCCGCGCCAGGTCCGGCGGGAAGTCGCGCGTATCTGGTCCGCTCTGCGTCTGACCGACCGCGCCCGCCTGAACAAACGCCGCCGCGCGTTTCTGGATCTGCTGGACAGCGATCCAGATGCCGCCGAGTCAAAACGCGAGGAGTTTTTCCGTCTGCTCGCGACCGCGCAGAAACGTTCGCTCGTCCCCGCCGCGTCACGCATCCGATGCGAGTTCCCGGACAACCTTCCGATCACAGCGAAGATCCCGGAAATCCGCGCCGCGCTGAAATCGCATCAGGTCATTGTCGTCTGCGGTACGACGGGTTCCGGCAAGACCACCCAGCTCCCGAAGGCCGCGCTGCTGGAGGGATTCGGGCGCGCCGGACGGATCGGCTGCACCCAGCCGCGCAGGATCGCCGCCTCCGCGCTCGCGCGCCGTCTTTCGAACGAGACCGGCTGCACGTGCGGACACGAGATCGGCTATCAGGTGCGGTTCGACGACCGTACGGACGACTCCACGGTCATCAAGTTCATGACGGACGGCATCTTGCTCGCCGAGACGCAGAACGACCCGAAGCTGTACCAGTACGACTGCATCATCCTGGACGAGGTGCACGAACGTTCCCTCAACATCGACTTCCTGCTCGGATACATGAAGCTCCTGCTCGCGCGGCGGCCCGAACTCCGCGTCATCATCTCGTCCGCCACGCTCGACGCCGCCCGCATCGCGTCGTTCTTCGGCGACGCTCCCGTTATCGAGGTCGGCGGTCGCGTGTTCCCGGTCGAGGACGTCTATCTGGAGCCGCTTCAGGACGAAGAACTCGCCGAATCGGTCGCGCGCGGCGTGGAATACCTGCTTGACGCGGGCGAGCGCGGCGGCATTCTGGTCTTCCTGCCCGGCGAACGCGAAATCCGCGACTGCGCCGACATGCTGACCGGGCGCGACTACCCCCACACGGAGATCCTGCCGCTCTTCGGGCGCATGAGCGCGTCCGAACAGGAACGCATCTTCGCGCCGCAGTCCTCGAACCGCCGGATCGTGCTGGCGACGAACGTGGCGGAAACGTCCATCACGATCCCCGGCATCCGCTACGTGGTCGATTCCGGGCTGGTGCGCCTTTCCCGCTATAACCCGAAAAGCGGCATCCAGGAACTCCGCATCGAAGGCGTCTCCCGCGCGAGCGCCATGCAGCGCCGCGGACGATGCGGACGCGAACAGGACGGCGTATGCGTGCATCTCTGCTCCGAGGAAACGCTTGCTGACGCGGCCGAGTTCACGCCGCCGGAGATACAGCGCGCATCCCTGGCGGGCGTCATCCTGCAGATGGCGGCGCTGAGACTCCCCCCGATCGTGCAGTTCCCGTTCGTCGATCCGCCGTCGCCCCAGCTGATCCGCGAGGGCCTGACCACGCTGACCGACCTGCACGCCATCGACGCTTCCGGCGCACTCACGGAGGAGGGGCGGCGTCTGGCGGAACTTCCCGTCGGGCCGCGCCTCGGACGCATCCTGCTCGACGGCGTCGACCGCGGCGTTCTGCCGGAAATCCTGCTGATCGCGGCGTTTCTGTCGATCCAGGACCCGCGCGAACGTCCCTTCGAGAAAGCGAAGGAGGCGGATACGGCGCAGCGTCAGTTCGACGTGCCGGAATCGGATTTCCTGAGCATCCTGAAACTGTGGCTGGCGGCGGACGAGGCGTTTCGGGTCTCCAAGTCGCAGTTCCGCAAATTCTGCCGCACCAACTACCTGAATTTCCGGCGCATGCAGGAATGGCGCAACCTGTGCGCCGACCTGCTCGAATACCTCCAGCCGGAAACAGAGCTGGATTCCCTCAGAATCGAACTCCGCGCGGACAGGTCCGACCCGATCCACAAATCCCTCATGGGCGGCCTGCCGCGCCGTCTGGCGTGCTGGGACCCTGAGAAGAAACAGTATTTCGACCGTACGGGCCGCATGTTCTCCATCTTCCCCGGTTCCGCACTCGCCAAGCTCAAAAAAGCGCCCGAATGGCTTCTTTGCTTCACGATCATGGAGACCAGCCGCGTTTTCGGGCGGTGCTGCGCCGTGGTCGAGGGCGCATGGCTGGAGGAGATCGCGCCGGAGCTGTGTTCGCGCACCTATGACCGCGTCGCCTGGGACGAGGTCAGCGGATTCGTGTTCGCCCGCGAACGCGTCTTCGCCGGGGCGCTCCCGATCCATCCGGGCCGCCGCTGCCACTACGGACGCGTCGACCGGGACGCCGCGCGGGCGGTGTTCATCAAGGAGGCGCTGGTGCCGTGCGCCATCAAGGACCCGGCCGCGCCGTGGCTGGTGCGCTGCAACGAACTGGTGCGCCGTCTGCATACGTTCGAGGCGAAACTCCGGCGTTCCGGCTCCGTGGTCGACCTGCACGCGCTGGAACAGCATTTCCTGCGTGTCCTGCCGCCATGGATGTGCAGCGTGTCCGACGTCCGCAAGGACTGGACCCGGCGACACCGTTCGTACGACCCGAAGCCGGAGGACATCGCGCTCGTGCCGCCGGACTCCCTGCCGGACGCGGATTACCCGGACCGCCTCGAGGCCGAGGGCGAGAGCTACCGCCTGGAGTATATCTACGACCCCGGCGAGGAGGATGACGGCATCACGGTGTATCTGCCGGAGGCGCACATGAACCTTTTCCCGCGCGCCGCCGCCGAATACCTCGTGCCCGGATTCCTCCGCATGAAGCTCGACTACATGTTCCGTTCCCTCACCAAGACCGAACGCAAGAAGCTGCTGCCGCTGGACGAATGCGTCGAGGCGTTTCTGGACGGGCTGAAGCATAACGAAATCTACCCTGCGCGCAACCTGCCGCGCGTGCTCGCGTCGTTCCTGCGGACTTTCCGCGGCTGCGACTTCGACGAATCGGCGTTCGACGACATCGAACTGCCGGAATACCTCATCCTCAAATTCGCGATCCTGAACGATCACGGCAAGCTCCTGCGCGTGGTCCGCGACCTGCCCGAGGTGGACGATTCCGCGGAGACCGTGTCCAGCCGCCACGCCGCCGCCCGCAAATGGGAATTTCACGGTGAGACTTCCTGGCCGGGCGACATCCCCGAACTTCCCGTTTCCATTCGTCTGAACCACGGCAAGGGCCGCGAAGTCTATCCGGGCTTCTTCCGGGAGCAGGGCGGGGAAAGCATCGGCTGCGCGCTTTTCCTGGACGAAGCCGAGGCGCGCGCCGCGCACCGCCGCGCCGTCCTGACCCTCTTCCGCATCCGCTACCCCGAGATGTTCGAGCACATGCGGAGCTATGCGAAACTCGGCCGCACGCTCGAACACGAGTTTTTCCCGGACGATCCTGACTGGCGCGCCGACCTGACCGACAACGCCGTCGCCCGCGCCATCGGCTGTCCGCCGGAAACCATCCGCGATCCGAAAGCTTTCGACGACGCGTGCCTGAGGTTGCGGAACCGTCTGGCGGACGCCGTGCGTGAGGACGCTTCGGCGCTGCTTCAGCTGCTGTCCGCCTACGAGCCGATCGAACGCCGCCTCGGGGACGTCCCGGCGGATTGCTTCACCGACGTCGACGTGAACCGCCAGCTTGCTGTGCTGTTCCGCAAGGGATTCCTGCGGACGCCAGACGCCGTGGCGCGTTATCCGCGTTATCTGCGCTCGCTCCGGGTGCGTCTCGAACGCGCCGACCAGTCCTACGGACGCGACCGCACAAAGGGCGAGGCGATCGCGCCGTTCATCGACAAATTCCATCTGCTGTACGACGCCGGAGTCAGCCTGGAGGACTGCCGCCCGTTCTTCGAATTCTTCCTGCTGCTGCAGGAGGCGCGCATCGCCGCCTGGACCCCGGAACTTCCCACGGTTCAGAAGGCGACCCCGGCGACGCTTCAGTCCGCATTGTCCGCCGTCCCGCTGTCCGCCATTCCCGGACGGAAAACCTGACTATCCTCTGAATTGGGAAATCGGCGTTATTTCAATCAAAAACGCCTTTTTTCTCCCGGCGGGGCAGGGCGGCGGCTTGCATTTTCGCTGAAACACGTGTATATTAATTGAATATCTGTCTATAAATTCATAAATCACATACTCGCGAGGAAACTCAAATGGGAAAATACCCGTTGGAAACCATTCGGCACAGCGCGGCCCACGTGATGGCGGCGGCGGTGCAGGAACTCTACCCGAACGCTAAATTCGACATCGGTCCGTCGACCGAGGACGGCTTCTACTACGACTTCGACCTGGAAACCCGCCTCACCGTCGACGACCTGGCGAAGATCGAAGCCAAGATGGAGGAGATCGCGAAGGCGCATCTCCCGTTCGAACGCAAGGTCATGACCCGCGAAGACGCCCACGCGTTCCTCGCCGGACGCGGCCAGAAGTACAAGCTCGAACGCCTCGCCGACATCCCGGACGACAGCGAGATCACGTTCTACATCTGCGGCGACTTCACCGACCTCTGCCGCGGCCCGCACGTCTCCAACACCAACGAGATCGGCGCGTTCAAGCTGCTCTCCGTCGCCGGTTCCTACTACCGCGGCGACGAGAAGAACCCGATGCTCCAGCGCATCTACGGCACCGCGTTCGCCGACAAGAAGGAACTCAAGGCGTATCTCCAGCGCATCGAGGAAGCCAAGAAGCGCGACCACCGCCGCCTCGGCAAGGAGCTCGACCTCTTCAGCATCTCCGAAATGGTCGGCCCCGGCCTCGTCCTCTGGCACCCGAAAGGAGCCTACATCCGCAACGTCATCGAGACGTTCTGGCGCAAGGAGCACCTGGCGCACGGCTACGACCTGCTGTATACGCCGCATATCGGACGCAGCCAGCTCTGGGAGACCAGCGGCCACCTCGGATTCTACAAGGAGAGCATGTACTCCCCGATGCAGATCGACGAGTTCGACTACTACGCCAAGCCCATGAACTGCCCGTTCCACATCGAGATATACAAGAGCCGCGTGCGTTCCTACCGCGAACTCCCCTGCCGCTGGGCGGAACTCGGCACCGTGTACCGCTACGAGAAGAGCGGCGTGCTCCACGGCCTGATGCGCGTCCGCGGCTTCACGCAGGACGACGCGCACATCATCTGCACGCCGGAACAGATCGAAAGCGAGATCATGGAAGTCCTCAAGTTCTGCCTCTACATCTGGAAGACCTTCGGATTCCCGGAGATCAAGGCGTACCTCTCCACCCGTCCCGCCAAGGCGGTCGGCGATCCGGCCCGCTGGGAACAGGCGCAGAAGTCGCTCGTCCAGGCCATCGAAGCCTGCGGCCTCGAATACGAAGTGGACGAGGGCGGCGGCGCGTTCTACGGCCCGAAGATCGACCTCAAGATCAAGGATGCGATCGGCCGCGAATGGCAGACCAGCACGATCCAGTTCGACTTCAACCTGCCGGAACGCTTCGGCATCACGTACGTCGGCGCGGACGGCGCGCTTCACCAGCCTTACATGGTGCACCGCGCGCTCTTCGGCTCGCTGGAACGCTTCTTCGGCATCCTGGTCGAGCACTACGCGGGCGCGTTCCCGCTGTGGCTGGCTCCGACCCAGGTCTGCGTGATCCCGATCACCGAGAAACAGCATGAATACGCGCAGAAGGTCGCCGACGGCCTCCGCAAGGCCGGATTCCAGGTCCTGTGCGACGTCCGCTCCGAGAGCATGGGCGCCAAGATCAAGGACGCCCGCCTCCAGCGCATCCCGTTCATGGCTGTGATCGGCGAGAAGGAACAGACCGAAGGCACGATGGCGGTCCGCTCCCGCAGAGAGGACCAGCTCGGCGCCATGGATCTGGAAACTTTCATCAAAAAATTACAGTCGGAGCTTGAAAACAAGCTTTGATGTGCTATATTAAAGGTTTATGTGCGTTTCCGTCACCGTGGCGGAAACATCCGGGACCAACTCACATGGAGGGCGTTTACTATCGCCAAGCTACTGAAAAGCAATGACCGTGCGTATTCCGACAAGCCCCTGCGCGTCATAGGGGCGGACGGAGAACAGCTGGGCGTCATGAAACTCGCGGCCGCCTGCCAGGCGGCGCAGAACGCGCATCTGGATCTCGTGCTCGTGTCGGAAAACAGCAACCCGCCCGTCTGCCGCATCATGGACTTCGGGAAGCTCCTGTATGAACAGAAGAAAAAGCTGAAGGAGCAGAAGAAGAACCAGCAGGCCCAGAAGGTGAAGGAGATCAAGTTCCGCCTTCACATCGACACGCATGACTACGAGGTGAAACTCAACCATGCGAAGGAGTTTCTGGGGGAAGGGAACAAGCTGCGCGTGACGATCACGTTCAAGGGCCGCGAACTCTCGCACCCGGAGATGGGATTCGAACTCGTGACCCGGATCACGGAAGACCTGGCTGAGATCGCCGTCGTGGACGCGCCGGCGAAGCTGCTCGGAAAGAACATCAACATGTCCTTCAATCCGAAGGGCTGATATACAGAACCGCCGGACACGGCTGATGGCGTCTGCCCGTCCGGTCGAGAAAAACTCTAACATAAGGAGACCAAACGATGCCGAAAATGAAGACTCGCAAGAGTATCGCCAAGCGCGTGAAACGCACCGCCTCCGGCGGCTACAAGTTCACGAAGCCGGGCCGCCGCCACCTCATGACGAACAAATCCGGAAAGAACAAGCGCCAGAAACGCAATGCCGGACTGCTCGACGCCGCCCATGCACAGAGAATCAAAAAGGCCCTGCCCTACGGCTGAGCTTGAAAAACAGGAGAAATCATCATGAGAGTTACTTGCGCTGTTTATTCGAGAAAACGCCGCAAACGCGTCCTTGAGCGGGCAAAAGGTTTCTACGGTGCCAGCTCCAAGCGCATCCGCACAGCTTACGATGCCGTCGACAAAGCGAACGTCCACGCCTACGAAGGACGCAAGCAGAAAAAGCGTCAGTACCGCCGCCTCTGGACGGTGCGTATCAACGCCGCCTGCCGCGCCCAGGGCATGACCTACAGCAAGTTCATCGACGGACTCAAGAAGGCGAACATCGACCTGAACCGCAAGGTTCTCGCCGACCTCGCCGTCAAGGATCCCGCGGCATTTACGGCCCTGCTCGAAAAGGCAAAGGCCGCCTGCTGACGAACTCGATCCGGACGTCCGCGCCCAGTGCCGGGCGTCCCCAAAACAGATTATCTGTGATTCGCGGGCTGCCGCCTCCCGGCAGACCCGCGTTTTTCTTTTTTCCAAGTTTCCTTTAAGGAGTTTTCAACATGCTGGAAGAACTGCTGCAAAAGCTTCAGGCCATCACGGCCGACGCGAAAACCGCTCTGTCCGCAGCCTCGACTCCGGCCGACGTCGAGGCCGTCAAGAACCGCACGCTGGGCCGCAACGGCGCCATTACCGCCCTCAGCCCGATGATGGGCAAACTGCCGGCCGAAGACAAGAAAGCCGCCGGCATGGCCTTCAACGAGGCCAAACAGGGCATCCAGGCCGCCCTCAACGAGGCCAACGCGCGCATCAACGAGAAGAAGGCCGAAGACGCGCCCGCGGTCGACGTCACGCTTCCCGGCCGCAGATGGCCGTTCGGACGCAAGCACCCGATCAGCCAGACCATCGACGCCTGTTGCTCCATCTTCCGCCGCATGGGCTTCATTGCCGTCACCGGTCCCGAACTCGAGACCGTCTGGTACAACTTCGACGCCCTGAACGCCCCCGCGAATCATCCGTCCCGCGACCCGCAGGACACCTTCTACCTCCCCGACGGGCGTCTGCTCCGCACGCAGACCTCCCCGGTTCAGATCCGCACCATGCTCGGCTCCAAGCCGCCCGTGCGCATCGTCTCCCCGGGCCGCTGCTACCGCCGCGATACCCCGGACGCCACCCACGGCGTGCATTTCCACCAGCTGGAAGGGCTCTACATCGACAAGGATGTCTCCCTCGCCGACCTCCGCAGCACCATCCTGAAGTTCGCGAAGGAATTCTTCGGCATGGACGTCCAGATCCGCATGCGTCCTCACTTCTTCCCGTTCACGGAACCCAGCGTCGAATGCGATTTCAGCTGCGTGATGTGCGGCGGCAAGGGCTGCCGCGTCTGCAAGAACTCCGGCTGGATCGAGATCATGGGCGCGGGCATGGTCAACCCGGCCGTGCTCCGCAACGTCGGCTACGATCCGGACGAGGTCCAGGGCTTCGCCTTCGGGTTCGGGCTGGAACGCCTGACCATGCTGAAACACCGCATCAGCGATCTGCGTATCTTCTCCGACAACGATCTGCGGTTCCTCAAACAGTTCTGAGAAAGGAAGACCGACATGAAACTTTCCCTGTTTAGACTGAAACACTACATCGACATCAGCCTTTCCCCGGAAGAACTCGCCAACGCGCTCACCATGGCCGGACTCGAGGTCGAAGAGATCGAGACCGTCGGCAAGATCCCGGACGGCGTGATCGTCGCGAAGATCATTTCCCGCCGCAAACATGAGAACTCCGACCACCTCTCCATCTGCGAAGTCTTCACCGGCTCCGAAACGCTCCAGATCGTCTGCGGCGCGCCGAACTGCGACACCGGAAACATCGTCCCGCTCGCCACCATCGGCACCGTCTTCCCGGACGGCGAGGGCGGCACGTTCACGATCAAGAAGGGCAAGATCCGCGGCGTGGAATCCTTCGGCATGATGTGCTCCGCGAAAGAACTCGGACTCAGCGAGGACCACAAGGGTCTCATGCTGCTCCCCGGCACGTTCGAGATCGGCAAGCCGCTTCAGGAGTACGTCCCCACCGACACCGTCTACACGCTCGAGATTACCCCGAACCGTCCCGACTGGCTCTCCTACTGGGGCGTCGCGCGCGACATCGCCGCGCTCGTCGGCGGCGAAGTGAAATTCCCCGCGCCGGAAAGCGTCCCGACCGAACTCGCCGGCGACTGGAGCAATCTCGTCACGGTCGAAGCGCCGGACCTCTGCCCGCTGTACACCGCGCGCGTCATCCGCAACGTGAAGGTCGGCGACAGCCCGGCCTGGCTGAAGGCCTCGCTCGCCGCCGTCGGCATCCGTCCCATTAACAACATCGTCGACATCACGAACTTCGTCATGATGGAGCTCGGCGAGCCGCTGCACGTCTTCGACATGCGGTTCCTGAAGGGCGGACGCCTCGTGATCCGCCGCGCGAAGGAGAATGAGACCATCACCGCGCTCGACGGCAAACAGTACGACCTCACCGAAAAGGACCTCGTCATCGCCGACACCGAAAAGCCCGTCGCGATCGCGGGCGTCATGGGCGGCGAATACTCCGGCGTCGTGGGCGACACCACCGACGTCGTCCTGGAAAGCGCCTGGTTCGATCCGGCGTCCGTCCGCGCGACCTCCCGCCGCCTCGGCCTCTCCTCGGAAGCCTCCTACCGCTTCGAACGCGGCGCCGACCGCGCCATGATCGTCCCGGCCAGCATGCGCGCCGCCCAGCTCATCCGCGAGCTCGCCAGCGGCGACGTCGTCTCCCCGCTTATTTCGGTCGCGGAGCCCGAAAAGCCCGCGCGCATCATCGACCTCAAGTACGACCGCGTGCGCAGTCTGCTCGGCATGGACGTGGGCAACCGCCGCATCGACGACATCCTTCATTCGCTCGGTTTCGTCACCGTCCGCCAGTCCGAAAGCGGCGCGTCCTTCAGCGTGCCCACCTGGCGCGACCTCGACGTGATGGGTCCCGCCGACCTCGCCGAGGAAGTCGCCCGCATCCACGGCCTCGACAAGCTCCCCGACGTGCCCATCAAGGCCACCCAGTCCGACATCTCCGGCGACGCCATCCTGCCGATCACGCATCTGCGCGAAGAGCTCGCCGACGTCGGCCTCCACGAGATCGTCAGCAACAGCATGATGAGCGAAGCCTCCGCCATCCGCGGCGGCATCTTCGAGCCCGCCGACCTGATCCGGCCCAACAACCCGATCAGCCTCGACCTCGCGGTCATGCGTCCCTCGCTGCTCCCGTGCCTGCTGGATGCCGTCCGTTACAACATCGCGCGCAAGAACTACGACCTCGGTTTCTTCGAGATCGGACATGTCTTCTGCGCGAACCAGGCGAAGTTCCCCGAGGAACGCGACGAGGTCGGCATCGCCATCACCGGCTGCGCCCACCCCGAACGCTACTCCAGGGAACGCGGCCAGCAGCTTGATTTCTTCGACCTGAAGGGCATCATCGAGTCCGTCCTTTCCAAACGCCGCCTCGCGTCCTTCTCGTTTGTCCCCGCCGCCGATCCGCGGTTCAACCCGCTCTGCTGCGCCGAACTCGTCATCGACGGCAAGAAGGCGGGCGTGCTCGGCCAGGCAACCGACGAACTCACGAAGGGCATGCGCCTGAATACCCCGCTCTTCATCGCCCTGATCCAGCTCGACGCCGTCCTCAACGCGAGCACGAAGTCCGAATACTACGTCCCCGTTTCCCAGTTCCCGAGCGTCTCACGCGACATCGCGTTCATCGCGCCCGCCAAACTCCGCAACCAGGACGTCGTCGACTTCATCCGCAAGCTCCATCTGCCCCACCTCGAATCCGTCTCCATCTTCGACGTCTTCGAGGGCAAGGCGATCGGCGAAGGGAAGAAGAGCCTCGCCTACTCGCTCGTGTTCCGGTCCCCCGACCGCACGCTTACCGACGACGAGGTCAACGTCCTTTACGAAAAGGTCCGCAAGAACCTCGCCGAAGGACTTGGAGTCGAACTCCGCTGAGTAAAAAAGCCGTCCTCTTTTTCGGGGACGGTTGAGCAAAAAAATGCACAACTCCGGCGCTCCGGGATTATCCCCAGAGCGCCTTTTTTTTTGTGCGCTCGCGCAGCAGCGCACTACCCAAGTGGAGGCTCTGCCTCCCACGTCTCTGCGGTCAAGTAGAATTGTGGCGCGAGCGCAAGCGAGCTTACCTAGGCGGCGAAGCCGCCCCCAGCAACGCGGGGACGCAACGCGTCCTATGTGCTTGAGCGGAGCCAAGCACTACCGCCGTGGGGGCTCTGCCTCCCTCAAAAACGGAAAAACACTAAAAAAAGCAGAAAAACCGTTTGATTTTTTCTTGAATGCGGTAAATTGTGTTTTGGAATCGCTTTCCTGGCCGTCAGGAATCCGGTTTCGAGCTCATTACATCGGTTATTTCAGCAAAAGGTGATGAAAACCGACCAAGTTTAAAACAGACTCTTTTGCTACCAGAAAGAAAAAACCAGCACAGGAAGATTGTGTCTTCGTGTCCTGCTGGGCGTTTCTCTACGTTCTAGGAGCGGGTTCTTGGTCGGACCTTCATCACCGCGTATGGGGAAGCGTCCGGCTTTTTTTGTGCCCGGACTTCAAGGCGTTAAGCCTGATCTCAGCCATTTTGAACCGGTTGCCGCCTCATGCAAGGATTGTGAACGAGAAAAAGCATTGTAGGTACACCCACCAGTCTATATAAGAGACTGATGGGCTGGATAGTCTTATACTCTCTACCCAACATCAATTAGGAGAAACAAAATGGCAACACTAACGAATTGTCCGACTTGCGGGAAACAGGTTTCCTCAAATGCCGCAGCATGTCCGAATTGCGGAGAGGTATTAAATCCCAACAAAACTACTCCATCTCTTGAAAACCAAAGAACTGTGGGGCAAAAAATAGGTCGTTTCATCCTTCTCTTTATACTTGCTTTGATCATTTTCTCCTTTCTCTTAAGAACCGGTTTGTTATTCAGATAACAAAACTTGCAACTTTGACAGCATGAATACACTTGTGTTCACGTTCCGTCTATAACTAACATCGAAAACAATGAGAATTATCCGGCGCTCCGGGAATTAACCCTCGGAGCGTCGTTTTCCTTTTTCCTGACGTAAAAAGATGCGTGGAGGCTTAAAAGTGTCAATAATTCTTGACAGATGCGATTGTTTGGCAGAATTGTGTCAATATTTCTTGACACATTGCGTTTCCCGTGCTATATTCGCGGGCAGCAAGACAAGGAAACGAGTAAAGGGAAGGGGCAGGGAGACCGGATAGGTCCGTTTTACGAAAAATCCTGTCAAAAGTTGTCAGATTTTATCAGGATTGACGAAAAAAGATTGCAAAAAAGGGGGTTGCGGTGTATATTATAAGGTTAAGCATTCACACTCACATAACCTATTTTCTTTTTAATCCAGGAGCTTTTTCCCATGAAAAACAGTTTGTTCGATCTCGAAGACCGCGTCATCGTCGTAACCGGAGCCGCAGGTGTGCTCGCGGGCGGGACCGCCCGTTATCTGCTGAGCCAGGGCGCGAAAGTCGTGATGCTGGACCTGAAGCAGGAAGTCGTGGACCAGATCGTCGCCGACGCGAAGGCGACCATCTCCCCGAAGGTGTCCGGCTACGCGTGCAACGTGCTCGACCGCGCCATGATCGAATCCGTCTATGAGAAGGTCATGGCGGAACACGGCCGCGTGGACGCGCTGGTGAACGGCGCGGGCGGCAACATGGCGGGCGCGATGGTGAATCCCGACCAGACCATCTTCGACCTTCAGTTCGACCAGTACGAGAAGGTGCTCGACCTGAACCTGAAGGGCACGCTGCTGCCGACGATCGTCTTCGTGAAGGCGATGGTCCAGCAGAAGAAGGGCGCGATCGTGAACTTCTCCAGCATGGCGGCGAAGCAGGCGATCTCCCGCGGCATCGGCTACTCGAACGCGAAGGGCGCGATCGACAACCTGACCCGCTGGCTCGCGATGGAGTTCGGCATGAAGTTCGGCGAAGGCCTCCGCGTGAACGCCATCGCCCCCGGATTCTTCCTCGGCAAGCAGAACCGCGCGCTCCTCGTGAACGAGGACGGTTCCTACACCGCCCGCGGCAAGCAGGTCGTTGCGAAGACCCCGATGGGCCGTTTCGGCGACCAGAGCGAAGTCTATGGCTGCATCCACTACCTGCTCTCCGACGCCGCCAGCTTCGTGACCGGCGCGATCATCCCGGTCGACGGCGGTTTCTCGTCCTTCTCCGGCATCTGAACTCACACGCACCTCAGGAGACTATGCCATGCTGATGGAAGAATCGTTCCGCTGGTTCGGGCCGAATGACCCGGTTTCGCTTCAGACGATCCGCCAGACCGGCGCGACCGGCGTCGTGACCTCGCTGCACCAGATCCCGTACGGCGAAGTCTGGTCCGTGAAGGACATCATGGAGCGCAAGGAGATGATCGAACGCGCCGGGCTGACCTGGAGCGCCGTCGAAAGCCTGCCCGTCCATGAGAACATCAAGACGAAGACCGGCAACTACGAGGAGCTGTACGAAAACTACCGCATCTCGCTCCGCAACCTCGGCAAGTGCGGCCTCTCCGTCATCACCTACAACTTCATGCCCGTGCTGGACTGGGTCCGCACCGACCTGAACTACAAGCTTCCGGACGGCTCCCGCACGCTCTTCTTCAACCGCACGAAGTTCGCGGCGTTCGACATCTTCATCCTCCAGCGGAAGAACGCCGAGGCGGACTTCGCGCCGGAGATCGTGGAACGCGCGAAAAAGCTCTTCGAAAGCATGTCCCGCGAGGAAGCCAAGCAGTTCGAGCTCGACATCGTCGACAACTTCCCCGGATTCAAGGGCGTCACGCTCGACGACGTCCGCGCCATGCTCTCCCGCTACGACAAGATCGGCCGCGCCGAACTCAAGGCGAACCACAAGGCGTTCCTCAACGCCGTCTGCCCCGCCGCCGAGGAAGCCGGCTGCCGCCTCGTGATTCACCCCGACGATCCGCCGTTCCCGATGCTCGGCCTCCCGCGCATTTTCAGCACGGCGCAGGATGTGACCGAGCTCCTGGCGATGGACGACAGCCCGGCGAACGGGGTCTGCTTCTGCACCGGCTCGTTCAGCGGCCGCGCGGAAAACGATCTTGTGCCGATGTTCAAATCCTGCGCCGACCGTGTCGGATTCGTGCATCTGCGCAGCACCGAGCACACGCCCGAAGGCAATTTCTACGAGGCGAACCACCTGGAAGGCGTCGTGGACATGTACGGCATGGTCAAGGCCGTCATCGAAGAGCAGATCCGCCGCATCGAAGCGGGCCGCAAGGACTGGCGCATCGTGATGCGCCCGGACCACGGCCACGTGATCGCAAACGACCTCAATGCGACCTCGCCCATCACGCCCGGCTACTCCGCGCTCGGACGCATGCGCGGCCTCGCCGAACTCCGCGGCCTCGAATACGGCATCCTGCACGCGCTCTATCCGCGGTACCTCAAGTACTGCGGCAAACAGGCGTAACGTTTTTTAGCCGATCAAGAAAACATACACTCGGGAGAAAGTCCTCATGGCTTTCTCCCTTTTTTTCAGTACCGCATGACATCCATACAGTAGCCTCATAAGAAACTTTTTTCCCTCGAAGTTGCGAAGAAAAATCAGCATAACATATTTTGTGATCAATATGTTGCGATAAATCCAGATTACTTGAATTGAAATCGGATTAAAAATGCTGGAGTTTATGAGAGAGATTAGTGCGAGCGGTTGGAATTCAATAGGTTACAAACCGCTAAACTCTCTCAGAATAAATTGGCATAGTAGGGGACGATGACCCATGACCTATTATCAAAAAAGTGAATGAAAAACCGTGTTTTTGAGAAAAAAACGAATAGGTAGCGGTTTTCGTGGAATGGAATATGCAGACGGCATTCGTGCCTCATGAGGAACGGTCGACCGATGCGCGGTAAAAAAGTTTCCGGCCTACGATAAATAAAATCATACGGACTATACGAAAAAACCTTCATGCCGCCTTTTTGACCTTCCTGTATGATTTAAGAAGCCCGCCAAGCCCTTCTTCCGCGCCGGATATGCCTGCATCAGGCGGCCGTTCGTGTAAGTCCACGCTCGTGTTGAACAGCATCAGCAGGCAGAACCACGGATTCGCCCACCCGTAGAAGATGTAGCTGAAGATCGTCAGCATGAGGTGGCGGAGCTTCTTCGGCGCGGCATAGTATCCCAGCAGTGCCAAAGGAAGAAAGAAAAAGATGAAGAGGTAGGACGAGAAGAGTATGATGATTTAGTAATACCAAAGTTCAATATTTTTGATTGAGAATGTTGATTGGCTGAGAAACAGAATGACTATTTTTTGCGATGCTGATGCATCGATAAAAAAGTTTGGAGAAAAATCAATAGGCGTTATCGAATTTGGAAGAGACATATCGGTAGAGTCAATGATTTTTTTTCTGTCACAATCATAAATGAAAATGGACGCAAAAGATGTTTCCGCAAAATTAATTCGTAGCATGCAAGTATTTTTTCCCTCACATCGAGGGACTTCCAACTCTATTTCAAACGTTGGTCTGGCATCAGCTTTCTGAACATTTGGAGAAATAGTCGTTACACCGTCCGTCTGACTAAACAAGAAAGAACCATTGTCGAGATTTGTGATATCTGACGAAATGAAATCGAGAGTTTTTTCAAGAGAAATGCTTTCCGGCTTATCCAAAAGGTATTTTGGAAAGACCGGGAAAGTCCCATTCCATGCGCTGGGAAAACCAACCATAACAACAGCATGCCGCTTTTGTAACGCCTCCGGAGTATTTACCAACATTCTTATTAGCTGATTTGATGTCCCATCCTGGTAAAACCAGTCAGGAATATGCTGAAGGAAATAGGCTGTATACCCGGGGACGGATGCTCCTTGAGAACCTCTTGGACACCAGAAGAATGAATTACTTAAAAACAAAAAGGGAGAGCCCGTATTAACGGAGAGACTTCCAATTGTTTTTTTGTTTCGAACGACTTGCTTGAAAACTACATTCTCTTTCGGGTCAAACTTGTCATTCCCCTCAGGCCAAAAATAACGAGGTTCACTTGTTTTGAATGAATAGTCCTCCAGTTCTATAGGCGAATCTGAAGTTGAAAAATGATATCGTTTTAAGACTTCCGAGAGAACTTTTGCAGAAATAAACGCCTGTCCTTCAAAAGGGTGGTTCTCCGAGTCCGGGTGAAAAAAATAAAAAAGAGGATAGTCGAATCTGTGTTTCCACATTTCCGGCATTGGATCAATGATTTCTATGTCATTCTTCAAACACTCATAGTAATGTTCAATCCATGCCGGGTTTTCCTGGAAATCTTCAGCGGCAAGCACACGAGCGGCAAAGTCCCCTTTGCTTGGAATTCGAAGGACAATAAGATCGATATTGTTATTCTCCAAATACTTTTTGTATGGAAGGATTCCGTTGATGTATGCTTTTGTCTGGTATGTTGATTCCGCCCCATAAGCCGCATAAAACGAATCGTTGATCCATCCTTTCCAACCTTCGTTGCACAGTTTTGTATATTTTTCACCTATAGGCTTGTACTCATTTTTCCATGTTTCAAAACTTCCTCCGTGTTTTTTTATTTCCTCTTCAATGTGAGATATCTCTGCTTGAATGCGATTTTTGCGCAATCTTGCCGAATTTTGGTCTTGGGGAAGAGTTTGAATCGGAACAATTGTTTTTGTTCGTTTTGCGAAATTCCGTTTTCCGGTTGTTGCAAAGCTTTCAATCTTGTTGACATTGATTGCATAAAATTGTTGATGATCAAAAGACTGAATATCATCCGACAACTGAATTCTTTGAATCTCAAGAGGCATTTTATCGTATTCCGCACAGGTGCAGCGGATTTTATATCCTGGGAAGAATCTGTTTTCTTCTATCAGCTTTTTATCTTTCATGATCGGAACTGCAAGGATTGCTTCACATGGCATTTTGTTGCTCAGAGGGGTATCGGATGACAGGACAGAATCAAGTTCTACAAACAGCGCATATAGACAATTGTCGTAATCATTTGTTTCCGGATCAGGAATCGTTGATACTCTTTTTATCGTCCCCTCAAAACAAACGGTGTCAAGGGAAGCTGATTGATAAATGGCATAGAACGGTTCTTTTCTTTCTTTTTCGGCTAACATGGCGATAGTTTCATCATTCAGTCTTTCAGCTTCGGTTGCTGTAGCCGACGGCACATCTGCTTGCGGAGTTGATGCTATGTTGTCTATCTGTCCGACTGACTGACTATAAACGACTAAATGTATAGCAATAAAACAAAAAATCGAAAGAATCTTTTTCATCGTTCTTCCTCCTGACGCTCGTCGTAATTCGATGGGGCGACCACTGCTGTCCGGGAAAAAAGGGTTATGATTGAAAACGTCGACTCCCGCGCTATATTATAGAACGCTAACAGCCTCAATGAAAACATAGGAGACCCGACAGCATATTACTATAGCATCTTTCCGCAACTTTTCAAGTTTGTTCCCCCGATATTGTTTTGAAAAAAAGGTTCTTCGACGGTTTCTGACAGGAAAAAAGGGATATAATCATGATGAACCAATGAAATAGGTTGAAAAAAGCCGACATCGGTACTATTTTTGAATTTGCGCAACAAAAGGAGTACCAATGCCGGCTTGCCTCTACTATGCACAGGGAATCCTCGATTTTCAAGAAGAAACTGCCACTTGTTCTGAAGAAAGGCTGGAAATCCGCCTCAGACGCAAGAAACACCAATGTCCGAAGTGCAAGTTAAAGGATGTCACACTGACAATCCTCTATGAACGAGACGTGCGCGGGTTGCCGATGGGACGGATTCGGGAAGTTCATTTCATCTACACATTACATCTCGTGTACTGCCACCGCTGTCACAAACGTTCCATTGAGGAGATTCCGTTTCTTTCTCATCCGAAAGCCCGTATCAGCATCATGCTTGAGCGGATGGTTCTTGAGCTCCGAGAACAGATCAGCATCCGAGCGTTGGCAAACCATTATCATCTGCGATGTCACACGGTAAAAGAGATTGAGAAGAGGGATCTCCGGCAGAAATTTGCGACAATTGATACATCGAAAGTCCAGGCGATCGGGGTTGATGAAATCCACATTGGTCACGGTCAGGCAAAACAAGCTTACCTCACGATCGTGCGGGATCTGGAGAGTGGCGCAGTCATTCATGTCGGCAATGGCAAAGGCATCTCAACATTGGAAGGGGTGTTGAGCAAATTAAGTGCAAGCAAATTGCAAATAGTTGCAATGGACATGGCAAATGCGTACTCCACCTGGTTCGCGGAACACTTCCCGAAAGCTCAAATCGTGTTCGATCATTTCCACGTCGTCAAGCTCATGAACGACCGTCTCGACCATGTTCGACAAAGGGTGATGGGCAGGTTGGATTCCGTTCAACAGAAGCAACTGAAAGGTTTGAGATTCATATTCCTCAAAAACAACGAGGATATCCCCGAAAACGCAAAGAACATCCTACGGAATCTGAGGGGTATTTTTCAGGAACTGGGAGATGCATATATGTTCAAGGAAGCTCTGAGAACAATTTGCCGGGTCGCTCAAAACGCTTACCAGGCAAACCTCGCATTCCACCGATGGTGCAAACTCGTGGAAGAAACACTTGTCCCTGAACTGAAAACCATGGCAAAAACTATTCGGGACAGGCTGGATGGAATCGTCAGTTACTGGACGTTTGGACACGTCAGCAATGCCAGAACGGAGGGATTCAATAACAAAATCCGTTGGCTTACACGTCAGGTGTACGGCTTCCGAGATATTGAATATCTCAAGCTCAAAATCTACCAGCTCCCACAAATCAACTGCGAGAAATCACTATGACTTTTTGTCAGAAACCGTCGAAGAGGCGAAAAACAGGGCAAAATGACGGAAAAGAAGGGAATGCAGAAAAGGGGGCGATCAAGTTCAAACTCGTTGATAATCAAGGCATAAAAATGGTGGATCCTGCCGGGTTCGAACCAGCGACCAAAGGTTTATGAGACCTCCGCTCTAACCACTGAGCTAAGGATCCACGTCGAAACGCATAAAACGGTCTTTCCCGCGGACGGATGATTCCGACTGACGGGTATTTCCCGCGCCGGACACGACCGGATAGAATAATATACCCTTTTCTTTTCAAAAATCAAGCCGCAGGCCCCATCCCGAACCGGATTTGAAAAAGATTCTTGAAACGATGATGCGAGAAATATCTTTTTCAGACGATTCTCCAAAAAAGATGGAAAACAGCTTGAATAGAATAGTGTTCGAGTATATATTACAGTGAAATCGGCATATCAGGAAAGAATATCTATGACAAACAAAACTCGAGCGATGAAGTCCGATACGAATGGAAATGACGGACAGCGCGAGATCTGGCCGGACATCATCCGCATCGTCGCCGTTTTCGCAGTCATCGTCCTGCATACGGGGGTGGAGCATTTTTACCGGATCGACACCCGGACAGCCGCCTGGCAGATCTGCAATCTCTACGAATCGCTGGTCCGGTTCTGCGTGCCGGTCTTCCTCATGGTCTCCGGGCGCTTCCTCCTGGATCCTGCGAGGGAATACACGTTGAAAAAACTGTACGGCGTCAAGATCCTGAGGCTGGCGACGGCATATCTGTTCTGGTCCGCTTTTTATGTGATGGCCGACCACTGGTTCGCCTTGAAATACGGCGCCGACGTCAAACTGTCCTGTTCCGGTTTTTTCCGTGAGGTCGTCGCGGGGAAGTATCATCTGTGGTTTCTCCCCGTGATGGCCGGACTGTACATGGTCACGCCGGTCCTGCGGCACATCGTCGGAAGCGAACGCGTCACGGTTTATTTCCTCGCTCTTTCCCTCGTGTTCGTTTTTGCCGTCAATACGCTTGACGTCATCCCGTTCTTTCATGACACGTTCACGCCCGAAATCAACCGCCTGCAGGTCAAGCTCGCGGCCGGTTTTTCCGGGTATTTCGTCCTCGGTTTCTGGCTGGCCCGGCACAGGCTCAAGCCCGCGGCAAGAAAAGGCATCTGTCTCGCGGGGCTCCTCGCCGTCCTCGCGACCGCCGTCATCAACGGTGTGATCGGATACCGTCTTCATCGCCCCGGGGAATGGATGTTCGGCACGCTCACCCTGAACACGCTTCTTGCCTCGGCCGCCTTTTTCGTCTTCTGTCAGGATCGGTTTCAGGACTGGCGGCCCTCCCCCGGTCCGCGGAAACTGATCGCGATGCTGGGCAAATGGAGTTTCGGCATCTATCTCGTCCATCTTTTCTTCCTCGCGGCCCTCAATTACATCCTGATCCGGCTTGATGTTTATTTCCCTGTTTATTCATATCCCCTCGTTTCGCTCCCGATCACGTCCGCCGTGGTGTTTTCCGCCAGCGCCGTATCGGTTTTTGTTCTGGACAGGATCCCCATTCTGAATAAATACATCATTTAATATTGTCTGATAAAACACGCGTCATCGATCGCTCTTTTTTTCGCAATCCGCTGATTTTTTTATTTAGGTTGTTTTTTCGGATTATTGTGATATAGTATGACAGCAATATACGCCATACGGAGCAATAACATGACCTCGATAAATACGCTCGTCCGACATCTTCTCTTCGCCGCGCTGTGCGCGTCGCTTTGCGTCTGCGGCACGGGATGCCTCTCCGCGAGCGTCCTGAACAGCGAATTCGGCTCGAAACGCTCCACGTTCACCGATTACCGGTATGACATGTCGCCCGACCACGACGAGATCATCCTCACGTGCAAACGGAACCGGGCATATAATTTCCTGCCGCTGTACGGGTCCAGGCACAGGAACGCCGCGTGGACCTGGACTTCGACCTGGGAGAAGCGCATCCCGCTGGACCCCATGCCGGAGGGCCTGATACGGTGCAGCATGATCGTGGAGACCGATCCCGAAGCGGAGCGTCTCCTGTGGGCGGACAATCACCCGACGGCCGTGATGGAGATCGAATCGCTCCCGCTCCGGGAGGGCGAAACGTTTTATCTGAAAATCCATCCCCAGGACCGGGAAAGGCTGTCGAAACCGTTCCAGCTCCGCCTGGTCCCGAAGAAAGCCGATCCCGAAGAAGTCCCGACGGACGCTGACGAAACCGTTTCCGCGCCGGAAAACGCTTCAGGGACCGCACCGGAAACCGCACCGGAAACGAAGACCGCCGCGCCTTCGCCGCCGGAATTCGAAAAGCGTCTCATGTTCCCGGTCTCCGTCTCGCTGGACGGCAGCCGCTATGAACTCCTGACCCTCGCACCGGAAAAGATGACGCCCGTCAATCCTTTCCGGAAGATCCGGGAAGATCGGATCATGGCCATGAAGGAAAAACGGAAAGAAGCCGAACAGAAGAGAACGCAGGGGCAGAACGGAGAACGGGACGGAGCGCAGGAACAGAAGACCGGCTGGTCACCGCCTCTGGCTGTCGGGGTCGGAATTCTTACTGCAATGATAATCAGTGATTCATGGAATTCCGAACGGGATCTTCTGGAAATCGAGGAGGAAAGCTGGGACTGTCAGGAGGCAAACCGGTTTCCCGGCCTTTATCCGTTCCGCGAAAACCAGGAAGAGGTCTGCATGATCGAGTACGAACGCGCGACAGGGGAACGTTTCCCCACCGTGGACGCTGTTCTCTGGAAAACACTCTGTCTGCCATCCGCGATCGTCGGGGACGTAATCCTTTTGCCCGGCGGAATCGTCATTTACGGCAGCGCCGCCCTTTTCTTTACCCTGATGATCAAGGGGCTTTCCGAGGCGGGCGGACTCTGACCCGGATTATCGTGGTGCGATGATGATAACGACCTGATCCTCGGAGCGAAACGAAATGAGCAGGAAAAAGACACTGGTCCGCAATCTTCTCTTCGCCGTGCTGTGCATGGCGGCGGGATTCTACTGCACCGGCTGCTGCATGATGTCGGTCATTCAGAACCTCGGCACGACCCGAACGAATTTCAGCGAATACCGCTATGAGATGTCGCCCGGCCGCGACGAGATCATTCTCACGGGCAAGCGGACGAAGGAATACAACTATCTGCCGTTTTACGGGGCTCTTCACGAAGCGCCTGCATGGACTTCGGTCAAAAACTATGAGAAACGCATCCCGCTGAATCCCATGCCGGAGGACCTGGTCCGGTGCAATATGGTCGTGGAGACCGCCCCCGATGCACCGCGCGCAAAGGTCATGCCGCTTTATCCTCTGCCGCCCGGCGTCTATGATGATAACGATATAAGAAATTTTTCCCCGGACGAGGTAACGGACCTTTCCGCTGTTCAGTTCGAGTTCGAGGCGTTCGTCGACGAATTTCCGGTCGGCGAGGACGAGACGATTCATCTCCGCGTTCATCCCGACGACCTGCCGTACATGTCCCGGCCTTTCCGGCTCATCGTATGGCATCGGGGCGAAGAGGAGCTCCCGGAGGGAAAAAGAGGCGGTTGGGATCGGTACCGCATGTTCCCTTATGCCATGAACGGCAACCGTTATGAACTTCTGTGCAGCAATGAACTCATGCCGTTCGACGAGGAATGGCTTCGGGAAATGAAGCAGGATTACTGGCGTCCCCTCGCGATGAAGGAAATCGCAGGCTATGGAGGCGGCGAGTCCAGCGGGTCCCCGTCGTTCGGGGTGATCTGCTGGAAGGTCCTGTGGTTCCCGTCGGCGGTCGTCGGGGATGTGATTTTGATCCCGGTTTCCATTCCAATCTTGCTCCTGGTGGTCGCGTTCGGTTCGTAAAGGGCTGGTGTCATGAACATTTTGAACCGAATTAAGTACTTTCATATATAGCTCAAATCCGGAGAAAAACAAGTCATGAACATTCTGAACCGAATTAAGAACTTTCATCCCGGTTCCGTCTGCAAATCGGTGGTTCTCTTCGTCGTCCTGTTAAGTCTTGCGCTCATTTTCTGGTTCCTCTCGCTCGAACACAACACAAGCAACACCTCCTTTTTCTGGGTAAACGTCATCGACACCCTTTGGGCTTTGCTGTTTCTTGCCTCCTGGATCCAGCTGATACGTGTTGACAAGATATTCAAACGAAACTACCCGAACAAATTGGGGGTCCTCGTAAAACAGGAGCATCCGGTCCGTGCGGTCCTCTCCGACATCACACGGAGAGCCCTGATGGTGGTTTTCACGACACTGGCGGTGATCCTTCTGCTCTCGTCCTGTGTCATCTGGTGCGCCGCTGCTGTCCAATGAGAACGAAAATGAAAGAATCCCTTTTCCCAAACCGTTTGCTGCGACCCCTTCTGCCGCTCGTGGCTGTCTGCGTCCTGATGCTGTCCGGCAGCGGCTGCGCGTGCACGTCGGTGGTCAAAAGCCTCGGCACAACGAATACCTCTTTCAGCGATTACCGCTACGAGCTGTCGCCCGGGCGCGACGAGATCATCCTCACGAGCAAACGGAAAACGGAATACAACTATCTGCCGTTTTACGGGTGGCTGCACCGCAAGCCGGCGTGGACGTCCATCTCGGATTGCGAAGAACGCATCCCGTTGGATCCCCTGCCGGGAAATCTCCGGCGATGCGAACTGATCGTGGAGACCGTCCCGGACGCGCCGGAGCCCGACTATCTGGCGCCTGTCTCCCGGTCGGAATTCGCCTACGCGGTCCGGGAAGATTGCGAGTCCCTCTGCGCCGGCGGACAGTACGAATTCGAAATCCCGACAAATGAACTCCCGCTTCGCGAAGGCGACACGCTCCGGCTTCGGGTGCAGCCACGACATTTGCCGTACCTGTCCCAGCCGTTCCGCATCCGGCTGGTCCGCCCCTACACAAAAGAGGACTGGTACCTGAACAACAGCGAACAGTATTTCATGTTTCCGGTCGCCTTGGACGGCAGCCGTTACGAGCTCCTGACCGTACTCCGGCCGTGGGACGAATACCACAACAGCGCCGGGACACGGGAATGGATCGATAGCATTTACCCGTTCCGGGAGAGCCAGCGGGAGGAGATCATGCGGGAATACAGCTACGATGACCCCTACGACGATTACCAACTGAGTACGGACGGAGAGCCGTCTTTCGGCGTCATCTGCTGGAAAGCCCTGTGGTTCCCCTCGGCGCTCGTCGCGGATACGGTGCTTCTTCCCTATTACGCCGTCGTATGGGGCGTGGCGGAATTAATCCGCTACCAACGCGGGTATTAGTTTTCTTTCTTATATTGCAAAGAAATCTATTTGCATTTTTGAAAAGATATGCTATATTGCAATAAGAACTCAGGAGGTTTTTATGGCAACGACCAATTTGTGCATCAGAATCGACACCGAAACGAAAAAACAGGCGGAGGAGCTGTTCAGCAACCTCGGCATGAGCGTGTCGACGGCGTTCAGCATTTTCGTGAAGCAGGCGCTCCGTGTACGCGGCATCCCCTTCGCCATTACGGAAGACGTTTCCGAGGCGGACGACTATTCCGCGCTTCAGGAGGCCCGGAAGATCGCGCGGGACCCGAAGATCAAGGGCTACACGGACGTCGAAGAGGCGCTCCGGGCGCTCAAATCATGAAATACACGATCAAATGGACCTCGCGTTTCAAAAAGGAGTACAAGCTCCTGATGAAACGAGGGAAAGACATTCAGGCGCTCGACAATGTCATCCGGCTTTTGGCCGATGGCGTCAAACTGCCGCCGGAGTGTCGTGACCATGTGCTGTCGGGACGATATGCCGGACTTCATGAGTGTCATGTCCGCCCCGATCTGCTTCTCGTGTACGATATTGACGAAGGCGTCCTGGTGCTGACACTGTTCCGCACCGGTTCCCACAGCGATTTGTTCTGACATCTGAGCGCGGCTTCGCGCCGTTTCAAAAATCACGCAATAAGTGAATACGAAAACGGCAAAACAAGACAAGATTTCCAAATTGTTTCGATTTTAATAAAGATTTTCAGAAAAAAAAGCGAAAAAAAGGTGAGAGGGTTTGAAAAAGACGGGGGCGGGGTGTATAGTATTAGCTCATTTGTGTATCGCGGCAAATTGTGGTGATTGCCGCGCATTCCATAGCACAAACCGCACGTATGACAGTACAGACCGGAGCATGATCCCCGGGCCGCATTGTCATGGACTCGAACAATACAAGATAAATCGGAGTACGAAAATGAAAGTCACTTCGTCCATCAAGCGCAGATGTGAAAACTGCCAGATCATCAAGCGCAAAGGCGTGGTCCGCGTGGTCTGCTCCCGCAACCCCCGCCACAAACAGAAACAAGGCTAAGCCCGGAGACAACGAACCATGCCCAGAATTTTAGGTGTAGACATCCCGATGAACAAGCGCGTGAAATATGCGCTTCAGGCCATTTACGGTATCGGTCCCGCGATCGCGGAAGAGATCATCGTCAAGGCGAACATCGACCCCAACCTGAAAGCCAGCCAGCTTTCCGACGAAAACATTTCGGCGATCACCACTCTGCTTCAGAACGACTACACGGTGGAAGGCGACCTCCGCCGTGAGATCATGATCAACGTCCGCCGCCTCCAGGCGATCGGATGCTACCGCGGCCTCCGCCACAAGAAAGGTCTCCCGACCCGCGGCCAGCGTACGCGCACCAACGCCCGTACCCGTAAAGGCAAACGCGTTACCGTCGGCGCCATCCGCGACAAAACGCAGCGCCGCACCGCCGCCTCCGACAAGGCCGCGGCCGCCGAAGCCGCCGCGGGCAAAGCCGCCAAGAAGTGATCCGCGTGAGATCAGCAAACGAATCAACGAAAAGGTCATCGATCTACTATGTCTGACGAAATCAAAGAAACCGCGGCCGCGACTCAGGCTGCTGCCGAAGCCGAAGCTCCGGCCGCCGAGGCCGCCCAGGTCGACAACAAGCGCAAGAAAACCGGCCGTTACATCCCCAACGGCATCGCTTTCATCCATGCCACGTTCAACAACACGAAAGTGGCGTTCACGGACCTTCACGGCAACGTGATCGCGTGGTCCTCCTCCGGCAAGAACGGCTTCAAGGGCTCCCGCAAGAGCACCGCGTACGCCGCCCAGGTCGTCGCCGCCGACGCCGCCAAGAAGGCGCAGGCATTCGGCATGAAGGACGTCGAAGTCCGCATCAAAGGACCGGGCGCCGGCCGCGAATCCGCCGTCCGAGGCATCGCCTCCACCGGCATGGAAGTCAGCTGCATCAAGGACATCACCCCGGTTCCCCACAACGGCTGCCGTCCCCCGAAGCGCCGCCGCAACTGACGGTTCTTCCGTTATTCTGTCCGGGCCGGACTTCCGGCCGCCCAGTCTAACCCCGAACCGATAACCCAGTCAACATTACATACCGGAGGTACTTCAATATGGCTTCTGTACTCACATTCCCGATGCCGCATGGAATCGTCGTGGACGAAGAGACCGCTTCGAACACCTATGCCAAGTTCACCGCCGCTCCGTTCCAGAGCGGATTCGGTCACACCATCGGCAACGCCCTCCGCCGGGTGCTTCTCTCCTCCCTCGAGGGCGCGGCGATCTCCGCGGTCCGTTTCGACGGCACCACGCACGAGTTCTCCACGCTTCCGCACGTGATCGAAGACGTCACCGAGATCATCCTCAACCTGAAGAAGGTCAAACTCAATCTGAACTCCGATCAGGTCAAGGTCCTCGAAATCCGCAAGAAGAAAGCCGGCCCGGTCACCGCCGCCGACATCATCACGGAAGGCACCGTCGAGGTCCTCAACCCCGACCAGCTCATCTGCACGCTTGACAAGGATTTCCCGTTCCACTGCGAACTCGAGGTCTCCAAAGGCCGCGGCTGGCAGCCCGCCGAACGCAACAAACGTCCCGATCATCCGCTCGGAACCATCGCGATCGACTGCCTCTTCAGCCCGATCACCTACGTCCGCTACCAGGTCAGCGCCACCCGCGTCGGCGAAGAGACCGAAATGGACAGCCTCACGATCGAGATCCACACGGACGGACGCGTGACCCCGAACGACGCCCTGGAAAAGGCCGCGAGAATCCTCAAGGACCATCTCCGCCCGTTCCTCGGCAGCCACGCCGCCGATTCCGACATCTACAACCCGATCTCCGAAGAGGATATGAAGCGCTTCAAGCTGCTCACCCAGGACGTCGACGTCCTCGAGCTCAGCGTGCGCGCCCAGAACTGCCTCAACAATGCGGACATCAAGCTCCTCGGCGAACTCTGCCTCAAGACGGAATCCAAGATGCTCAAGTACCGCAACTTCGGCAAGAAATCCCTCGACGAAATCAAGGAAAAGCTTGCCACGTTGAACCTCTCCCTCGGAATGACTCTCTCCGAAGAACTCGAAACCGCCATTCTCGCCGAGGCCGAACGCGCCAAGGCCGTGAAGAACAAAGCGGGAGACTAATATCATGCGTCACCTCGTACATACTGCCAAACTCAACCGCAACTGCGGCCACCGCAAGGCCATGCTTGTCAACCTCGCATGCAGCCTGATCGAACACGAATCCATCCAGACCACCACGATCCGCGCGAAGGAACTCCGCCGCTTCGTGGAACGTCTCATCACCATGGCGAAGGCCGGCGGCGACCACAAGCGCCGTCTCGCTTACGCCAAGCTGAAAATCAACACCCCGTCCGAATTCGCCCAGACCAAGAAGCTCGTCCTCGCGAAGCTCTTCGACGAACTCGGACCGCGCTTCGCCGACCGTCAGGGCGGATACACCCGTATCATCCACATGCCGGCCCGCAGAGGCGACTCCGCTCCCATGTGCCTGATCCAGCTCCTCAACGAGCCCGTCAAGGCCAAAGCGAAGAAGGAAGAAGCCCCCAAGGCCGAAGAAGCCAAGGCCGAGTGAGTTTCACTTGACTGACCGGACGGGCGGTCCGCCGCCCGTTCCGTGTCCGGGCGCAGCCGGACACTTCTTCTGCACACTTGGTGTGTCGCATCCAAGTCCTCCCCCTATCGGGAGGGCTTTTTTTGCGTACAAATGGGGGGGGGAGAAAAACGAGGTTGGTCACGCTGTCAGGGCGACCAGGATCGAGAACATCAGCCACGTGCCGAATACGAGGATGTTCAGGGCGCGGAGCCAGAGTTTTTTCTCGTACCGGATGAAGAGGACCAGCGCGACGCACGTCAGGAAGACGAAGGTTTTCCACGGCAGGATCAGCGCCATCATCAGCCCGAAACACAGCAACATCACGCCCGCCGTGACGAGAAGCGTCCAGTCCTCGGTGAACATCACCTCGAAAAGGAAGTAGAAAAAGATGTACTGGACGAGGACCGGCATATCCCGGTTCAGTTCGAGCCCGACCGACAGCAACAGGACCGCCAGGATCAGGACGAGGATCCCCTTGATGAGATTCCGGCGGAGTTTCCGGCGCTTGCGCATCTCGTCCCGCTGCGCCTCGTTCAGCCGCGGTTCGTCAGTCTCCCGCGCGGAAAGGTCGTGCCCCGGGATGTACTCGGAGATGTCAAGTCCAGATTCGGCGAGATGCTGTTCTTCTCGGTCTGACATTGATGTTTCCTTTCGTTGCGGGGCGTTTTCAGGGGGTCAGCGGAAATCGACAGGGCTGTTGCCGTGTCCGAGCGAAAGCCCGCGCGCAAGGGCGTCGGAGAGGCGTTCCTTGGCGCGCCGGATGCTTTCGAGCATGGGCAACCCGGACGCCAGGCCGCACGCGATGGAGCTGGACAGCAGGCAGCCCGTGCCGTGATTGCCGCACGGCGGCGCAACGCGGGTCGGAAGCCATATGCCGTCGCCTTCGGGCGGCAGGAAAAAATCGTCGAATGAGCCATCCGTGCGGTGTCCGCCTTTCAGCAGAATAGCAGTATGGAAGCGTTTCACGAGCTCGCTCGCTGCTGATTCGATTTCGGCAGGCGTGACGAGCTCCGCCGGATCGCAGCCGAGGAGCTTTGCGGCTTCCGGCAGGTTCGGCGTGAGGAGCGACACGCACGGCGCGAGGAGCTCGACGGCTTCGACCGTGCCGAGCGCGGCGCCGCTGGTGGACGCCAACACGGGATCGAACACAACGTTCGTTACCTCGAACTCACGTAGAAGATCAGCCGTAATGCGGGCGTGATCCGTACCGGGCATCGCACCGATCTTCACGGCGTCAGGCCGGATGTCCGACAACACGGCACGGAGCTGCCGCGCCAGGAATTCCGCCTCAAGCACAAGTACCCCGGTTACGCCGAGCGTATTCTGCACGGTGAGCGCGGTCGGCACGGCCATCCCGTACAGACCGTGCGCTGTGATGGCGCGCAGGTCAGCCTGGATCCCGGCTCCGCCGCTCGGGTCGGACGCCGCTATGCTCAGTACGACTTTCATGACTTAAACCAGTCGTCAAGGCGGTTCAGCACGCGGTCGGCACAGGTAAACTCCGCCCCGGAGAAGAACATGTCCGGCACGCCCGCCGTGCGGAGCCCGCATGAATGCGCGGTCGCAATGCAGAAGGGCGCATCGTCGAAGAGCCAGGTCTCGTGCCTGCGTGTGCCGAGACGTTCGAGCGCGATCCAGTAGAACGCCGGGTCCTTCTTGTCGAGGCCGGTCTCGCCGGTCGTGATGATGTCGACGAAGAGGTCGAGCAAATCGTGTTTAGCGAGAATGGATTCGACCGCCTTTCGGTCGCTGGCGGTGCCGATGACCATGCGGTATCCGCGCCGTCCGGCCTCGCGCAGGAATTCCTCCGCGCCGGGCTTGAGCTGACACGCCATGTAACGCGCGTTCAGCAGGTCGAGCAGGCCCTGCAGGGTCTGTTCCGGCGTGATCTTCAGTCCGTATTCCTGCTGAAGATACGCCGCGCCGGTGACCAGGTCGGCGCAGTTCGCGAGCTTGTCATCCAGGTCGGATTTCGGTTCCGCACCGTTCGCACGAAGAAAATCCTGCGCGAGCCCGAGCCAGACCTGCATGGAGTCGAGCACGGTTCCGTCGAAATCGAGGATCATGCCGGTCTCGTCCGGGAGCGTGAAATCCGCCCGGTCCACGAGCGATTTGAGCTCACGCGCCGCCGCCTTCACGTCCGGCGCGCCGAAGACCGCGGACACGACCGAGACGCCCGCGATGCCGCTGTGTTCGAGCTGGAGCAGATTACCCGCATGAATGCCGCCGATGGCGACCGCGGGGATGTCCACCGCGCCGCAGATGCCCCGGAGCGCGGCATGCGTCACGCACGTGGCGTCGAGCTTGGTCGAGGTCGGGAAAACAGCGCCGACGCCGATGTAGTCCGCGCCGTCATGTTCCGCCCTGAGCGCCTCAGCCACGGTGGCGGCGGAAACGCCCAGGATCGCGTCGGGACCGAGCGCGCACCGTGCCTCGCGGGCGGCGGTGTCGCTCTGTCCCACGTGCAGACCGTCCGCGCCGATCGCCAGCGCGAGCTCGAGCGAATCGTTCACAATGAACGGCACGCCGAACTCGCGGCAGAGCGCCTGGATCGCGAGCGCGTCGGCCTTGGCGGCCTCGAAGGACGCGCCTTTCGCGCGGTGCTGGATGCAGGTCGCGCCGCCTTCAAGCGCGAGGCGGACGCGTTCGACGAGGTTCGGGCCGTCGTCGGTGATGGCGTAGAGTTTGAGGTAATTAGGCCTGACGGACTTCATAATTGAGCCTTTCATGGAGCGCGGTCACATCGAGGTTGCCGACGGCGTCGAAGAGGCGCACCGCGAACGTGCCGACCCCTTCGCCCGGCTTCAGGGATTCGTATGCGATCTGACCGCAGACGCCATAGGCTGCGAGCGCGGCGGCGACCGCCTCGAACTGGAATTTCGGTTCGGCTCCGGCATATGCCGTGGCCAGAGCAGACAGCATGCAGCCGGACCCGGTGACCTTCGTCATGAGCTCGTGACCGCCGCGGATGACCGCGACGCGTCCGTCCGTGCCGCCGACGAGGTCGATCGCACCGGTCACGGCAAACACGCAGCTGTACTTGGCGGAAAGCGCGCGGACATCCTCCACGGCGCGGTCGAGCGTTGCCTCCGTGATCGCATCGTCCGCCGAAGCATCGACGCCGCGCGTGGCGCTTTTCAGGCCGAGCAGGGCGTTCGCCTCGGAACGGTTGCAGCGCACCACGGAAACGCCGCGTTTCAGGATCTCGTGCGAAAGTTCATCGCGGGACGGCGCACACCCCGTGCCGACCGGATCGAGCAGGATCGGGATGCCGCGACGGAGCGCGACTTCCTGCGCGCCGCGGATGGCGTCGCGGAAGGTCGGCGTGAACGTGCCGATATTGATGGAAAGCGCGTCGGCCACCTCCGTGAACTCGACCGCGCCGACCGGATCGTCCGCCATGACGGGCGAGGCCCCGGCGGCAAGCAGCATGTTCGCACAGCCGTTCGTGGTGACGACGTTCGCGAAGCACTCGACGAGCGGGCGTTTCTCGCGAACCTTTGAAAAACAGCGGATCAGCATTGCAATCACCTCATTTATTCATTTCTTTGAGCTTGTTCGAGAGACGGACGGAACAGAAGTCCGGGCCGCACATCGTGCAGTATTTGCCGGACGCGGCATCCTCGGCGCAATGGCTTTCCTGAAGCGCGGCATGGCGGTATTCGCGGGCGCGGTCCGGGTCGAGCGCGAAACTGAACTGGCGTTCCCAGTCGAAGTCCGCGCGGGCATCGGAAATCGCGTTGTCGCGTTCCTGCGCATGGGGCCTGCCGAGTGCGACGTCCGCGGCATGGGCGGCGATTTTGAACGCCACGACGCCGCGGCGCACGTCTTCCGTGTCCGGAAGACCGAGGTGTTCCTTCGGGGTCACGTAGCAGAGCATGGCCGCGCCCCAGTACGCGCCTGCTAGACCGCCCATCGCGGCGACCATGTGGTCGTAGCCGGGGGCGCAGTCGGTGACGACCGGACCGAGGATGTAGAACGGCGCGTCGCCGCAGACCCTCTGCTCGCGCTTCATGTTCATCTCGATCTGGTTGAACGGCACATGGCCGGGACCTTCGACCATCGCCTGGACGTTCGCGGCGCGGCAGCGCCGCACCAGCTCGCCGATCACGTCGAGTTCGCCGAACTGCGCCTCGTCGGACGCATCGGCGATACAGCCGGGCCTGAGCCCGTCGCCGAGGGAAAGCGTCACCTCGTAGTCGCGGCAGATCTTCAGAATGTCGTCGAACGCTTCGTAGAAGGGATTCTCCATCTTGTGGTCGCCGATCCAGGCGGCGATGAGCGCGCCGCCGCGGCTCACGATGCCGAGCTTGCGTTTCAGCGCCGCGGGGATGTGCTTCGCGAGAAGCCCGGCGTGGATGGTCATATAGTCGACGCCCTGTTTCGCCTGGTCCTCGACGACCTCCAGGATGGTGTCGCGGTCGAAGCTGCCCGCGCCCGCGCGGGCGGCGATCTCGTAGACCGGCACGGTGCCGACCGGGATCGGGGACAGCCTGATGAGCTCCTTGCGGAAGAGAGCCAGATCGCCGCGCGTGCTGAGGTCCATAATGGTGTCCGCGCCGTATTTGAGGGAGACGTCGAGTTTTTCGAACTCGTTTTTCGGGCAGCTGGAGGTCTGGGAGTTTCCGATGTTGGAATTGATTTTGGTGCGCAGGGCGCGGCCGATGCCCATCGGCTTCAGACTTGTGTGGTTCACGTTCGCCGGGATCACGATCGTACCGGCGGCGACGCCATCGCGGATGAACTCCGGCGAAAGGTATTCCGAGGCGGCCACGGCCGCCATCTCGGGTGTTACGACGCCCTGTTTCGCGGCGTCCATCTGGGTCCTGTCTGCTTTCATGCTTGACTCCTTGTCGTTGTTGAGCAGGAAAGCATCCATCGGCAAATCCCTTCGCCGGCATGATCCGGATCAGGTCTCATGCGCCGCGTCCGGCGCATACGGGTCGAAGCCCTACGGCTTCCTCTCAGCCCGCCTCGGCGGACTCCCCTGCTCAGGTGTTATGTTATTGTCTGGTTAAGTTCAGTTTGCGATCGAGTCGGTCGACTCCTTCTGACGTTTCTGGAAAGTGCCCGGCTGCGGATAGAGGAGGCGTTCGTCGAGCGCGAAGATCCAGCCTTCCTCCTCGCCGGGCTCCAGGTAAGACTGGACGATCTTCCAGCCGTGGTCGTAAAGGTAGGACGCCTGGGAAACGCGCGGCCAGAGCAGCACGGCGTACTTCGAGCCGAACGCCTTGTAGACGTCCTCCGGGTACGGATCGCCGCCGAGTCCGGGCGTGGTCGAAGTCAGCAGCAGCGTGCGGCGCGGGTCCTTCGAATACGAGAACATCGGGTCCATGCCCCACTGCCACAGGTGGTCCGTATCGTTGTAGAAGAGCGCCGGAAAATCGCTCCAGTCCAGATTGACGACCGGACGCCCATCGGGCACGTGTTCCTTCAGGAACGCGGTTATCTTCGGCAACGGCTGGACCAGCACCTGCGGGCATTCCTTGATGAAGTAGTGCGAGGAATAAATGCCGAGGCCGACCGTCAGGGCAGCCAGCAAACCCGGAACGCCCCATTTGTATTTGCTCAGCGGCAGACGGAAACCTTCGCGTGTCATGTGCTCCAGAAGGAGCAGGAATGCGATCGCGACGAACGGCCCGGAATATTCCACGGTTCGTACCGCCACAAATATACCGACAGTGAAGCCGCCCGCGAGAACCGTGACCGCGATGATGTTCGGATCAATCTTCCACAGACCTTTGCGTTCGACCAGACGGACGAACATCATCAGGATGCACCACGCCATGAGGTAGAGCGGGGCGACGGTCCTGTTGAATCCGAAGCGCGGAGCCAGCATTTCGGTTGGCTTCGAAAGGCGGACGCCCGCCATCATAGGCGCGATCAGGGCGTCCCACGACTGGACTTTCCAGATAACGAACGAATTCGGGAACTGCGGATGAAGTGTGAGGCCGAGCAGGACGCCGCCGAGCGACAGTACCGGCAGCCAGAGTTCGCGCCAGCCGCCGCTTTTCAGCCGCGACAAGGCGAAGATCAGCGGAATGATTACGATGAAGTGCGGATTCGAATAGCTCCAGGCGAAGCAGAACGACAGCACGCCGACCACCGCCAGACGGAACCGGAACGAGCCTTTCGCCAGCAGTCCGGTCGTGAACGTCAGGAACGCGATGGACAGGATATGAGGACGCAGTACGGAGAGGCGGAACGTGTAGTTCGGCACGATGACCGAGAAAAGAGGCGCGCCGAGCAACAGATAGAGCGGACGCACCCCGAGCCGCCGGGACGCGAAAACACAGCCCAGGATCGCGAGGGCGGAGTAGAACAGCGCGGCGACATGAAACGGCGGATTCAAGGCCACGCCGAATGCCTTTTCAATCGTGAAGATGACATTGATCCCGGCATGGTACAGCAGTTCCTTGTCCGCGAAACGGTCCTTCCACACGGACATCTGCGTCCAGGGGAACTCTTTCGCGGCATACACCTTCGGCCCGAGCTTCGCCATCATCGCGTGGTACAGCGCGTCCTGCGAATTCTCGCCGGTCTTCATCACATAGATGCGAAGCGCGCCCAGCCATACGAACGGAATCAGGAACGCGAGCACGAGCATGATCCGTCCGAAACGGCCATGCTTGCTGCTCGGACGTGCGGAAACCTCCGGAGACTGAGCTTCGGTCTGCGGCATCTCCGGCGTCTGTGTCAGGAGCGTTTCCTGTTCCATGAAAAAACCTCAAAACAAATCATATTCCCGCCATACGGGCGCGAAAAATCTTAAACCCAATAAAATACAGCCGAAACGCCAGAACTTCAACCGGAAAGCGGAAGATAATCGTTCTTTTTTTCGGAAAAAGGCTTGTCGCAGCGTGACACAAAGCCCCCCGGCAATGTTGTTTTAAGCGTTCCACATCGGTTCATCCCCAAAAAAACAGAAAAAAACAGCTGAAACCCTGTTGAAAAAACAACGATAAAGATGTACATTACTTTCTAAGCAAGATAATAAGGCAACTAATTCATGCTCGCCAGCCATGCAAACTCGTTTCTCGCATATCACAAAGTCCGTTCTCTTTGAGGCGGTTCCCATGTTTCGCCGGGGACTGTCTCTCCTCCTTTTCCTTGCCCTGATCCTGTTCGCGGTTCCTATGTCCGCTCAGGATGAGGAGGAAGGGACGGAAGAGGAAATGGAAGAGGTCGAAGAGGAAGCCGAGGAAGAACCCGAAGAATATGAAGAAGAGGAAGAAGAAGAGGATGAATCCGGTATAGACGCATCCGCCGAAGAATCCAAAGATCAGCCGGAAGAAGCCGCCCCAGCGGCAGAAGAACATTCCCGCTGCGTTCTGCTGCTCCTCCCGTTCACCGCCTCATATGCCGAGCATGTATACGTTTCAAACACCGTCTCAAGGCACGTGGCATCGCTGGACGGTTCCTTCATTGTGATGCAGAAGGAATTCGATATGCTGAACGCCTCGCAGGAGGAGCTTCAGAGCCGGTTTGAAAGCCTGAAGCCGCTGTTTGAAAGCGGCGACGTGGCGGCAGTGATCGGCATCGGGCAGGAACTCCTGCCGTTGCTGAGCAAGAACGCCGGACTGATCCCGGAAAAAACCGCTCTGCTTCTCTTCACGGAAAGGATGCCGCGGGAAACAGAATTCGCGGGACATGAAAATACCGGCGGTGTTTTTCTGGATAATCCGGTGGAAAAAACGATTGACCTGATCTTCCAGGTCTTTCCCGGAACGAAACGCATTATCCCGCTCGCCGGACGTACGGAGACGGGAGAACGTTTTATCACCGGCGTCAAAGAGGCTTTGACCACATCGCATCCCGAAACAGAGTGCGTCATCATCGACAACAAAACGGTGGATACGCCTGAAATGATTCGGCGCGTCGCCCAAAGCGGCAAGGATTCCGTGGTGCTGTTCCACTCGTGGTACGGCCTCAACGCCGTGAACTTGGCGTCCCTGTCGTTCTTCCTGCAGCGCCTCTGCCTCAATCCTGACGTTCCGGTCTTCGCGGTCCATGATTCGATGTTCGCGTTCCATGTCGCCGGCGGTACCGTGTGCCAGTCCCGGACGGCGGCCGACAAGTTGGCCAAACTGCTTGACCAGTGTGTGGTTTATGAATACTCCGCAAAAGACAACTGGGAAACGGTCGAAGCAAAGAGAATCATCACCGCCAGCAGTTTCCAGAGGTTCGGTGTCAGCCGCAACACCAATGCGGAAATTCTGATGATCGGCATGGACAACCAGTCGATGTTCCGCCGGGAAAATGCCCGCGCGCTGGTCACCGTAACGTTCTCCGTTGTGCTGGTTCTGGCACTGCTCTGCTACATCGCCGTATGGGACCACTACCGGCGCCGTCTGCTGAAACTTCTCCGCGCCGTGTTCAAGCAGATACCGAGCCGCATCGTCATCGGCAGCCGCAACGGCATCGCGCATTTCATTCACGTGGGCAAGTTCGGCGAGGACAGCGGTCTCGTACGGTTCCCTGTGAACGAACTTCCGGAATACGCGGACGAGACATTCCGTCATGCATGGGAAGAAGTCTTCGCTACCGGCGAGACGCAGAAATTCCAGATGGCCACGGGCAGCCGGCACCGTTCCGTGGAAATGGCGCTTTTCGAGAACAAAGAGATTTTCGGGCGCGACACGGCATTCTGGATTTCGCACGACGTCGAAGATCTGCTCCAGGCGCAGAATGAACTGAAAACCGGCCTGGCCAATCAGGAAAAACTGAACGATCTTTTTGCCGCCTCCCTGAAAATGCTCTCCTCCGATGCCACGGCCGTCGACATGACAAACGATGTACTGTCGTTCATCGTCCGCAGCGTGAAGGAGCATCTGAAGGCGGACTTCTGCTGCATCATGCGTTACAATATGGAAAAAAAGTGCATGGAGCTTTTCGTCAGCGAGGCTTCCGACGGACTGACGATAAACGGAGACAAGGATTTCATCCCGTTCCCGGAAGAGAAAGACAATCATGTTTTGCATCGTCTGGAACAGCATCTTCCGGTGGTGCTGAAAGATTATCCGGACTTTCTCCTGAAAAAACAGGACGCCGGGCAAACGGGGAACAAACGTCCGAAAAAAATCAGCCTGTGCATGTCGCCCGTCTTCATCGACGGCAAGCTCTGGGGACATCTCGCCGCAGTCTATCAGAAGGGAAAATACGAATTCACCGATCAGTGTCTGCAGTTCCTCCAGGGTACGGCGCACGTTGTGGAAGCCATGCTCGAATACCGCTTCATCCACTCCAGACTCGAACGCGGCGAATACGAGAAGCAGCTCATCATGGAGAACCTGCCGCTGCCGCTCATCCTGCTGGACCGCAACCTGAACCTGATCCAGCGCAATTCCGCTGCGAAGAAGGATCATCTGCTCGGATTCCCGGACGCACTTCACGACAAGCTCTGCCACACCGTTTTCTGCAAGGCGAAGAATCCGCCGGAGGACTGCCCGGTCCGCGGCGTCCTGTCCGACTTCAAGCCGCACGTGAAGGCACTGACGTTCAACGGCAAGGACTACATGGTCAACGCCTACCCGATCATGATCGGCGGCGAGCTCACGAACATTCTGCTGGCATGGTTCGACGTGACCGCGGAGAACGAAAACCAGCGCAAACTCGAGGCCGCGCTCACAGAGGCGAAGGACGCCAGCAAGGCAAAGAGCCTCTTCCTCGCGTCCATGAGCCACGAACTCCGCACGCCGCTGAACGCCGTGATCGGCTTCTGCGAGCTCCTGCAGAACAGCGCGCTGCCGCGTGAAAGCCAGCTCGAATACCTCAAGTCCATCTCCGTGGCCGGACATACCCTGCTCGACCTCATCAGCAACATCCTCGACACCTGCAAGCTCGAAACCGAGCAGGTCGAACTCCAGAACGAGAAGACCGACGTCCGCAGGATCGTCACCGACATGGTCGGCATGTTCAAGTCGCTCGCCGAAAAGAAGCAGCTCGCACAGCCGCTGGTGGTCCCGGACGATCTCCCGTACGTGGTGCTCGACCGCATGCGCCTGCGCCAGGTGCTGGTGAACCTCCTCGGAAACGCGTTCAAATTCACCGACCGCGGCTACGTCGGCATCAAGGTCACCTGCAATATCCTGGAACAGGGCAAGTGCCGCCTCGCCATCGCCATCCGCGACTCCGGCATCGGCATCTCGCCCGACAAAAAAGATAAGATATTCGAGCCGTTCGTCCAGCAGGACGCCGTCCGCGACACGCACGTCTACAAGGGATCCGGACTTGGCCTCGCCATCTGCGACCGTTACATTAAGGCAATGGGCGGCCGGATCGACCTGGACAGCGACGTCGGGAAAGGCAGCGTCTTCACCATCGTGTTCGAGAGCATCCCGTATATCACCCCGAGCGAGGAAGAACGCGCCGCGGAAAAGAACGGCGAGGCTCCCGCCGCGGAACAGCAGCTGCCGGCGAACGCGTTCAGCGGCTCGGCGACGCCGCAGAAGCCCACTCCGAAGGTCGATCTGAACGGCTACAACGCGCTCATCGTCGACGACGTGCCGATCAACCTGAAGGTCCTCGGCGCCATGCTGAAGGGATTCCACCTCAACATCGTCCAGGCGAACTCCGGCGCCGACGCGCTGTCGAAACTGCCGGACGCCAGGCCCGACCTGGTGCTGACCGACATGTGGATGCCCGGCATGTCCGGCGAAGAGCTCGCGCGGAACATCCGTGCCACGATGGAGGATGGAGACAAGGTCGTCATCATGGCCGTGACCGCGGACGTCGAAAACCAGAACAACTTCGATATGTCCGTATTCGACGGCATCCTCCTGAAACCCGTCACGAAGACATCCCTCGCGTTTGCTTTCCAGGAAATGATCGAAAAGGGCCGTATCACGCCGAAGAGCTGACGGGGCGGCCCTGTCCCCCATCCGTATACGGTTCCGCGGGATACGGCATCGTTTGAGCGGATCGGACTGTTTTGTATTTGCATTTCCCCTTGCACGTGCTATATTATTGTTTACTTATTTTCAGAACCAGAAAGGACTTTTTGCGCCATGTCTCAGGAAAACTTCCTCCAGCAGAATTTCGCCGCCAGGATCGGCGGTTCCAACTTCGGCAAAGACACCAAGATCTACAAGTTCGAGAAGATCAAACGCGCCAAACGCGCCGCCGCCGCGGAGAACCCCGGCGTCGAACTGATCGACATGGGCGTGGGCGAGCCCGACGACATGGCGTTCCCGTCCGTGGTCGCCCGCCTCGCGGAAGAAGCCGCGAAATGGGAGAACCGCACCTACGCGGACAACGGCTGCGCCGACTTCAAGGCCGCCGCCGCCCGCTACATGAAGGCCCTGTACGGCGTCGAGCTCGATCCCGACACGCAGATCGTCCACGCCATCGGCAGCAAATCCGCCCTCACGCTTCTCCCGTCCTGCTTCATCAACCCCGGCGACATCGCCGTCCTGACCGTCCCCGGCTACGGCGTGCTCGGCACATGGACCGAATACCTCGGCGGCGAAGTCGTCAAGCTCCCGCTCCTCGAGGAAAATGGTTTCCTGCCCGACCTGGAGTCCCTTACGGAAGACCAGCGCAAGCGCGCCAAACTGCTCTATCTGAACTACCCGAACAACCCGACCGGCGCGTCCGCCACCGTCGAATTCTTCACGAAGGCGGTCGAGTTCGCCCGCAAAAACCATATCCTCATCGTGAGCGATGCCGCCTATGCGCCGCTGAACTTCTCCGGCAAGCCGCTGAGCATCCTCTCCATCCCCGGCGCGCTCGAATGCTGCGTGGAGCTCCACAGCATGTCCAAGGGCTTCAACATGACCGGCTGGCGCCTCAGCTGGGTCTGCGGCAATCCGCTCGCCGTGAAGGCGTTCGCGACCGTGAAGGACAACGCTGACAGCGGCCAGTTCCTCGCGATTCAGAAGGCCGCCATCGCCGCGCTCGACGACCAGGCCGCCATCACCCCCGCGATCTGCGAGAAATACCACCGCCGCCTCGCCAGCATGGTCGAGACGCTGAAGAAACTCGGCTTCAACGCCAAGGTCCCCGCCGGCAGCTTCTACCTCTACGTGAAGGCCCCGAAGGCCACCGCCGACGGCACGCAGTTCGAAAACGGCGAGGCGTTCAGCCAGTGGCTCATCCGCAACAAGCTCATCAGCTCCGTGCCGTGGGACGACGCCGGACACTTCGTCCGCTTCAGCGCCACGTTCGTCGCGCGCGGCGGCATCGAGGACGAAAAACGCGTCCTCGACGAGTTTGCGCGCCGTCTGGGCGACTGCAAGTTCGTCTTCTGATCCATTATTACCAGCTTTCACGCACAAGGAGCCGGTTTCCCGATGCATGCGTTCCGTTTCGACGACCTCGCCTCGACCGAACCCGGCTCTTTTTTCCGCCTCGAATCGAGGGAGGAAGCCCATCTGTTCCGCATTCTCCGGGCGCGTCCCGGCGAAACGGTCACGGTCATGGACGGACACGGCACGCTCGGAACGGCGGTTGTCGAGACGGACCGCCAGTTACGACTGGAATCGAAGCGCGTCGTGCCGCCGCCCGCGCGGCGTCTGCACCTCTACTTCGCGCCGCCCAAGAAACAGAAGCTCGACTCTCTGCTGAAACAGGCGGTCGAGCTGGGAGTGTATGCTCTTGTGCCCGTTCTCTGCGAACGCTCCGTTGTTCAGCCGGGCGAAAACTCCGTCGCGGGGCGCTGGATGGATCTTTTATTCGAAGCCTGCAAGCAGTCCGGCAACCCGTTCCTCCCCGTCGTCGCTAACCCGATGCCGTTCGCGGCGGCTCTCGCCCATGCCGGCGAAACCTGCGGCGTGCTGATTACAGGGTCCAACCGCACGGGGGTCTTCCCCGAACTCGGCACGGCCTCCGACGTCGCATTCTTCGTCGGGCCGGAAGGCGGTTTCACGGACGCCGAAACGGACGCGATGTTCGCCGCCGGAGCCGCCCCGCTCAGGATCGGCGACTGGACGCTCCGCGTGGAGACCGCCGCGATCGCCGGACTGGGCGTGCTGAACGTCCTCCTCAATTCAAAGGCATAGCTTTCTAAGCTGATGCCACCTCATTCTGGTTTTCTCAAAATAATCTCCGTGATCTCGGGGGGGACGTCAAGCCGGAACATGAATCCGTTCCAGAGGCCCGCGCCGTTGCTCACGTACAGCGTCATATCTCCCACCTGATACTTCCCGGAAACGAAACCTTTGTTGGCGTTCTTCACCAAGAAGGCCGGTAATCCGGCGATCATACCGCCGTGCGTGTGCCCGGAAAGCTGAAGCGAAACGGGATATTTCGCGTATTCACGCGCAAAGCGCGGCTGATGCGACAGCAGAATGACCGGAGCACCCTCGGGAGCACCGGCAAGCGTCTTATCCAGATCCGGTTCCTCGCGTCCGGCATACCATTTGTTGCCGCGCATCTTGTCCGGCAGACCGGCGATCACGAGCTGCGCACCGTCCTTTTCGATCACGACGTGCCGGTTGAACAGCGTCTCAATGCCGACGGAATCAAGGAACGCGATCCATTCGTCGAGCCCGCGGTAATACTCATGATTGCCGGGCGAGGAGTAGACGCCGTGTTTCGCATGCAGGTCGCCGAGCTGATGCATGTTCGGCCTGATCTCGTCCGGCTTCAGGTCGCCCAGATCGCCGCCAAGCAGGATGAGGTCGGGATGCACGGCGTTGGCGCGGCAGACGACGGTCCAGAGGTAATTCGGCAGGCTGGCCTTGCTGATATGGGTGTCGGTGATATACACGATGCGGAATCCGTCGAACGCGTCCGGCAGGTTTTGGATCGTGATCGCCACGGGTTTGACCTTGGGCGGACGCACTGCATTGAACTCGCCCCACGCCGCCAGAAAACCGGAGAGGATCAGGATGACCGCGATGCTGTATTTCTGGTTCGGGATGCGACGTTTTTTGAGATGCATGACGAGCAGGGCCATGTCCCGCAGGAAGAAGAACGGCGTGGAGAAGACGAGCATGCCGGAACACCAGGCGACGAGCAGAAGCAAAAAACGAGGCAGAATCCCCGTGAAGATCACGAACTGGACTGCGACCGCAAAAAAGAACAAACCCAGCGCGATGAGCGGGCGGTATTTTTTATTGACGGGCAACGACAGTCCGATGCTGCACGGCGCGTACGCGACTGCGAAAAGAAGCAGGGCAACCCACATAAAAAGACTCCGAATCTTGGAAAAACAGAAAAAACAGTCCGAAACGAGCCGGAAAACGGAATTTTCTTTAATTTAGACGCGTTTTCTCTTTTTTCAAGGTTTGATTTTTCAGTTTTTTATAGTATATTGTTGGAAAAATGTTTTTCCGATTCTTACGCATGACCAGAACCACGAGGTGCGATATGAAATTGTTTACCGCAGTCGCCGCCATATTCTGTGCCGGAGCAGCCGTGCTCGCGGCGGACTCCGCGGACGTGAAGGAGTTCACGTTCGGCAACGACGTGAAGGTGTACGCCATCCGGGACAAGAGCACGACGATGAAGGGCACGCTCTTCAGCGACTATACCAAGACATCCTCCCTCAAGAAGGACAAACTGGAGAAGGAGTACCCCGCATCCGTCAACTGCTTCGTGATGCGCTACAACTTCAAGACCTACCTCATCGACGCGGGCAACTTCGATCCGAATGGTTCGCTCGTCAAGAAGCTCGCAAGCATCAACATCCGTCCGACCGGGGTCGACTACATCCTGCTCACCCATCTGCATCCGGATCACGTCGGCGGCCTCGTTGACAAGGACGGCAAGGCGGTCTTCCCGAACGCAAAGGTCTACATGTCCTACGAGGAGTGGAAGCACTGGAGCCCGATCATCGCCAAGCAGAAACCGGACGAACTCCTCCACCAGTTCCGCGACGCTTACAACGGGCGCATCCAGACCCTGAACTTCGGCGAGCCCATCGTGAACGGCCTGTACGCGGTGAAGGCCGTCGGACACACCCCTGGCCACTGCTACTACCGTCAGGGCAAGCTCCGCTTCGTCGGCGACGTGGTGCACGCCGTCGATCTCCAGGTCGCACATCCCGAATACTGCGCCTCGTTCGACGCCGACCAGAAACAGGCCTACCAGACCCGCGTGGCGTTCCTGGAGACCATGAGCAAGGAAGGCAATATCGTTCTGGGCGCT
Source organism: Victivallales bacterium (assembly GCA_016285345.1). Taxonomy (GTDB): domain Bacteria; phylum Verrucomicrobiota; class Lentisphaeria; order Victivallales; family UBA1829; genus UBA1732. Next base: position 3,281 of record JAEEQN010000020.1, on the reverse strand, counting down.
CACATCCCGTTCCCCGGCATCGGCTACATCATGAAGGAGGAAAAAGGTTACAAGTTCGATCCGTATTCGGCGAAAAAATGATTTCCGGCCATCGGATTTTTCTTTAAAACCTATTGCAACCGCGTTTTTTCACGAAAACCACGTTTTTTTTCCGCTTTTTTGACGATTTGCTATTTGCATTTCTCAGGAAATCCGGTATAATATATAATGCGCGCTGTTTCCCGTCGGGGAAACGCGCCTGAATCCCGAAACATACAAACATAACATACACAAAACAAAACCAACCGAAAGGTAAGCTCAAAATGAAACATTGCAAACAGGCGTTTACCCTCATTGAGCTGCTGGTCGTCATCTGCATTATCGCGATTCTGGCGTCCATGCTGCTGCCCGCTCTGCAGAGTGCGCGTGAAAGTGCAAGTACCGCGACCTGCCTCAGCAACCTTGGTCAGTTCTCCAAGGCGTACCAGATGTATGCCACCAGCTACAACGACTACATGCCCGCCCTCACCGGCCCCCAAAGCGGCAATACCGGCTGGGAATGCGCTCTGGTTTCCGCCCTCGGACAGGATCCGACGAAAAATGCCCCGTTCAAGAACTCCTTCTTCTGCGATGCCGATGCCTCCAGCGAAACCGCGGCGCAGGGCGGCGGCAAGAAGTCTTACAGCCTCAACAACCTTCAGGAGGCGATCCATCCGCGTATTCCGAACATGCTCGGCCCCGGCGGCAAGGAAGGGAAAAACAACAATAAAGGCTACATCAGCGGCAACAAGACCACGGCCGTCTATACCGCTTCCGACCTGATCATCATCGGCGAAAACGCATCCGAAAGCAACACCGTCAACTGGGTGCAGGGAACCGGCGCCGGCACCTTCTCCACGACCAACGTCAACAGCCCCGGTTCCGCGAGCCCCATCCAGCAGTATATCGCCATTCTCAAGCGCCTTTCCTCCCACACCACCGCCGGCGAACTCTATCTGGACGGCCATGCCAGACACATCAAGCCGCGGCAGACCCTCCCGTCCAACAATGCGTTCGATCTCGTCACCAAGACCTCCTACAGCGATGCCCCGAAGAAAGCGGCTTCCACCGGCTGGGGCAGCTGGACGGACTGCAACATGCGCAAAGCCGGCAATGATTGCACCGACGATACCACATGCCGCAAGCAATAAATCGGAAGAATGGACCTGACGGCACCGCCTCGGGTTCATCATGACACCGTTCAAGCAGACGGCTTCGACTCATCATCGAAGCCGTCTTTTTATGTCCCGGATCAAAGGACTGTCAGCCTCAGGTTGCTCACTCCGTGCGTTTTCCCTTACGCCTTATCCTCAAGATAAAAAAGTTGAAAAAACAAAAAAACAGAGGCTTGATTTTTATATAATACGTGATATAGTATAGCAAATAAGAGAACCCGCGGCCGCACGAAGCGGCTGTAGGGGATGCAGAAGCATCCTGCCACGGATTCTATACGCAACACCTGAACCAAGTTGCCTTAAGACGAGGCAACGTTTCCATGAAAGGAACACAAAATGGCTTGTTTCTCCGCTCCCCTCGCCGCTGCAATCGCAGCCGGAATCGCCCGTCGCACTGTGAAAGACACCGGCTCTTCGGACACCATCAGCTGGGCCACGAAACTCGGCTGGCTCGAAAAACTTTCCTTCGGCGGATGCGCCCTGCTCGCGTTCGAGCACATCTGGCACGGCGAGATCATCTTCCAGTTCCCGTTCCTGACCGGCGTCCGCGACGGCAACACCGCTGAGGTTCTCCGCGAGATCGCGACCGTCGGCGGCGCCATGACCGCGCTGATCCTCGCCGTCTGGATCGGCATGCTGATCGTGAGTTCGGCCATCGTGAAGCGCAAAGCCGCTGTTGCCGAGGGATGACCTTTCCATCGTTTGCCCCGGAACTTAATATCCAATCATATTTGAGGTCCAGAATATGAATCGAAGAGAGTTTCTGAAGGGCGCGGCAGCGCTCACCACGCTCGGCGCCCTGTCCCATCTCGCCGCTCAGACCGGCATCGCGCCGGCCGATGCGAAGTCGTCCGAACCCGCGAAGGAAGGCGATGCTTCCAAATCGAAGAAGGTCACCCGCCGCAAATATAAAAAGACCGATCTCACCGTGCCTCTGCTCGGCTACGGCATGATGCGCCTTCCTCAGAAGAACGGCAAGATCGACCGTGAAGAGGCGCAGAAGCTCGTCGACACGGCCATGGCCGCCGGGCTGAACTACTTCGACACCGCCCAGCCGTACCACAACGGCGAAAGCCAGCAGTTCATCGGCGAAGCGATGAAGAAATATAAACGCGACTCCTACCTGCTCGCCACCAAGCTTCCGCTGTGGTCGCTCCGCAGCGCGGCCGAGGCGGAGGCCACGTTCAAGGGCCAGCTTGAGGCGTGCAAGACCGACTATTTCGACTTCTACCTGATGCACGCGTTCAACGCGAACAGCTTCCGCAACTACGAGAATCTCAAGCTTTACGATTACTTCAAGAAGCAGAAAGACGCCGGAGTCATCAGGCATCTCGGCTTTTCCTTCCACGATTCCGCGCAGGCTCTCGAACCCATCGTCAACGCGCACGAATGGGATTTCGTTCAAATCCAGCTCAATTTCATCGACTGGGACAATCAGACCAACGCCAAGCGCATGTACGAGTTCCTGACCTCGAAGGACATCCCCGTCGTCATCATGGAACCGCTCCAGGGCGGCCGTCTCGCCAACCTCACTCCGGCGGCTGCCGACGTCCTCAGGAAGGCCGATCCCAAGGCCACTCCGGCCTCCTGGGCGTTCCGCTACGCCGCTTCGCTTCCGAACGTACTCACGGTCCTCAGCGGCATGACCACGATGGAAGTGCTGAAGGAAAACATTGAGACCTTCACGGATTTCAAGCCGCTGACCGACGACGAGCGCAAGGTGCTCGCCGAGGCCCGCGACGTGTATCTGGGCGTCTCCAAGAGTCGCGTCCCCTGCACGACCTGCAGATACTGCGTCAATGAATGCCCGGTCAAGATCGAGATTCCCGCGGTATTCACGGCCTGGAACGACTTCTGCGAAAAGAAGGACGAGGCCGCGTTCAAGGAAGCCTACAACAAGCTCGCCGTGAAGGCAAGCGCCTGCATCGGGTGCCGCCGCTGCGTCAGAAGATGCCCGCAGCAGATCGACATCCCGACCGAACTCCGCAAGATCGCGCAGGCCGCGGGCGACAATGCCGGCGGCAACCGTCAGGGCGGTCGTGGCGGCGGTCGTCAGGGCGGCGGTCCCGGCGGCCAGCGACCCGGAGG
>JAEEQN010000055.1 GCA_016285345.1 Victivallales bacterium | reverse complement strand
ATCGTGTTCGCGCTGGCACTGTTGTTCATCTATCTCTTCCTGGTGGCGCAGTATGAAAGCTGGATGCTGCCGGTTGCGGTGGTCCTCTCGGTCCCGATCGCTTTCCTCGGCGCGGTCGGTTCGCTCTGGCTGCTCGGGATTGAGAACAACATTTATACGCAGGTCGGATTCGTGCTGCTTTTCGGTATCGCCTGTAAAACTGCCATCCTGATCGTGGAATTCGCCAAGGAGCAGCATGAAGCGGGCAAGGATCTTTATGAAGCGGCGGAATACGCGGCAAGACTCCGTTTCCGTTCCGTGCTGATGACGGCGGTCACATTCGTTCTGGGAACGTATCCGCTGGTCATCGCCACCGGGGCATGCGCCGTCAGCCGCCGCAGTCTCGGCACCACTGTTTTCGGCGGCATGACGCTGTCTGTCGTGGTCGGGACGATCCTGATTCCTGTGTTTTTCGTTTTCACCCAGCTGATCGTGGAGAAAGTCCGCAGGACAAAAAAATCCTGACGTAAAAACTTATTCATATTAGGAAAGTTTCACTTTTTTTGAACTGAATTGGAGGTAGAAGATCATGGGCATAGGTGGAGGTATCATCGGCGGCATTCTCGGAGGAATGTTCGGCGGCTGGTGGGGTGCCGCAATCGGCGCATGGATCGGCGCATCCATCGGCAATTCCGACACAGATCAGGATAAACAACCCCTGGAGACGTATTGCGATATCTTTCGCTGTTTGGGACAGCTCGCAAAATGCGATGGTCGCGTGACGCAGGACGAAGCTGAACTGGTGTCCAATCTAATTAAAGAGCTGGACATCCCGAAAGACGGCAAGTCCGGCTTGAAACAGGCATTCAACGCCGGGAAAACACAGACTGTGCACGACTTCACCATGGCAATCCGTAAGATCGCGGCACGAATGAAAGACATGGATGCCCGCCGTTCCCTGCTGGAAGTCTTCTGCTCGCTAGCCATCGTGGATCATTCACTCACGCAGGATGAACGCATTCTGCTGACAATCGCGGAATCGGAGTTGAATCTGCCTGGTTTCCTGCAGCATTTCTTTGCGGGCAGTTCGTCCGAGTTTTCCGGAAACGCCGAATACACGTCCTCGTCCGGACGTGATTCAGACAATGCAGGCGGGCGGAGCCGCTTCGCTGATGACGTCATGGCGGACGGCATGACGCTGGACCAGTGCTATGCAACGCTCGGCTGCACGAAAGATGCATCAAACGAGGAACTCAAACGCTGCTGGCGGGCCAAAGCGAAGGAATTTCATCCGGATAAGGTCATTGGAAAAGGTCTGTCCGCCTCCTTCATCGAACATGCAAAAATGCAGATGCAGAAAATCAACAACGCATACGAGGCGATTTGCAAGTCGCGCGGAATCCATTCGTGAGTAGTATTTTTATTCAAACAGAAAGCTCGCGTGTAATTTCAGAAAATTGACTGCCCTTCAAGGATTTCTTCCGGCGGGGACTGCGTCCGTCCATCATTCCGGAGCACAGCCGCTTTCTCCGTTTTCTCCGTGAGCTCATTCCTGACGAATAAAACCAAGTACAAATTCACAAAAAAATAGTGTTATTATTGAGAAGAATCACAAAATCACAGCATAAAAAGCGATTGCTATTTACAAAACAATGCAATTAAAAGCTGTGAGAGATCACAAAAACATAGTGTTTTTTCGGCTCTATCACCAAAGCTCTGTCTTCCTGCCGGTCTGCTTCCAAGCGTCCACACACATAAATACTTCTCGAATATCAACAAGTATTTTTCAATAAAAATGCTTCTACGGACTTATTTTTACTAAAAACCAGTTTATATTGTATTAAAATATATTAAAATCCATATTGAACAACCAAATCTTTTTCAGGACGTTCGCTTCTGCTGATCGCGGAGGATACCATGTATCGGATTTGAAACGACTCAATCCGTCCGAGGATGAGCTCGTCGCAGCTGCGCAATGGTGTCAGACACAGGACGTCTCGCCCGAGTTCCGGGAAATCCTGAAAACCATGTTTACACAACTGGGGTGGCCCAATGTCAGCGCAAGAATATAAGAAATGACTATACGAGGCCGTTCAGAATCTGCTTTGGAAGCAGTGGACCGCTCTGGGGATTCCTGGACATTTCACCGCATCGAAATCGGATACGGCGCTTGATCCTGAAGCACTGCTCGTTTTCTCCGCCGGATTTGCCCGGTACGATCAGCGGCTCTATGATTTGATTCTGGACTGGCTTCAAGCTCATTCTTCCCAAATCAATATCCAGCGGTTGAAAAGCACTCCAGGCAAAATCCGAGTGGAAGGATTCCGCCTCGTTCGGCTATATGTCGGCGGTTGTTGCGGAAACGGACCCGATTCGTTGGAAAAAGCTTGCAACGGAGTATAAGTCGGACATTATTGACGGGGCAACTCCCCGTGTTTCCCGTCCAAGCGTGATCATCTACAAAGCTCGCAGTAGGGCAACGCAGTAAGCCTCGGAATCATTTCTGCTTCGGAGCGATTATGCCCTATACCCCAGGTTTTTTCCGTCTCCGCCTCGTCCTGCGCGGCCTTTTGCCAAAGTCAGAATCTGTCAGCCAGTGCCGATGCCTGAACTCCCTCCCCCGGGATGTGATAATAAGCCGAAACAGCTATAGACTACAAAAAAAGTAGAGAAATTTCTCGTTTCCAACTTGACTTTCAGGAGAAGATGTGGTATATTATCTCTATACAAAACCAAAACGGTAGTGTTTATGGCAACCCAATACAGGAAGAACTCATGAACAACGCCAATACCATTTCGGACCGGATCGGCGAGCCCCTGTTTCTACGGAAATGACAGGATGACAAGCTCTGCTGAAACTGATCGACGGGATAGAAACACAATACTTTCAATATGGAGTCTTTGGAAAATATGAGTATGACTGAGCAAGAACACGCTGAATTGCATGCAAAGGGATTGCCCCATGACCATCATCATGAGCATGGCCATTCTCATACGCATGGCGGAACAGCGGACTATGCCGCTGCCATCGCCGCTTACAGGAAAACTTTTCCCGACAAGCAAACGGTAATCAAGCAGACTCCGGACCCCGCCGTGCGGGAATTGCTTCTGCGAATGGAGGAGCTTGGCCTGGAAACCGTATTCGACCGTTTTGACAAACAGCAGCCGCAATGCACGTTCGGTCTGGCGGGAATCTGCTGCAAGAACTGCAGCATGGGACCATGCCGCATCACCCCGAAAGCTCCTCGCGGCGTATGCGGAGCTGACGCGGACCTGATTGTCGCACGGAATCTCCTGCGGGCTGTCGCGGCCGGTACCGCGGCTCACGGCGCACGCGGGCGCGAATCCATGCTTGCCTTGAAATATGCCGCGGAAGGACGGATTCCGGTTCCCATCGAAGGTGAGACGAAAATCATTGCCACCTGCCGGAAATACGGGATAGAGACAGAAGGCAAGACATTGAATGAACTCGCCCTTGCCGTTGCCGACACGCTGCTCGAAGATCTGTCCCGCACGGTCCCCGGGAAACACAAGACGCTGTACAGTCATGCGCCGGAGGAACGTCTCCGGACATGGGAGGCTCTTGGAATCATTCCGATCAGCCCGTATCATGAAGTCTTCGAAAGCCTCCACAGAACCACTACGGGAACGGACGGAGACTGGCATAATGTGATGAAGCAGTTCCTGCGCACGGGCGTGGCATTCGCCTGGACGTCATGCCTCGGCTCCGGAATCGCCATGGACTGTCTGTACGGGTTGCCGCATCGAAGCAAGGCGATGGTCAACACCGGCGCACTGAAGCCGGGCTTCGTCAACATAGCCGTGCATGGACATTCGCCTCTGCTGGTGAGCGAAATCGTCAAGACCGGTCAAAGCGAAGCCTTCCAGCAGGAAGCGATCAAAGCCGGAGCCAAAGGAATCCGTTTTTACGGGATATGCTGTTCAGGGCTCTCCGCGATGTACCGCTACGGAGGCGTGACGCCGCTCTCCAACGCGGTGGGCTCGGAGCTCATCCTCGGTACAGGAGCACTTGACCTGTGGGTCGCCGACGTGCAGGATGTCTTTCCGTCCATTATGGATGTCGCCAGATGTTTCAAGACGACGGTCGTGACTACAAGCGATTCGGCCCGTCTGCCCGGCGCCGAGCATTACGGTTTCGATCATGAACACTCCAATATGGCTCAGATCCATGAGCTGGCGGAAAAAATCGTCCGCCGCGGAATCGAAAGTTTCCGGGCAAGGCGTGAGATACCGGTCAAGGTGCCTCAGTATGAGATAGAAGCGGAATTCGGCTTTTCCGTCGAATGGGCGGCGAAGCATTTCCCCAAGGGACTTGCGACTCTGGAGGAAGCCCTGGAAGACGGGCATATCATGGGCATCGTCAATCTTGTCGGATGCAACAACCCGCGTCTGGTTTACGAAAAATCGATTGTCGAAGTCGCCGCGGAACTGATTCGCAACAATGTGCTCATATTGACCAATGGCTGCGCATCATTCGCCTTGCTGAAACTGGGATTCTGTTCCGTGAAGGCGCTTCAACAAACAGGGGAACCGCTGCGGAACTTCCTGAAAGACCTGCCGCCCGCATGGCATGTCGGCGAATGTCTGGACAATGCACGCTCCTCGGGTTTCTTCGCGGGAATCGCAGGCGTTGCGAAACATGCCGTCAAGGAAATGCCTTATGCGTTCATCAGCCCGGAATGGAGCAACGAAAAAGGTATTTGCGCTGCGCTGGCGTTTCGCCTGATGGGAATCAATTCATATCACAGCATTTATGCGCCGACGCAAGGATCGGAAGCCGTTTCCGATTTCATGACCAAAGGAACCAAACCCTTGCTCGGGTCGGAGATGGTTGTGGAGACCGACTCCGGAGCCTTGGCCGCGCGAATCATTGAAGACCTAAAAGATAAAAGGAGAAAACTGAAATGGAAAACTATGGAAAACTGATTATATCCGTCATCCTGTCTGCCGGTCTGTTGCTTGCCGGGTGCGGCAAGGGTGGCGAAAAGAAGGTGAAAATCGCCTATCTCCCGATCACGCATGCTTTGGTCCTGCCGGAAATGACGAAGAACAAAGATTTGCCGTTCGAACTCGTCAAGTACGGCTCCTGGCCGGAACTTCTGGACGCGCTGAACACAGGGCGCGTTGACGCGGCCTCCGTGCTGATCGAACCTGCCATGATGGCGAAGGAGCGTGGAATCGGACTGACCGCGTTGGCGCTTGGGCACAAGGACGGCAATGTCATTGTCGTTGCCAAAGACATCAATGCGGCAGGCGATTTAAGAGGGAAGACCATCGCCATTCCGCATCGGGCGTCCTCGCACCATATTCTGGTCCGCCTGCTTCTTGAAAAGGAAGGGATTTCCGAAAAAGAAGTCACCCTGGTGGAACTGCCGCCGCCCGAAATGCCTTCCGCGCTGGCATCGGGCCGCATCGCCGGATACTGCGTCGCGGAGCCGTTCGGCGCCATCGCCGTTGAAACAGGCTGCGGGAAAGTTCTTGCGGATTCACATGAACTGTGGGACAATTCCATCTGCTGCGCATTGGTCGCCAATGACCGCTTCCTCAAGGAATATCCGGAACTCGCCTCCCTTCTCCTGTCGGAATATTACGCGGCGGGGGAAAGACTGACAAGCAAGGAAAAGCTTCTTGAAACCGCCACGGGTTTCCTGAATCAGAAGGAACAGGTTCTGAAGCAATCCCTGGAATGGCTTTCTTTCGGGGATCTGAAGATAACTCCGGAAGATTACGCCAAACTGTCGGATTTGGTCAGAAAATACGGGATTTCGGAACAACCTCCCAAGTTTCAGGATTTCGCAGGAGAACAGCAGTGAAGGTTTTCAGACAGATATGGACCATCATCGTGTCGGTCGCGCTCCTGCTTGCACTCTGGGAAGCAATTGTCCGCTTCTCCGATATCTCGCCTGCGCTCCTGCCGTCGCCGCTCGTGGTCCTGAAGGCGATTGCCGAACTGTGTCGCAACGGCTCCCTGAGGCAGAATATCACGGACAGTCTCTGGCGTTTCGCAATCGGCTACGTTTTGGCGATTTCAGCAGGGACCATCCTCGGCATTCTCGTCGGATGGTATAAGAGCATCTTCGATTACCTGAACCCGATTCTGCAATTCCTTCGCCCCATCGCCCCGGTCGCATGGATGCCGTTCATTGTCCTTTTCTGGGGAATCGGCGATCTGCCTGCCATCGTCATCATTTTCATCGCAGCGTTCTTCCCGGTCCTGCTGACCACCGCGCGCGCTGTCATCAATCTGGATCCGGTCTATCTGAAAATTTCCGCGAACTATGGAGTCAAGTCGCCCTCCATTCTGTGGAAAATCGTCTTTCCGGCGGTTTTTCCGCAAATTGCGAACAGTTTTCACATCGCACTCGGCAGTGCATGGATATTCCTGGTATCCGGCGAGATGGTCGGAACTCAAAGCGGACTTGGCTTCATGATCGTGGATGCGCGAAACAACATGCGCTCCGATCATTTGCTTGCGGCAATGGTGCTTGTCGGGGCGATCGGCCTCATTCTCGACCTGCTCATAGGCAAAGCGGAACTGGCAATCCTGAAATTCTGGGGACAAACCGATGTACATTGAAATAGAACATGCTCGGAAGACATTTTTGAAACAAAGCGGAGAAACATTTACCGCGCTGGAAGACGTTACGCTTTCTATCGAGCGCGGCGAATTCGTTTGCCTTCTCGGAGCCTCGGGATGCGGGAAGACCACGCTGATGAATACCATCGCGGGCTTCGAATCCCTTACCTCCGGTTCCATACGCATCGACGGAAAGCCCGTCCGGGGCCCCAGGCAGGATTATGTCATGATTTTCCAGCAGTACGGTCTGCTTCCCTGGCGTTCGGTCCGCAAAAATGTCGAGCTCGGTCTTGAGTCGAAGAAGATCAGTCGTGCCGAACGTTCAAGAATTGCGGAAGAATACCTGAAACTGGTTGGCCTTTCCGGATTTGCCGAACAGTATCCGAGAAATCTCTCCGGCGGCCAGCAACAGCGGGTCGCCATTGCGAGAGCCCTTGCGGTCAAGCCCGAAATCCTTTTTATGGATGAGCCATTCGGCGCACTTGATCCCATTACACGCTGCCGCCTGCAGCTGGATCTGCAGAGAATCGTCCGCAATGAAACCCACACGGTTATTTTCGTCACACATGACATAGACGAGGCCATTTGCCTGGCAGACCGCATTGTGCTCATGGAGGCTGATCCGGGACGTATCAAAAACATTTTCCCCGTCAAACTGAACCGGCCGCGGTATCGGAGTTCACCGGATTTTATAGCGATGCGGCAGCGCATCCTCCGGGAGTTCTTCCCGGTAAATGACACGCAGATCGAATACTTCATCTGATGATTCGGATGCAGGAAAGACAGAGGGAAAGCGTCATTTCTCCATATCCCCATTTTTCCGTCTCTGCCTCATCCGTTCAATGCCAATGTCCGCCTGAACGTTTGACTTTGGGGAGAACGGTGCTATATTTCTCTTGTCGGAGTAATTTCCCACCCTGATTTTTTCCCGGACAGCAGTGGTCTTTTCTGTTCAAAACGAAGGAACATTCTCCATGGAAAGAAAGCAAATCGCCGGAATCGCCCTGATCGGACTGGTCCTGGCGGCTATTCTCGGGTTCGCCACGTTCAAAACAATGCAAACGGGACAGGTCCCGCCCTCGACAGCCGAGGCGGATCAGGCAGGGGAAGAAGATGCTCCGCCGAAGGTTCGCCGTCACGGTCCGAAGGTCAAGAAGAAAGTCGACCTCGCATCGACGTTCTCCGATTTTGGCGGTTCCAACCAGGGTTGGGGCGATCAACCGGCGGAACAGCCTCAGGAGCCGCGGAAGGAGTTCCACAAGCAGACTCCGGAAGAAGCCGTGGAAACTGTCTGGCAGGGACTCGACACCTATCGCGAAATGTCGCCGGAAGATCAGGCAAGAACGCGGATGATGATGACGTTCATGACCAGCATGATCAACATGATGGGCAATACCGCCGGCAACTGGATGGGGAACATGACTCCCGAACAGAGGGACGAGGCGGTCGCGAACGCCTCGAACATGCTGAACAACGTCGAGGCGATCGAACTGGAGATCGGACCGGATATGACGGATGAGGAACGCGCCATGATCGGACCGACGCTGGATTCCATCCGGAATCTGGGCGCGATCATGCTGGACAGAGGGTAACGGTTCCCTTTATCTTGAGGTTCAGGACAAAAATGGAACGTCTCCCCCCTGCGAGACGTTCCGCACAATCAAACCGTTTTCAACGGAGAGAGGTCAATCTTCCACGAAGAGCCCCTCGTCATCGAACGGACAAACATGGTCGGCAGATTTTTGGTTCTGGCATTTTCAGTCAGCCGCATCCGTATCGAGGACAACACTGAACGTCCAGCCCGGATATTGCGTTTCAAGTTTGGAAACGAGAGAATCACGAACTTGACATGCATCGGCTGAAAGATTCACAACAAGATCGAACATCACCGTGTGTGCCGCCTCATCTCCAAGAAAACCATGTACCTGCAGAACATCAGGACACTCCCCGGCGACGGAATTGATGCTTTTGCTGATATCATCAAGCACCGGTGATGAGTCTGTTGAAGCATAAACGCCCAGGGTCAGAACAATCCCCAAACGTTCGAAAGCCAGCAATGCGAGGGATCGGGTGAGAGAATGAATTTCGCGGGCGCACAGTCCGTCCGGGACTTCCACATGGGCTGAGCCGATGATACGGGATGGTCCGTAGTTGTGAAGCGAAATATCATAGACGCCACGCACCCTTTTGTCGGAAAGGACGATCTCTTTCACCTTCGCCGTGAGCTCTTCGTCAGGACGGCTGCCGATAATCCCATGAAGCGGTTCGAGGAGAATTTCGACCCCGGCCTTGATAATGACCAGGGAAATGACAACCCCAAGAATGCCTTCGAGTCTCACTTTCCAAAGAAGAGTCGCAATGGCCGCAAGAATCGTTCCGGTGGAAAGAATCGCATCGAAGAATGCGTCCGAGCCGGAGGCCACAAGCGCTGCGGAACCGATGCGCTGTCCGATGGCGCGAACATATCGTCCGACAAGAAGTTTGACGGCTACGCCGATCGTCAGCAGCACCAAAGAGACAACAGTGTAGTCCGTCTCGGACGGCTTGAAAACTTTGACAGCGGATTCGCGCAAGGCTGTGACCCCGGCTGCAAGCACGATGACTGCGACAACGGTTCCCGTAAGATATTCAATGCGGCCATATCCGTAGGGATGTTTCTTGTCGGGCCGACGAGCGGCGAGCTTTGTGCCAACAATAGTGACAGCACTCGAAAGCGCATCGCCAAGGTTGTTCAAAGCATCCAGCAGCACGGCAATTGAATTTGTCGCCAACCCCACAGCGGCTTTTAAGCCGACAAGAAAAAGGTTTGCGAAAATGCCGACAATGCTTGTGCGGACAATCTGGCTGTCCCGGTCAAGATCTGCCATGGTGTTTACGCCGGATTGAACTTGTCTTTGGGCTGGCGGCAGCGCGGGCATTTCCAGTCCGCGGGCAAATCCTCGAACGCGGTTCCGGCGGGAATGCCGTGTTCGGGATCGCCGACAGCCGGATCATAGACCTGCCCGCAGACGGAGCAGATATATTTCCCCGATGCTTCCTTGAAATGGATCTCCCCGACGGGAAGAGTTTCCGTGGGATGCGCGAGATCGACCGTCCGTTTCGCCTCAAGGTTCTCGTATCCCAGCGGCGTATGGGTGGAAAGATAGACGGTGGGATGGTGCGCGATGAAGTCGCGGACGCGGTCCAGCGTCTCCCGCGCGGCGGCCTTGTCCTCGAACACCACCGAGAGCTTGTTTTCGTAGAGCGCCTCGTCCGTATAGGTCACGTCGCCGTGGATCATGTAGAAGAGGCCGTCGCTTTCCACGATGACGATGCTGTTGCCCAGGGTATGGCCCTTGGCCTTGATGTAGGTGACGCCGTCGGCGATTTTCTGGCTTTCGGGGAAGTTGTAATATGCGCCGTCGGTGAAGGAGACGGGCGTGACGTTCGGGAGGTCTTTCAGCTCGTCCGCGGCGCATTCCTCCTGACCGGCGTAGATCGTTGCGTTCGGAAAAGCGGAGAGTCTGCCGGTATGATCGGCGTGTTTGTGGGTGATGAGGATCTTCGAGACCTGTTCCGGCTTATATCCCAGTTCGGCCAGAGCATCCACATAATCCTTGATGGGGGCGCCCAGGTAAATGGTCGCATCGGGCGTGGCGGCGGGCGGGGGGAAATCCGAAGGCAGGCCGGTATCCACCAGAATGACTTCCTTTCCGGTGTCGATCACGTAGTTCTGGAGGCAGGAACGGTAGCGCACGGATGCGTCGAACTTTTCCATGCCGTCCTCGCCGCCGAGGGCGAACGGCTGCGTCATGAAGCCGTTTTCATAAAACTTGACTGCTTTGATTTTCATGTTCGGATCTCCTGGTTTAGTGATTGGGTTATATGGAAATAAAGCTTATGTTTCAATTTTCGATCGGTTCCGTCCGTTATGCGCCGGGTTCTTTCCTGTTTGGTTGCCTCACATGATCACTTGTCGATTAAACCGGCAGTAAAAAGAGCCTGTTCCGTGATGGTCGATTGAAGCCGACGCAGAAATGTCCGGCTTCCTGTTCCGGATGAGGACAGGCTGACAAAATCCGTATTGCTTGCACCCAGCAGAAAAGCAGGACTGACAATGGACATCGCCCAGCAGATGGCCGTCATCCGGTCATCGTTTCCGGAGACCCGGTGAAACACGTCGCAAAAAAGCTCAAGCACCTGACGGCAGATCTGTTCATGTTCGCCTCCGATCCATTGTCCGGTAAGGACCGAACGAAGCAGAAGCATATTCATCCATTTCGGCTGGGTCTCGTCTCCGTAACTCCGGAAATAGATATCGATGAGATCGGAAACCATTTGGCGGCATCCGTCTCTGGTGGAGAAAAGCGACTCGTTCTCTTTGCAGTATTTCATGATACGCTTGTCGCTCCAGTTTCCCAGCGCGCACTGCATGCAGGCGGAAACGAGTCCGTCTTTGCCCCCGAAATGATAACTGATGGCATTGGGCATTGTTCCCGCACGGCTTGTAATATCCCGAACGGAGGTCCCGTCCACTCCGCGGAATGCAAAAAGCTCGCCTGCCGCGCTCAAAAGCTTCCGGCGGGTTTCTTCGGATACATGGTAATTGTGTTTTGCCATAAGAGAGTATTTGCCTGGTTTTTATGCGCAATATAGCACAGACGGATGATTTGTCAAGAGAAAAACAAACAAATGTTCTATTTTTTGTGGCGACAGGTTTTCGAGACTATTTCTCTCTGCGGGCACGAGCCGGGACGAAAAGCGGTGCGTGTGTGCATATGACCACGGGTGGAGCAAACAGCCGGAAACGAGAGCCGCCAAGGCTATCAGCAATGAAATCATCTTGATGTACAAATGATACCTAATACTTGAGGCTCTCCTCCAAAACCCTCAGCCTCCGGAACCATCTCTGGCTTCGGAGGCTGACGTGTTTTTGTTCAAATCGCCTGACAAGACTCGATTCAATTCATGTCAGGAAGAAAATGTTCTCAGGTGAACTGGTACCAATCAAGTTGAGCGGTGCTTTCGACCGGCTTGGGACCTTCAGGCTGCTGCTGCGCCTGCTGTCCAGGTCTGGCTCCCTGACCGCCCTGGCCACCCTGGCCTTGGCCTTGACGACGCGGACGCTGGCCTTGCCCCTGACCGCCCTGAGCCTGACCACCCTGGCCACCCTGGCCACCGGCAAACCCCTGACCGCCCTGAGCCTGACCACCCTGGCCTTGGCCTTGACGACGCGGACGCTGACCGCCTGCAGAGGCTCCGACAGCGGGAGCTCCGGCAGGAAGATTACCGGGTTGACCGCCAGCAGCGGGAACGCCGCCCTGACTCTGGCCTTGACCTTGACGTTGAGGACGCTGCCCCTGACCGAAGCCGCCCTGCGGAGCGCCGCCAGCGGCAGCCACGGTGACGACGTCAGATTCATCAAAGAGCGCCGCGGTCGCCGGAGTTCCCCGGACTTCGAACACGAAATAGAGGTAGTCGAACACACCGTCGACAGCCTTGTCGAGTTTGAAGTTGAGTTCCTTCCATTCGCCGTTGGTATTCGCGAGTTTCACGGTGCCGAGCAGATCGCCGTCGGCCGCGCCCTTACGGATCTCGATGGAGGTGTTGTCGTCCTTGGCGCTGTACTTGAGCGTACCGCCGGTCGGCTTCCTGGAGAAGTCAACGCCGGAAACGCGAATCCAGCTGTTATTCTGCATGGAGGAGAGCACGGTTTCCTTGTTGGGGCCCATCGTGCTCTTCAGCGCGGGCAACTGCTGTTGCGCCGCTTCTTCCGCGGTGAGGATCTTGCCGGACTTGTTCATGGTGACGAAACGGCATTTCCGGGTCGGATCGAAGTTCTTGAGCTGCTTCGGGCCGTGTTCGGTCTCGACGACCTTCTTGATCGTTCCATCATCGTTGTAGAACAGCTCGTCGAGGTTCACACTGCGGGAATTGGTCTTGTTGTTGAGGTTACTGGCGATGGCGAGCTTGCGGTCATGATACGCGATGTACCAGTGCCCCTTGTACTCGATGATCGAGGCGTGGTTGTTATTGCCGAGGTTCTGCTTCGGGTTATCAATTACGACGCCCTTGTACTCGAACGGGCCGGTCGGGGAATCACCCATCATATAACCGATGGTGGCACTGCCCGGCATCTCCGGGGTCGGATTGAAGTTCGTGCTGTAGGAGAAGTAGTATTTGCCTTTGTATTTGTGCATGTAGGAGGCTTCAAAGAAGCGCGGCACAGTATGATGAACAGCTGTCGGGAACACGCTGATCATATCTTTGTTGAGTTCGAGAATACGGGCCTGCGTCGGACCGTTGCCGCCGTAGTATACGAACGCACGGCCATCATCATCAACGAATCCCGCGGGGTCGAAGAGCCAGCTGGAACCGTAGTTCGAGGAGTGATTGATGAGGGCTTTGCCGATTGGGTCGGTATAAGGGCCTTCAGGCTTGTCGGCCACAGCCACGCCAATGGAGGAACCTCCGTCCGGGAAGTAAAGATAGACTTTGCCGTCGCGGATCGCGGTGCCGGGAGCGTAGCAGTGCCCCGCCCACGGCGCATCCGTCTTGCCCTGGTTGTACGGACCCGCGCCTCTGCCGACGGAGAACACGAAACCATGGTCGGTCCAGTTCTGGAGGTCATCGGTGGAGACCAGTTCATAGTCGTAGAG